>CAKVEA010000001.1 GCA_934728355.1 uncultured Eubacteriales bacterium
TTTTCTATTAAAATTTGTGTAAAAATTATATTTTTTTGCTTATACCCCTTGACTATTGTGTATGCTTGCACTATAATACTTTCAAACTTCTTAAGAGAGGTGGTTATTATTGGTAAAATACGAAGACATATTTGGAAATAATTACGACAAGGCAGTAAAGGATTACAATAAGTGTAAAAATATAGTAGATTCTAGAAGGATAATTATAAATGATATTTCAAAAGAATTAATGCACAGATTCATGAATAAAATTTCTTATTTTTTCACAATCGATAAAACTATAGGATTAGATAATTTAAAAATAGCATATAAAGGCTCTGATACAAATGCTGAAATAAACGAAAAAGAGCTCCTCCAAAATGTAAAAAATCCATGGGAATCCTCTTGGTGGGGATGGGCATGGGGAAGTGGTAACCTTAGCAGCATTTTAACCGATGAAATGATTTCTAAACTTGGTTTAGAAAAAATGCAATATTACATTGAAAGAATATATGAAGAACGTAAAAAATGCAATGACGATACTAAAATAACAATTGATAATAATATTAGAGAAATAAATGAAATAATAGACCAAAATACAACAGTTGCAGTATCTGAGTTTATAGGGTCATTATTAACTAACAGTAAATTTATTCATGTTATTGATAAAATAAAACAAATTGATAAAAAATTTGTAGAAAAATACTATACAGATCTAGAAGACCTTAAAAATGCTATAATCTATATTAAAAAGATTGACGATAATAATGAAAAATTAAAACTACTCACAGAAGAAGAAAAACAAGAAATAAACAAGTGGGGAAAATGCAATTATAGCTCAGATAAAGTCAAAGAATTTATAAAGGAGATTAATAAAATGTTTAATAATAATACATCTAGAGATAACATAGTGGATAACTTCAATAAAATTTATAATGAATGGAAAGAATATTGCGAGGAAAACCAAAGCATAATAGAAAAACTTGAACAAAGCTATAAAAATGATAAAGATAACATTGACAAACTATGTAGTCTTTATGAAAAGGGTATTCAATACGAAGACCGTGAATTGGTAAATGGAAAAAGTATGGAATACCTCATTAAATCTATAAATCGTTTTAAATCAAAAATTCAAGACATAAACCCTTCAGTAAATGAAAAAAAACAAAACAGCCGTGAAGATGAAACTTATTGGAATAATTTATATTACGACTCCAGTAGTTCCACTAAATATCTTGAAGAGAGTAATAATGTGCTTGCGGAAGGTTTGAAATCAGTTTCTAATGAGTACAGAAATATTATTAAAAAATACGATACTGCACACAATAAATTTATTTTTGGTAGAAATAAGCCTACTGAACATTTTATTAAAAAGAAACTTAAAGAACTGAAAGAATTGTCAAATATGGCATACAAGGCCAATTTGTCTAAAAATCCATCAACGGTAGAGAAACTACCAGAGAAAACTACAAATGCAATTTTAGATACAGATGCATGCTTAGAATCTCTTGATTTCATGAACTACGGTCTTAGATTTCTTTCTGAAATAATTTCATGCTCTTTTATGAGTAGATTAAATGAAGAAACATATGAAAAAATTTATAATGACTTTTTAGAAAAATTAAAAGCTAATGCTCAATCTCGCAATCTCAGTTCTATTGACGAGGAAGATTTCGCATCACAAATGTTCTTGGAACTTTACTATAAAATTTTAAAATCAACTAACTATAAAAGTTTATTGAGAAATAGAACAGAATTACAAGAACTTGAAAGAATAAGAGCAGCAGATGCCACAAAAGAAAAACATAGTCAAAAAGAATACGAAGAAGAAGATGATGATGATGAAGAGTTTAAAGAAATTGAAAACAACTTTACTTCTGAAACCGAAACAATTGAATCCGAAGAAGATGATGATGAAGAGTTTAAAGAGTCTGAAAATGAACATACTTCAAATGGAAAAGAGGTATTAGCAAAAAGAGAAGAATTACTCGCAAAAACAGTCAATGAAAAGAATCTTATAGCAAAAAAAATGTCTAAAAGCCAAAAACTAAAGGATATACATTCACTTTACAAAAAGCTTTTAGAGGGCTATCGCTCTTCTAAAAAAACATCAACTATAAGATTTAACATTGACAGCAAAAAAGGCATAATAGACTGTTTAAAAAGCAATGTCTTAAAAGAAAGATCGAAAGATAGTTTTTTCTCTAAATCAAATTTCTATGCTAAATTAATAATAGCGCATTTAGAAAAAGCTTTGGCTCTTAGCAAAGAAGGAGATCAAATTTTTAAAAAGTATAGTGATAAAGATAAATTAAAGAATTTAGAGCCCAAAGTAAAAATTGCTAAAGAGGAAATGAAAATTGCAACAAGAAAAGTATACTCTATTAATAATGAAAACTATTTCAAGACTATCATTCCTAAATCGGAATCAGTATGTAAGGAATTAAAACACTATCTAAAAAAGTATGCCGCTACCGTTAAGAAATCAAAAAATAAAAATGCTCAGTTAGCTGCAAAGAAATATCTTAGTCTTTTAGACAAAGTAGTTAAATCTAATCAAAAAGCCGACTATATTAATACCAATCTCGAAAAACTTATGTTAAACTATAAAGGTAAAGATATAAAATCAGGGGTACCCATGTTTGCAGAAGAAGGCTTAAATAAAATTTTACGTGCAATCGTATCTGACACAAGCTTTTCTCTTGCAATAGGAATGCATAGTTGTATCCATTTTTACTTCAGTCAAATTGAAGAAATCAAAACCGAAGAAACAAAACTTAAAGAACTTAAACCTATAGACGATGCTATAAGTCAATAACTATGCACAAACTAAAAGCTCTCTCAACTTATGAGAGAGCTGATTTTTTTATAATATTATGCACACTAAGCCGTTACATCCTTCATTAATTACTTTTTCTATAGTTTCTTTAATTTTGTCTCTTGCTTCCGGAGGCATTCTATAAAGTTTATTGTGAAGACCCTCATTAACCAACTCATGAAGTGATTTCCCAAAAATATTTGATTCCCAAATTTTAGAAGGATTTTCTTCAAATTCACGAAGTAAATAACTAACTAGCTCTTCCGATTGCTGTTCTGAACCAACTATAGGTGTAACCTCGGTTTCTATTGTTGTCTTCATCATATGTACTGAAGGAGCAGATGCTTTTAAACGTATACCGTACTTTCCGTTTTGTTTTATTATTTCCGGCTCGTCAAGATGAAGTTCCTGCATTGTCGGCATAACTATTCCATAACCACTTTGATCTACTTCCTCATATGCTTCAGCAATTCTTTCGTATTTTTGTTTTGTTTTAGAAAGATCCATCATGCACTGCATAAGCGAAGTTTCATCTTTAACGATTATTCCCGTTTTTTCGCCCAAAACTTTAAAAAACAGTGATGGATTCAAAGCAACATTAATTCTTATAATTCCCTTTCCGAGGTCAACCGAAGATACTGCTGCAGAATCTATATATTCACATTCAAGCATATTATCTACCATTTCTTGAATTTGACTTATTTTGGAAATATCTTTTGCTGTATTTTTTATACATGAATAAACCGAATTTCTAAGCCAATGATCTTTTTCAAGAGGACTAAGCCATTTTGGCATATCTATTTTAATTTCTTTAATAGGGAACTCAAAAAGTAGCTCCGCTAAAATTCTTTTTATTTCATTTTCATCCATTTCGCTACAATTAACAGGCACTACAGGAACACCGTACTTGGTAGAAAGTTTATTTGAAAGCTCTTTTACTTGATCACTGTAAGGATAAGTACTGTTAAGTAAAATTATAAAAGGTTTATTTATTTCTTTAAGTTCATTAACAACTCTTTCTTCAGCCTCTTCATATTCACTTCTGTCTATATCACTGATGCTTCCGTCAGTTGTGATTACAAGGCCGATTGTAGAATGATCGGTTATAACTTTTTTCGTTCCTATTTCTGCTGCCATATTAAAAGGTATTTCCTCTTCATACCACGGAGTCATGACCATTCTTGGTTGATCATCTTCTATATAGCCGAGAGCACTTGGAACTATATACCCAACACAATCAATCATTCTAGCTTTAAAGCTTGCAGCATTATCAATATTAACTTCAACCGCATCTTCGGGAATAAATTTAGGCTCGGTAGTCATGATTGTTCTTCCTGCAGCAGATTGCGGAAGTTCGTCAATGGCTCTTTCTTTTTGAACATCATCTGAAATATTTGGAATAACCAAAGTATCCATAAACTTTTTTATAAACGTGGATTTTCCTGTACGAACCGGTCCGACTACCCCAATGTAAATATCCCCTCCGGTTCTTTGCGAAATATCTTTATATATGTTACGTTCTTCCACTTTTGCTCCTCCTGAAAAATATTGTTTTTATTATAAAATCAAGACTCAAAAATTTATTTCATAGGAATTAAAAGCATGCAATCGCTTTTTATTTTGTCTTCTGAAAGATCATTTTCTTCTTTAACCATACTTGCCGATGTATGATAATTTCTTGCAATATCCCAAATATTTTCATCTTTTGAAGCATAATAAACAGTCAAACATGCACTGTCTTTTTCTATAGCTTTGGATTCATCCGCAGTAACATCTTTAACCATATTGCATTTTTGGCATGAATATACTTCACCAGAAAACTCAAATTCAAAATTCATTTCAATACTGTTTGAACTCGAAATGCTACAGTTAACCGCCAAAGGAATTATTTCGCTTTCACATTCCAAACAGCCTGAAAAATTTTCATATGATTTAGAATGATTAAATTCAAAAATTCTTTCTATAAATATAGGGATGCCTTCATTGTCAAGAGCTAAAACACCTATAGTGACTTTAAATTTAAAAACAAGCTTTCCATTTTCTTCGGTAGTATTTACATTGCAGTTGTCGCTCCAAGAATCTATAATTTTCGAAATATTCATATCCGATAAATTTATATTATCTTTATGATTCAAATTTTCTTTGAAAATATCTATAAGATAATTTAATTTCAAAGGATGCTTGGAAACTTCAAGATTGTAATCTGTTGAATAAACATCTGAAACTACAGAAATATCTTTGTCGCTATAAGCCATTACCATTGCGGATATCTTTATTTCGCTTGATATATATCCCGGATTATCATCATTTTCGGTACAAACTTGTTCATCATGACTAAGAACCGCTCCGTCAATTATACATCTTGATTCTTCGGTGATTCCAGGGACGTCTATTATTTGGCTTATAGGTATAGAGCAATTTAAAGCTTCTGTTTCACCCGAAGATATATTGCTTATATAGAGAATTTTTAGTATGGCTTCACCTTTGATAACTGTTTTTCCTGCCATATTTTTGTAGTCTTTTAAAACTAAATAAACATCTGAATTTATTATTGATTCAGCAGGTTTTCCTTCTTCTGTTTCTATTATTTCACTAATTGAAAATTGCTGCTGACCTATTCCTGCAAGACTATTTAATTTCATATCCGATATTTTTTGTTGAATATCATTTCCGTTTACATTTGAAGAAATTTCTAGATTTTCTTTTTTATAGATTTTTGCACAAATTGAAATTGCCCCGTGAATGTCAAGCTTTCTGGGACTTACAGCTCTACAGTTAACATAATCGACTTTTAAAGCGGTGACTGCAAATGCATTTTCCGGGGTTGATCTTATATCTATTGAACAAGAAAAAGGAATAGCATTTTCACAACACCTTGTCTTTTTATTTTCCGAATCAACATATATAACTCTTATTTTAGAAACTCCTTCAATATTTAAGCGATCACCGGAAATATTTTTAGAAGTTATGTTTGGGCAAACACGGCATTTTAAAATTCTTTGTATATCAGGGCAATAATCAGGAAGGGAAAAATCTAAATCTACAGGGATTTCCTTATTTCCTTCAAACACCAATCCTCTAACCGACAACGCATTTTTACTGACGTCATAATTCATTTTACAACTCTCCCCTTGGCTATTTATATAGTATTAAATTTTATTCATTCAATTCATTATTTATTACTTCACAAATTAAATTTTTATTTATTGACTTTTTGTTTACCGGTAGAATCCATACTGTAATTTTCTTTATAAATAATTTGAGAAATAGGAATTATTTCATACCCTTCGGATTTAATTGTATCTATAATTTTTGGCAAAGCTTCCGGAGTATTTTTAGCTCCGTTGTGCATTAAAATAATTGATCCGGGTTTTAATTTTGATTTTATTCTTTTAACCATATCATCCGGGGTAGGATCTTTCCAATCTAAACTATCTACATCCCATTGAATACAATGCATTTTAAGTTCATTTGTAGATTCAACAACACAGTTATTGTAGTCACCGTACGGCGGTCTGAAAAGAATAGGTCTCGGTGCTCCTGCGGCTTCTATTTTTTTATTGCAATCCTCAATTTGAGAAATTACTTTTTCTTTAGGAAGCTTCGGTAAATGAGGATGAGTATCCGAATGATTTCCTACATCATGACCGGCATCTGCAATAGCTTTAACTGATTCCGGATATTTTTCCGCCCAAAATCCAACCAAAAAGAATGTAGATTTTACTGCCTTCTCGGCTAAAATGTCAAGAAGTGTTTGAGTTTGCTCATTTCCCCATGCTGCATCAAAGGAAATACTTACAACTTTGTCTTCTCTGTCTACACAATAAATAGGTAGTTTTCTTTCGCTTGCTTTAAAAATCTGACCACCTGTCATTAAAGTAGTAACACCTAGAAAAGTCATTGTTAAACAACCTACAAGAATCATTAATTTTTTTCGATTTAATATCCATACTTTCATATTTTTATCCCCCTTGGTAAAAATTTATATGTAAATAAATAAAATATAGAATATGAAGAATTAAAAATGTTTTTCCTTTGAATTCCAAAAATGTTTTTCTAACTCAGAAACAAGAATAGGTGATGCGGCTAAAACAAAAACTATAAGCCATTCAAACAAATTGAGAGGTGTAGTTCTGAAAAATCCGTTTAAAGAAGGAATGGCTATTGAAGCTATTTGTAAAAAAATACAGAAGAAAATAGAATAAACCAATTTCATATTGCTTGTAAATCCCGTAACAAAAAGCGATTTTTTACTTTGAACATTAAACGCATGCATAAGTTGACTAAGTCCTAAGGTTGCAAATGCCATAGTTCTACCCACAATAGGATCTTGTGGATTTAAATCAAAAAACACTCTTCCGACAGTATAAGAAAGGAATCCGATAGACGCTATAAAACAACCTTCAATTAAAATGTTATACCTCATGGTACCCGAAAAAAAGTTTTCTTTACTGAAAATAGGAGGCCTTTTCATTATGTCGGGATCTATTGGGTCGACACCTAATGCAAGTGCCGGAAAAGCATCAGTTACCATGTTTATCCACAAAAGATGAACAGCAAGTAGCGGAGTAGGCACCTTTATTAAAAAAGCAATTAAAACCACCATTACTTCTCCGATGTTAGTTGAAATCAAAAAATGTATAGTCTTTTTTATATTCTCAAACATTCCTCTTCCCTGTTTAACTGCTTCAACTATTGTTGCAAAGTTATCATCTGCTATAACCATATCCGATGCGGATTTTGCGGCATCAGTGCCGAATTTTCCCATAGCACACCCTATATCTGCGGATTTGAGCGCCGGTGCATCATTCACTCCATCTCCCGTCATTGCAACAACATATCCCTTGCGTTGAAAGGCTTTAACTATTTTAACTTTATGTTCCGGAGATACTCTTGCAAAAATGCTGTAAGAATCTATTTTTTCATAAAGTTCATCATCAGTCATTTTAGAAATTTCCGGTCCTGTTATAAACTTAGAATCATCATCAAAAAGATCGATGGATTTTCCTATTGCAATAGCGGTTTTTGCATGGTCTCCCGTAACTATAACAGGTTTTATACCTGCTTTTTTACATTCCCGTACTGCCAATTTTGCTTCAGGTCTGATAGGGTCTTCCATACCTATGACCGCACAAAAAATCAAATCGTTTTCTAAAGAAGATTCTTCTTTTTCTAAAATTTGAGTATCTTTGTATGCGATTGATATTATTCTTAATGCTTTTGAGGACATTTCATTTGTAATTTGTTCAATTTTTTTCAGTACATCACATGTTATAGGAACCAGCTTACCATTGTCTACATACCACCTACACTTTTTAATAACAACATCTGCCGCACCTTTAGTTATGATTTTATACTTATCTTTCTTAACCTTATGTACAGTAGTCATTAATTTTCTCGAAGAGGTAAAAGGTATTTCAAAAATTCTTTTGAATCTGCGATTTAAATCGGATTTATCAATTTTTGATTCCATAGCCGCAGAAAAAAGTGCATTTTCTGTCGGCTCGCCTTTAACCTCCGAGCCTATCATTACAGAATTATTGCAAAGCATTCCTAGGCTTAAAATCTTTTTTGAAAAATCACTTCTTAAATTTTCTTCACCTTTAACAGAGTAAATTTCTTTGACTTTCATCTTATTCATTGTCAGTGTTCCTGTTTTATCAGAGCAAATAACCGCTGTATGCCCCAATGTTTCAACTGCAGGTAAATTTCTTACTATAGTATTTCTGGCAGCCATTTGCCTGACTCCGCCCGCAAGGACTATAGTTACCACTGCAGGAAGTCCTTCGGGGATTGCCGCAACCGCTAAGCTTATTGAAATCATAAACATTTCCATAAAATCAACATCTTGAATTATTCCCAAAACAAAAACTACAATACAAACGATTATTATGAATATTCCTAAAATTTTACCTGTAGCTTCAAGACGTTTGCTAAGTGGTGTTTTGAAACTTTTCTCATTGTTTATAAGACATGCAATTTTACCGACTTCTGTATTCATTCCCGTACTTGTAACAACTGCTTTTGCATGACCTCTTGTAACTATGCTCCCAGAAAAAACCATATTTTTCATATCTGAAATGGATCCGCTTGAATTGCAAGAATGTTCATTTTTTTCTATACTGAACGATTCTCCTGTTATCGTAGACTCTTCAATAAAAAATCCGGCAGATTCTATAATTCTCGCATCTGCGCAAACAAAATCCCCCGTTTTAAGTATCAAAATGTCTCCTGGGACTAAATCTTCGGAATTTATCTTTTGACCACGAGAATTTCTAAATACCTTTGCATGCGGAGAAGAAAGCTTTTTAAGAGAGTCTATAGCTTTTTCTGCTCTGCTTTCTTGAAGTATTCCTATTACGGTGTTCAAAATAACTATAAAAAGAATAATTAAAGCATCTATATAATCATTACTTCCCTTTATATACGAAATAACAAGTGAAACTATAGCTGCAACAAGTAAAGTCACAACCATAAAGTCCGAAAGTTGTTTTAAAAGCTTTTTCATGAATCCATTATTTTCCTCATGTGTAAGTTCATTTTTCCCGAACTTCATTCTTCGTTTTTTTACTTCAATGTCCGAAAGACCAAAATTTGAATCAACACTAAGTTTTTTTAACACTTCACTTACAGACATCTGACTAAAATTCATATTTTCATCTCCAACGACCTTACTTTATTTTTTACTTTTTCTTACTTAGATAAATATATAAATTTTTAGTGGTACATATTACTCACTTTTTCAATATATCTTGAGAACATTTCATAAAAGTATTTGAAAAACCGTAAAGTTATGATAGAATATAGAGTGAAATTTTTATGTAAATGGAGTGAAATTATGAAACACATTAAAACAGTCACAACTAAGGACCTCAAAAAAACAGTTTTAACCGGTGGTTGCGGTGAATGTCAAGCTTCTTGCCAAACAGCTTCTAAGGTTGACAATACCGTTAATAACCAAAAATGTGAATGCAAATAACTAAAAAGAAAAGATAGGTGAATTTTCGGCTTCTTTCTTAATGATAGAAAGCCGACATTTTTTATGATACATAAATTTAAATTTGAAAATACTAATTTTGTAATAGACGTAAATAGCGGATCAATTCATATAGTTGATGACGTTTTCTATGATATTCTTGATTTAATTCCCGGAAATTTTTTTGACTATACTAAATCATACATAATAAAAAAATTAGAAAATAAATATCCTTTATCCGAAATAGAGGAAGCATATCAAGAAGCTTTTTCTCTTTATAAAGATGAAAAACTTTTTTCTAAAGACATCTATGAAAAAATTGTTTCTGAAAAAACAATTTTATCTCCTATAAAAGCAGTGTGTTTAAATGTTGCTCATGATTGCAATCTAAAATGCAGTTATTGCTTTGCATCAAAAGGAGATTTCAAATGTAAAAGAGAATTAATGAGCCTCGAAACCGCAAAAAACACAGTAGACTTTTTAATTGCCAATTCAGGGAATATAAAAAATCTTGAAATGGATTTCTTTGGCGGTGAGCCTTTAATGAATTTTGAAGTAGTAAAAGAAACAGTAAAATATGCCAGAAGTATGGAAAAAATTCACGGAAAAAATTTCAGATTCACAATAACAACCAACGGTATACTTCTTGATGATGAAAAAATAGATTTTATAAATAAAGAAATGTATGATGTTGTTCTTTCTTTAGACGGGAGAAAAGAAATAAACGACCTTTTCAGATTAACAAAGGTCGGTACAGGATCATACGATTTGATTATTCCAAAATTTAAAAAACTAGTTTCACTAAGAGGTGAAAAACAATACTACGTAAGAGGAACATACACAAAGAAAAATCTAGATTTTTCTAAGGATGTCTTTCATATTTATAATTTAGGATTTAGTCAAATTTCCATGGAACCCGCACTTTCAAAAGAAGAATTTGGATTTGCAATAGATGAAAACGATTTACCCAAAGTACTCAAAGAACACGAACTTCTTTGCAAAAAACTTATAGAAATGAAAAAAAGTGGCAGCGACATAAATTTCTTTAATTTTAATATCAGTATAAATAACGGCCCTTGCATTTCAAAAAGATTGAAAGGATGCGGTTTCGGAAACGATTATATAGCGGTTACTCCAAGCGGAGATATATATCCTTGTCACCAATTAATAGGTGAAAATAACTTTTTAATGGGAAATGTAAATAAGAATTACTTTAATAATGAGCTTAAAAATGAATTCCTTAATTTAACTGTTTATCACAAAGAAAAATGTAAAAACTGCTGGGCTAAATTTTATTGCTGTGGAGGTTGCAGCTCTAAAAATTATCAATTCAACGGAAATTTAAAATCTCCGTTCAGTATTACGTGCGAACTTCAAAAGAAAAAAATAGAATGTTCCATTGCGTACAATGTTTTAAGCGGTAATGTTTAAAATCATTTATTCTTTAATTTTAGATATTGCATTTTTTTCAAGTCTTGAAACCTGTGCTTGACTGATTCCTATTTTATTGGCAACTTCAATTTGAGTTTTTCCCTCTAAAAATCTTAGTGTAAGTATGCTTTTTTCTCTGTCGTTTAAATCATTTAGAGCTTGTTTTATAGATATTTCATCTATCCAATTTATATCATCGTTATTGTCTCCTATTTGATCCATAACATAAACAGTGTCTCCGTTGTTATCTGAAAAAATCGGTTCATCAAGAGAAATGGGCTCAACTATAGATTCAAGTGAAAGAACAATAGATTCTTTGGATACACCCATTTCAACCGCTATTTCTTCTATTGTAGGTTCTCTGTTTTTATCATGTGTAAGTCTTTCTTTAATTTTCATGGCTTTATATGCAGTATCACGCATAGAACGACTAACCCGTACGGAGTTATTGTCTCTTAAATATCTTCTTATTTCCCCTATTACCATTGGTACTGCATATGTTGAAAATCTAACATTTTGATTTACATCAAAATGATCAATTGATTTTATTAATCCTATACATCCGATTTGGAATAAATCTTCAAGAGCTTCCCCTCGACCGGTAAATCTGTGTACTATACTTAAAACAAGTCTTAGATTGCCATTTATAAGTTTTTCTCGTGCGTATTTGTCTCCGGTTTTAACTTTTTTCAGAAGTTCAATTTTTTCTTTTTCCGGCAAAAGTTTTAAATCAGAAGTATTTACTCCGCAAAGCTTGACTTTACTATATTGCATGATTATTTTATCCCCCGCTTCCAATGCTTTCCATATCATTATTGACAGAAAAATAAAAATTCATTCAGTATAGTAAAAATTAACTTTATAATTTTATCCTTTTTCAATAAAGTACCGCATATAGTTTATAGAAATAAAATTTTAAAGAAAAAGGAGCAAGCGGACACAACCTATGAGGAAGATCATTAATTTTAAAAAAATTTATAAAAGTTTACTTATCTCTATTATTTTTATTTTTATATTAAAATCAGATGTAAAATCGATTGATGTTTCAGCAAAATCGGCAATTTTAGTTTGTGCTGACTCAGGGTGCCAAGTATGGAGCAAAAACGAAAACGAGCCTCTTCCAATGGCAAGTACAACAAAAATCATGACTTCTATATTAGCACTTGAAGAATGTAGTGCTCACGGAAATAAAGAAATAGAAATTACTCCCGAAATGATTAGGGTAGAAGGTACTTCAATGGGTCTTCAAGCAGGAGACATTGTTAGTTTAGAATCTCTTGCAAAAGGTATGCTTTTATGTTCCGGAAACGATGCTGCAAACGCTGCATCAATAGCAATTTCGGGTGATACAAAACAATTTGTAAATCTAATGAATGAAAAAGCTAAACTTCTAGGAATGAAAGACACAAAATTTTCAACTCCTTCAGGACTTGATAAAGACAATCATCATTCTACCGCAAGAGATATGGCTTTGTTAGGTGCTTATGCTATGGAAAATGAATCTTTTGCAAAAATAGTATCTCAAAAAAGTATGCCTGTAAAATTTATAAACCCTTCAAAAACAGTAAATTTTAAAAATCACAATAAACTTTTACGACTTTATCCAAACTGTATCGGAATAAAAACCGGATTCACAAAACTTGCAGGAAGATGTCTTGTTTCATGTGCTCAAAAAGACGGAATTAAACTTGTTTGCGTTACTCTTAATGCCCCAAACGACTGGGATGATCACATTTCTCTTTATAATTATGGATTTCAAAATACAAAAATAAAAACTTTTAACGATAAAAATTTTAAATCACTTATTAAAATTACAAATGGCGAGAAAGAAGATGTCTCTGTAGAAGCTTTAAAAGACTTTTCAATTAGTTTAAATTCAGAAAAAGAGAATCTTATTGAAAGAAAAGTAGATATTCCTCAGTCTCATGATGCACCGATTGAAAAAGGTCAAGTAGTAGGAAAAATAATTTATTATTTAGAAGGTAAATCTATAGGAGAAAACGACATAGTAGCATCTGAGACAGTTAGTGAAAAAAAGATTGAAAAAAAAGGAATAATAGGCAGTATAGTTGAATTTTTTAAAAATTTTTTCAAAAAACAATAGAAAGAGAGAAGTAAAAAATAATGGATAAAATAGTTCTTCAAAAATTCATGGCAAATGCAGGTATTAATTCAAGAAGAAAATGTGAAGAATTAATATCCCAAGGAAAAGTAAGAGTAAATGGAAAAGTTGCAAGTTTAGGTACTCGAGTTTCACCTTCATCGGACACAATAATATTTGAAGGAAAAAAAATAGAGCTTAAAAACACAAATAAAATCTATATTATGATTTATAAACCCCGTGGGTTTATAACTACTTTAAGTGATGAACATGGCAGAAAATGTATCCTAGAACTCGTTAAAGACATTCCGGAAAGAATCTTTCCAGTAGGAAGACTCGATAAAAATTCCGAAGGTTTACTTTTAATGACTAACGATGGAGATTTTGCAAATAAAGTTATTCATCCTTCAAAAAATATAAGAAAATCTTATCGTGTAACTATAAAATCAAATATAACAGAAGATCAGTTGATAAATTTATCATCTCAAACAGATCTAGATGGTGAAGAGATTCAACCTGCAATAATTGAAGTTTTATCTAAAAGTCCGGAAAGAACAGTGCTTAAAATTTCGATTAAAGAAGGAAAAAACCGACAAATCCGCAAAATGTGCGAAAAAGTCGGTTTAGAAGTTGCAAGACTTAAAAGAATTTCCATAGGTCAACTAAAGCTTGGTATGCTCTCACCAGGTAAATGGAGAAATCTAACAAAACAAGAGATAAATTACTTTTAATTTACTTTATTTTTTTATTATTGCACCAAACTTTTCTTCAAGTGATTTTATAAACTTTTCTTCTACCGCTTCAACTTCTTCGGAAGTTAAGGTGGTATTTTTATCGCAATAATTTACCTCATAAAGAACAGCATGAACATTTTCAGGCATATTTTTATCTATATAAACATCTTTAACTTCTACTTCTCTTATTATTTCAGATGTATTTTTAATATTTTCTGAAATTTGTTTAGAAGAAACATTTTTATTGTGAACAAAGTTATAAAGTCTTTTAACAGGAGGAAATTTAGATTCAAATTTAAGTTTTTTATCTTTTAGTTCTAAGCCTGCTATACTGAATTCACAATAAAAGATATCATCTTTAATTAATTTAATATTTTTTATTAAACTAAATCTTTTTTTGTTGAGTTGGGCAACAAATCCAATTCTTTTACCATTAACCATTATCTCAAATGCTGTTTTATCGACGGCAAAATCGTATTTTACTTCTTTTAATTCATATTTTTGTCCCAAAGAATTCATGAGAGTATCTAAATATGAAATAAGATCATAGTAATCATATTTTATATCCTTGGATTGACCCCAACCTTTAGGAATTTTTATCCCAGACATTATGAATCCGCAATTATCTATTTCTTTGTATCCCGTATCAGTAGTACTGTCTTTGAAATAAGTCCTTCCAATTTCAAAAATAGCTAAATCAGTATTTCTTATAGAGTAATTGTAGCTAAGGCAGTTTGCAAGCGAATAAACAAGGGTTGGACGCATAAGACTATAAGCTTTTGAAATGGGATTTTGAATCATAACACTTGAATTTATTAAATCTTGATTTCTTATCCCAAGCTCGCTAATAGTATTTTCAGGAATAAAAGAGTAATTTATGGTTTCTGAAAATCCAAGATTTAAAAGAAGATTCCTTAATTTGCTTATTTTATTCCAAATTTCATTTTTTTTGCGGGTTATCTGAATTGTAGGCATAACAATTGGAATATTTTCATAACCACAAATTCTGGAAAGTTCACTGATTAAATCAATTTCTTTACATGTTGTAATTCTATAACTCGGAATAGTTACTTCTATATTCTCTTTGTTTAGAATATTACATTCAAATCCATATTTTTCAAGGTATTTTAAAACTGCTTCCATTTCAAGATTAGTTCCTAAAACTGAATTTGCTTTTTCTAAGTTTAAGTTTATCTTATTAAGCTCTTTTGGATTAGGATAATAATCGAAAGCTTCCGAACAAATTTCTCCTCCGCAAATTTCAGTTATCATTTTGGCACAATGATTTAAAACGTTAATTGTGTTTTCAATGTCGACTCCTCTTTCGAATCTAAAAGACGAAGGAGTTGAAATTCTAAGTCTTCTTGAAGAAAGTCTGACACTTACAGAATCAAAAACCGCTGCTTCAATTAAAACATTTTTAGTCTCTGAAGAAACACAAGCAGAACTCAAACCAATTATTCCCGCAACGCAAACTGCTTTTTCATCATCAGAAATAATTATATCACCTTTTTTAATTTCTGCATTTCCGGTTAAAGTTTCCATTTCAAAATCTCTTTCAGACTTCGATACACTTAATTTTTCCCCTTTGACATTATCTAAATCATAGCAATGCAGAGGTTGATTCAAATCAAGCATAACATAATTAAGTATATTTACAACCGGGTTTAAAGTGTTTATCCCCAAAGCTTTTAAACGAGATTCTATATACGAAGGAGTTTCAACATTATTATTAACATTTTTAATTTTTATAGCTGTAAATCTTTGGCAAATATCGCTGTTTTCAATATTTATATCGTATTTACTATTGTCAATTTTAAAGTTGGATTTTTCAACAGAGGGTAATACTTCATTTTTGTATGCACTTATTTCACGTGCAATTCCCATATGACAAAGCATATCCGGGCGATCTGCTTTAACCTCGATTTCTGTAACTGTATCGTCTCCTACTTTTTCTTCTCCTTGAAATTCAAATCCTTGAAGTTTCAAAATATTTAAGATTTGTTCTTTGCTAATATCTTTACCGCAATAATCTTTAAGCCAATTAAGTGAAAATTTAAACATTAATATACTCCTCCTTTCTTAAAGCTGACGCCATAAACTGATGTCATTTTCATAAAATTTACGAATTTCGGTAAGACTATAATATATAAGTGCTAATCTGTTAAGACCTAGACCAAAAGCAAATCCTGTATATTTTGAAGAATCATATCCAACACCTTCCAAAACATTTGGGTGGACCATTCCTGAGCCAAGAACAGTAATCCATCCGGAATTTTTGCAAACGCGACATCCTTTTTTCCCGCAAGAGGGGCAAGATATATCTACTGCTGCACTCGGTTGAGTATAAGGATAATAACTTGGTCTGAATCTAACCTGAATACTTTCACCGAAAACCTCTTTCATTAAATTTATTAAAACAGCTTTCAAATTAGAGAATGAAATTTTTTCAGCTACCATAAGACCTTCAACCTGATAAAACATAGGTGTATGCTGAGGATCTATATCATCAACTCTGTAGACCGTACCGGGAGATATTACTTGTATAGGGGGGTTATCTTTTAGCATAGTTCTGATTTGAACAGAAGAAGTGTGAGATCTGAGTAAAATATTCGGTACATTAATATAGAAAGTATCTTGCATATCTCTTGCCGGATGGTGAGGAGGCATATTAAGCATCTCAAAATTATATTTATCCAGTTCTATTTCAGGTCCTTGAACAACAGAAAATCCCATCGAAACCAATATTTCTTCTATTTTTTTATAAAACTTCATTAAAGGATGTTCAGAGGCTAAATTGATTGTGTTTTTGTGAATAGTAACATCATATGAAGAAAAATTTTCACCAATTTGGAATTTAGCCTGTGCATCCGAAATTTTTGATTCTGCATTTTTTTTGAAATCATTAATTTTCTTTCCTAAAGACTTTTTTTCTTCTGCATCGGAAATTTCTTTTAACTGAGAATAAAGTGATTTAACATATTTTTTTAAATATGAATCTTTTATAGCTTCTAAATCTTTTGAATTTTTAACTTTTTCTAACTCGTTTGAAAGTAATTCGAGTTTTGAATCTAAATCTTTCATTTTACCTCCTAATTTACGTATATTTTAAAAAAATACTATTATTTTAATTTTTTGAAATTACTTCTTTAAGATCTTCCACCTTATCAAGCTTTTCCCAAGCAACATCCAAATCCTCTCTACCCATATGACCATATGAAGAAAGCTTTGAATATATCGGTAAATTAAGATTAAAATTCTTGATAATCGATGATGGTCTTAAATCAAATACTTCTGATAGTACTTCTGATAAATATTCATCGGAAAAAGAAGATGTTCCAAAAGTGTCAACCATGACCGAAACAGGCTTAGAAACACCAATAGCATATGCTATTTGAACTTCACATTTATCAGCTATTCCTGCTGCGACTATATTTTTAGCAACATATCTCGCAGCATATGCACCTGACCTATCCACTTTAGTTGGATCTTTACCAGAAAAAGCTCCACCTCCATGACGTGCATAACCACCATATGTATCAACTATAATTTTTCTTCCTGTGAGTCCGCTGTCTCCTGCAGGGCCGCCAACAACAAATCTTCCGGTTGGATTTACAAAAATTTTTGTTTTTTCATCAATTAAATTTGAAGGTATAGTTTTAAGAATAACTTTCTCGGTTATGTCGGATTTTATTGTTTCCAAATCAACATCATTTTTATGCTGAGATGAAACAACCACTGTGTCAATACGTACCGGTAATCCATCATCATACTCAACTGTAACCTGAGTTTTGCCATCAGGTCTTAAATAATCTATAATATTTTCTCTTCTTACTTCCTCAAGTCTTTTAGCAAGTTTATGTGCAAGAGAAATAGGAAGCGGCATAAATTCAGGAGTTTCTTTACAAGCAAATCCGAACATCATTCCTTGGTCTCCTGCTCCGATTAAACTCTCAGGGCTTTCATCTCCGTTTTTGCTTTCAATAGAATTGCAAACACCCATTGCAATGTCAGGAGATTGAGAATTTATTGAAATTATAACTCCGCAAGTATTTCCGTCAAATCCTGCATCAGAACTATTATATCCTACACTTTTAACAGCATTTCTAACTTCTTTTTCTATATCAACGTAACAATTGGTTGTAATTTCTCCCATAACATGTATAAGCCCCATGGCTGCGGTTACTTCACAAGCAACATGAGCATTCGGATCTTTTTTTAAAATAGCATCAAGAATACTGTCGGATATTAAATCACAAAGTTTATCCGGGTGACCACAGGTAACAGATTCCGATGTAAATAATTTTTTTATCATCTTTAAGTAACCTCCATTTTAAAATTTCTACTTCTTATTATCTATTAATTCTAACTCAAAAAGGAGCAATCGTCAACAAGAGCATAAATAAATATGCCCTACTGTGAGGTATAATTAAAAATATATATTTTTATTAATTTATATTGACATATTTTATTTAATATGTATAATATAGTAGTGAATTTAATTTTAGGAGGTATAAAAAATGGAAAAAAACAAAAATTCAAGAGAAAAATTAAATGAACAACAGTCAGAAAAAATTTCCGGAGGATTCATTCGAAACCGAGAGGATGGAATATTTATAGATAAGGAAAGTGGAAATAAATATAAATCATACTGCGATTTTTGCGGTAGAGAAATAGAAGGCCGAGGTGCGTTTTTAGTACCCGGAAGACGAACTGCATGTATATATTGCTATGAGAAACTTAATAAAATGAATCCTAATGATTTCAAAGCTGACCTTTCTGACCTTTCTAACAACGAATTCGCATAAATAAGGAGGAAAATAAAATGATAGAAAACGAAAACTTAAAAAAAGAATTAAATGAGGAAGAAATGGATAAAGTTTCCGGAGGATTCACTAGAAACAACGATAATGGGGTATTTATAAACGAAGATGGAAAGAGATATAATTTATATTGCGATTATTGCAATAGAAAAATAAAAGACCGAGGTGCGTTTTCAACACCCAAAGGAAAACATGCTTGCATACGTTGTTATGAGAAACTTCACAAAACAGATGATGAATGGTTTGAAGGTTACCCTCATAGTCTGATTGACGACGAACTCGCATACTAAAATGGAAGAAAACGAAAACTTAAAAAAAGAATTAAATGAAAAGGATACACAAAATGTTTCAGGAGGATACACCTATACCACCAAAGATGATTGTGACTTCTGTGATAGAAAAAATTGTCGTGTTATAACAACAGATTCTTTAAATCATGCTTGTTTAAAATGTTATTCGAAAATTTGTAAAATAAATAGAAAATATAATAAAGACATATAGTCATTATAATACAAATAAGAAAGACTACTCCTTTTGGAGTAGTCTTTCCTACTTTAAAACTATTCGATAATTTCTGTTACAACACCTGAACCAACTGTTCTGCCGCCTTCACGAATAGCAAAACGGAGTCCTTCTTCAATTGCGATAGGAGTAATTAGTTCAACTTCCATTACAACGTTATCGCCAGGCATGCACATTTCTGTACCTTCCGGAAGTTTGATAACACCTGTTACGTCTGTTGTTCTGAAATAGAACTGAGGACGATAATTGTTAAAGAATGGAGTATGACGTCCGCCTTCATCTTTGGTCAATACATAAACTTGACCTTTGAATTTGGTATGAGGATGAATTGTTCCTGGTTTAGCAAGAACTTGACCACGTTGAATTTCATCTCTTTGAATACCACGTAAAAGAACACCTACGTTGTCGCCTGCTTCAGCATAATCGAGAAGTTTTCTGAACATTTCGATACCTGTAACAACAACTTTTTTCTTTTCTTCTGTAAGACCCACTAATTCTACTTCTTCACCCATTTTGAGTTGTCCACGTTCAACTCTACCTGTAGCAACTGTTCCACGACCTGTAATTGTGAAAACATCTTCAACAGGCATAAGGAATGGTTGATCTGCTTTTCTTTCAGGTGTAGGAATGAAGTTATCAACAGCTTCCATTAATTCAATAATGCATTTGTATTCTGGAGCTGCAGGATCTTTTGAAGTACTTTCAAGAACTTGAAGAGCCGATCCACGAATAATTGGGGTATCGTCACCCGGGAATTCGTATTCATTAAGAAGTTCACGAATTTCCATTTCTACGAGATCTAAAAGTTCAGGATCGTCTACTTGGTCAACTTTGTTCATGAAAACAACAATTTTAGGAACACCAACCTGACGTGCAAGTAAGATGTGTTCACGAGTCTGAGGCATAGGACCGTCAGCAGCTGAAACAACAAGGATTGCACCGTCCATTTGAGCTGCACCGGTAATCATGTTTTTAACATAGTCAGCATGGCCTGGGCAGTCAACGTGTGCATAGTGGCGAGATGCTGTTTGATATTCAACATGTGAAGTATTAATTGTAATACCACGTTCTCTTTCTTCAGGAGCTTTGTCGATATTTGAGTAATCAACAAATTCAGAATCTCCTTTAAGGTTAAGAACTTTAGTAATTGCAGCTGTAAGGGTTGTTTTACCGTGGTCAACGTGACCGATAGTACCAATGTTTACATGTGGCTTACTTCTTTCAAATTTTGCTTTTGCCATTATATTTTCCTCCCTTAAAAATTAAATAATCTAAATTACATGCTCAAGTGTAACATTTAAAATCTAAAAAGTCAATTAAATTTTAAATGATTAAGCAAAAAATTCATGTTTTAAAATTACTACGACGGTAACTTAACTAAAACTAGTCTTTCTTGCTACGAGATGCAATAATTTGCTCAGAAACAGATTTCGGAACTTCAGCATAATGACTTGGCTCCATTGTATATTGTCCTCTTCCCTGAGTTTTAGAACGCATATCTGTAGCATATCCAAACATTTCAGAAAGCGGGACCTGAGCATTGATTCTTTGAGCTCCGGAAACAGCTTCCATACCTTGAATCATACCACGACGAGAGTTAATATCTCCTATAACATCTCCCATGTACTCTTCAGGAACAGTTACTGTGACTTTCATAATTGGCTCGAGAAGAACCGGGTCAGCTTTTCTCATTGCTGATTTAAATGCCATAGAACCGGCAATTTTAAATGCCATTTCAGATGAGTCAACTTCATGATAAGATCCATCATAAAGAGTTACTTTTACATCGACAACATTATATCCTGCAAGAACTCCTGAAAGCATAGCACCTTTAATACCGTTATCAACGGCAGGAATATATTCTTTCGGGATAGCTCCTCCGACGATTTCATTGACGAATTCGTAACCTTTTCCCGGATTTGGATCAACTTTAATCTTAACATGACCATATTGACCACGGCCACCTGACTGTATGGCATATTTTTCTTCAACGTCTGCACTCTTACGAATGGTCTCTTTATATGAAACTTGAGGTTTACCAACGTTTGCTTCAACTTTAAATTCACGAAGAAGTCTGTCAACGATAATTTCAAGGTGAAGCTCGCCCATTCCGGCGATAATAGTTTGACCTGTTTCTTCATCTGTGTAAGCTTTAAATGTTGGATCTTCTTCTGCAAGTTTAGCAAGTCCCAGACCCATTTTTTCTTGTCCTGCTTTTGTTTTAGGCTCAATAGCAACACGAATAACAGGCTCCGGAAATTCCATAGATTCAAGAATTACAGGATGTTTTTCATCACAAAGAGTATCACCGGTTGTTGTATTTTTAAGTCCAACTGCAGCTGCAATGTCACCTGCATAAACTTTTTCTATATCTTGTCTATGATTTGAATGCATTTGAAGAATTCTTCCCATACGTTCATTGTTATCTTTTGTTGAGTTGTACACAGTAGATCCTGCAGACACAGTACCGGAGTAAACTCTAAAGAAACAAAGTTTTCCAACAAATGGGTCAACAGCGATTTTAAATGCAAGCGCTGCAAAAGGCTCTTCATCAGATGAATGTCTTTCAACTTCTTCTTCAGTTTCAGGATCGAATCCTTTAACCGGAGGAACATCAGTAGGTGAAGGCATAAAGTCAACTATAGCATCAAGAAGTTTTTGCACACCCTTGTTTTTATATGAAGTACCACAAGTTACAGGCACTGCAGTATTCGCAATAGTTGCTTTTCTTAAGCAAGCTTTAATTTCTTCTACACTGATTTCTTCGCCTTCAAGATATTTTTCCATAATGGATTCATCTTGATCTGCTATGCATTCTATCATTTCTGCACGATATTTTTCAGCAAGTTCCTTCATATCTTCAGGAATTTCTTCAACTCTTACGTCTTTTCCGAGATCATCATAATAGACATCTGCTTTCATTTCAATAAGGTCGACAATACCTTTAAAGGTATCTTCTGCTCCTATCGGAAGCTGAATCGGAACGGCATTACATTTCAAACGTTCTTTCATCATTTTTACAACATTATAAAAATCTGCACCCATGATGTCCATTTTGTTAACATAAGCCATGCGAGGAACACTGTACTTATCAGCCTGACGCCAAACAGTTTCAGACTGAGGTTCAACTCCGCCTTTTGCACAAAGAACAGTGACAGAACCGTCAAGTACACGAAGTGAACGTTCAACTTCGACTGTAAAATCAACGTGACCCGGGGTATCAATAATATTTATTCTGTGATTTTTCCAGAAACATGTTGTAGCAGCAGAAGTGATTGTAATACCACGTTCTTGCTCTTGGACCATCCAGTCCATTGTTGCTGCACCGTCATGAGTTTCACCAATTTTATGATTTATACCGGTATAAAACAAAATACGTTCTGTAGTTGTTGTTTTACCAGCATCAATGTGAGCCATGATTCCTATGTTTCTGGTCATCTCCAGAGACACTTTTCTTGACATAATATCCTCCTTTTCAAAAAATTTAGTTTTATTTTAAGCATAAATAAATGTTTTATACCTAAATTAAGGAAAATTTAGGCACAAATTTTACCAACGATAATGTGCAAATGCTTTGTTGGCTTCTGCCATTTTGTGTGTATCTTCACGTTTCTTAACGGCTCCGCCTGTGCTCTTAATAGCATCGAGAATTTCTCCGGAAAGTCTTTTTATCATGGTTTTTTCTGAACGAAGTCTTGAATATTTTGTGAGCCATCTAAGACCAAGTGTTTGTCTTCTGTCTGCTCTTACTTCGATCGGAACCTGATAGGTAGCACCTCCAACACGGCGTGCTTTAACTTCGAGTGTAGGCATTATGTTTTCCATAGCCTCTTCAAAAACCTCTAAAGGCTCTCTTCCTGTTTGTTCACGCACTATATCAAATGCTTTGTATACCACTTTTTGGGCTACTCCTCTTTTTCCGTCGAGCATGATGTTATTGATTAAACGAGTAACCAATTTTGAATTATAAATAGGATCTTGTAAAACATCACGTCTTGTAATTTTACCTCTTCTTGGCATGTTTCTTCCCTCCCTCATAGTAGATGATATCATAGGTACTCGAAAGTAATTCAGCTTCCGTTTGCCAACACAAGAGAAATTTCTTAAAGTAATATACAAAACACTCTTGCATTTGCGTAACTAAAAAGATTTATTTACTTTCTTGATTAATACTATTTCTTAGCTGCTCCGGCTTTTGGACGTTTTGCACCGTATTTAGAACGAGCCTGCATACGTTTTGCAACACCTTGAGCATCGAGTGTACCTCTTATAATGTGGTAACGCACACCAGGTAAGTCCTTAACACGTCCACCTCTTATAAGAACAACACTGTGCTCTTGAAGATTATGTCCTATTCCCGGAATATAAGAAGTTACTTCTAAACCGTTTGAAAGACGAACCCTTGCAATTTTTCTAAGTGCTGAGTTAGGTTTCTTAGGAGTTGCTGTTTTAACAGCTGTACAAACCCCTCTCTTTTGCGGAGAGTTCTGGTCTATAGACTCTCTTTTCTTAGAGTTCCATCCCTTTAAAAGTGCAGGAGCCTTTGCTTTTCTTTCTTGGCTTTTTCTTCCTTTACGGACTAACTGATTAAATGTTGGCATATCACACCTCCTCATTAAAGTTAAAAAATATTAGTGAATCGAGTTTAATTTAAAATCTCGACACACTGCATTATTCTAACACATATTGAATTAATTTGTCAAGAGATATCTTGAAAACACAAGTCTTTACTTTGAATTACTTATTTTAATACTATTATTCATTCTTTAATTCAATCGATGAAATACCACTTGTTTGTAAAAATTTTTCTCTCGAAAATATATCAAAAGCTTGTATCACAAAGACACAAGCTTTTATTAGTACTTAAATTATAAGTATGGTGGAATATTAATAATATTTTATAATTTTTTCTATATCTCTCTTATAAAGAACTATGTCGGATAAAAATGAAGCTCCACTATCAGTCATTCTTTGTTGAACAGCCAACTCAACTGCTCTTGTAATGTCTGCTCCTGTTTTACCTCGGAATTTAGCAGCCAAAGAGCTTGCCATTGATTCTATTGTTTGTCCTTCTTCAAATCTATAACCTTTCAAATTAGCCATCAATATTTTCTTTAAATCCGATTCCGAAGGAATAGCAACCTCAACAGATTGCTCAAGTCTTTCTGAACGTTTCACTGCAAGATCAACTGCCAAAGGTAAATTTGTAGTTGCAAGAATTACAACACCATCTGACGGTTTTAATTCATCCAGTTCACTTAAAAGGGTTACTGTTTCTTTAGTTGTAGCAGGATCGCCTGACGGAGAATCCTGTCTGTGTCCTCCTAAAGCATCTATTTCATCAATTAAAAGAACTACTATTGCATCTTTTTTGAACTTATTTCCGTTTTCATCAACTTCATTACGTCTGTTTACTGCCAAATCTTTTGCATATTTAAATTTGCTCTTGATTTCCGAAACCATATTGTCATTTCCATTTTCAGTGTGCTTTTTAAGAACAACTATATCACATTTTTCAGCAGCAGCCATAGCCTTAACCATTGTAGTTTTCCCTGTTCCGGGTTTACCGTACAAAATTATTCCTTTTGAAGGTTTTATTTTATTTCCCATTCTGACTGCTTTTCGATGTTGTTCCAATAGATTGTGAATATCGCTCTTTATATTGTCATATCCACCAATAACCTCATCAATTGAAAGCTTTCCTTCTCTTAACATATCACATTGCTTATCGAAATCATGCATATCTACTAATTTACGTTCATCTTCTATTTTTTTCTTGTGTTCACTAACAATCTTATTTTTTATTGAGATATTTCTTTCGCATTTTTTTTCAAATAAACGTTTTGTTGTTTGAAAACGTCCGACTTGCTCAATTCTAGTTATTTGGTTAATCTTTTCTCTAAGAGGCTCCATCTCTTTAAATAGTTCGTTCTTTATAGAATCAACTTTTTCTTTTGCTTCATTATTTCCGTCCAAATCACACATAGCAAATTGTTCTGAAATACTTTTTTTCTTTTCCTCGAGCCAATTTTTAAACTCTTCTTTAGCATCATCTATGTATTTTTGTTGAATATCTTTCTTTGTTTGAATTATAGCATTAATCAATTCAGTAATTTGAGCTTCAAAGTGAACTATTTCTTCCCTAATATCATTAAAAACACCCTCGATGTTTGATGAAAGTATGCTAAAATCTTCACTTCTTAATTTAGCAGGAAAAATCACATTACAAATACTGTTTTTAATTCCCAATGCTTTGTTTTTAACAGTAGTTACTTCTCCTTCAAAAATTTGAGATTCTTCACCTAAGTCTTTTAAATAAGACTCTAATTGTTCCATTTTTCCGTCAACTGATTTTATAAGACTTTCTTTATATTCCAAAAATTCTTTATTCTGTTCCGCTTCAATTTCCTGTGAACCTTTTGGGTTAGTTTTTTCTTGCAATTCTTTAATGTACCTGTCTATCTTTTTATCTAATTTTTCAACAAGTTTCATATCATCTTCATAAGCATGAAACTTTCCGTTTGAAAAAAATGACCCATTTACTTTCGACTGAACTGTTAACTCAAGATTGTCAACCTTATCTTCAAATTTCGAAAGTTGCCTGTCCTTAGAATCAATTTTTCTGCCTTCGTCAATCTTCTTTCTGCATTTTTTAATTCTCAAGTCAAATTCTTTTTTTATTTTTGCAACGTCACTTGCAGTATAAATCAGACCGATGAGCGGTACATTGACAGACGCACTAACATTTGGAGTAAAACAAGTCGAACTCAAAAATGTAGCACTGCATAATAATAAAGCAGCTATTTTATTTTTAGAATTTCTGACCATATTATCTTCGGCAACACACTTACAATTAAATTTATAAAATTTTTCCTTTGTTGCCTTAAACCCCCTAAATATTTATTTAAAACTTATTGTTAAAGTTTCACAGACCGATAGTATCACAAGGAAATTACTTTGTAAATAGTTAAATTAAAAAAGTTTAAAGAAATATATTATTTTCCAAATGTTTGTCTACAATAAATAATTTTTTAAAAAATCAACTGTTTTTTACCATATTTCTTGCCATCAAATTTAATATTTTATAATTAAATCTGTCATTATAATTATTTTGAACATCAAATAATATTAAAAATGCTCTGGGTAATTATGTTTTTAAATAAGTTTTAAATAAATACATTATTAACCTAAAATATTTTATTTTGAAGTATTTTAGAACAAAATATATAATTAATTATTTTATTTGTTAATTTTTAAATATAATATATGGTATATTTTCTAATTATATTGAGGTATATAACTTCAATAATCCAAAAATAAAATTTTTATTCTTAAAATGGTTTAAGATTATAAAATTAAAATTTATGAAATTCTTTTCATGTCATAACTTGTTTAATCTAAAAATAATTATTATAATAAGTTTTACTGGCTTTACAAAAAAACAGATAATCTAAAATTTTGGCGAGGTGTAAAATTTGGCAAAAGGTACATCAGTAAGAATGCAGAGAAGATCAATGATAGTTTTATTTATGATTGTATTTCTCGGATTCCCATTACTCATTTTAAGATTGATAAACTTGCAGATATTTCAAGGTGAATATCTTCAAAAAATGGCTTCTAATCAACAACTCACAGATACTAAATTAAACTCCAAAAGAGGTAGTATATTCGACAGAAATATGGTCCCTCTTGCCCAAAGTGCAAGTGTTTGGACAGTTGCTTTAGAGCCTACAAACATAGATAGTGACGAAAAAAGAGAGTTAATCTGCAGTGGAATGAGTGAAATACTCGGTATGGATAAAGAAAAATTGCAGGAACTTTCTAAAAAAAGATCATGCTATACTATTGCAAAAAGAAAAGTAGAAAGCGATGTAAAAGACAAAATAATTGAATTTAAAACAAAAAATAAAATTACCACAGGAATACGATTAATTGAAGACTATAAAAGATATTATCCGTTGAAGGATTTTGCAGCACCGGTTTTAGGATTTACCGGAGCTGACAGTCAAGGGCTTGCAGGAATAGAAGCCTTTTATGAAAAAACTTTAAGAGGAGAGCCTGGTAGAATCTTAACCGCGAAAAACGCAGTCGGAAAAGAGATGCCTTTTGAATATGAACAACTTGTAAATCCGGTACCGGGTCATAGTGTAAAGCTTTGTATAGATCAAAATATTCAAAGGTTCATGGAAAAAGCTCTTGAAGACGGAATAAAAATGCATAAAGTCAAAAACAGAGCAACCGCTATTGCGATGGATGTAACAAACGGAGAGATTTTAGGTATGGCTGTTAAAGGAGATTTTGATCCAAACGAGCCGTTCAAAATAGCAGATCCTGAAAAGCAAGCTGCCATAGATGCTTTACCGGAAGAAGAAAAGGTAAAAGCAAAAAATGAAGCTCTTAGTCATCAATGGAGGAATAAAGCAGTCAGCGATACATATTATCCGGGATCTGTGTTTAAAATGGTAGTGGCTTCTATGGGTCTTGAACTCGGAGTTGTAGATGATAATTCAACATTTAACTGTAACGGTGCAATAAAACCATATGAAGGAGCAAAACCTATAAAGTGTCATAAACACAGCGGTCATGGAAGTCAAAACTTTGTGCAAGCACTTTGTCATTCATGCAACCCTGCATTCATAACTCTTGGTCAAAGAATAGGAACAGAAAACTTTTTTAATTTTTATAAATCTTTCGGATTTCACAGCAAAACAAACATAGACCTCCCCGGAGAATCCACAGATTTATTTTTCAGTGCAGACGGAAGCATGGCTTTAATTGACCTTTGTGTTGCATCTATAGGTCAAAATTTCGGAATAACACCTATCCAAATGATAACAGCTGCGGCAGCAATCGCAAATGGAGGAAATATAGTTCAGCCTCATGTGGTTAAAGAAATACTTGATGAAAACGGAAACGTAATAAAAAAAATAGAACCTGCAATAAAAAGAAGAGCTATTTCAGAATCAACTTCTAAAAAAGTTTCTTCAATGCTGTATGAAAATGCAACTCACGGCGCAGCCAAAAATGCTTATATACCCGGATATCGAGTAGCAGGAAAAACAGGAACGTCAGAAAAAATCGGTCTATCCGCTCCCGGAGAAAAAGACTATATTTCTTCTTTCTGCGGCTTTGCCCCTGCAGATAATCCCAAAATAGCAATGCTTGTATTTTTTGACACTCCTAAAGGAGATTACTACTACGGAAGTGCAGTGGCAGCACCTGCTTTCGGAGCCGCAATGAAAGATATTTTACCGTACATGGGGATTGAAAAATCTTACTCTGAAGAAGAACTTGAAAAAATCGATACTGTTGTTCCCGATTTGGTAGGAAAAAATATCGGAGAAGCAAAAAATGCGGCATCTTCACTTTCTTTGAATGTTATGGTTGTAGGAAATGGAGAAAAAGTTTTATCTCAAATTCCTGAAGCATCAAGCCATATACCAAAAGGAGGAACTATTATTTTTCATACTGATTCAAATCAAGAAGCAAATGTAAAAGTTCCCAAATTTATAGGCCTTTCGATTTCAGATGCAACTAAAACCGCTTCCGGTGCAGGTTTAAATGTAAAATTGATAGGAACAGAAATAAATGATTCTGAAATAATCGTTTCTTCGCAAAGTATAGAAGAAGGAAAAGAAGTCTTGGCAGGAACAGTAATAGAGCTTAACTTTTCTCATAACGACACAAATACAGGCGATTAAAATTTTTCAAATAAACGATAAATAATAAAACGGAGGTAAACTATGAATAGTTACGGAATCTCGGCAACTATTGCCGCTACTCTTTCATTTTTAATAACTGCAATTTCAGGAAAGTATTTAATACCTTTTCTTCATAAATTGAAATATGGTCAAACAATTTTAGAAATTGGACCGTCATGGCACAAAAATAAACAAGGAACACCTACCATAGGCGGTATTATGTTTATAATCGGAATAACAATTTCAACTTTTATTTGCATTCCTCTTTACTATAAAATTTCGGAAATCTGCGGCTTACATGTTTTTGAAACTCCCTTGATGATATCAAAAATTTTTGCAGGACTCGGAATGGCTATAGGTTATGGAGCAATCGGATTTATAGATGACTATTTGAAAGTAAAGAAAAAACAAAATCAAGGTTTGACCCCAAAGCAAAAGTTAATACTTCAATTCACAGTTGTTATATTTTATTTTATCTCGGTTTATCTTGTCAATAAATCAATCGGAGGAGAAAGTTTAACAAAAATAAATTTGCCATTTTTGGGTTCTTTTGATATAGGCTTTTTTTACTGGATATTTTTTGCTGTAATAGTTGTCGGCATTGTAAATGCAGCAAACTTAACAGACGGAGTAGATGGCCTCTGCACTTCAGTTACATTTTTCATAGCATTGTTTTATATGATAATAACCAACTTACTCGGAATGTTCGGGCTCAGTATTGAATCGGCAGCTCTAGCAGGAGGATGTCTTGGATTCTTAATATGGAATCTTCACCCCGCAAAAGTTTTTATGGGTGACACAGGTTCACTATTTCTTGGAGGAATGGTATGTTCATTGGGTCTTAGTGCAGGACTTCACGTTCCAATGATAATTTTATCTTTGATTTACATTTTTGAAATGTTTTCAGTTATATTACAAGTTCTATATTTTAAATTAACAGGCGGAAAAAGACTTTTCAAAATGAGTCCTATACATCATCATTTTGAAATGATTGGTTGGAGTGAAACTAAAATATGTACGGTATTTGGATTGGGAACAATTATATTGGGAATAATTTCTGTAATTCTAGTTTCTTCTAATGTATAAAAACGCAATATAAGGAGTTAAATATGAGAGCCAAAGGTATGAGAAAATTTTTTGACAAATCTTCTCAGGAAAAAGAAAAAACAGTATCAAAAAATAAAAATAATTTAATTTCAAGAATAATTTTAATGAGTGCAGGAATTGATATCCCTTTTTTGCTTCTTGTGCTGACAATACTCATAATAGGTCTTGTTATGATGTTTTCAGCAAGCTATCCATATGCTATGTATCACAATCACGATAGTTTTCACTTTATAAAAAGTCAACTTTTATTCGCAGTTTTAGGCGTGGTTGCAATGATTTTCATTTCACATATTGAATACACATTGCTCCATAGATTTTCTATCCCATTAATAATAACTTCTTTTATACTTCTTGTTTTAGTTCTTTTAATGCCTCCAATGAATGGAGTTCACAGATGGATTCATTTTGGAAGTTTTTCATTCCAAGCTTCGGAAATAACTAAATTTGCAATTATTTTATCTTTTTCACACTTTATAAGCTTAAACCTTAATCGAATGCATACTTTTAGATATGGTATTCTTCCATACCTTATAATTTTAGTCCCAACTATTGCTCTACTGGCACTGGAACCACATATTTCTTGTTCCGCTATAGTCGTTTTGCTTGCTGCAGGAATGCTCTTTATTGGTGGAATACAGCTCAAATGGTTTGGAATGGTTTTAGGAGCAATAGCTTCCGCACTTCTCTACTTAGTAATTTTCACAGATAAATTAACATACGCAAATAATAGAATCTCCGGTTGGCTAGACCCGTTTGGGGCTTCCTCAGGAGTTGATACTTGGCAAACAAGACAAGGACTTTATGCTATAGGATCAGGTGGAATATTAGGTCTTGGACTTGGAAATTCAAGACAGAAATATCTTTATATTCCAGAGCCTCAAAATGATTTTATTTTTTCAGTAGTATGTGAAGAACTTGGACTTATTGGTGCAGTAGTCATTTTACTTTTATTTGCACTTCTCGTTTGGAGAGGAATGATTATATCAATAAGAGCAAAAGATAAATTCGGCATGCTTTTGGGAATCGGACTGACAGCACAGGTAGGACTACAGGTAATTCTAAATATATCTGTTGTAACAAATACCATACCGAATACAGGAATAAGTTTGCCATTTTTCAGCTATGGAGGAACTTCTTTAATGATGCTTCTGGCACAAATGGGAGTAATCCTTTCTATTTCAAGATCTTCTCACTTAGAAAAAAGTTAAAAAATACCATTAAGGAGTTTTAAAAATGAAAATATTATTCGTTGGCGGAGGAACAGCCGGACATATAAATCCTGCACTTGCACTTGCAGAATATGCAAGAAAAAAAGACCCCAAAAATGAAATCCTTTATGTAGGTGCAAAAGGCGGAATGGAAGAAAAATTAGTTGAAAAAGCCGGGTTTAAATTTAGCCCTATAACCATTTCAGGATTTTCGAGGAAAATGAATTTAAGTTCCTTAAAGAAAAATATAACAACAATAAAAAACATAATAATTTCGAGTTTCGAGTCAATAAAAATACTAAAAGATTTTAATCCGGATATCTGCGTAGGAACAGGTGGCTACGTTTGTGGACCTCTTTTAAGAGAAGCTTACAGATTGAAAATTCCTTTTATTATTCATGATTCAAATTCATACCCGGGATTAACAACTAAATTACTTTCGAAAAAAGCAACTAAAGTTTTAGTCTCATTTGAAGATATAAAAAATCGATTACCAAAAAATATTGACATAATTTTAACAGGTACACCAGTCAGAGAAAAAATACTTTGTCTAAACAAGCAAGCTGCAAAACAAAAACTTGGATTAAATGAAAACCCTACTGTTTTATCTTTCGGCGGAAGCTTAGGGGCAAGATCAATAAACGAAGTTATGGCAAAAATAATAATATCAAAAGAAAATAATTTTAACTATATTCACGGATTTGGAAGAAAAGGAAAATCATTTGTTGAAAATCTTGAAAATTCTAAAATTGATATTTCAAATTCAAGATACATAGTAAAAGAATATATAGAAAATATGGACGAATGTCTTGCAGCAGCTGATGTCGTAGTTTGCAGAGCGGGTGCAACAACTTTAAGTGAACTACAAGCTTCTAAAGCTCCTGCTATATTAATTCCTTCTCCAAATGTAGCGGAAAATCATCAATATTACAATGCTTTATCTTTAGTAAATGCAAAAGCATCAAGTATGGTAGAAGAAAAAAATTTAACGCCCGAAACTTTATACAATGAAATAACTAAAATAATAAACAGTCCAGATAGACTTAATTATCCACAAAATTTAGAAAAAATGTCAATAAAAAATTCTTGTGAAATAATTTACAAAATAATTGAAGAATCTGCTAAAAAATAAGGAGGAATTTTTTTGAATTATTCATCAAATTTAGAAAATATGTGTGAAATAAACAGATGTCCACATCATGGCCCCTCACCTATTCCTGAAGAAGGAAATTGGGTACAAGCATATGAAATTAAAAATATTTCGGGGCTTTCTCACGGAGTTGGAAAATGTGCACCGCAACAAGGGGCATGCAAACTAACTTTAAATGTTAAAAACGGAGTCATAGAAGAAGCTTTAGTCGAAACAATAGGGTGTTCAGGAATGACTCATTCGGCAGCAATGGCAGGAGAAATTTTACCGGGGAAAACAATACTTGAAGCACTTAATACCGATCTTGTGTGTGACGCAATAAATGATGCGATGAAACAAATCTTTTTACAACTTGTTTATGGAAGATCTCAAACGGCTTTTTCTAAAGGAGGATTACCAATAGGATCAAGTCTTGAAGATTTGGGAAAAAATAAAACTTCTCAGGTAGGAACTATTTTTGGAACAAATCTCAAAGGTGTCAGGTATATGAACACAACTGAAGGGTATATTATTTCCCTTGGACTTGACGAAAATAAAGAAGTAATCGGATATAAATTCATAAATGCATTTTCAATGATTGAAAAAATCAAAAAAGGAATTTCACCCCAAAAAGCATATGAAGAAAGTATAGGAACATACGGTAGATATAATGAAGCCACAACATTCGTAGACCCCAGAAACGAATAATTTTATGAAAGAGATGAATAAAATGGTATCCTTCGAAGGAAAAGAAAGAAGAATAAAAAATATAGAAAAATTTTTAAAAAACCAAAATATTGAAAACTTGGAAACTGCAAAAAAAATATGCTTAGAAAACAAAATAGACGTAGAGAAAATAGTCAGAGATATACAACCTATAGCTTTTGAAAATGCAGTTTGGGCATATACTTTAGGATGTGCAGCAGCTATTAAAAGCAATCCTAAAACAGCTTCGGAAGCAGCTGAGATTATAGGTAAGGGTCTGCAAGCTTTTTGCGTTTCCGGATCAGTGGCAGACGCAAGAAAAGTAGGAATAGGTCACGGAATGCTTGCTTCAAAACTTCTCAAAGAAGAAACTTCATGTTTTGCTTTTATTGCAGGACATGAGTCATTTGCAGCCGCAGAAGGTGCAATTGGAATAGTAAATTTTGCAAATAAAGTCAGAAAAAAACCTCTTAAGGTAATTTTAAATGGTCTTGGAAAAGATGCAGCATATATAATTTCAAGAATAAATGGGTTTACTTACGTTCATACAAATTACAATTTTGAAAAAAGAAATCTCGAAATTATTTCTGAAAAATCTTTTTCCACAGGTCCACGTTCATCAATAAAATGTTACGGAGCAAACGAAACTTTGGAAGGAGTTGAAATTTTAAAACATGAAAAAGTTGATATATCTATAACCGGAAATTCAACTAACCCAACAAGATTTCAACATATTGTAGCAGGAATATATAAAAAATGGATTAATGAAAATAACTATAAATATTTTTCTGTTGCTTCAGGAGGAGGCACCGGAAGAACTCTTCATCCGGACAATATGGCAGCAGGTCCGGCATCTTACGGGCTTACTGATTCTATGGGAAGAATGCATAGTGACGCACAATTTGCAGGATCCTCTTCCGTTCCGACACATGTTGATATGATGGGATTTATCGGTATGGGAAATAACCCAATGGTAGGTGCAACTGTTGCGTGTGCAGTAAAAATTTCTGAATTATTCAAGTAATATTATTCACCATTCAAATTTATTTATTTTTAACATTTTTTAAAATTCATAAGCATTTTAAATTTTAAAATTTTTTAATTTTTTTTATGTAAAATTACTCTTGATTTAGACATTACAGTCTGATAAAATTCAGTAGTATAATAATAAGTTGGTGGGTGATATTTTGGAAGATAATAAATCAGAAAAAAATCAATCCTCTTTCCAATTGAATACATTTATGAAAGAAAAGATACTTAAAATGTATGGAATAAAAAATGATCCTGCATTAAATGAAAAAAATTACAAAGATCAAAATAAGGCCATTTCAAGCCTTTTTCCTTATGATAATGATGATGTTTAAAAATCGCAAATATTTCCACTGAAATGCGAAATACTAAGAAAGAAATGATTCTATCTTAGTATTTTTAATTTTTTAGGAGTGATTATCATATGGCAAAAAGAATAGGAGAATTCACAGTAGAAATGCAAAACTACCCTACAATAAAAGAATTTGCCGCAACAGCAGGAAGAAAAGAATCGGAAGGCCCTTTAGGAGAAGAATTCGACAAATGTTTTGAAGATACTACTTTAGGTGAATCTTCATGGGAAAAAGCAGAAAGCAGTCTTCAAACAGAAACAGTAAAAATACTTTTAAAAAAATGTAAAATGGATACATCTGAAATAAATTACATTTTTGCAGGTGATCTTCTTAATCAATGTATGTCTTCGGCATTTGGACTTCGTTCCCTAAACATACCGTTTCTAGGTCAATTTGGGGCATGTTCAACAATGGCTCAATCTCTTTTTTTAGCGGCGACTAGTGTAGAGGCAGGAATAGCAGATTACTCAGTAGCAGTTACGTCTTCGCATTACTGTTCATCTGAAAGACAATTCAGATTTCCCCTTCAATATGGTGGGCAAAGAACTCCAACAGCTCAGTGGACAGTAACCGGATCAGGAGCAATCCTGGTCTCAAGAAAAGATAGCGGCCCAAAAATAAAATACTGCACAATAGGAAGAATTACAGATCTTGGAATAAAAGATGCTAACAACATGGGAGCAGCAATGGCACCATCTGCAGCAAAAACTATTATTTCATTTTTTAAAGATACAAAAACTCGTCCTGATGATTATGATTTAATTTTAACTGGAGACTTAGGAGAAGTCGGATCAACACTTTTAAAACAGCTACTGGAAAAAGAAGGTATAAAACTCAAAGAAAATTATAATGATTGCGGTCTTATGATTTATTACAAAGAAAAGCAAGATGTTCATGCAGGAGGCTCAGGTTGTGGATGTTCAGCATCAATTTTATGTTCTCATATACTAAGCAAAGTAAAAAGAAAAGAGCTTAAAAATATTCTTTTTATTGCCACAGGAGCTTTAATGTCGCCTACATCTGCTCAGCAAGGTGAAACTATTCCCGGGGTTGCTCATCTTATAAATATAGTTTCAGAGTAAAATAAAAAGCAAAAATTATACCACTCTTTTTTGGTAAAGAGCGGTATTTTAATTTAAAAAAGTTTAAATTAGCCTTTTAAAATTTCTTTTGGAAAACATTTATTTTCCATCGCATATGTAAGATCCAAAACTTCTACATCGCAGTTTTCTTCACTTACATCAATTTTTTTATCATAAGGGACAGAAATTACAAAACGATCCCTTTCATTAACATATACTTTTTTCTTTTCCCCATTTTCGGTACAAAACTCATTTTCTTTCCACAGGTTTTCATCAAAATTAAATTCTACTTCATTTGATGTAAAAATGCCACTAATTTTTTTTAAATTATTGTCACTACAAAAATAAGGTGAAATTGTTCTCTTTTCTCCGCCGAGTTCTTTTAAAGTTATTCCTTTGTTATTTAAAGAATACAACCATCTTGTGAAAGAATATTTTATTCCGCCGCAGCTATCGACTGGTATTTCACGACTGCACCAAATCACAGGTCTTTTTTCGCATAAAAATTTTTTAAATTTTGCTTTACTTTCTATTGCATATGATATTCCACATTTTTCCTTTACAATGTTTGCAAAAGAAATCTCTTCAGGAGTGCTTTTGGAATCTAGTGCCATTGCTGCATAAATTCTAGCATCAGCAACTGTCAATAATCCTTTTTTTAATGAGAATACTAACTTATTTTTTGCATCAATATAATAATCTTTTCCTGAAACGTTGACTTTTTCTAAATCGCTTTTTCCTTTAAGATTTTCATCTTCGCAATTTTTATCTAGCAAAACTACATTATCCAAATCAATACGTAAACCTTCATTAAACTTTAAAGTAGCAACTGAACCTGTACAACTTATATCCAAATTATCAATATCATTAGTAATTTCATTAAGTGGTACAAATTTCTCTTCCTCAACACCATCTTTGTTTTTTTCAATTACCTTTAAGATAATCATATCTTTTATTTTTTTAACAAGTTCATCCTCATTACCTGCAAAAGAATCATAAGTTCTTTCCCACGCAGCTATTTTTAAAATATTATCAGGGGTTTCTTTAATTCTACTAGGAAAGATTAGTGGTCTATTAACGAGATACTCAAAATCTCTTACTTTGTCTACAAATCTTTCATGTGGTAAAACAACTTTTTTCTCCCAAAAGTATGGGTCCCATTTCGGCGGATAAATTCCTGCTGTTACAATACTATCCGGATTATATGCATATGTCGGAACGACTGCACCGGAAATTGATAAAATAGAAAGCATTGCTGCTATAGATTTTGAAAATTTCTTATTCATAACTCCTCCTGAAATTACATAAAATTTTTCGTTTGAAATATTGATAATCAAACCTATATCCAATGTTTTTGTAATGATTTATTACATAATATATAATACTGCTTTGAATGTATATTTTCAACCCCTTTTTACATAAAATTAAAATATTCTTATATAATTAATAAAAGCATTTATATTTAAAAGTATAAATTATATAAATTAAATAAATAAAATTCAAAATAAAAAATAGAAGTATTAAAAAAATAATACCTCTATAGATTTTTAATTTAATGTATCAGACTAAAATCAATTGTATTTTATTAAATAAAAATGTGGCTTTTATAAGCCACATTTACTTAATTTTAAGAAAGTCCGGTAACATCTGAAACATAATTTACTATATCTCCAACTGTTGTTATAGATTCCATAATATCGTCATCGGATTCTATATCAATGTCGAATTCGTCTTCAACAGAAGCCAAAAGATCTGCTAAATCAAGTGAATCTGCCTCCAAATCATTAAATAAGTCCGTTTCCAGAGTAATTTCAGACTCATCTATGTCAAATTGTTCACTTAAAATTACTTTCAATTTTTCTAAAACCATTTTAATCATCGCTTCCTTTCTTAAACTCACAGTTTCTAAATAATATTAATAATGAAAATGAAATTGTTTGTCAAGTAATAATGTTTCAACTTGCTACTTCACTCATACTACCATATAAAATTTTATTGTCAATACATATTTTTTTACTTTAAAAACTCACACCGTTTTAAAATTAAAAAATGGTGCGAGCTCAGAATCAACTAGATTCCCCAACTATAAACCTTGAAAGAAATTGTTGAGTTCTTTCATTTTTCGGATTAACTAAAATATCCTCAGGAGTACCTTCTTCACAAATAACTCCACCATCCATAAAAGAAATTTTAGTAGAAACTTCTTTCGCAAATGCCATTTCATGCGTTACTATTATCATGGTAAGACCAAAATCAGCAAGCTCTTTCATAACCTTAAGAACCTCACCGACTGTTTCAGGATCAAGTGCTGAAGTAGGCTCATCGAAAAGCAAAACTTTAGGATTCATTGCTAAAGCTCTTGCAATAGCTACTCTTTGCTTTTGACCTCCTGAAAGTTGTTTAGGCTTTGCATCTGCAAATCTTAACATCTGAACTTGATCTAAAAATCTTATAGCATCTCTGCGTGCTTCATTTGAATTTCTTTTCAAAACACGTACAGGTCCGACCATACAATTTTCAAGAACACTTAAATTACTAAATAGATTAAATTGCTGGAAAACCATTCCTACTTCAGAACGATATTTATCGATATTATAGCCATTTGAAAGTATATTCTTACCACCATAAATAATTTCACCTGAATCGGGTCTTTCAAGTAAATTTATACATCTCAAAAAAGTAGATTTACCGGAACCCGAAGGTCCTATTATGCAAGAAACATCTCCTTCTCTAATGCTGTAATTAACACCTTTAAGTATTTCGTTATTTCCAAAAGATTTTCTAAGTCTTTTAACTTCTATAATACTCATTTTATTTCCACCTTACTTCTTAACGAAAACAATAGGCATGGTAGAAGATGTTGGTGTAAACTCCTTTTGACCATCCATACGTTTTTCTAAATACCTAATTATACGAGTAACAGTTAACGTTAAGAACAAATATATAAATGCTACAACTATAAATGTTTCATAAGTTCTGTAAATGGCTCCTCTTATGGATTTTGTTACAAAGAAAAGTTCGGTAACAGATATAACATTGAGCACTGAAGTATCTTTTATATTTATAATAAATTCATTGCAAGTTGCAGGCATAATATTTTTTATTGTCTGCGGAATAATTATATACATCATTGCTTGCCAATGACTCATTCCCATAGCTCTTGCAGCTTCCATCTGTCCTGGATCTATACTTTCTATTCCTCCTCTGACAACTTCGACCATATATGCCCCTGTATTAATAGAAACTATTATTATTCCTGCAATAGTAGGTTTAAAATCCACACCTATAAACTCCTGCATTCCAAAATAAATAACAATAGCTTGTACCATCATTGGGGTACCTCTAAAAATCTCTACATAACAACCTATAATAAACTTGAAAGTTTTAACTAAAAATGCCTTGATTTTTCCATGTGGCTCCGGAGAAGCTCTAAATGCTCCCAATGCAAGACCAATTGAAAATCCTATTATAGTTCCAAAGAAAGATATAAGTAGAGTTACATAAGTACCTCTTAAAAACCATGACCCATAATTTTGAAGTATATATTCTATCCACGAGAAAAAATTTCTTTCCATTGTACTTCACCTCCTAAATTTCAAAAGCAACCTGTATTTACATTGAGCAAGACATTTCAACTGCATAATCCATCATATTTTTTCTTTCTGATTCACTTATATTCTCTAATGCTTCATTTATTTTTTCTTTTAGACTATCACCCTTTTTAACTCCGATTCTAACAGCGATTTGATCCTCCGAAAAATTAAATCCTTTTCCATCTTCAAATTCTATGTACATAAGATCAGGGTTAGTATGAACAGCTGTCAAAGCTGCTGCTTTCTCACTAACATAACAATCTATTTTTCCGGCACTCAGAGAAGAAATTATAGAAGAAAAATCTTCCATTGCAACTTGTTTTGAAACTCCACTCATTTGATCTATAAAACTATAAGGAAGTGTTCCTAGCTGACCCGTTATTTTAGCACCTTTAAAATCATTTATACTTTTAGCATTTTGAAAAATACTTCCTTTTTTAAGCACTACCACAACATTTGATGTGTAATAACTTTCAGTAAAATCTATGGCTCTTCGTCTGTTCTCGGTAGCTGACATGCCGGCAACTATTGCATCAATTTTCCCCGATGTTAAAGCAGGCAACAATCCATCCCAATCAACTTTAACTATTTCCAAGTCCAAATTTAAAATTTCTGCTATTCTCCGAGAAATATAAACATCATAGCCACAAGCATACCATCCTCCTGAAATCTGAGCCGCATTTCCTTTAGAAAACGGTTGAATCCAGTTGAACGGTGCATATGCACATTCCATTCCAACCTTTAGCTTTGGGCGGGAATGATTATTGTCCCGATTAGAGCAACCTGTGAAAAAAGTAAGTACAGAAAACACGCATGCCATTCCTAAAAAAATATGTACTTTTTTTAATATATTCATTCTCACAATCCCTTCCAAAAATATAATTACCCCAAAGCGAATTCACTAAATGTGCGCAACTAAATTAAAAGTTGCGCACCTAAAATATTAGTCTTTTGATTTGCATCCACAGTTGCAATCATCATCACAATCGCCTTCACATTCACAGCAACAATCACTTAAATCAAATTCCAAAAGCTGACCGCAGTTCGGGCAATTCATTTCTTTTTCTTTAAGTGTTTCACTACAGAGACAAACTTCTTTTCCACATCCGGGACAAACGACTTCATAACATTCTTCATCTTCATGGCATCCACAATCACAATTGCAATCATCTTCACAGTCACATCCGCAATCACAATCGCATCCACAGCCACAACCATCTTCAAAAACTTCGTTCTCAACAGATGCCAAATCTTCATCCATGACTTCCATTTGTTCTAAGATTCCATCTACGTCTTCATCTAAGTCTTCAATTGATGAAGAAATATTTTGAATAATATCAACTATACCCTTAAAAAGTTTAGTTTCATTTTTTTCATCGTCAAGTTCCATTCCTGACAATAATCCTTTCAAATATGCTGCTTGTTCTTTAATAGTCATATATGACTCCTCCTAAAATGTTGTTACTTATAATATTTACTATGCACGCTCTATATATTCACCGGTTCGAGTATCAACTTTAATTTTTTCTCCTTCTTCTACAAAAAGAGGAACCTTAACCTGAGCACCCGTTTCAAGAACTGCAGGTTTTGTAGCATTTGTAGCAGTATCACCTTTAAATCCAACATCAGTTTGAGTTATAAGAAGTTCCACGAAAAGTGGGGGTTCAACACTGAAAACATTTCCTTTATAAGAAAGAACTTTACACGTCATATTCTCCTTGACAAATTTGAAGCTATCGCTCAAAACAGATGAACTAATGGGCATTTGCTCAAAAGTTTCATTATCCATAAAATAATATAAATCTCCATCATTATAAAGATATTGCATTTCTTTCCTATCAATAAAGGCTTCTTGAAACTTTTCACTTGGATTGAAAGTACGTTCAGTAACAGCACCCGTAATAACATTTTTTATTTTTGCTCTCACAAAAGCTGCCCCTTTACCAGGTTTAACATGTTGAAACTCAACAATGGAAACCACATTTCCATCAATTTCAAATGTGGAACCATTTCTAAAATCGCCAGCAGATATCATTAAATTTCCTCCTCAAAATATATACAAAGCTACAAGCTTTGACAAATTATCAAGCTATTATATTTTATTATGTTTAAAACATCAAAAATTTATTTTTCGAGTATGCCTCTCCATTATATAGCAACCTCAAAAATAATTCAATACCTAAGTGAATTTTCCACTTAAATATATTCTCATGTGGAAAATATTAGAAGATTTCCATTAAAATTAATATATTTTTCCACTATGACTACTAAAATTTCAAATGGAATCCGTTTTTCAATTTGCTCTCAAGCTTACTTCTACAACTGAGACAACATTTTGATGTACTAAAAGGACTTTTATCAGAAGAAGCGATAAAACGAGAATACTTTCTCCCACATATTTCACATATCCCATTTTCTGTACTTCCGTTACCCCCAGAAACCTTTTCATCAATTTTATTGTCATTCAAATTCATTTAAAGCCTCCATATAAAATCGAATTCCTTAATCCAGCCTATCGTATAGCCACATTATACAATATGATATTGATATTGTCAATTATTTTTTATGCAATTAACAAAAACTAATGAATTTATAACAAATCTCTATATTTAAACAAGCATTAATTTAGCAGTTCTACCTTCTGATTCCATAAGAACCACATATTTACCTTCATATAAACCTTTATTAACTACTCCAAAAAAAGCAATTGTTTTATGTATTATATCTCTCCGCATGTTGTCAATCTCGGTGAACAAACTATGTTTTACATTATAAGCATCATCAATACTATTTAAATTAGCATTTTCAATTCTTTGATTAATTAATATTCTAACAAACTCATAATAATCAAAAATATCATCATCTATTGATAATGCACTACTGCAGCTTCCAGAATACTTTTTTCTTAATAACATCAACGGTTTTTTTCGACCCATTATTTCTACAGGAGCAACTCCTTTAAATTTACTCCATTTAGTAGAAATTATATCATTACATATTTCAACAAATTCGTTTTTCATAAAATAATACATTTCTTCCGGTTTACCAACATTAGGTTTATATTTATTAAAAACATCGCAAAGTTTACTTAATTTTTTGCGCATGTATCTATCTTCAAACAATTTATTAGATATGTTAATAATATCATTCAATAAATTTTCATAAAGCGTATAATTACGATCCATACTAATACTATCTAAAATACTAATTCTCTTATCCACAGGAAAGCACTTAATTCGTGTAGTCATCAAAAGATTGCCGTTTTCTTCTCTATATATAGTATAGTCATCACCCCACTGTACTACTGGCAAATTTTTCGAAAATTTTTTGCTAACAATCTTCTTCGCTCTTTTTGAATCAACATTACTAATATTAACATCTAATTTAATAAGAGAACTATTTTCCTTTTTTTGTGAAACAGTAGACGTTTTCTTAGGTGCTAATATGGTGGAAGGCTCACCTTCCGATTTCCAAGAGATACAACTGCTTTTTTTAGTTGTTTCACGAGCAAGCTTTTTTTCTTTCCTTGAAAAAGGATGATTATATTCAAAATCTGATTCAACAGATGGTTTCTTTTCTTCTTGCGAAAGAGTAGATATTTTCTCAAGTGATAATATAACAGAAAAGTCCTCATCTGTTTCTTCGGAAGATTTGCTGCCATTTTCTCTTAAGGGTACTTTCGACATTTCAGATTTCAAAGAAAGTTTTGGGGTGTTATTATCATTATCGGCAAAAACTTCTCCTGTTGGAAATAAAACAGTCCCTACACAAATAACAGACATAATCTTTTTTACAAAGGGTTTAATCAAAATATAACATCTCCTAATTTTATGTAAAATTACTAAACCACATATAGATATTTATATGTATCATTTTCTTGAGATTTTTTATAAAGAACAAATCTGGGACTTTTATGTTCTCCATATTCTGAACTTTCATCAATCAAAGTTAAATATTCTCCTTTGAACTTTGTCTCTCCGAAAAACACAACCATTTCAATTTTTTTCGGCAGTTCTCGAATAAATTCATAATATTCATCTGTTTGGCAAAATCTACTACCAAAACCGATTTTATTAATACAAATTGTACCCAAATTTCTACAATATTTTTTAGTTTCTTCCTTCATTAAAAATGTATTTAATGAGCTATAATATTTTTTTATTTCTTCTTTCATAAAAAGTGTAGTTAATGAATCAAAAATAAGCCTCCTACAACCTCCTTTTCTGTACAAAAAATTAGGATTATTTCTAATTTTTTGCATATTATCTCTCCATATCTCAGAAAAACATTTTATAAATTTATATGCGGGGCTATCCGACTCATAGCAAGATTTTTCTACAAATTCCAATTGACTTGAAAAAGAAGCATAATCAAGTTTATCCAATTTTTGATCCAAACTGTTTACATAGCTTTTCACAATAAATTTATCTAAATTCAGGCTGGCAAAAACTTTTTTTCCAAAAAACAAAACAGTAGCTACAACACAAAATACCCCCATATTCTTAAAAATTTTTTTCATCTTATAACCTCCTTAAAATAAAATTACTGTATAGTAATTCTATTGAATTCATTATAAATAGTCAATAAAGTAACTATTTTTAAATAGTATATAATGCTTACATAATGTTAGGCCAATTTGGCATTTCAGATTCTTTTAAATTTTCAAGTTTTACTACCATACTTGTTGATTCATTCCAAAAATCCGAGTTATCATCCGAATATTCCAGTGATGATCTCATTAATGCTATAGAATTCTCTATTTCCTCAAGCATTTCATGATGTAAAATCATTGCAAGCACATCATGATTATTTTCCCAAAAATCCTCGAGTAACCCAATCTCTTTAAGTGCCATCTTAGGCTGACTTTTTTCAACATAATTCTGAGTTTTTTCTACATATATTTTAGCTTCATCCGCTGACTGAGAAACGTAAACAGTGCAACCGCAACATATTGCAACGGATATTAAAGCTATAAAAAAAGTTATTACTAATTTTTTCATTTTGCATTTTCCTTTCTTATTATGTTGAACTGTTTAGTTTTATTTGCAGTCATAATAAAAACATCCTTAGCATCAATATTTTGTCCGTCAAGAACTCCTTCAAGCCATTTTCTATCAAGACCACACACAGAAAGTGAAAAATCACATATGTTTCCATCACTTATTACAACAGTGTCTATTGTAGCTTTAGGAACTTCCACACCCAATACGGAAGCATCAGGCGGTTGTTTTCCGGATTTTTTAAGAACACTCATTTTACCGTTTGTTTCCATTATAGCAAACCAAACATCATTAAGTGAAAAAACATCCAATTGTCTTAATTGTTCAAAAAGATCTTCATTGCTAAGTCTTAAATATCTTAGTGCATCCTGACGGATTTTTCCTTCATCTATTATAACTACAGGTCTACCACAGATAATTTCCCTAATCTTTGAATTTTTAAGCATCAGGAAGGAAACTAAAATTTCGCAGCAAACAAGCACCCCTATAGGAACTACTCCAGTTAAAAGAGGTTGTTCTGTATTTTGCATCGGTATAGCCGCTATATTTGATATTAAAATAGTTATTACAAGCTCCGAAGTCTGGAGATCACTTATTTGCCTTTTACCCATCAATTTTATTGCAAAAATAATTATTATATAAAGTACAATCGTACGAATTAAAGACACAGCCACTTATAAACCCACCTTTTAAATTTATATTTTTAAAAAATACAATATTATTTTTCACATAATTTGCCTACAATATTCCGCAAGTATTGAAAATTAAAAAAATAAATAATATAATAACTAAGGAACAATTAATATTTGAAAATTAAAGTTTTCAAAAAATTTATTTTTAGGATGTGATTTTATATTTTAACACCTTGGGAAAATCTTCCTCAAGAAATGAAATCCGAAGAAGTTAAAAAATACTACAGGATTCTCGAAAAAAAAAGAGGTTATCTTATTTCAAAAAGAATTTTTGATTTATTGGCCTCAATAGTTTTAACTGTAGTGCTTTTACCCGTAATGATTGCTATTTGTATCATTATAAAAACAACTTCGCCAGGAAAAATATTCTTCCTTCAAGAAAGAGTGACGAAAGACGGAAAAAAATTTAAAATTTTTAAATTCAGAACTATGAAAGAAAACTCAGAAAAATTAAGCGGAGTAACACTTGAAAATGATTTTCGTATTACAAAATGCGGAAAATGGTTAAGAAAATTAAGACTCGATGAACTCCCACAAGTATTTAATCTCTTAAGAGGAGAATTATCTTTAGTAGGAGTAAGACCGGAATCTGTAAAATATGTAGAAAAGTATACTCCGGAAATGAAAGCAACTTTACTCATGTCCGCAGGTATAACTTCCGAAACAAGCATACTTTATAAAGATGAATCAAAACTTTTAAAAAACTCTGCAAACCCGGATGAAGTTTATATAAAAGAAATTTTACCTCAAAAAATGAAATATAATCTTGAGTACATCGAAAAATGTAATTTGTGGTACGATATAAAAGTAATTTTTAAAACTGTTATAGCAGTAATTAAAAAATAAGGAGACTTCAAAATGAATAAAAATGAAATTAAATTTTCCCCACCGGACATTCGTGAAGAGGACATAAAAGCAGTAGAAGAAGTTTTACACTCAGGGTGGATAACAACAGGTCCAAAAACAAAACTTTTTGAAAAAACAATAGCTCAGTACTGTGGTACCGAAAAAGCAGCAGCAATGAATTCTGCCACAGCTTGCCTAGAATCAACACTTCGCCTTTTAGGAGTAGGTCCAGGAGATGAAGTCATAACAAGTGCATATACCTATACTGCTTCATGTAGTGTTATTTGCCACGTTGGAGCAACTCCTGTCTTGATTGACGTTGAACCTGATTCTTTTGAAATGAATTACGAAAAAATGAGCGATGCAATAACCGAAAAAACAAAAGCAATTATACCTGTAGATCTCGGCGGTATTATGTGTGATTACGAAAAAATAATAAGTATAGCAAATCAGAAATCTTATTTGTTTAATCCCACAAATGAATTACAAAGCAAATTGGGAAGAATTGCAATCATAGCTGATGCAGCTCACTCCTTAGGAGCCGAGCATAACGGCAAAAAATCAGGAAGTTATGCGGATTTTACTTGTTTTTCATTCCATGCGGTTAAAAATTTAACAAGTGGCGGGGAAGGTGGAGCTGTTACATGGAATCTACCTTCAGAAATAAATAGCGACGAAATATATAAGAACTATATGCTTCTTTCACTTCATGGGCAAGATAAAGATGCTCTTGCAAAAACAACTGCCGGTGCTTGGGAATATGATATTTTATATCCCGGATACAAATGCAATATGACTGACATCTCAGCAGCTGTGGGTCTTTCACAGCTTCAAAGATACGAAAGTATTCTAGAAAGAAGAAAACAAATAGTTTCTAGTTACAATAAAGGTTTAAACGAAGAAATTTTTTGGAAAGCAAATCATATATCCGAAAATAATATTTCAAGCTGCCATCTTTATCTTTTAAGACTTTTAGGAAAAGATGAAAATTTTCGTAATGAATGTATTAAAAAATTGGCTCAACTCGGAATTTCGGCAAATGTTCATTATAAACCGCTTCCAATGTTAACAGCTTACAAAAATTTAGGATTCAAAATTTCGGATTTTCCTTGCGCATATGATATGTATAGAAATGAAATAACACTCCCTCTTCACACAAAACTTTCGGACGAAAACATAGAGTATATTATAAAATCTCTCAAATCAATCATATGATTTTCATTTGCCATGGTAAACAATTTTATTTTCCAAAAGAAAGGAGGCAGAAATGAATTCAATCCAGCGAGATTTTCGCAGCTTGTCATTGGATACAAGTCTTTTCAGAAAAGTATATATAATGCTTATTTCTTTTGAGATGATAGCTTTTTTAGATGTCATCTCTCTTGTATGTAAATCCATTGTTCTAATATGGGGACTTTTCATACTTATACATAATTTTTTTATACAAAAAATAGCTTTCAAAATCCGTTATAAATATCTTTTATGGTCATTTCTAATTTTAATGATTATAACTTCAGTTGTTCATATGTCGATATGGTTCATACCGAATTTAGTAATAACTTATTTTACAGCTATTTGTTTTTTCGTTTTTTATGGAATGTACAAAGAAAAAAATCATGAAGATTTAGAAAAAGAAATGGTTTTTATTTTAAAATTTTTTGTAAATTTCAGCCTTATTTTCGGAACACTCTCATTAATATCTTTGTTTTTAGGTCAAGATTCGTCATATTTAGGTTATTACCTTGGAATATTTAAAAATCGATTGATAGGTGTATATACAAATTCAAATATTTTGGCTTTTTCTATGATTGAAGGAATTGTATCCTGCGATATTTTATCGGACTTATATATCAAAAATAAATTTAAATCAGATAAATTGCCTTCCTGGAAATTAATAGTTTGCCCTATTGTGAACTGTCTTTGTTTGTTTCTTTCAGATTCAAATGCTTCATTTGTATTTTTGATAATATACTGGACTATACGGGTATTTTGCAATTTATTTTTCAAATGCCAATTTCAATATACAATAAAGCTTTTTAGAAGTATACTTATGACATTCGGATTTTGCTTATTAATGATGTCTGCTTCATTTGCACTTAGAGACTGTTGTCAAAATTTTATAAACATCGTTATCACTGACGTGTATAAATTAGAAAGTTCTTCTAGAAAATCAGAAGAAAATTTAAAAGAAAGTTCTAAAAATAATACCAAAAACAACTCTGTTTCTTCTGAAAACACTTCTGATTTTCATATTGGTCGAGAACATTATGAAGTAAGTAGTGGAAGAATAACACTTTTTAAACAAGGATTAAAAATTTTTAAGCATCATCCATGGATAGGAATTGGAAGAGCAAATTTAAAAACATACGGAAAAAAATATATAAAAGGTGGACTCATACATCCTGATCTTCACAACGGTTATCTCACAATTTTAGTTTCATGTGGAATAATAGGTTTTTTGATTTTCGCAGTATTTTCTTTTTTAGTTTCATTAGACATCTGCAAATATATTTTTATTTGTCTCGGTCAAAATAATTTTGGAGTTTTTTGCAAACTATTTTCAGCTTTGGTATCATACTGCGGATACTGTTTATTTGAAAAAGCAATTCTTTTTGATATGACATTCATGGTAGGATTTTTCTGGTCCATACTTGGTTACACTATATCATATATTCACAGTGTCGAAAGTTTAACTCCAAATAAATATTTAAAAACTTAACTTAAAAAACAAGGAGTTTAAAATCTATGATAAATATAGGATGTCATCTTTCTTCCTCTAAAGGATTTACAACTATGGCTGAAAACTGCAATAAAATAAATGCTACAGCTTTTCAATATTTTACAAGAAACCCTCGAGGCGGAAAACAGAAAAAAATAAACCCAACGGATATTAAAAAGTTTTTTGAAATGAAAAAATCATTAAATTATTCTGTAGTTGCTCATGCACCTTATACAATGAATTTATGTTCACATTCCGAAGATATAAGAAACTACTCCGTACATCTACTAAAAGAGGATATAAAAATATGCGAAAACATACCCGGTACGTACTACAATTTTCACCCGGGAAGTCACACCGGCCAAGGAATAGAAAAAGGAATAAATCAAATATCAACGGCTTTGAATGAGGTTCTGAAAGAAAATCAAAACACCATAATTTTACTCGAAACAATGACAGGAAAAGGAACTGAAATCGGCGGAAAATTTGAAGATATAGCAAAAATCATAAATAACATAGAAATAAAAGAAAAAATAGGAGTTTGTTTTGATACTTGTCATGTTTTCGATGCAGGGTACGATATTATAAACAATTTGGAAAACGTTTTAGAAAATTTTGATAAGGTTATAGGAATTTCCAAATTAAAAGTAGTCCATCTAAACGACAGCAAAAATATTTTAGGTAGCAAAAAAGATAGACATGAGCAACTCGGGAAAGGAAACATCGGGCTTAAAGCTATAAAAAATATAATTAATAACAAGTATTTAAAAGATTTGATTTTCATTTTAGAAACTCCTCAAGAAAATTTAGAAGGATATGCAAAAGAAATATCATTAATTAAATCTTGCTACGAAAGCAGTTTGAATTATGAAAAATAAAGAAATTACAGAAATAAAATACAAAGGAGGAGAATTAAGCGAAGCAATTATTACTTTGCTTGATCCTTTTTTCGAAAAATTATCTAATAACGGCATAAAAAATACTGTAAAAGAATTTGCCCCGGATATAGATTTAGATGATTTTGTTTTAAAAAAAATAAAAACTCAACTTTCAAAGCAAAGAGTTATAGAACTTAATAATATATATCTCGACAAAGTTTATATACAATACAGATTCAGCGGCATTCAAATAGAGCCCTCCGGAATAATGAGATTTGCCGTTAAAAAAATAACTATAACTGATAATCAAATACTAAAATCATTTGAAAGTATATTAAAACAAATAGAAGAAAAATATATTCTAAATAGAGAATATATTTTGCGTAAAATAGATGAAATAGTTGTAAGTCTTTCAAGCATGGAAATATACAAACCAAAAAATTCAAGAGAAAAAACTCTATATGATTTAGCTATGCTTATTTTGCTTAACTATTATGAATCAAATAAAAATTCATCGCTTCCAAAATGGATAAACAGTGCAATCAAAAATGTAAGTAAAGGTAAATTTTTAAACTCCTGGATAAAAATTTTAATAGAATATATTTCCGAAGTTATAGCAGATGTCAGTGAAAATATATTTTTCAATTTCAAGGTTACTTTTGACTCTCTAATGGTAAGAATCATATTAGATAAAAAAACAAATAACGGTCAAATTTCAAAATTACTTAAAATACTTAATATAGATGTCCGAAAAATAATTTATAATTTTGCAAAAAGTTATATAAGTCCAAGCTTTATAAAAGGTATCGGAGAAATTCTTGCAGATGTTTCCAGTTATTTTTTGAGTACAGTGGAAAATAAAAAGATTATTTATGACGAAGCCAGTCCGGATCCTTTTAACATAACTGTTTCTGCCGGTAAAAATTTTAATACGGAAAGAGCTTTCAGATGGTACACTTCCTCAAAAATAAAAAATTATTTTCTTTATTACTCTCAAGATAAAGAATTTAAAAACTTTAAAAGAATAAAATCTGTTTGTGAAGAAGTACCCAAAACCTTTCCTTTCATAAATCTGGGATTAATATCTGGATATAAAATATCTAAAATAAATAAACATTCTGCATGCATAGAAAATTTAAATCCCGGAAAGCTTTATTACAAAATATGTACCGAAGATAAAACAGATTCGCCAATTTATACTTTAGATATTAAAGATCCCAATAATCACACAGCAAATTTCATAATATTTGCAGATTCACAAGGGATGATAAAACAAGACTACGAAACATTTTTAAAAGCAGCAAATACAAGTCTTTCGAAGAACAAACCTGACTTTATAGTACATTTAGGGGATTTTGTAGACGACGGAAATAATGAAGAATACTGGAAATGGGTTTTAGATTCTAAGTTTTGGAAAGAAAATGTATGTATCCCACTCGCAGGAAATCATGAATCACACCGCAATGCTTTAGCAGTTCGTGAGGGAGTAGAAAACTCTGTTTACAGTCATTTTAATGTTCAAAATTTACCTTCCCAAGACACATCTAAAGGTATTTATTATTCTTTCGAATATAAAGATGCAACATTTGTTGTGTTAAATACAAATACTTCCGAGTCTGGGATTGACGAAATACAGTATCAGTATGCATTAGATATTTTTAGAAAATCTAAAAGCAAATGGAAAATACTCTTTACCCATAAAAGTCCTTATTCAAACGGCCCTCATTGCAAAGACCCTGATGTAAAAAATATAGGAAATCAAATAAAAGAACTTGCTTACCAAGGAAATGTAGATTTAGTTTTCGGAGGTCACGATCACGTTTATGTAAGAACAAAAATTTTATCTTATGAAAAAAATGCAGGATGCGAAGAAGTAATAAAATCAAAAGAAGAAACTATATTCTTGAATCCTTTCGGAACAATATTTATAGTACCCGGGACAACAGGAGTTAAAAATTATAAACAAAACCTAAAGATTTCTATTCCTGCCGAAAAAGTCGAAAATCCAAAGGGCCAAGTATATTCAGAAGTAAGTTTTTCTTCATCTGATCTCAAATTCAAATCATATTCGGTAAATACAAATACTCAAAAAATCGAGCTAATTGATTCCTTTTCAATTAGGAAAAAAAATCGGAATACTGACAGTCGCTATGTTTCTAAACTAATGAACAGTGTTTCAAATGTTCCTTGGATAGATGATACTGAAAAAATAAATAAAATTCTAAATGATTACAAATCTCTAAGATATCAAGAAAAAATAAAAATTAAAAATTCTGATAAGTTCTTTAGAAATCTTAAAATAAAAGAAAAGTACCTTAAAATAACTACAAGTCAAATCTGTAGAGTAAAAACAAAAAAAGAATTTATTGCAGCACTTGAAAATCAAAAAATCGGAACTATAATAACAGAATGCGAAGAAATAAAATTCAGCGAAAATATTTTCGGAAAAAGTCAAATAGTAATAAACAGACCCCTTTGTATAAGAGGCTGTGCAAAGATTTCAAATATAAATTTTGTTTTGGAAAAATATTCATTACTTCTAATCTCAGATAGCATTTGCATAGACAACACTAGGAAGTTTCTCTCTTTTTGCAAATCAAAAAGCATATTCGAGCTTCTAGACAATTCTTGCTTAATTATAAATAACAATGCTTCTGTTAATTCTTCTTTTGGAATGAAACCAAAAGAAAAAGGAATTAAAATTTCGGGAGAAAATTGCACATTATATTTAAACAGTTCAAGCTGTAATTTTGTTCAAAACGGATTTATAGAATCCTTGTCCCCATCTTCAAAAATAATTATAAATTCCGGTAAATATCTTTCTTCAAAAGAAACCATTTTAGCAAATTGTAATCTCGAAGTGAATGGCGGATTTATAAATAGTATAAAAGGTTTAGAAAAATCTAAAATAAAAATAAGCGGTGGTATAATAGGTAAAAAAAATCCACAAAAAAATGATTATCTCCCAATAGAAACAAAAGGAAAATTAATTTTAAATTCTGGAACAATAAGATCTTGCGGGAATGTTTCGGTTTCAATCAGCGAAGAAAAAAATTTAATAGTGAAAAATGAAAACAAGTTAATAAAAGTTGATATTGAAGGAAAAATTATATATAATTAATGAAAGCTTATAATTAAAAGTTCTACACTAGGAGGAAAAATGTTTAAAGAATACAAACATTTAAATATAAGAGACAGAAGAAGACTAGAATTCTTCAAAAAATCAAGAAACTTTACAAAAAAAATTTTAAAATTAATTTTACCATCAATAGGAATAATTTTACTATTCATAATAGGGATGTTTTCATTTTACAAATTCCTCGATGAAACTAATTCGTCTAATAAGTTTAAAAATTTTTCAAATAAAATAAATTCTAAATTTAAAGTTCAAAATGAAAATTCGGATTTAGATGAATTGGGCAAAAAAGAAATAGATAGAGAAGCCGAAAAAGAGTCTTCTATATCCAATTCTTCCAAAAAAGAAGATTACGAATTTGAAACAAATCCATATGATTTCTCTGAATGGAACAAAAATGCTCCTGAAGAATTAATGGTAGTAAATTTCAAAAATTCTATTTCTGAAGACTATAAAATAAAAACAAAAAATTGTCGGGGAAAAGAAATTAATACTATTGCATGCCAAGATTTAGAACAAATGATAGCAGATGCTCAAAAAGACGGCGCTCGTCTTTGGATATCTTCGGGTTACAGAGATATAAAACGTCAAACAATGCTTTTCAAAAGACAAGTCGAAAGAGAACTTTCAAAAGAAGTAATAAGTCAGGAAGAAGCTGAGCTTCGAGCATCTAAAATAGTTGCAAAACCATGCACGAGTGAGCATAACACAGGGCTTGCAGTGGATTTTGACGGCGTATGTGGTGATTTTTATAAAACAAAAGAATATAAATGGTTAATGGATAATGCTGATAAGTATGGCTTTATAGAAAGATATCAAGAAAAATGGAAAGAATTGACCGGTATTATATATGAACCTTGGCATTTCAGATATGTTGGAAAAGAAGAAGCACCAAAAATTAAAGAAAGCGGAATTTGTCTTGAAGAATATATAAAAAATAAAATAGGAGGAAAAATATGAATTCAACAGTAAGAACAAGATTTGCACCCAGTCCCACAGGATATATGCATATAGGAAATTTAAGGACCGCTCTTTATGAGTACCTTATAGCAAAATCGCAAAACGGAAAATTCATCTTAAGAATAGAAGATACTGACCGTTCGAGATTCGTTGAAGGAGCAGAAGAAGTTATATACAGAACACTTAAAAAAGTCGGTCTTAATCATGATGAAGGACCGGATATCGGCGGTGATTATGGTCCTTATAAGCAAAGTGAAAGAAAAAATAATTATTTAAAATACGCAGAAAAACTTGTCTCTGAAGGAAAAGCTTATTATTGCTTTTGTGAAAAAAATGAAGAAGAATCTCAAATTTCAGGGCATAGTGATAAGTGTAGAAGCATACCTTATGAAGAAGCAAAAAAACTGATTTCAGAAGGTAAAAAATATGTTATAAGACAAAAAATGCCCAAAGAAGGAACTACATCTTTTGAAGATATGGTTTTCGGTAAAGTGACAGTTGAAAATAAAGAACTGGAAGACCAAATTCTTATAAAAAGCGACGGATTTCCTACTTATAATTTTGCCAATGTTATAGACGACTATGAAATGAAAATAACTCATGTTGTGAGAGGAAGTGAGTATCTTTCATCGACTCCAAAATACAACATCCTCTATGAAGATTTCGGTTGGGAAATACCAAAATATATTCATCTTCCATTAATAATGGGGAAAAATGAAGACGGTACAACATCTAAACTTTCTAAAAGGCACGGAGCGGTAAGCTTTGAAGATCTTCTTAACCTAGGATATCTTCCTCAAGCGATAATAAACTACATAGCTTTTCTTGGTTGGTGCCCTGAAAGCAATGAGGAAATATTTTCTCTAGAAAAGTTGGAAAAAGAATTTTCAATAAACAGAATAAGTAAATCTCCTTCGATTTTTGATTACAAAAAACTTGATTGGTTTAACTCAGAATATATGAAAAATATGTCTGATGAAGAATTTTTAAACTTATCTATACCATATATAGAAAAATCCATAAGTAAGGAATTTATAGATAAAAAATTAATTTCAAGTTTACTCAAAAGCCGTATTTCAACCTTGAATCAAATCCCGGAAATGATAGAATTTTTAGAAAATATTCCATCGTATGAAATTGAATTATTTCAAAATAAAAAAAGTAAAAGCACATTAGAAAGTTCTCTTGAAATACTTAAAATAATAAAAGAAAAACTAAATTCTATTCCTTCTTGGGATTATCAAACAATTCACGACATTTTAATAAATACCGCTACTGAATTAGAAATTAAAAACGCAACTTTAATGTGGCCTGTTAGAATAGCGATTTCAGGAAAAACCGTAACTCCAGGAGGAGCCGTGGAAATACTTGAAATTCTCGGAAAAAATGAATCTATAAACAGAATTGAAAATGCAATAAACATGCTTTGTAAAGAATAATTTTTAAGGAAAGAGTGAATTCAAATGGATTGCTTAGAAAACAGCAACGAAAAAATGGGAAATTTTATATTTGAAACAATAAAAAAAGATATTTCTGAATCGGGTAGATACGAAGGACAAAAAGTGCATACAAGATTTCCTCCCGAGCCAAACGGATATCTTCACATAGGTCACGCAAAAGCAATTTGCATAAATTTCGGTGCAGCAACAACTTTTAACGGTATTTGCAATCTAAGAATGGATGATACAAACCCATCAAAAGAAGATACTAAATATGTAGAATCTATAAAAAAAGATATAAAATGGCTTGGGTTTGATTGGGAAGACAGATTCTATTATGCTTCCGATTATTTTAATGAAATGTTTGAAAATGCTTGCCGTTTGATAGACAAAGGACTTGCATATGTATGTGAACTAACTGCAGAAGAGGTTAAGTTAAACAGAGGAGATGCCTCTACACCCGCTAAAAGTCCTTACAGGGACAGACCTATTTCAGAAAGTAAAGAGCTTTTTATAAAAATGAAAAATGGAGAATTTCCTGACGGATCTATGACCTTAAGAGCTAAAATAGATTTAAGTTCCGGTAATTTCAATATGCGTGATCCTGTTTTATATCGCATAAATCATTCATATCACCATAAAACCGAAAATAAGTGGTGCATTTACCCTATGTACGATTATGCTCATCCAATTGAAGATGCTATGGAAGGAATCACACATTCTCTTTGCTCTCTTGAATTTGAAGATCATCGTCCTCTCTATGAATGGGTTGTAAACAATATGGAAATAAATCAAAAACCTCGACAAATTGAATTTGCAAGGTTAAACTTGACAAATACAGTTATGAGTAAAAGAAAACTAAGAAAACTTGTGGAAGAAAATTATGTCGACGGTTGGGACGATCCCAGACTCCCTACTTTGAGTGGTCTTAGAAGAAGAGGTTATACTCCCGATTCAATAAGAAATTTCTGCGAAAAAATAGGAGTTTCCAAAGTAAACAGTACAGTAGAATACTCATTTTTGGAACACTGTTTACGTGAGGATTTAAATTTAAAAGCAAAAAGAGTAATGGCTGTTTTAAATCCCGTGAAATTAATAATCACAAATTATCCAGAAAACAAAGAAGAATATTTTACAGTTGAAAATAACCCAAATGATGAATCATCCGGGTCACGAAAAGTCAGATTTTCAAGAGAAGTTTATATAAACTCAGATGATTTCATGGAAACACCTATAAAAGGATATTTCCGTATGTTCCCTGAAAATGAAGTTCGTTTAAAATCGGCATATGTTGCTAAATGCACAGGTTGTAAAAAAGATGAAAACGGAAAAGTTATTGAAATATATGCAACATATGACCCTGAATCTTCAGGAGGAAACCCAAAAGACGGTAGAAAAGTTAAAGGAACTATTCAATGGGTAGATGTTTCTTCTTCAGTTGATATATCGGTAAACATGTATGAAAATCTATTTACATGCGAAAATCCAGAGGAAGGTAATGACTTCACATTAAATATTAATAAAGATTCCCTTATTACACTCAAAAATTGTAAGGCTGAAAAAGCTATTGAATCTGCTAAAGTAGGTGAAAGTTATCAATTTATGAGAATAGGATACTTCACTCCAGACTGCAATAATTTTTCAAAAGAAAACTTAGTATTCAACAGAAGTGTAAGTCTTAAAGACAGTTTTAAAAAGAAATAGCAAATAATGTTGACTTGCATTCGGACATTGTGATAATATCTTGATGTATATAATCATGTTTAATTTAAATAATATTTGGAGGGGTAAAATAATGTTTGGGTTTAAAAGATCTAAAAAAGCAACCATTTTAGCCGGTCTAATATTGTGTTCATCTTCAATTTGTAAAGTAAATGCTGACTTTTCAAGTGATTATCCGAAAAATATAAATGAGCCAAGTCAGTACACAAAAGAATCCGATTTTGAAATAACTGCCGACGGCACTCTTAAAAATTATAAAGGTCATGAAAAAAGAGTAGTTGTTCCAAATTCTGTTAAACAAATAACTTTTGGTACCTTTATGAATAAATCCGAAATTGAAGAGATAGTTTTACCTAATTCGCTGGAAAAAATAGACGAATATGCTTTTTATTCCTGCACATCTATGGAAAAGATAAACATTCCAAATAGTGTTAAACATATTGGCAGACTTGCTTTTGGAAATTGTACCAAATTAAAAAAAGCTACTATCGGTAAAAGTCTGGAACACATCGAAGAATTTATTTTTTGGGGATGCGATTCTCTTGAAAATATATCTATTTCAAGTGAAAACAAAAAATTCGCATCTCTTAACGGATTACTCTACAACAAAGATTATTCAAATTTAGAAATTTGTCCTACAGGATTAAAGGGTATGGTATCTATTTCTGAAAAAACTAAAAATATTTCGAACTATGCATTCTTTAATTGTAAGGGGATAAAAGAAATACAAAGACCGGGAAGTGAGCCGATTTCAATTGAAGAAGCTGCATTTTATGGTTGTGAGAGCCTGAATACTATCGGGTTTACTGATTTCATTGAAAGTATAGAATCATGTGCTTTTGCAAAATGCACATCTATTCAAAAATTTACAATAGGAAAAAATATGAAAAGCCTAGGTAGTTCAGCATTTTTAGGATGTAAATCTTTAAAAACAGTAATTAGTTTAGCTGAGAATTTCAAAATTGGACATAATATTTTTAATTCATGTCCTCAAATAATAACTGTTTCCGCATCTAAAAACTCAAGTATGGGAAAATATGTTTCAAAGCATCCTGAAAAACTTGTGTTGGTAGTTTAAATAAAAAAATATATTTTGTCCGCGAGAATCAAGAGATTCTTGCGGATTTTTTAGTATAAATTTGCACTTACCAGGAAAAAATAAAAGCTAAGAGTTATACATTGTTCAAGGAAGGGAAATTAAATGAAATATATTAAACATTTCATGGATGTATATGTAAAAAATAAAGATAAAAAACCTCCTAAAAGTAATGGATTTTTTTCTAAATCATTGACTGAAAATATTGAATTTTTTAAACGTAAATTCGGAGAATCTGCAGATTTATCAATAAAAAATTTAAATGTTTCAAATGTTAAATGCGCACTCATAACTATTGCAGGTCTGGTGAATAAAGACACTATCACACAAAGTATTATGTTCCCTATTATAAATTCAAAAGTAGAAGGAAAAACAAGTAGAGAAAAATACGAATATATAAAAGATAATATCATAGTAGCGGCAGACCAAATACAAGTCTCAAATTTTGACGATGCATTCAATATGATAATGTCCGGATTTGCTCTTTTTGCTATGGATGGCGTTGATTGTATGATTGCTCTGGGAGTACAAGGATTCAGTTTTAGAGCAGTTTCGGAGCCTTCTTCTGAACTTATGCAACGTGGATCACGAGAAGGATTTATAGAAGCTTTAACAATAAATATGAGTTTAATAAGAAGAAGACTAAAAAGTACAGAACTAAAATTTGAACTTTTACAAGTGGGTCAGCTCAGTAAAACTTCAGTATGTCTTTGCTATCTTGAAAATAAAATTTCAAAAGAAATTTTAAATAAAGTAAAAGAAAATCTTTCCAAAGTAGATTTAGAATCCATAATGGAATCAGGATATATAATCCCATATCTTGAAGATCAAGGTGATTTTTCCCTTTTTAGTGCAGTAGGAATGACAGAAAGGCCGGACACAGTTTGCGGAAAAATTTCGGAAGGTAGAGTTGCAATCTTAGTCGACGGCACACCTAATGCTTTAATAGTACCTTATTTTTTTGTAGAATATTTTCAACACTTAGACGATTATTCAATGCATGCTTACTTTGCAACTTTTACAAGATGGTTAAAATATTTTGCCTTTTTCCTTTCGACTCTCTTGCCCGGACTTTATGTTGGAATAAGCACTTATAATCCTGAAATACTTCCAGGACCCATTCTCAGTAAAATAGCTTTAGCAGTTGGAACAACACCCTTTTCTTTAATGTTCGAAACAATTGTAATTCATATTATCTATGAAATAATGAGAGAAGCAGGATTAAGAATTCCTAGACCTCTCGGACATGCAGTGAGTATAGTAGGCGCTTTGGTCATAGGTGAAACAGCTGTAAGCTCCGGACTTATAGGAGGTCCCACCTTAATGGTAGTAGCACTTACTGCAATTTCATCATATGTGATACCAAATCTATATGAACCTATATCAATACTCAAATTCGCATTTATAATAGTAGGCGGACTTTTAGGAATATGGGGAATTATGATACTTTTCACACTCGTTTTGGTAAATATATGTTCTAAAAACAGCTATGGTGTTCCTTTTACATCTCCGCTCGCACCTTTTAATGTATTCGCTATGAGAGATGTTTTGGTCAGAAGCGGTTGGAGTTTTCTTTCTAAAAAAAGAATAAAAGTTCAAGATTTACCCGGCTCAGAAGTCAGGGATAGAACGGTTAGAAAGTAGGAATATATTTTATGGAAAAACGACCTGCAATTTCAGTTGGTCAAATGTTTGCACTGCTGTTTATCAGTCGTATGGTTATTACCATGACTTACGGTACTCTTTTAATAGGAGATTCAGACATATGGGACCATTTAATTTCTGCTGTTATTTCATTTTTCTTAACGTTTATTTTAATTATTCCGATTTATAAATTATTTTCTAAAGATAATCATATGAATGTACTTGATAATTTAAGGGATTTAATGGGCAAATTTGGATATATATTCATAATGCTTTATATTTTTTATTTTATTTTAATAACACTTCACACGTTGACTATTTTCGATAACTTCATATCAAATGCAGTAAATCCTCCTCTTTCAATCCCATTGCTTACCATATTTTTACTTTTATCTTCTTGCTATGGGGCCTACAAAGGCATAGAAGCTCTCGGCAGAACTGCTACATTTGTTATAGTCGCAACTGTGCTTTCGATACTTTTTTTAAGTGTTTCTCTTTTTTCAAGTATCGAGACCATAAATTTCAGACCTCTTCTTTATAATGGAAATGAATCTGCTTTCGAAGGCACAATATACATGATTTCTCAAAGTTCATGTCTTGTAGCAATGGCTGTGCTTTTTCCTCTTGCTAAAGGAAGTAAATTAAAAGGAATTATTTTTTGGAATTGCGGAGTATATATTTCATTCATAGCTATTATTATTCTTGTAATCGGAACAATGGGTGATTTTGCAAACACTCAGATATTTCCGGTTTATACTGCAGCAAGTATAGGTAAATTTGGGTCATTAAGACACCTTGATTCTTTATATTTAGGAATATGGGTTGCCGGAATATTTATAAAAAGTTCTTTATTTTTACTTCTTGCATCTGAAGGAGTAAAAAAAATCTGGGGTGAAAAAATAAGAAGAATTTTTATTATATCATTTGGAATAATTGCCTCCGTACTGACTTTTTTCATGGGTAACTTAGGCATACTTAAAAAATCTTCCATAACAAATATACTATTGGGATTTTTAATACTTAATGCTGTAATCATTCCTATAATTTTAATAATTTTAAAGAAGCATAAGCTTTCAAAGGAGGAAAAAATATTTGAATCGTAAATTCATATTAACTATTACTGCTTTACTGTTTTGTTTTTTCCTCACAGGGTGTTCTGAAAGTCAACAACTTCATCAAAAATTAATTGTTCAGGGTATGGGAATAGAAAAAGAAAACGAAGATAAATATAAAGTAACAATTCAAGCACTTGATTTTCAAAACCCTGCTAACGAAGATGAGCCAAACACAAAAATACTGGAAACACAAGGTAAAACAGTTATGGAAGCTTTGGAAAACATATCAAAACAAACCAGCTTAAAGCCGGTATACTCACAAAACTTAATTTTAATCATAGGCGAAAAAGCAGCTATTTCCGGTGTTAACGACTTCATGGATTTCTTTATAAGGCACTGTGAAACACGTCCAAAAGTTAAAATATGTGTTTCAAATACAGTTTCGGAAATACTAAAAATAAAACCAAGTGATAAATCTCTAAAATCTAAAAATATTCATGATCTCATACCACTTGAATTAAATTCAGATATATTACATTTTATTTCTAATCTAAAAAATGAAAAAACAGACCCTATAGCTGCATGGGTTGAAATGGAAGAAAAAAACCAATTAAAAGAAGTCCATTTAAAAGGGGTTGCCATATTCAAAGAAGATAAGCTATGCAATCTTTTACAAGATGAAGAAGCTTTTGGAATAATGCTCTTGAAGGGAGTTCCTAATTTCGGATCATATGTAATAAATTCCGATGAATTTGGAGAAGTAACAGTTTCTATTGAAAAAACATTACCGAAAATAACCGTTCAAATAAATAAAGAAAATCATCCTGAATTTAATGTAACCCTAGATGTAAACGCAACTACATTTTCTATAGACAAAAATTTTTGCAGTTATCCCAATGAAGAAATAAACAAAAAAATAGAAGAAAATATTTCTGAAAAAGTCTTAAAGAGCTGCAATGAAATTATTAAAAAAACTTTTAAATTGGGAGTCGATATATTTGAATTCAGTAAAATACTGAAAAATTCCCAACCGTCATACTTTAAAAAAATAGAAGACGATTGGAAATCAATTTTTCCTAACTTAAATTTTGAAATTTTTACAAATGTAAAATTAAAAGTCACCGGAAAAGAGCCTGTTTAATAATTTATAATCAAATCAAATAATCTTCCTCGAAAATTTTATTGTGAATACTGTTTACACATCTATAAATATTTTCGTCATCAATTACTACGGAAATTCTTGAGTTGTCACACACAGCCATCTCTATATTTACATTTTCTTCATTTAAAGTTTCGAAAACTATTGAAGCTATATTTATATTTAAACTTTCAGACAAATTTACAACCGAAATTTCAGATTTATTCTTTTCATAAAATATTTCGGCTTTTTCATAGTTTTTAAGCAAATCTTCCAGAAGTTTAATCAAGCTGTTTATTTTTGATTCTTCCGATAAAAATACTAAAAGGTCATCAGAGTTTTGACCGGTTACACGTAAATCAGGATCTTTAATAAATTTACCGGAAATAAGACAAGGAAAAATTTCATCTTTTAATTTTTTTGTTTCTTTAACCCCACTGATTATCACTTTAACCATATCTTTTTTAACCGCTATTCCGCTAATTTGGTTTATATCCTTCAAAGATTTATTTTTAATAATTGTTCCTTTTGTATCCGGTTTCATACTCGAGAGAACTTCTACCTCTACACCATATTTTCTTGCTGTTTCAATAGAGATGTCATTTAAAACCTGTGCACCTAAATAAGATAATTTAAACATTTCTTCATAAGAAATATTTTCAAGCTTTCTTGCACATGAAACTATTCTTGGGTCTGCAGTATAAACTCCGTCCACATCTGTATATATTTTACACACATTCGCTTTCATAGCTCCGGCTATCGCTACAGCACTTGTATCCGATCCGCCTCTTCCTAAAGTTGTTATATCTCCTTTTGAATTTATTCCTTGAAATCCTGTAATGACAACTATTTTCTTTTTACTGAGTTCAAAATTAATTCTTTCGGTGTTTATATTTTTTATTCTAGCATCACCATAATCGGAAGTAGTTTCAAATCCTGCCTGCCAACCTGTGAGCGAAATTGCAGGTACACCCATATTTTCTATTGTCATTGCAAGAAGCGAAGCTGATATTTGTTCACCGACAGAGATAAGCATATCCATTTCACGGCTTGAAATTAAATTTCCTACCTTTTCTGTTTTTTCTATTAATTCATCGGTAGTATCACCTTGAGCGGAAACGACAACTATAACGTCGTTTCCTTTTTTATAGAAATTAATTGCCTTTTTCGCAACATTTATCAAATGATGATTATCCGCTACGGAAGTACCACCAAATTTTTGCACTATAATAGCCATAAGACTCCTCCTTTGTTTGGAGATATTTATATTTTAAGATATGATAAAAAAGCAAGTTATGCTATTGAGTATCTTCAAGTTCTTGAATATTTTCATTTAATGGCTTTTTCTCGATTGAATGGGCTGAAGCTTGCTGCGAAACATTTTCATCATCATTTTGAGGCTCCGGTTTTTCTTCTTCAGAAGTATCAATATGCTCTTCTTGTGTGAATTTTATTCTTGAGTGTCCTGTACAGCTTTCAGGCATACAAGAAGATTTATAATATCCTGTTGCAGTATTTGAACATCCCAAAGATGCTAATTTCCCACTTGACTTGCAATAAGCTGCTTCAATAACTTCCGGGTCATAACTAAAGTCTATATTTTTTTTATCTTCCAAATATTTTGTCATAATATGTTTCCAAATTCGAATAGCAGCAGAAGTTTCACGAATTCTTTTCGGATTATCATAGCCTGTCCAAATGCCTCCGACAGCATATGGAGTGACACCTATAAACCAACTGTCAAAATCATCATTTGTAGTTCCTGTTTTTCCTATAACATTCCAGCCGGAAATATTCGCATTTCTACCTGTGCCTTCAGGACCAACTATTACATTTCTTAATAGTCTGTTCATAATACTTGCGGTAGAAGAGCTTATAGCCTGAATAGGTATATCATCCCGATGATCAAGCAAAACATGGTCATTCCTATCCGTTACATAAAAATAGCTGTAAGGTCTATAGTACTTTCCGCCATTTCCAAATATCTGAAACGCTCCTGCCATTTCACGGGGTGTTACTCCGTAATGAGTTCCACCTGTTGAAAGAGCAGCTATAGAAGATGCATCACTGGAATCAAGACTTGTAAATCCGAGTTTTTTAGTTAGAAATTCATAGCTCTTCATAGGAGTAATCATATTTATTATTTGAGCAACAGGAGCATTTGCGGATTTTTCAAGTGCCCACTGAAGTGTAACTCTTCCTTTATAGCTTTTATACCAGTTTTCAGGCCAACTTCTCATGGCTCCGTTTGCTCCGGGTATTTGAAGCGGCTCGTCGGGAATAAGCGAAGAATAATTGTATATTCCCTCTTCAATAACAGGTGTATAAGCTGCTATAGGTTTAATAGTAGATCCGGGTTGACGTCTTGCGAAATTTGCTCTGTCATAAAGTAAGTTTCCTGTTTTTTCTTTTCTTGAACCAACTGTTGCTAAAATTCGACCCTTTAAATCTATCATTGTAAATCCAAGCTCCAGATTTGAATCCGCCGGCATAACAGCAGTCTGTTTTAATGAATCCTCAACCATTGATTGTGCTTTGGTGTCAACTGCACAATATATTTTCAAACCTTGAGAATAAACCATATCTTCAGCTATAGATTTTCCTATATTATATTTTTCGCATAAATCATTTACAACATCTTTTATAAGTGTTTCAACATACCAATTTCGAACATTTGAAGACGATAATTCTTCAGAGGATTTTTTAGAATAATCAGCAAATACCATATTACCGGATTCTTCCATTGCATCTTCATATTCTTTAGAAGATATTTTATTTTGATCTAACATTTCTCTTAAAACTGTTTCTCTTCTTAGCTTATTATTTTCAGGATGATATAGCGGGTTATACGCAGTAGGGTTTTGAGTTATAGCCGCAATTGTAGCACACTGAGCCAAAGAACATTCTTTTATACTTTTACCAAAATAAGTATTAGATGCTGTTTCTACTCCTCTGCTTCCTGCACCGAAATTAACTATATTCAGATAAGATTCAAGTATTTCATCTTTTGAGTATCTTTTTTCAAGTTCAATAGCTCTAAATATCTCGCGAAGTTTTCTTGTCAAACTTACTTCGCTGTCTTCGGTTATATTTTTTATAAGTTGCTGAGTAAGTGTAGACCCTCCATAACTTTTAGACCCTTTAGTAAAATTCATCACTGCACCAGTAGTTCTCTTAAGGTCTATACCTCCGTGATCATAAAACCTTTTATCTTCAATAGCAATAATTGCATCTTTCATATATTTTGGAATTTCCGAAAAATCAACCCATATTCTATTTTCGGAACTATAAAGCTTTTGGTATTCCTGAGGATTTCCATTTTCATCATTTGCATAAACAATACTCGTAAGTAAAACTTTTGAAGCATTAATATCGAGTGCAATATCATTTTTCAAAATTGCCGAACGATAAATATTGAGTGAAAAAAGTACCATTCCACCTGTGAGTAAAAATATAGCAAGTAGACTTACAAAAAATTTAAAAGCCAATTTGATTATAGAAACACTAAGACGTAAAGCTTTGTTCTTCTGAACTCCTCCTTCATTCCCAGAAGAGGAAACTGCTTTTCCATATTGACTTATATCCGTTTTACGCATTTGAATCTCCTTTTCAATAAAAATCTTTAAATACTATTTATAAGTATTTGCAAAAGGATAATATCATATTTAAAGCAGTTTAGTCAACAAATCAAAATTTATAGATTAATTACTGAGCCTCATAACAGCCGTATAAACTTTAGAAATTTCATACCATGTTTTATAATCAACTTCACCTGTTTGAGGAAGATCAAATATACTTTGGAAGGACTTAACAGCATCAAGAGTATTTTGACCATAATTTCCATCGACCGCTATTTTATTTATTGCAGGGTAATTATTGCTTATGGAATTAAGTTGTCTTTGAATAGTTCTGACATCATCTCCGTTTGACCCTACTTGGAGAGTTTGACCCGGAAAAGAAATCGGAATGCCTGTTACTTTATTTGCATTGTCAAGATATATTTCTGATCCATAAAAAGACCTTAAAATACTAATATAATCAAGTCCGTCTTCCGCTAAATCTTTTGAACCCCACTGAGAAAGCCATCCAGGACAAGTAACATTTTTGCCATCACAGTACTGAGTGAAAAGAGGTTGATTTATTTGAGGTTTCGTTATAAATGTTGAAAATATATCATCGACAACATTTGAGATTTCTTGAAAAAAATTTCTCTGGTATACAAATTTTTGATCGTACGCAGTTGATGACGTTATAGTAAAATTTTTTCCTCTGCTTCTATACCATTCTGTGTAAACTCTGTTTAAAGTAAAAGAAATTATAGTAAGAACATTTGCTTTTATTGATTCTTCAGGCCAAGTTGCATAAATTTCACTACTTGCAACATTCTTTATATAGTCTTGATAAGGAATCCAGTAATCTGGTGCACTATTGTCATTAGGATCTCCATCATGAACAACTATATATTCCGGAATTACTACTTCCCCTAAAACAACCAGACCGGATGGCTTTGGAAGCTCTTTGACGGAATCCTCTGAAATTTTCGGAGGATACTCACCGTAAAGAGTATGATAAGGAATTGAAAAATCATTGGAAGAATTATTGTTTTCTGCAACTTTATTCATAAAAACATTTTGACTTGCAAGCGAATTCGGCAAAATTTGTATTCCTTTTATAACTGTAGGCTCAAATCCTTCTTGATTTATTGTGGCATCGTATTCAGCATAAGGTTTCGGAGAATCTGGGCTAAGTGAATATTCTACCGGAGGAGTTTCTAGGTCTAAAATATCTGTTTTTCCAGAACTGTTTGTTATTAATTCTTCTACAATCTCATCCGGATTTTCTGATCTACTGATAGAAATTTTTGCATTTGCAAGTGGAACAGCAACTGTTTCATCAAAAGTATTTATTTGTAATCTTCCAGTACTCATAAAGTAAAACCTCCTAAAATATATAACTATTAAATAAAATGAAAATTTTTGAAATTTTATGAATACAAAACCCACTTTTACTTTTGCAAAAGCGGGTTTTAGAGCAAGTTATTTACTTTTTTTTAAAAATTTCCATATAATAAAAGAAATTATTAATATACCTAAAATTATAATTATAATAACCGCTAAAAGTTCATTTTCTATAAGCCAATTATAAATTTTTTCTTTAAAGCCATTTTCTGAACTTGTTTCTTCAGCAGAACTGCTTGAAATATTATTTTCATCAGTATTACCTGAAGATTTTGATACATCATCACTGTTTATAAGATTTCCAAGCTCTGAAGAAAGTCCTTCACCCAAAAGCGATTTAAGTTCATCTTCGTCTTTTACCAAATCCGAAACAGAAATAGCTATATCTGAAGGATTTTCAGCATAATTCGGTATTTTTTTACCCGCAACCCCAAAACGGCTGAAAGAAGCGGTTTTAAAGCTAACAATACCATCATTTATATTTGCATCTAAATATTCTATTCCACCGCCTGAATTTTCATGAACTACCATCAAATTTTCATATTTTGAAACATCAGGACATGGCATTGAAACAGAAATTTTTTGACCGTAAGGTACCTCATAGTATTCATCTGTCAAAATATTATAAAGTTTTATTTCATATAGATTTAAAAGCTCTTTTCTGTCAAGCTGATTGTTTAACTCTTCAATTGCATCCGTGTCATCGTTTAAAGGCTCTACTATTAATTTTATATTCCAATCTATTCCCGTAACAACTACTCCGTCTTCAGTATGGTTAAAATCAGAAGTGCTTTCCTGAGCTTTTAGAAGTTCTTCGAGATTGGTAACCAGAGATTTTTGTTCGTCAGACAAACTTTCATATGAATTTGTTGCTTTGGCTACTCTTTCGACATCTTCTGAAGAAGAAACTTCACTAGGTACTGTTAAAATGTCTTCCATAGCAACTTCTTCAGAATTTTTTACTACATTGTCAACTTTTATAAATCCGTCACTTTGAATATTTGAAACACTGTAAATGCCGCCACTTCCCGCAACAGCTTCTCTGTCGTTTAAAATAACCGTCGGTACCGAATCATCATAAGCATCTAAAAGTGAGATTTTAAATTGCAAGCTGTCTCCATATTCAACATCTAAATAATCTGTAAATTCTTTATTTTTTACAGTCTTATAAACAACTCCTTCTGTTTTTTCAAAAGTTATTCTGTAAGTGTTCTTAGTAACATTTGTAATTTCAAGAATTTTATTTTCTGTTATATTCTCAAGAGTATAAATGCCTGAAGAATTCGGCAGTAAGGTATTCGTTGAGCCTTTTATCTCAACCGTAGGATTTGATTTATTATAAGCATTATCAATAGAAAGTTTAAACGAAAGACTTTCTCCATGAGAAACAGTTACCGGCGAGGGAATAGAATTGCCATAACTATCTATACAGCTAACACCTTTCAAAGTTCTTATCTCGACTTGGTACTTAACACTTTTTGCACCCTCTACCGAAATATAATAAGAATTTTTTATATTTTCCACTGTATAAACACCATTAACCGCAATAAGTTCTACAGGAACTCTGTCCGCTGCCGAAGTTTTTACCCAGACTTTCAATTCTGAATTGTCTATTCCTTCATCCGGAATAACTTTGAAGCTAAAACTTTCTCCGTAATCAACTTTTTTTATTATTTCAGAACTTGATTTTACATCCGTGGTAAGCTCCTCGGTTTCATATTCGTTATAATATTTCAATCCTTCCGAAGGAGTAAATTGAAGTGAATATTTATTTAATTCAACTCCTTCCAATATTATTCTGTAGTTCCTGTCTATATTATTAATTGTATATTTCTTAGACACAGGATTAAGAGGAGTTTTAATACCGTCTGAATCTTGTATATATACCGTTACATTTGACTCCGACACGGATTCTCCAAGAGAAATATAAAATTCAAAATTTCCCGCATAAGGTATTTCTGCTTTATCTGAAATTTCTATTTTTTCGGAATCTAAGTATTTAACATCATCATAAGGAGTAAACGTTATAGTTTTATTTACTATACCTACACTGCTTTCATCAATTTGTATTTTAATATTTTCAGATATATTTTTTATAGTATATCTTCCGTTTGAAATTTCTAAGGGCACTCCATTTGCATAAACAGTTATATTCGAAACATCATACTGGTCACTTAAAGGTCTTACTATAAAACTATATCTGTTTGCATATTCACACGATACTGTAGATATTTCATCACCTTGAACATCATAAAATGAAATCATGGAGTTCTTCACAAAAGTCAAATTATAAACATTTTTGCTTCTTATTACACTAAAGCTTGCATTGCTTTTAATATCTTCCATCTTAAAAAGAATAACCTTTTCTTTATTAAAAGTAGCATATTTATAGTATAGTCTAAAACCTATTTTCAAGTTACTTACTCCTGCAACTTTAAACTCATTTTCACTCGGGGAATCAAGAATAACAGAATAACTTTCATTATTAATACTGCTTGTTAATTCGTAAGAAACACTTTTTAAATTATCTACCTCTGATTGATATCCCGTGGCAGGCTTAGCGAAAAAATAAAAATCGTTTCCGTAATCTACCGAGGCTACACGATTTGCATTTTCGTCTTTTGTAATTTCATATGCTTCATCATTTAAAATTTCATTGTTCTCATCAAGCTTACAAGTATAAAAATTTGTACCTGTTCCGGTAAATAAAGCTGTAAAATTTTTAATACTAACGTCCGGAGCTTTAACCTCAAGGGTTTTCGAGTAAACATTTTTAATTTTATAAGCTGTATTAATTTCACCCGGGTAAATCATATCGACATTTGAATAATCACTTAATGTGTAATATTTTTCATCGTTAATTAAAGTTACACCTTTTTCTTGATCAAAATTATATCCTTCTTTAATCCAAATTCCAAAATTAAATTCAGAAGAATCGACGTTTATTGCAACTTTACCGCTTTCATTTTTTAACTCATTTCCCTTGCTTATTTCTTTACCGCTGACAAGTAAGCTGTAAAATTTATATCCCTCCGTAGTTTCAGGAAATATAAGTTTAAAATTTTTCAAAGGTGTAGGCTCTATAGTAATATAAAGAGTTTGATAACCATAAGCAGTTTTTCTTCCGGTAGACCCTCCTTTTCCGTCATCTCCAAAAAAAATATCTTCTTTTTTAACATTAGAATCAACTTCTCCGTCAAATTTTGAGATTTCAAGAATCGAATAATGAACACCTTCAGATTTATCAAAGCTTGAAATTTTTATTCCGGCTTCTTTTCCGTTTTCGGCTAAAAAAGTAATATTACCTTTTGAATCCACATTTTTCTCAAGTTTATTTGTTAAATTTTTATCTGTATAAATATTTATTTCATATCCGTCATCTGTACTGAATATATCATCGTTACCATTTTCACTTCCGGTTTTAAATCTAAAAGTAGAATTTGAAATATAAAACCTATTTTCCGAATTTTTATAATAAATCTTTTCTGTTTTATTTTCATTTAATCCACTGTTAAGAAAACTGCTTTTTAAAATTCCTTCCGGTTTTGTAAGAAGTTCAAAATTTTTTGTCGCTAAAGGGAACTCCAATAAACCAGTATCTATCAGCGAATTATTTTTTACAGAATTTTCAGAAACGTAAACTTCGGTATTTCCCGAAATGCTATTTACAGTATACGTCATCGGTGAAGATGAGTCTTTAACCACACTTGTCCCTTTTAAAGATTCTACTTTTAAATCATTTTCACCTTTCCCTTGCGAAGAATAAATTTTAAATTTAAAATCAGAACCATATTCTAAAGTTTTTTCATTAGGAAGTATTTCATTTTCGGACTCTGCATTAACAAATTTTAAATCATCGTTTTCAGAAGTAAGTTTAACTGTTACTTTTTTAATTTCGGCACCACTGAAATTCACTTCAGAATTTTCTTTCATCGATTTAGCAACATATAAATTTTCCGATATTTTCTCTATTTTTACATCACCTGAAGAAACATTAAAATTAATTTCGTTATTTTTAATTTCATATCCGTCTTTGAGTTTAACTGAAAACTTAAATTCTCCTGAAGAATAATCTATACTTTGAGGCTCGGAAATTTCATTACCATTTTTATCTGTAAAATAAATTCCCGTGCCACTTAAATTTAAACTCCGTTTTGCTACATTAATATTTTTAACTGATATAGTTGAAGAAGATGTGATATTTTCTAAAGTATAAATATTTTCAGTTTTATGAAAATCTATTTTTCCTTTATCGGAAACAAATATTAAATCAGAAATGTCATATCCTTCTTCAGGATTAATTTTTAAAGATATTTCCTCTCCATGAGTTACGAAGCATTTATTTTCCGAAATTTTATCATCTTTCAAAATTTCATACACAACACCATTTAATCGTTCAGGAAAAGAAATTTCATAAGTATTTTTAACTTCATTTGAAACTAAAATCCTAATAGGAGAATCTACAGAATCTATTTTATAAATTCCATTTTGGTCGGGAGTTAACAAATAGTTTGAAAGTTCTTCTATATTTTTTGAAGAAAATTCTTCTGGGACCGCATAAAGAAGAATTTTTTCCTCATTTTGAGTATAAGCATCCTCAGCAAAAGTTTTAAAAGAAAAACCTTCACCGTATTTAACATTTACACTCGAAATAAATTCATCCGACATATTTTTAACTTTTTCTATCCCTTTTAAACTTTCAAAAGAAACATTATAACTCGCATCCTCTTTATTTTTAATTGAAATAATCTTATTTTCTGAAATATCCTTTAATGTATACACACCATTCAATTTTCTAACTGCCACACCATTTGAAGTCACTTCTTTATCTGAAGGAATATCATCTGAATCAAAAATAAAGCTGAAATTTTCTCCATAAGAAATTGATGAAACTCCTTTAAGATTGGAATTATCAAGAGATTTAAAATTTACCGAAGAGTCAAAATTCAAATTATATTGGTTTTTATCCAAATTATTTACAATAAAACTTATGTCTCCTGTAATGTAAGGAATATAAATCTCATTATTTTCAAATTTAAAATCCGAATTTTCAGAATATAGTTTTATTTCAGACTTAGAATATGCTTCGTTAAGTGAAATTTTAATTCTTAACGATGATTTGTCCTCAACACCTTTTATCGTAATTTTTCCGGCATCAACTGTATGATTTAAATGTTTTTCTGACTCATCTGCAATATTTATTTCAATTGCATCCGAAATTTCACTAATATTTGAATTTTCAGGTAAAGATAAAGAAATTGTATGAGTGTCTATTTTTATTCCTGAAACATAAAATTTTTCGTCTTTAAGTATTTTTCTAGGAGTTGTAACATATGTTTGCTTAGAATCTATAATTTCATCTTCTGAAGTTTTAGATGTAATAACATCTCCTTCGGAATCATATTTATATACATTAAGAGGAAGATTTGCTCCTCGATCTGAAAGGATTTTTATATCCCCCGCTCGCAGTTTTTTATAACCGTTAGATTCAAATTTAATAATAAACTGAAGTTCACTGTCTTCTTCAACAGTGATTTTATTTTCTCCCGAAGTTGTACCTTTTGCTTCACCATTTATAAAGTATTCTATTTTTTCCACACCATCTATTTTTTGGGGTAAGTAAATTTCATGCTTTGAATTTTCTGCAAAAGATTTCAAAACAGGAAAACTAAAAACAAGGACGAAAATAATAAGTATTTTAAGATATTTATTAATTTCCAAACCATTGGAGAACTTTTCTTTTTTTAAAATCATAACTAAAAACCTCCAAAATTATTATATACATCTCTTTATTATAAGTATACTTATTTTTTAAATCATTTCAATATATTTTGTTATAAATTTATAATTAATCACTATAGAGAACTATTTTTTAAAAAGGAGAATATTTTTCATGAACGAATTTTTTTTGGAAAACGGCAAATTTACCTATATTTCAAGAAAAAGAACTATAAATAATTTAATAAGAGAATATAATTTCTTAAATTATGGAATTATAGGAAAAAGTCTATGCGGAAGAGATCTCGATTTTTTAAGCTTAGGAAATACAAAAAACATGAATATATGGGTAAGTGCACACCACGGCATGGAGTGGCTTACTTCAATGCTTGTTTTTAAATTTTTGAAATCTGCATGTGAAAAAATTAAAAAAAATGAAAAAATTTGCGGAATATCCCTAAAAAAATGCTATGATGAAAAAGGTTTACTAATAATTCCATGCATCAATCCCGATGGAGTGGATATTTCCCTTTTAGGTCCAAAAGCTGCAGGAAAATACTTCAAATTTGTAGAAAAAATAAGCAAAGGAAAAACTTTCGATTGGCAAGCAAATGCCCGAGGAGTCGATCTTAATCATAATTATGATGCAGGATGGCATGAACTAAGTAAACTCGAAAAAGAAAACTTTATTATTGGTCCTTCAAAAACAAGATTTGGAGGAATAAGACCAATAAGCGAGCCTGAAACAATAGCTTTGACATCTTTTTGTTTAAAAAATAATTTTTCAAGTGCTATAGCTTTTCACAGTCAAGGAGAGGAAATATATTGGAATTACGGCAATGAAACTCCTAAAAAATCAGAAAAAATGGCTAGAATGTTTGCTTTATCTTCAGGATATGAAATAAGTAACCCCGAAAATTTAGCTGTCGGAGGAGGATTCAAAGATTGGTTTATAAGCAAATTCAAAAAACCGGCTTTAACAGTAGAAATAGGTAAGGGGAAAAATCCTCTTCCAAAAGAACAATTAGAAAAAATTTATAATAAAGTCGAAAAATCTCTATATATGTCATCAATCCTGTAGCACAGTTATATTGAATAACAGATTAAAATATGATATATTCAGTTTGAAATGGTAAACAAAAAATGAGAGGAAAATAAATGAACATCGAAAACTTATATGATTTATGGGTATCAAAAGTTTCAAATCCAGAACTTAAAAGAGACCTTTTAAAAATAAAAGAAAACGAAAATGAAAAATACGATCGATTCAATAAATTTTTAGAATTCGGAACAGCCGGCATAAGAGCTATTATGGGTGCAGGCACTAACAGATTAAATATTTATACCATAAGAAAAATTTCTCAAGGACTTGCTCAATACCTTCTTAAAAAAACAAAAAATCCTTCTGTAGCAATTTCATACGACTCAAGAAACAAATCCAAATTATTTGCATATACTTCCGCCGAAGTAATGGCTGGAAATGGCATAAAAGTTTATATTACTTGCAAACTGGAACCTACTCCTTTTTTATCGTTTGCTGTAAGAAGTCTTAAATGCAGTGCGGGAATTATGATAACTGCAAGTCACAACACAAAAGAATATAACGGATATAAATGCTATGGACCTGACGGTGCTCAAATAACAGAAACTACCGCTAAAGAAATTTGTGAAGAAATATCCAAAATCGATATTTTTTCAGGAATTAAAAAAATAAAAATTCAAGACGGGCTTTTATCCGGAATAATCTCCTTTATGGATGAACCATTAGCAGAAGATTATTTAAGAATGGTAAGCACTCAAAGAATCAATACAACAGACATTTCAAAATTAAAAGTTATATACACTCCTTTAAACGGTAGCGGAATGTGTTTTGTTTGCCAATCTTTAAAAAAAATCGGTGTAAAAAATTTGACTGTTGTTCAAAAGCAAAAATATCCTGACGGAAACTTTACAACATGCCCATACCCCAATCCGGAACTTCCCTCCGCATTTGAATATGCACTTAAAGCTGCAAAAAAAAATAATGCGGATTTAATCTTAGTAACCGACCCAGATGCAGATCGTTTGGGGGTTTGTATAAGAAACAGAGGAAAATATGATATTCTTTCAGGAAATCAAATAGGAATTTTACTTTTTTATTATATCGTTAAACGTAAAAAGGAATTTATAGATTTTACAAAAAGACCTATTGTTATAAAAACAATAGTCAGCAGCAAAACAATTAATTCCATAGCTAAAAAAGAAGGTTGCTCATTAATAGAAGTTGCAACAGGATTTAAAAATATTGCAAATGAAATTTCAAAACTCGAAAAAGAAAATAAGCTCCCTTATTTTATATTTGCAATGGAAGAAAGTAATGGATATCTTTGCGAAAGTTTTGTTAGAGATAAAGATGCAATTTCAGCCGCAGTATTAATATGTGAAGCTACCGCTTATTTCAAAAATAATGGGTTAACATTAATGGAAGCTCTTTCTAAAGTTTATGCAAAATACGGATATTATGGAGAAAAAACTTTAGGGTTTGAATTTGTTGGATCAAAAGCAAAAGAAAAAATTGAAAAATTGATTTCAAACTTTAAAACAAATCCTCCTAAATATTTGGGAGATTACAAAATTCAAGGTATTAAAGATTACAGCCATCTGTCTTCAACAGAAATAATTTCTTTTGATCTCGGAGACGAAAATGAAGTTATTATAAGACCTTCAGGAACCGAGCCAAAGTTAAAAGTTTATATTCTTGCTCATGAAAAAAACGAAAAATTACTTTCACAAAAACTTGAAGTATTTGAAAATGTTATTAAAACCCTAGTAAATGAATTTGAAAACTCAGAAGAGGAATCTCAAAATGAAATTTAAAGCAATAGCCCCTGCAAAAATAAATTTAGGTTTAGAAATAATCTCAAAAAACGAAGACGGCTATCATAATCTCGATATGATAATGCAAACAATCAGTCTTGCGGACGAAATTATAATAGAAAAAACAAATACAACAAATATAGAAATTTCTTATAATAAAAAAGTTAATTACCATTACACCGAGGATATAACATACAAATGTGCTAAATTATTCTTTAAAAAAATAAAAAAGGAAAACGAAGGTATTTTAATTAAAATAAATAAGAAAATACCCGAAAGCGCAGGTCTTGCAGGAGGCAGCAGTGATGGTGCCGCTACTCTTTTAGTTTTAAATCGTATGTATGGAGAAATTTTAAGTTTAAACGACTTAACGGAAATAGGCGGAAAAATCGGATCAGACATACCTTTTTGCATTTTAGGAGGAACTGCACGAGCTACAAAAACAGGTACTACATTAAAAAGTATCCCAACATGTAAAAACAATTATTTTTTAGTTTTGGTCAAACCGGATATTTCAGTTTCAACCCGTGAAGCTTATGAACTTTCTGATAATACGGAAATTAAAAATATAGTAAACTTCGACAATTTGGAATCTATTTTAACAACCTCAAACATTCAAAAAATTACTCCTCTTCTTTTTAATAGATTTGAAAACATCATAAAAGAAAAAAATACAATAAAAAAAATTAAAAAGGAATTTATTGACTTAAGAGCTTCTTGTGCTTTAATGAGCGGAAGCGGTCCCACTGTGTATTCTATTTTTTTCGATGAAACCCAAGCAAAAAAATGTTTTGAAGAAATGAGCAAAAAATATACAAATTCTTTTTTTTGTGTTCCTTTAAATCATGGTGCAAAAATAATATGAAAAAGAGAGTATTTTCTTAATTCAAGTTAAAAAAGAAGAAAATACTCTCAATTTTTTAAATACTAACTATCTTGAGCAATTTTTTTGATTGCTATTGTTGCTGTTTGAATTGTTAGTATTTTTTGCATTGCTATTTTGATTGTTTTGATTTTTTGCATTGTTTGAATTGTTGTTTGTGTTGTTATTGTTTTTCATATTTTTTTCACCTCCATGATAGTATTATTTGCCTATAACTTTTAAATTATACAAAAAATCAACTTTACATTTTTTGGTTTTCTAACTACATTACTATCTTTGTTTCATATAGTGAGCAATATTTTGGCGATAATTAAAACAAATATATTCTCGGATGATATTTTTAAAAATATATGTTATAATTTTAAATAAAAAATCAAAGGAGAGTATAGAATGAAAAAAAATACTTTTTATATTACAACACCTATATATTATGCCTCCGGTAAACCACATATAGGTCATACTTACAGTAATGTCGCCGCTGATGCTATGGCTCGTTTTAAGCGCATGCAAGGGTATGATGTCATGTTTTTAACAGGTATGGATGAACATGGCCAAAAGGTTGAACAAAATGCTTTAAAATGCGGTAAAACTCCAAAAGAGTATGTGGACGAAATAGCAAAATCCTTCAAAAATGTATGGGCAGAAATGAATATTTCATATGATAAATTCATCAGGACAACAGATCAATTTCATGAATCTGCAGTACAAAAAATATTTAATAAACTTTATGAAAAAGGAGATATTTACAAAGATAAATATTCCGGCTGGTACTGCACTCCATGTGAAGCTTTCTTTACAGACAAAGATTTAAAAGACGGAAAATGTCCTGACTGTGGAAGAGAAGTAAAATGGACTGAAGAAGAAGCTTATTTCTTTAAACTTTCAAAATATTCTGATCGCCTTTTAGAGTACTATGAAACTCATTCTCAGTTTGTTCAACCCGAAGGTCGTAAAAATGAAATGATAGAATTCGTTAAGTCGGGTCTTAGTGATTTATGTGTTAGCAGAACAAGTTTTAAATGGGGCATACCTGTGACATTTGATCCAAAACATGTTGTATATGTTTGGCTCGATGCTTTAACCAATTATATTACAGCTCAAGGATATTTAAGTGATAATGACAAAGACTTTAAAAAATATTGGCCTGCAGACGTTCATTTTGTAGGAAAAGAAATAATTAGATTTCATGTTGTAATCTGGCCTGCAATTTTAATGGCACTTGATTTACCACTCCCGAAACAAATTTATGGTCACGGATGGATTTTATTTGAAGATGGTACTAAAATGTCAAAATCAAAAGGAAATGTAATCGATCCAAAAGTGCTTTGCAAACGTTATGGAACAGATGCAGTAAGGTATTTTTTACTAAGAGAATTTTCTTTTGGACTCGACGGATTATTTACAAATGAAGCTTTAATAAAACGTATTAACTTTGATCTTGCAAATGACCTTGGAAATTTAGTTTCAAGAACAAGTGCAATGATAGAAAAATATTTTAATTCTACTCTACCCGAAGCTCAAAAGCCAGGAGTCCTCGACAGTGAACTTGCAGCAGTAACTATAAGTTTAGCTAAAAGCTACGAATCTAAAATGGAAAAATTCAAATTTTCTTCTGCATTGTCAGATATATGGCTTATTATTTCAAAATGTAATAAATATATAGATGAAACTATGCCATGGAAACTAGGTAAAAACAAAGACAAATATTCAAGACTTGCTGCAGTACTTTATAATCTTTGCGAAACATTAAGAATAATTTCAATTTTAATATCTCCTATAATGCCGGGAACAGCACAAAAAATACAAAAGGAAATAGGAGCATCAAAAGAAATGTGTACTTTAGAGCAATCAAAAAATTGGGGTGTATTACCTTCACAAGTAAAAATAAATAAAGGAAATACTCTTTTTCCAAGAATAGATATAAAAAAAGAAATAGAGGAACTTGAAAACATGAAAGAAAATAATGACAAGGTACAAAATGAAGAAAAAAATAATTTTATAGATATAGAAGATTTTGCAAAAGTTAATTTAATAGTAGGAAATGTTATTTCATGTGAAAAAGTAAAAAAATCCAAGAAATTGCTGAAACTTTTAATTAATGACGGCAAAAAAGAAAGAACTGTTGTTTCGGGAATATCACAGCATTATACACCCGAAGAAATGGAAGGAAAAAATGTAATTTTAGTTGCAAATTTAAAACCGGTCAAACTTTGCGGAGTAGAAAGTCATGGAATGATACTTGCTTCTCAAGATTCCGAAGGTAAAGTTACAGTTATATTCGCAGACCCATCTATAAAACCGGGAAGTAAATTAAGCTAAAAGAGGTAAAAATTCATGATATTTGATACACATGCTCATTATGACGACTCCGCTTTCGATGAAGACAGAGATATTTTACTTGAAAATCTTCGAAAAAAAAATGTTAGATATATTATAAATTCAAGTGTAGATATCCCTTCTTCCTTGGAATCAATAAAACTTACTGAAAAATATTCTTATATATATGCAGCCGTTGGAATTCACCCTCAAAACATCGACGATGAACTCGAAAATGATTACCAAAACCATATTGAAAATATGATTAAAAAAAATAAAAAAGTCGTTGCAATAGGAGAAATCGGTCTTGATTACCATTTTGATTCAAATGAAAAATCAAAACAAAAAATCATATTTGAAGACCAAATAAAATTATCTTTGAAATATGCTTTACCAATAATAGTACACGACAGAGAAGCTCACAAAGATACAATTGAAACTTTGAAAAAATACAATCCTAAGGGAATTGTTCACTGTTTTTCAGGAAGCGTTGAAATGGCAAAAGAATTAGTAAAGCTCGGAATGTATTTAGGAATCGGAGGCGTTTCTACTTTCAAAAACGCAAAAAATATAATTGAAACAATAAAAGAAATACCTATTGAAAATTTAGTCCTTGAAACAGATGCCCCTTATCTTGCTCCAGAGCCTTTAAGAGGAACAAGATGTGACTCATCTCTTATAAAGTATGTTGCCGAAAAAATATCAGCCATAAAAAATATAAATGTACAAGAAGTATATGAAAAAACTTTTAATAATGCAGTCAAAATATTTAATATCTCAAATGGTGAAAACTTATGAGAATAGGGCACGGGTATGACGTTCATAAATTTTGCAAAAATAGGAAACTAATATTAGGAGGAGTAGTTATAGACTATCCTCTTGGACTCTTAGGACACTCAGATGCTGATGTATTAACACATTCAATAATGGATTCTTTACTCGGTGCAGCATGCCAAGGAGACATAGGAAAACTTTTCCCTGATAACGATGAAAAATATAAAAATGCAAATAGCTTAACTCTTCTTAAAGAAGTCTGCAGCTTATTGGAAGAAAAAAAATTTAAAATAATTAATATTGATTGCACAATAATAGCTGAAGCGCCTAAGCTTTCAAAGTATACTTTTAAAATGAGAAAAAATATTTCTGAAATTTGCAATATTGAACTTGACGAAATAAATATAAAAGCAACTACCGAAGAAGGAATGGGTTTTACAGGAAGTATGCAAGCTATAGCATCACATGCAGTTTGTTTGATATCTAAAATATAAAAGAGCTTCTAAAAAGAAGCTCTTCATTTATTTTTTTGCCCATTTTACAACTTTTCTAACTCCATATGTTAAACCAGCGCCTATAGCAACACCAAGAGCACCTATACCAACCAACGGTAAGGCAGCAGCGGCTTTTCCGCTAACTCCATCTATACGTCCAATTGCTTCAAACGGAGCTTTTAATCCTTCAACAAAACTGCTACCACCGGAAATTTCTCCAAGCTCATCTTCTGAAAGGGCGGAACCTTTTTCTAATGTAGCATTTATAATCTCTCCAATTTCTTGTACTTGTTCTGCAGAAATTTCTACTCCTTTGTCTTTAAATGCTTTTTGAACTTCTTCAGGTGTTTCCATCTCAACAATGCCTTTCATAAAATCTTTGTCACTTAAAAGTGTTTTTAAATCTGTCATGAATATCAACCTCCTAAATTTTTTGTATAAATATTATACATTACTAGAAGATGATACTATATAAATTATTAATTGTCAATACTTTTCTAAAAAATAATACAAATAAAAATAAAGAATCATGATTTTTACATGATTCTTTAAAAATAAACTATTTACGCAATCCGAGCTTTTCAATAATGCTTCTGTAACGCTCAATATCTGTTTTAACAAGATAGTTAAGCAAGCTTCTTCTTTGACCAACCATTTTAAGAAGACCACGACGAGAGTGAAAATCTCCTTTATGAATTTTCAAATGTTCTGTAAGATCACTGATTCTTTTAGAAAGAAGAGCTATTTGAACTTCAGGAGAACCTGTATCTCCTTCATGACGTGCGTGATCGCTAATAATTGATTTTTTTTGATCCTTTAATAACATATAATTTTACACCTCTCCAAATTTACCCTATTACATTAAGTAACATTTTCAGAACTTGAGTCCGAAAATGGGGGTACACAGATTACTTTCCTATTATACAATATTTCTTATAAAATTTCAAATGTTTTTTAAAAAACATGAAATGCTATTGTGAGTCCTGCAAAAACTATCGCAACTATTGAAGTAAGCTTTATAAGTATATTTATCGAAGGGCCGGAAGTATCTTTGAACGGATCTCCCACAGTATCTCCGACGACCGCAGCTTTATGGCATTGTGAGCCTTTTCCGCCTAAATTTCCTGCTTCAATATGTTTTTTAGCATTGTCCCATGCTCCTCCGGCATTTGACATCATTACTGCTAAAGCAAAACCTGTTATTGTTGTACCTGCTAAAAATCCTGCCACACCATTAACACCTAAAACAAGTCCCACAATAATTGGAACTACTACTGCTAAAATAGCAGGTAAAATCATTAATTTCTGGGAAGATTTAGTACAAAGGTCAACACAAGATTCATAATCAGGTTCCGCAGTACCATCTAAAATTCCTTTGACATTTTTAAATTGTCTTCTTACTTCATGAACTATACTCTGAGCTGCTTTTCCTACAGCTTCCATGGTTAAAGCAGCAAATAAAAATGGTATCATAGCACCTACAAAAAGCCCTACCAGAACAGGGGGATTAGTAATACTTAAATTAAGCGATAAAGTGGGTGATAAATTTTTAATCTCAGCAATATAGGCAGCAATTAAAGCAAGTGCTGTTAAAGCAGCTGAGCCTATTGCAAAACCTTTTCCTGTTGCAGCTGTAGTGTTTCCCAAAGAATCAAGAGCATCCGTTCTTTCACGCACTTCTTCTCCAAGACCTGCCATTTCAGCTATCCCACCAGCATTGTCTGCTATTGGTCCGTAAGCATCGGTTGCTAATGTTATTCCAAGGGTCGAAAGCATACTAACTGCTGCAACACCTATCCCATAAAGACCCCTATTAAAGCTAAGAGAATTAGAAACATCCCCTCCACAAGCAAAAAAGCTAACTAAAACAGTAGCACCTATTATAATTACAGGCCAAACAGTAGAACTCATACCCAGAGAAAGTCCGCCGATTATAACAGTTGCCGGACCGGTTTCAGATGTTTGAGCTAATTTTTTAGTAGGACTATAAGTGTCGGAAGTATAATACTCAGTGGTAAACCCTATTAATACACCTGCCACAAGACCTGCTATAACTCCATAGAAAATTCCTATATACTCAGGTAAAAGAAAATTAATAATAAAATACGAAGAAACAGCCATTAATCCTGCACTTATGTATGTTCCCATCCTAAGGGATTTCAATAAAGTTTTTTGTGTTGCTTTTTCTTTTGTTTTAATAAAAAACGTTCCAAAAATTGATGCTAAAATGCCTACAGAAGCTATAAGCATCGGGATAGCCATCCCTTTGGCTCCTAATCCAGCACTTATTGCAAGTGCAATACTTGAAAGTATCGATCCAACATAAGACTCATATAAATCGGCACCCATTCCCGCAACGTCACCAACATTATCTCCTACATTGTCAGCAATAACAGCCGGATTTCTCGGATCATCTTCAGGTATGCCAGCTTCCACTTTTCCCACTAGGTCTGCACCAACATCAGCTGCTTTAGTAAATATTCCTCCACCGACTCTTGCAAACAAAGCCATACAAGATGCACCCATTCCGAATGTAAGCATATTTGAAGATATATGTTGAAGGAGTAAAGTATGATTGCTAATAATTTCAACTTTTGAATACCAAAAATATCTTAAAAATACATACCATAAAGACAAATCTAAAAGTCCAAGTCCTACAACAACAAATCCCATAACAGAGCCAGCAGAAAATGCTACTCTAAGACCGTTATTAAGTCCCTTCTGAGCAGCACAAGCTGTACGAGTATTGGCCATAGTAGCTGTTTTCATACCTATAAATCCGGAAAGTGCAGAGAAAAATCCTCCGGTCAAAAACGCAAAGGGAACAAATTTATTCAAATATCCCATTAAAGAAAGAGAGAAAAGAATTACAAATACTGCCGAAAAAAATATTCCTACACCCTTATATTGGCGTTTCAAGTATGCACTTGCACCTCTTCTTATAAGACCCGAAAGTTTTATCATTTTATCTGTACCTTCAGAATGCATATGTACTTTTTTAAGCATTATGAAAGCAAAACTAATAGCAAATAACGATCCAATGAGTCCGCAAAGCATTAAATCCATAATTTTAACACTTACTTATATTTAACTTCTTTAAATTAAATATTTTCAGTATACCTACCTTTCTGCAAACGCATTACTATATTAAATTCGCCCATAACTCAAGTAAGATAAATTATTCGAGCATGGACGAATTTTTTTACTTTTTGTTAAAATACTAGATTAGCTCCAATATGGCCATTTCAGCCGCATCGCCACGTCTGGGGCCAAGCTTGGTTATTCTGGTGTAACCACCGTTTTTACCTGCATACTTAGGAGCAATTTTTTCAAAAAGCTTTCTAGATACCTCTTTTTTAGTAACAAAAGACATAACCATACGTCTGTTATGAAGAGTATCAACTTTAGAAAGCGTTATCATTTTTTCTGCAAGACAGCGTACTTCTTTTGCACGAGTTAATGTTGTTTCAATTTTTTCATTTTCTAAAAGAAAAGTTACAAGTGCACGAAGCATAGCAATTCTGTGAGCAGTTGCTCTACCTAATTTTCTCTTCTTGGACATCCTTATATTCCTCCTTTTCCATCTTTATTATCTTAGTCGCCTCTAGCAAGGTCAAGTCCCATAGAATTCAGCTTTTCAATTACCTCGTCAAGAGATTTTCTTCCTAAATTACGTACTTTTATCATATCTTCTTCAGTACGACTTGTAAGATCTTTAACAGTGTTTATTCCTGCTCTTTTAAGACAGTTATAAGACCTAACGGAAAGCTCAAGCTCATCTATAGTAACATCTAAATTCTTAGAAGCATTATTTACCTCAGGTTCAACCATAACACTGGTCTTTTCAGCTATTTCAGAAAGTCCAAAGAACAGTTTGAAATGTTCAATCAATATTTTAGCACCTATTGAAACAGCTTCTTCAGCTAATATAACACCATTAGTCCAAACTTCCAACGAAAGCTTGTCGTAGTCTGTAATCTGACCTACACGTGTATTTTCAACTGAATAATTAACTTTTAAAACAGGAGTATAAATTGAGTCAACAGGAAGTAAACCAATTACCTCTTCAGTCATAAAAGATTTATTTCTTTCTGCTGAAACATATCCTCTTCCTTTGTCAAGTGTAATTTCCATGTCAAGTGTTGCATCTTCTCCCAATGTGGCTATGTGCCAATTTGGATTCAGAATTTCAACTTCACTATCATGAATTATTGTTCCGGAAGTAACTCCACACGGTCCTTTTGCATGTATTTCAACAGTTTTAGCTTCATCACAATTTAATTTAGCTAAAATTCCTTTGACGTTCAAAACTATTTCAGTTACATCTTCTTTTACACCGGGAATAGTTGAAAATTCATGTAAGACACCATCTATCTTAATAGATTTAGCTGCAACACCCGGTAAAGAAGAAAGCAAAATTCTTCTAAGGCTGTTACCCAAAGTATTTCCAAATCCTCTTTCAAGAGGTTCTACAACGAATTTGCCGTAAGTACCATCATCAGAAATTTCTGCAATGCTAATTCTCGGCTTTTCTATTTCAATCATTAAATCCTCCTCAACAGTATTTTAAAACTATTTTGAAATAAATGTTATTTGGAGTACAATTCAACGATAAGTGTTTCTTGAACTTCTAAATCAATATCTTCCCTTGCCGGTAAAGAAATCTTTTTAGCTTCAAACTTATTTGAATCAAGTTCAAGCCATTTAGGAACAACTCTTGAAGAATTTGATTCTATTAAAGACTTAAATTTAGAATTGCTTAAAGATTTTTCATCCACAGTTATAACATCTCCGACCTTAACTAAGAAAGAAGGAATGTTAACACGTTTTCCATTAACTTTAAAATGCTTATGGACTACGAGTTGTCTTGCTTCAGGACGTGAACTTGCCCATCCTAAACGATAAACTACGTTATCAAGACGAGACTCAAGAATTGCCAGTAAATTTTCACCGGTTTTTCCTTCTTTCATCTTTGTAGCAAGTTCAAAATAATGTGAAAATTGATTTTCTAAAACTCCATAATAACGACGAGCTTTTTGTTTTGCACGAAGTTGAAGTCCATATTCAGTTAATTTCTTACGTCCCTGACCATGTTGGCCCGGTGCGTACGGACGACGGGAAATAGCACATTTACCCGTATAACATCTTTCACCCTTTAAGAAAAGTTTTTGACCTTCTCTGCGGCATAATCTGCACACAGCTCCTGTATATCTTGCCATATTCTTTTACTACACCTCCCAGTTTAATTATTAAACACGTCTTCTTTTTGGTGGACGACAACCATTATGAGGAATTGGTGTTACGTCCTTAATCATACTAATTTCAAGTCCTGCTGCTTGAAGCGCACGAATTGCTGCTTCTCTTCCTGACCCAGGACCTTTAACATAAACTTCAACCGACTTAAGTCCATGTTCCATAGCGGCTTTAGCTGCTACATCAGCTGCTGTTTGAGCTGCAAACGGAGTGGATTTTTTAGAGCCTTTAAAACCAAGGCCTCCTGCACTTGCCCAAGATATAGAATTTCCCTCTACATCAGTAATAGTTACTATTGTATTATTAAAAGTCGATTGAATATGTGCTGCTCCGCGTTCGATATTCTTTCTGTCACGGCGTCTGCGAACTTGCGACTTTTTAGCACCCGTTTTTACTGCCATTAAAATTTTCCTCCTTTACTAACCTTTCTTATTTGCTATCGTTTTCTTTGGACCTTTTCTGGTTCTTGCATTTGTTTTAGATCTTTGTCCGCGAACTGGTAAACCTTTTCTGTGACGAACTCCTCTATAGCATCCGATTTCAATTAATCTTTTTATATTGAATGCTATTTCGCTTCTCAAGTCACCTTCAACCTTATAATTTTTGTCAATACAGTTTCTGATTTTAGAAATATCTTCTTCTGTTAAATCACGAACTCTTGTATCAGGATTAATTTTTGTTTCTTCTATTATTTTCTTTGAAGTTGTACGTCCAATACCGTATATATAAGTAAGACCTACTTCAACTCTCTTATCTCTTGGTAAATCTACGCCTGAAATACGCGCCATTTAAATTACACCTCCATATTTTAATCTAGCCTTGTCTTTGCTTATGTTTAGGATTTTCACATATTACCATGACTTTTCTATGTCTTTTTATTACTTTACATTTATCGCAAAGTTTTTTAACAGAGGGCCTAACTTTCATTGTCTGTTTCACATCCTTTGCCTAGTGTATTTGAGCCACCCAGCTTCTGAGTTTCCGTATTTTCACTGGATGATTCAGATTTTGTACTGTTTTTAACACGCCATGTAATTCTTCCACGAGTTAAATCGTAAGGTGAAATTTCAACCTTAACGGTGTCATTTTGCAAAATTTTAATGTAGTTCATTCTGAGCTTACCGGATATATGAGCAAGGATCACTTTTCCGTTTGGAAGCTCAACTTTAAACATTGCATTTGGTAAAACCTCTACAACTTTACCTTCTAACTCAATTGCGTCTTCTTTAGACATATTTCAAAGGAGCAATAATTAATTTTGCTTATCCATAAAAGATACACTCAAAAGAATTATGCTCAATTCACCACCTTTTCTCTAAACTGTCTTAAAAACACTCTTATTGATTTATTACTTTGTAAATCAAGATTTTTTAAAACAGTTCTTGTAGCCTTTAAATGTACAATATTTTTTGACTTTGGTTTTTCTAGAGTACGATTTTTACCATCGCAGACAAAAACACGATTACCTTCGCACCTTATTACCACTTGAAAATTACCTTTGTCATGGCCTGCAAGTGAATAAACTACTAATCCCTTTTCCAAATCAATAGCCCTCCTTTAATTTGGGTCCGTTAAAATAACAGGACCATCTGGAGTAATTGCTATTGTGTTTTCAAAATGCGCAGATAATTTTCCATCTGCAGTAATAGTAGTCCACTTGTCATCTAAAACTTTAACATCTCCGGAACCTATGTTTACCATGGGTTCAATTGCAATTGTCATACCCGGCATAAGACGCATTCCATGATCCTTATGGCCATAATTAGGAACAGAAGGTTCCTCGTGTAAATGCGCACCTACTCCATGGCCTACGAAATCTCGTACCACCGAGTAGCCACGTGCTTCAACATACTCTTCAACTGCATTACCGATATCTCCGACTCTATTCCCTGAAACAGCTAATTTTATACCTTCAAATAAGCTTTCTTTAGTAGTATCTAAAAGTCTTTTAGCTTCATCAGTTATATCTCCGCAAGCAAAAGTATAAGCATTATCTCCATGATATCCATCAAAAAATGCACCAACATCTATGCTTACTATGTCTCCGGATCTAATAATGCGAGATGAACTGGGTATGCCATGGATAACTTCTTCATTCACAGAAATACAACAGCTTGAAGGAAAACCATTATAATTAAGAAAAGAAGCTTTAGCACCAACTGATTTAAAATATTTTCTTACTATACTATCAATCTCAAGAGTACTAATTCCGGGTTCTACAGCCTCTCCTGCAAGCTTTAAAGCTCTTGCGGAAATTCTTCCGGCCTCTCTCATCTTAACCAACTCTTTAGCAGTTTTCAACCTCACCATATTTTTTTATTCTCCTTTAAGGATTTTAAACACACTTTCTGTGATTTCCGCCAGAGGCTTAGATCCATTAACGATTTCTCTTTGTCCTTTTTTATCGTAGTATTCTTTTAAAGGAAGAGTCTGTTCGTTATAAATTTTCAAACGCTCTCTAACTGTTTCTTCATTGTCATCCATACGTTGAACAAGGGTGCCTGCACAAACATCGCATTTTCCGTTTTCACGGGGTCTTTTATCTGTGTTTACATTGTAAACTCTTGCACATTTTTCGCAGACACGACGCCCAGACATTCTCTTATAAATAATATCCTCATCAACTTCTATGTCAATAACATGATCGATAGGAATATTTAATTTGTCCAAAGCTTCAGCTTGAGCTATTGTCCTCGGGAAGCCATCAAGTATAAAACCGTTTTTACAATCGTCTTTCTTTATTCTTTCAACAACAATTCCGATAACAACTTCATCCGGAACAAGATGTCCTTTATCAATAAAAGACTTAGCTTTCAATCCCATTTCAGTACCGTTTTTCAGAGCCTCTCTTATAATATTTCCGGTAGAAATAATAGGGATTTTAAAATAATCGGTTATTACTTCAGCCTGTGTACCTTTTCCGGCACCAGGTGCTCCTAAAAGTATAATGTTCATTAATCAGAACTCCTTTTCATAAAGTTTAGACGATACTCTATCATTAAAAAGCCGAACTATCTCTTAATAAAGACATCTTTAAGCTTAATGCTGCTCGTCAACGTTACAATAAGTTTGTTGAAATCACCGGAAATAATCCGGTGAAATTAACAATATTCAATTAACCAAGAAAACCTTTATAGTGGCGCATCATGAGCTGAGACTCTAACTGTTTAACAGTTTCCAAAGCAACACCAACCATAATTATAATTGAAGTGCCACCCATAGAAAGATTGTTCATACCTGTTAAAGTTGTAAAGCCCATTGGCAAAAATGCAATAACTGCTAAGAATAATGCACCTAAAAAAGTTACTTTAGATAAAACTTTTCCAATATAATCTGCTGTTGGTTTTCCAGGACGAATTCCAGGTATAACAGCGTTACTTTGACGCAAATTGTTGGCTATTTCAACAGGGTTATAAGTTATTTCAACATAAAAATATGCAAAAATAAATATTAAAAAGAAATAGCAAACACTATATACCGGTCCGTTTAATGCGAAAGAGTCCAACACATTTTTCCAAAATCCAGTTGGTTTCGCAAAGAAATTAACATAATTTGGAACCATAAGAATCGAAGAAGCAAATATTATAGGCATAACACCAGCAATACCAACTTTCAAAGGTATGTAGCTGCTCTGTCCTGCATACATTTTCCTTCCTGCAGTTCTTTGTGCATATTGTATAGGAATTCTTCTTTCAGCATCATTCATTGAAACAATCATCCACATTAAAAATAAGAACAAAACTATAAACAACGGAACATACACATAGAACATATAAAAGTTTTCTGGCATTGCAACTGCAAGTGAAAAATATCCTATTAATTTTGCAATTAAATTTGGCATTCTGGAAACCATACCTGCAAACATTAAAATAGATACACCATTTCCAACACCTTTAACATTAACTTGCTCACCAAGCCACATTATAAGAGCAGCACCTGCAGTGAACGAAAGTACTATAATAGCTCCAACAAAAATGCCTGCCCAGCCCTCAGTATACTTAACAATAGGAACCCCTTGAAAACTTCCATGACTCAAATATAAATAAAATGCAGTTCCCTGAAAAAGAGCTAATACTATTGTTACAAACCGAGTAATAGCAGTTAATTTTTTTCTTCCTTCTTCTCCTTCTTTTTGCAAAGATTCAAGATAGGGAATAGCAACTGTCATAAGTTGAATTACGATAGAAGCATTAATATAAGGAGACACTGACATTGCAAATATAGTAGCCTGAGCAAATGCTCCTCCGGACAAAGTATCCAAATAATTAAGAATTGAAGCATTATCTCCTAAGCTACCCATCATTCCTGCAAGCGCTTCAACATTTAAAAACGGTACAGGAATGATAGAACCTATTCTAAAGATAACTATTATCATAATAGTAAAAAGTAATTTTTGCCTCAGCTCTTTTACTTTCCAAGAGTTTATTAACGTCTTGATCAATTAGATCACCTCCGCCTTCCCTCCTGCAGATTGAATTTTTTCAATTGCAGATTTCGAAAACATCTGTGCTTTAACTGTTAAATTTTTAGTAAGGTTACCATTACCCAAAATCTTGATTTTATCAAAATGACGTTTTATAAGACCCATGCTAATAAGTTCATTTGCATCAACAACTGAACCTTCACCAAATTTTTCTAAGTCTCCAACATTTATAGAAACAACTTTCTTGGCGAATATATTTTTAAATCCTCTCTTTGGGATTCTTCTTTGAAGAGGCATTTGACCCCCTTCAAAACCAGGTCTAATACTTCCACCGGATCTTGCTTTTTGACCTTTGTGTCCTTTTCCGGCAGTTTTTCCTTGTCCTGAACCGTGACCCCTTCCAATCCTTTTAGGAGCTTTTCTTGAACCTTCAGGACATACTAAATCGTGAAGTTCCATGATTAAATTCACCTCCTATTTTTTTATAAAAATAATATATTGCACATTCATTCTCAGTGTGCAGCTAAAATTGTACCACATAGAAACCGGTAAAACAATTACTTAAGAATTTCAGAAATAGTTTTTCCTCTCATTTTAGCAACGGTTTCAGCTGTACGAAGAGAACTAAGTCCTTTGATTGTAGATCTGACTACATTGCAAGGATTATTAGAACGAAGAGATTTTGTTCTGATATCTTTTATGCCTGCAGACTCAACAACTGCACGTACTGCTCCGCCTGCCTTAACGCCTGTACCAGGGGCAGCAGGTTTAAGAAGAACTTCTCCGGCACCATAAGATTCACAAACTTCATGAGGAATTGTGTCGCCCTTCAATGGAACTTTTATCAAATTTTTCTTTGCATCTTCAATTCCTTTTCTAATTGCTTCAGGAACTTCTCCTGATTTACCAATTCCAAATCCTACAGTTCCTTTTCCATCGCCAACTACCATAAGTGCAGCAAACTTAAAAATACGGCCGCCTTTAACTGTTTTGGAAACCCTATTTATAGCAACTAATCTTTCTTTCAAATCAAGTACTGAACCATCTATTCTAGTCAAAAGCCTTTCCCTCCTTTAAATTAAAATTTAAGTCCTGCTTCACGTGCAGCCTCAGCTAAAGCTTTCACACGACCATGGAATAAATATCCGCCACGATCAAACACAACATTTTCGATTCCTTTTTCAAGTGCACGTTTTGCAATGATTTCTCCGACTTTTGCAGCAGCTTCTTTATTACCGCCATAGATACCAAAATCTTTCTCATAGCTCGAAGCACTTACTAAAGTTTTAGCAGAAATATCATCAATAATTTGAACATTTATATTACTTCTTGAACGAAAAACATTGAGTCTTGGTCTATCAGAAGTTCCGAAAATTTTTCCTCTGACTCTTCTGTGGCGTTTTAAACGGGCCTGATTTTTATCTGCCTTGTTCACCATACTCATTCACCCTCCTAACTATTTTTTACCTGTTTTACCTTCTTTACGTCTGATAACTTCATCAGCATATTTAATACCTTTACCTTTATATGGTTCAGGAGGACGTTTTTCTCTGATTTCAGCAGCGCATTGTCCAACTTTTTGCTTATCTGCTCCAATAACTGAAATTTTATTTCCTTGAACTTCAAATCTAATTCCTTCAATTTCAGGAACTGTAACTTGATGAGAATAACCCAAATTCAAAACCAAATTCTTTCCTTGTTTTTGAACACGATATCCAACACCGTTTACTTCCAAATCTTTTTTGAATTCGTTTGTAACGCCTTCCACCATGTTGTAGATAAGAGAACGTGTAAGACCGTGAAGTGCACGATTTTCTTTTTGATCGTTTGGTCTTGACACAGTTATTACTCCGTCATTTATTTCAACTTTCATTTTAGGGTGAACAGGTCTTTCTAATTTTCCTTTAGGTCCGGAAATACTTATTATTCCGTCTTTTAGGCTTGCCTGTACTCCTTGTGGAATAGCTACCGGTTTTTTACCAATTCTAGACATATTTACCCTCCTTTCTTTACCACACAAATGCTAAAACTTCTCCGCCGACATTTTCTTTTCTGGCTCTGCGGTCAGTCATAACTCCTTTGGATGTTGAAACAATTGCTATACCAAGTCCTTTAATAACTTTAGGCATATCTTCTACACTGCTGTATATTCTAAGACCCGGCTTTGAAACTCTTTTAATTCCTGTGATAACAGGTTTTTTGTCCTCGGTATACTTAAGAAAAATCTTTATGATACCTTGTTTGCCATCATCAAGAACCATGAATTTCTTTATATAACCTTCATCAAACAAAACTTGAACTATGTCTTTTTTCATGTTTGAAGAAGGAACTTCTACCGATTCATGCTTAGCACTGTAAGCATTTCTAATTCTTGTTAGCAAATCTGCGATTGCATCCGTTATTTGCATAAGTAATTAACCTCCTTTGCTAGTCTTACCAACTTGCTTTTCTTATACCTGGAATTTCTCCCTTATGTGCGAGTCCTCTAAAACAAATACGGCATATACCAAATTTGCGAAGGTAACCATGCGGCCTACCGCAAAGTTTGCACCGAGAGTAAACACGAGTAGAAAACTTTTGTTCTCTTTGCTGTCTGATTTTCAGCGACTTTTTAGCCACAATATCCCCTCCTTATTTTGCAAATGGTGCACCCATAAGTCTTAGTAATTCTCTTGCTTCGTCATCTGTTCTTGCAGTTGTTGAAATGGAAATATCCATTCCTCTGATTGCATCAATTTTATCATAATCTATCTCAGGAAAAATGAGTTGTTCTTTAACACCCATGTTATAATTTCCCTTACCATCGAAAGATTTTGGATTAATTCCTCTGAAGTCTCTTACACGAGGAAGTGCAAGATTAAAGAACCTATCCATAAATTCATACATTTTATCTCCGCGGAGTGTGACCTTAGCACCAATTTTCATTCCCTCACGGACTTTGAAGTTAGCAACCGATTTACGTGCAGTACAAACAACTGCTTTTTGTCCTGTGATAGTTCCAAGGTCTTCAAGAATAGAATTGATAACTTTTGAATTATCTCTTGCTTCTCCCGCACCAACATTTATAACTATTTTTTCAATCTTCGGGATTTGCATTATATTCTTATATCCAAACTTTTCTTTAAGTTTAGACATTACTTGATCTTTATAAAAATCTTTTAGTCTCGCCAAGTTTTAACCCTCCTTTATAACACTTCGCCGCATTTTTTACAGCTCCGCTTTTTCTTGCCGCCATCAATAAATTTATGAGCAATACGAGTTGATTTACCACAATGCGGGCAAACAAGTTGAACTTTACAAGCATAAAGCGCACTTTCAGTTTTAACTATTCCGCCTTCTTCACCTGTACGACGAGGTTTAACATGTTTTGAAACAATGTTTACTCCCTCAACTATTAACTTTCCTTCTTTAGGACTTACAGCAATAATTTTTCCTTGTTTACCTTTGTCTTTTCCGCTTAAAACCACAACGTTATCGCCTGTTTTTAAACTGATTTTATGTGATTTACAAGCATTTCTATTGCTTTTTTTGAACACTAGCCAACACCTCCTTAACTTAGAGAACTTCTGGAGCTAAACTTGATATCTTTAAATATCCTTTATCACGCAGTTCACGGGCAACAGGACCAAAAATACGTGTACCTTTTGGATTCTTATCCTCTTTGATTATAACAGCAGAATTCTCATCGAATTTAATATATGAGCCATCTAATCTTTTTGTATTATGTCTCGTACGAACAACAACAGCTTTTACTACGTCACCTTTTTTAACAACTCCGCCGGGTGATGCTTTTTTAACAGAAGCAACTATAATGTCACCTAATCTTGCATACTTTCTGCGTGTTCCGCCTAAAACTCTAAAACACATTATTTCCTTTGCTCCGGTATTATCTGCAACTTTCAAACGTGTTTGAGGTTGTATCATATCAAACTTTCCCCCTAACTAAACAAAATTAATATTTCTTGAATGCTTTTAAACTATTTAGCTTTTTCAACTATGTTCACAAGTCTCCAGCGTTTATCTTTTGAAAGAGGTCTTGTTTCCATAATTTCTACGCGATCGCCAATAGTACATTCATTTCTTTCATCATGAGCTTTAAAACGTTGTGTACGTTTAACGATTTTCTTATAAAGAGGGTGCTTTATGCTTTCCTCAACGGCCACAACAATGGTTTTATCCATTTTATCGCTAACGACCTTACCTATTTTAACCTTTCTCATATTCCTTTCGCTCAAAATAATCCATCCTCCTTCCGTTACGCCTGGACGCCTTCGCTTATTTCTTTCTCTCTACGAAATGTTTGAACTCTAGCTATGTCTTTTTTTACAGCTTTTATGCGCATGGGATTTTCCAGCTGGTTTGTAGCAAGTTGAAATCTAAGGTTAAAAAGCTCGGATTTAAGGTCTTTTAATTTAATATCTAAGTCTTTAATGCTCAATTCTCTTATCTCTGCATTTTTCATTAAACCTCACCATCCGTTTCTTTCTTTATAAATTTGCATTTAACCGGTAACTTGTTTGCTGCTAATCTCATTGCCTCTCTTGCAGTTGCTTCAGGAACATCTCCGATTTCAAACATAACTCTACCCGGTTTTACAACAGCTACCCAAAATTCCGGTGCACCTTTACCTTTACCCATACGAGTTTCGGCGGGTTTTTTAGTTACCGGCTTATCTGGGAAAATTTTAATCCAAACCTTACCAACCCTTTTGCAGAATCTTGTCATTGCGATACGTGCTGCTTCAATTTGGTTGGCGGTAATCCAGGCGGGCTCTAAAGTCTGAAGACCAAAATCGCCATGAGAAACTTTGCTTCCTCTAATAGCTTTACCTTTCATTCTGCCTCTGTGCATTTTTCTATACTTAGTTCTTTTTGGTAACAGCATTATTTCCGCCTCCTTTCAAAGACTCCTTTTTAGAAGAATTTACTAAAATTTCACCTTTGTAAATCCAAACCTTTACACCTATAATTCCATATGTCGTAGCAGCTTCTGCAAAACCATAGTCTATATCGGCTCTTATTGTTTGAAGAGGAATAGTTCCTTCATGGTAATGCTCTGTTCTTGCTATTTCTGCTCCTCCAAGTCTTCCGGAAACTTGAGTTTTAATTCCTTTTGCTCCGGCTTTCATGGAACGGCCCATTGCTTGTTTAAGAGCACGTCTAAATGAAATTCTTTTTTCAAGTTGAACAGCAATATTCTCTGCTACTAATTTAGCATTTAAATCAGTATTTTTGACTTCAACTATATTAATAATAACCGGCTTACTGGTGAGTTTCGAACAAAAAGCTTTAAGTTTTTCAATTTCAACTCCACCTTTTCCGATCACAACACCTGGCTTTGCACAGTGAATATGCAAACGAATTTTATTACTATCTCTTTCAATTTCAATTTTAGGAACTCCGGCAGCTTTAAGTTTCTTCATTAAAACTTCACGGATTTTATGATCTTCTACTAAAGTATCAGCAAAATCTTTCTTCTTTACAAACCATCTGGAATCCCAATTTTTTATAACACCAACACGAAATCCACAAGGATTTACCTTCTGTCCCATAGTTAACCTCCTTTACCTAATTTTTTTCTTTCAATACTATAGTAACATGCGAACTTCTTTTTTCAATTCTATAAGCACGACCTTTTGACATTGGTCTAATTCTCTTAAGAATTGGACCCGGACACGCAAAACATTGTGAAACATATAAATTAGATACATCCATTTGATGATTATTCACAGCATTAGCAATTGCGGAATCCAGAAGCTTAATTAGATATTCACATGATGATTTCGGTGTATGTTTAAGAACTGCCATCGCATATTCAACAGGTTTGTTTCTAATAAGGTCTAAAACTATAGAAACTTTACGCGGTGAAATGCGAGCATATCTCAAATGTGCTTTTGCTTCCATATATTAAAACTCCTTTCACGCGTTATTTTTTGCCTGTTGTTTTTGAACCTGCATGGCCTTTAAATGTTCTTGTCGGAGCAAATTCTCCCAATTTATGTCCTACCATATCTTCAGTAACATAAACAGGAACATGCTTACGTCCGTCATGAACAGCAAATGTATGTCCTACAAATTGCGGATAAATGGTTGAAGGTCTGCTCCAGGTTTTCAAAATTTTCTTTTCGCCACTTTTATTTAACTCTTCTACTCTTTTTAATAAAATAGGTTTCACGAAAGGTGCTTTCTTCAAACTTCTGCTCACTTTACCAAACTCCTTTCCCTGTTATTTACTGTTTCTGCGTTTAACAATATATTTATCAGAACGATTCTTCTTAGAACGAGTCTTGTATCCAAGAGCCGGTTTACCCCAAGGTGTACAAGGTCCGGGACGTCCTACAGGAGATTTACCTTCACCACCACCATGAGGGTGATCGCATGGATTCATGACCGATCCACGAACTGTTGGTCTCCAACCCATATTACGTTTACGTCCTGCTTTACCGATTTTAACATTTTCATGGTCAATATTTCCAACTTGACCAATTGAAGCCATACATTCAATAGGAACATTTCTAAGTTCACCTGAAGGAAGTCTTAAAAGAGCCATTTTTCCTTCTTTTGCCATAAGCTGAGCCATTATTCCTGCTGCTCTTGCAAGTTGTGCTCCTCTTCCAGGGTAAAGCTCTATGTTATGAATAAATGTACCTACAGGAATATTTGCAAGCGGAAGTGCATTTCCGACTTTAATATCCGCACCTTCACCAGATACGATTTCCTGTCCTACTTTCATATCTTGAGGAGCTATAACATATCTCTTCTCTCCATCAGCATATTGAACAAGTGCTATATGAGAAGATCTGTTTGGATCGTATTCAAGTGTTAAGACCTTACCAGAAACATCAAACTTACGTCTCTTGAAGTCTATAATACGATATTTTTTTCTGCTTCCGCCACCTCTATGACGAACAGTAATTCTACCATAGCTGTTACGGCCTGCCTTCTTATTCAGAGGAGCAAGTAAACTTTTTTCAGGTTTTACTTTAGAAAGTTCACTATAGTCAATTACCGACATATTACGACGTCCTGGGGTAGTCGGTTTATAATTTCTAATTGCCAAAATATCTCACTCTCCTTTAAATTTTTAGCTTTGCGGAGGCTGACTCCTCCTTAAGCTGCTTATTATTCATTTTTCAAATTTAAAAAATTTTGATTTGGTTATTAAACCATTCCTTCAAAAAATTCTATTCCTTTGCTGTCTTCTTTTAATGTAACATAAGCTTTTTTCCAAGAAGGAGTATATCCGCTGTATTTTCCTTTACGGCGATATCTTCCACGAACTTTTAAAGTATTAACTTTTGAAACTTTTACTTTAAATATTTCTTCAACAGCTTTTGCTATTTCAATTTTTCCAGCTTCTTTTGAAACCTTGAAGGTGTATTTTTTATTCGGCATTCCACCCATCGTTTTTTCTGTAATGATAGGTTTTATTATAATATCATGAGCCATCATTATGCATACACCTCCTCAATTTTACTAATAGAATCCTTAAGAATTACCAATTTATTTGCGTTTAAAATATCATAAACATTTAAATCAGTAGCTTGAGAAGTTTTAACTCCTTCAATATTTCTTGCAGAACGAATTACTTTTTCATTCATTTCCGGAAGAACTATGAGTGACTTCCCATTAGCTCCGACTGCATTCAAAACGTCGCAAACTGCTTTAGTTTTATATTCATTAAGTGAAAATGAATCTAAAACAACTATATTTTCCGAAATAAATTTGCTTGAAAGTGCAGATTTTAAAGCTAAACGTCTTACTTTTTTATTGAGAACATAGCTATAGTCGCGTGGTTTCGGTGCAAAAACAATTCCACCGTGTCTCCATTGAGGAGCTCTTATAGATCCTTGACGTGCATGGCCAGTTCCTTTTTGTCTCCAAGGTTTCTTTCCGCCACCTGAGACCTCTGATCTTGTCAATGCACTTTGTGTTCCTTGACGTTTATTTGCCAAATGATTTACAACTACATCATGCATAACAGCTTTATTTGGCTCTATACCAAAAATTGAATCGGGGAGTTCAACAAATCCCACTTCTTTGCCCATCATATCGAGCACTGCTACTTTAGGCATTATAATTCCTCCTTTCTTACGATTTTACAGTATTACTAATAAGTACTATACCGCCTTTTGGTCCGGGTACTGCACCTTTTACTGCAATTAAATTATTTTCGACATCTACTTTAATAATTTCTAAATTTTGAACTGTAACTCTTTCAGCTCCGAGATGTCCAGACATTTTCTTTCCTTTAAAAACTCTTGAAGGATCAGAACATGCTCCGATAGATCCACCTTTTCTAACAACAGGACCTGAACCATGAGTTTCTTTAAGACGTCTGAAATTCCAGCGCTTAATTACACCTGCCCAGCCTTTACCTTTGCTTGTTCCAACGATATCTACTTTTTCTCCTTGAGCAAAAACATCAGCTTTGAGTATATCTCCAACGTTTAAACCTTCGATATCTTCCAAACGAAATTCTCTTAAAGTTCTTTTTGGTGCAACATTACCTTTGTCAAAATGACCTTTCATAGGTTTGTTGACAAGTTTCGGTCTTAAATCACCGTAACCCATTTGGATTGCATTGTAACCATCAGTTTCAATTGTTTTCTTTTGAGAAATAACGCATGGACCTGCTTCGATTACAGTTACAGGAACAACTTTTCCTTCTTCATTAAAGACTTGAGTCATTCCAATTTTTTTGCCTATAATTGCTTTTTTCATTTTTATCCTCCTATTTAGGTTATTGGTTAGCATATTAGCCAACTTGACCCCACGTGTAGAAATTAAAGTTTAACTTCTATTTCAACACCTGCAGGGAGTTCAAGATTCATGAGTGAATCTACTGTTTTATTTGAAGGTTTTAAAATATCGATCAATCTTTTGTGAGTTCTCATTTCAAATTGTTCACGGCTGTCTTTATTTATATGAACAGAACGTAAAATGGTTATCACTTCTCTATTGGTCGGAAGGGGTACAGGTCCGGAAACCTTGCATCCAGTTTTCACTACTGTTTGTACCAGTTTTTGTGATGCTTGATCAACAAGTTTAGGATCGTAGCCTTTTATTTTAACCCTAATTTTCTCTTTGACTGCCATCAAATCGCCTCCTTACTTAAAAAATATGGTGGACTCGCTATTGTACACCTACCCGGGTGTTCCTAATTTTACGTAAATAAAACAGGATAAACTACACGTTTAACCCGAATAATCCAAAAGCATAAAATTTTCAAGGAGAACAAGAAAATCTTTCGCCCGGTTTAAAATCGGACATACTCCACGAAAAAACCGACTATTTCTAATCGCAACCTCTCGCTTCAACGCATACCTTTGCAGTCACACGTGCTTATTCTACCATACATAAATACAAAAATCAAGAACTATTTTCATAAATTAATAAATATTTACTTTTTAAAATAATTTTATTAATTAATACCATTCATAACTTATATTTTTAATTCTTTTTAAAATCTGCTCATTAACCAAAAAACACAATTTTAGTATACTTAGCAATTTTTGCAATTTAACCTCTGAAAGTAAATTATTTAATCACATCAAATATCGAAGGTAAAAAGTTTGACACCGTTTCAATTTCAAAGAGGTGAATCTAATATATTTATGATTCATTATCGTAAAACTCTGAAATACCTTCGTCAATGGCACTTAAAGCATCACACATTAATTCGTTTATTTTAGAATTTTGCAAACAAAGTCATCACGAAAAATCTGGTATTGCCTTATATTCATACTTACTCAGATTTTCTAAGCTTTCAATTAGTCTCCTTTCTTGTATTTCCTCACTAATAACAGGTTTTTTTCTTAGAGTTAGCATATTATCACATACTTCACTTCGTTTAAATTAATTCAAAACATAATTTCACTTGAAACATTCTACTACTGTTTCATATATAAAATAAATATTTTCTATAAATTTTATTAGTTTTTATAAAATATCACAACAAAAAAGAATCTCTCCTGATTAATGAAGAGATTCTCAAATAGAATATTTTTTCAAATCTATTTATTAACTGCATCCTTAAATGCTTTTCCTGCTTTAAATGCAGGAGAATTTGATGCTGGTATGGTGATTGTTTCACCGCTGCGAGGATCGCGACCAGAACGTGCTTCACGTCTGCGAACTTCAAAACTTCCAAATCCAACGAGCTGAACTTTGTCTCCAGAAACCAAAGCTTCTGTTACAGCATCAATAAAACTTGCAACTGCTCTTTCTGCGTCTTTCTTTGAAAGTTCACTTTTTTCAGCAACCTTTGCTATTAACTCGGTCTTGTTCATTAATATGATACCTCCGTATATTTATATATGTATAAATCAATTCCGCTTTTTAAAGCTTCTTTTGATTGCATTTAAATGTTACTACACTTTATCTCTATTTTCAAGCGATAATTTGCATAAAAATTCATTTTTAAATCTTTCGCATGAATTACATAAAGAACTTTCAGCATCAATATCCAATAATCTGGCTATTTCTGTCACAGAAAAGAGCAAATTTCCTATTTCTCTTCCGTAATGTTCTTGTCTTCCTTCAAAAATCAAACTTTCTAAATAATGAAGTCTTTCAAAAGTTTCATTAAGAGCATCTTCAACTGAAAAAAGACCGTAACCCAATCTAGCTGCACGACTTTGAACTTTAGAAGTTCTTACAAGAGCAGGTAAGGTTTTCGAAACGTTTTCAATTTCATTTACAGGATTTTCATTTAGATTTGTATCTTCTTCTATACTTCTAAATTTCTTTCCATGATTTCGAATTCTGTAAACTCTACACTTTTCATCTGACAATTTTGATCTTCCATAAGAAAAAACGTGAGGATATTTTGATATAAGTTTTCTGCACGCAAGATCTACAACATCATTAAACGAAAAATTGTTTTCCTCTTCGATGCTACAATGATGAACTATCTGAAGGAGTAACTCTCCAAGCTTTTCTTCAAGTGCTCGACTATCTTCCAAATCAATAGCCTCTAAAACGTCATATGCGTTTTCTATCAGATTGGTTTTCATATCCGCATGCTGCTTATTTCTTTTTCCCCAATGAAACATATCCGAAAATTTGAGCATCCCAATTAATTTCAAAAGATCCTGAATTGTATATTTATAATCATGAAGCTTTTCCATTACTCAACACCCACCCTTCTTTGACATGTATATGTAAATATTTTCAATTTTTTACATATATTACCATATTAACCTATTAATTTGTGTTTTTCAAGTATTTTTACAATTTTTTTGCATTTAGGTATTGAATTTAGTTCTTCATAGTTTATAGTTTTAGTCAAAAACAGCGATAGAACGTACACTAAAGCTGCAATCAGTATTGAAAAAACAGTTGCAATTTTGAAGGGAATAAAAATAGAAAGAAGACCATGTGAGGAATAAGCAGCTACTCCACAAAGTAATCCACAAAAAAGAGGTTTAAAAAATACAGATTTCCATTTTATAGGAGTTTTTATTTCTTTTCTCAAAGATATAAGACCTACAACACAAACGAACAAATAGCAAACTAATGTTCCTATTCCTGCTCCTTGAATATTAATTTCAGGTATTCCAACTAAAACGTAGTTAAGTATTACTTTCATGGTAACCCCGATTGCAAGTACTTTGAGAGGTATATCAGCTCTTCCGACTGCTTGAAGCATACTACATACAGGAGTTCCTATAGCTACAAATATCACTCCTAAAGCATATATACTCATTATTTGTGCGGAAATACAAACTTCACCAATGCTTCTATTTTTACCTAGTGTATTGTAGATTAAATCCATAATAGGAAAAGAGAGAACAGACATTCCTATGCCTATAGGAAAAGATATAATAGTAGTAACTTTAAGAACAACTTCTACACTCTGTTCTATTTTTTCTTTTATTCCTTTAACCCACGCAGAAGTTACATTAGGCAATGCACTTATAGCTAAACCTTGAGTAATCGTAGGCAAAAGCATAGTAACGGTATTCATATACCCAAAACATCCTGCGAGAAACACATGAGTTGTTCGAGATCTTACGGTTTCCAGCGGTATAAGTCCTTCATATGCTTTTAAAAGTATTCCCGGTGTGACTTTCATTACATCGCTTAATCTTCTTTGTACTAAAGTTGCATCTATAGCAGATGCTATATTCATTATTATTGCACCTAAAGCAACCGGAATCGATATACCAAGCAAAGCTTTTAGCATAGATTTTACACTATGGGGTTTAGGAGATTGACTTAATTCTTCCTTACTTATACCATCTCCGGAAATTTTATACTTAATATGCATATAAAGATATCCTGCAACCGCACCTAAAGTTATTCCGACGACCGCACTTGCAGAAACCCATGGAAGAAGAATATTTCCTGCTACTTCTTCATTTTCGCAATGAATACCAAAAACAGTCCCAAAATTTTTATACTCATTCATGCCGTGTTTTGATGTAAATAAAGCCAAACTAACACCAAAAACAACTTTTCCTATTGCTTCTACTATCTCTGAAACAGCAGTAGGAATCATATTTCTAAGACCTTCATAATAACCTTTGTATATAGATATCATACAAGAAAAAAATATAGTTGGAGCAAGAGCTACAAGCGAAAAAAGCGATCCGGGACTGTTTGTAAATTTAACATATGGAAAAGAGCCTAAAATCATAAGTCCTGAACCAAGCAGTCCTGTAAAAATAAAAAGGGGAATAGAAATTTTATGCATAAGTTTTACATCTTTATAACGTTTTTGCGCCATATAACCCGAAACCATTCTTGAAATAGCTATAGGAAGACCTGCTGTTGCAAGAGCATGAATAGGGCTGTACATTGTGTATGCCGTACTAAAATATCCCATACCGACTCCTCCTAAAATATACGAAAGAGGAATTTTAAACGCTGCTCCGGCAACTTTGACTATTAACATACCAACTGCCATTATAACAGCACCAGCAGCAAATGAATGCTTTACTGTTTTGTTTTCAGATTTTCTCATTTTTGCACTTATCCTTTACTTAAATATATATTTAAAATAATACCCTTAAAACTATATCATATGCAGTAAAAAGTTTTAATAATACTTTTTGACAAAAACAAACCACCTAAATTTTCATTAGGTGGAAAATTTGCAATTTATTTATCTTCTATAGCTTCAAGAGCAGGTAGAGGTTTGCCTTCAAGAAGTGTCAAGGAAGCTCCTCCGCCAGTTGAAATATGAGTCATTTTGTTTGCAAATCCTAATTTGTAAACAGCTGCTGCGGAATCTCCTCCTCCAATTATGGAAATTGCACTACTTTCAGCTATAGCTTTTGCAACCGAAAAAGTTCCACTTGCAAAATTATCCCATTCAGAAACTCCCATAGGTCCGTTCCATACTACTGTTCCGGCACCGGAGATTGCTTCTGCAAATAATTTTGACGTCTTAGGACCGATATCAAGACCCATCCAACCATCAGGAATCTTATCGAATGCAACCACTTTATATTCAGAATCAGGACTGTACTCCTTAGCAACTTTAACATCTACCGGTAAAAGAAGCTTTACTCCTTTTTCTTTTGCCTTTGCCATCATGTCTTTTGCAAGATCAAGCTTGTCGCTTTCGCAAAGGGAAGTACCAACAGAATATCCAAGAGCATTTGCGAATGTGTAAGACATTCCGCCGCCTATAATTAAAACATCCACTTTATCAAGTAAATTATTTATAACCCCTATTTTGTCGGATATTTTAGCACCGCCAAGAATCGAAACAAACGGTCTCTTAGGATTATTTATAATTCTTGACATGGTTGATATTTCTTTTTCGATTAAAAATCCATAACCGGAAGGTAAAAGTCTTGAAACTCCTGCGGTAGAAGCATGTGCTCTATGACATGCACCAAAAGCATCATTAATGCATACATCCGCTAAAGAGGCTAACTTTTGTGCAAATTCAGGACTATTTGTTCTTTCACCGTCTTCAAAACGTATATTTTCAAGCATACATATTTCGCCCGGTTTTAAGTTCTTAACTACATTTTTAGTATCTTCCCCTGCAATATCTTTAGTAAGCTTAACTTCTCTGCCTAAAACTTCGGATAAATACTTTGCAACAGGTTTTAAAGACAATTTTTCTTCAAAGCCATTCTTAGGTCTTCCTAAATGAGAACAAAGTATTAATTTAGCATTATTGTCAAGAAGATATTTTATGGTCTTAAGTGACTCATCGATACGTTTAGTATCTGTAATATTTCCTTGATCATCAAACGGAACATTAAAATCGCAGCGTAGAAAAACCTTTTTACATCTAACATCAATATCCCTTACGGTTCTTTTATTTAAGTAATCCAAATTAAAGCATCCTCTCTTAAAATAATTATAAAAAATAAAAATAGAACTATGTCGGGATATTATACATTGTTTCGAGAAAAAATTCAAGTCTTTTTACATTCTTTTTTCAAAATTCTGCTCAATAATACTTCCTCTCATGATATCTCTGCAAATATCATTTCTTTCCATAGGGCTTTCTTTAATACCGGAAATGCCCGCTACTGCACTACGTAAACATTTTTCACAAATGTTTTTGCCTTTAAAAATACGAATGCCTTCAGAATCTGAACAAAAAATGCACTGCGGTTGATACTTTCTTAATATGATGCCTTCTCCGTCTACAAAAATTTCCAAAGTATCTCTTGGATTAATATCAAGAGTTCTACGTAACTCACTAGGTAAAACTATTCTTCCAAGCTCGTCAACTTTTCTTGTTATCCCAGTTGATTTCATAAATATTCACCACCTCGTAAAATTAATTTAGGAACTGATACGTTACTGAGTCAGCATTCCTACTGTACATATTACTATTTTTAAAGACTTTTGTCGATATATGTTTTCAACTATCCTGCCAAGATTTATTAGGCAAAAATAGTATAAATTTCATTATTGAAGGTAATATTTGGAATTAAAATTTACTATTTATGGAATATAGTAAATTAAAGCCAAAAAGGAGACAAAGATATTAAATGATGAATTATATTTGGTCGGGGATTTTAATTATAAGTGTTATATGCTCAATAATTACAAATAAAGTTTCGGATGTTTCAAATTCAGTTTTAAGTGGTGCTTCGGATGCAATTTCGCTTGTTATTTCGCTAACAGGAATGATGGCTTTATGGACAGGAATCATGAAAGTAGCAGAATCCTCCGGAATTACTTATATAATATCAAAAATATTTTCTCCAATAATAAAATTTTTATTTCCTGACCTTCATGAAAATCGCAAAGCTTCCGATGCAGTATGCATGAATATAACCGCTAATCTTTTAGGTCTCGGAAATGCAGCTACCCCATTTGGGATTAAAGCAATGAATGAAATGCAAAAATTAAATAAAAATAAACCGGTCGCCACACGAAGCATGATAATGTTTGTAGTTATAAATACCGCTTCTTTACAGCTTATACCAACTTTGCTGTGCACTATCCGTCAAAAATACGGATCGCAAAATCCAATGGATATTCTTCCTTGTTTATGGATTTCATCGCTTATAGCACTTATCGCCGGAATCACACTTACTAAAATACTTGAAAAAACGGAGAAAAAGTAAATGAATAGTATTGGATTTTATGTAATACCCGTAACAATATTGGCAATAATAACTGTTGGAATTTTAAAAAAAGTAAATGTTTTCGATGATTTCCTTCAGGGAGCAGCTCAAGGATTGAATTCAACAGTATCTTTAATTCCTTCTCTTATAGGACTTATTGTAGCGGTAAATATGCTTAAAAGTTCAGGTGCCTTTGACATTTTTGCAGCATTTTCTTCGCCGTTTTTAAAATTCTTAGGACTCCCCGCAGAAGTCGTTCCAATGGCTTTGTTAAGACCTATTTCCGGAAGTGGATCTATTGCCATCCTGGACAATATCTTAAAAAGCCACGGACCTGACAGTTTTATAGGTAGACTTGCTTCAATAATGTCCGGATCAACCGAAACAACATTTTACACTTTAACAGTTTATTTCGGAGCAGTAAAAATAAAAAATTCTAAATATGCTATACCATGTGCAATTACAGCAGATATAGTTGCAATGATATCTTCTTTATTGACTTTACGTTATTTTATGTATAATTTATAGTATTTAATTTACACTATTTTAAGACTAGTTAATTCAAAATAAGACTTTTTTCTACAAGATATTTTATATTTATGTTGACAAATTACATTAGTTATGATAACATATCTAACATATTATAAATTATACAAACTTTATAAGTACAATTGCATAATTTATTTTATTTGGTTTATTTTAAATAATATTAATTCACAGGAGGATTGAAATGGTAGACAAAAAACAAAATTCAAGTGGATTTAATGAAAATGATTTAAACTTTATTACCGGCGGAGCTAAAGTAGATGAAAATATAGATAGAAAATATTTAGAGACTTTCAATACTCAAAAGTGTAACTGTAATTCTTTTGAGCCGATGTTCAGCAGCTGTAGTATAAATATTTGTGACAACTGCAAATGGGCACGTGCCACTAAAGAAAATGCAGTTCAAACTTTTTGTACTAAACAATTACAAACTAAATCAAAACTATAAAAAAACAGCTGCCATAAATTAAGCAGCTGTTTTATTTTAAATAACAAAAAAATATGCTAAAACAACACCTTTAGGTACATAGATGAAATTTAAGTCACCAAAGTAAAGGTGTTGTTTAACATTTATATCAAAACAGTAAAGTAATTATAAATCGCAAGATGAACAACTATCTCCGTGGCAGTCTTCTTCTATACGACCGACTATAGGTTCAGGATTAATTCCTTTTTTAGTATAGTAATCCGAAAGAGCAGCTTTAATAGCTTGCTCTGCTAAAACAGAACAATGAACTTTAACAGGCGGCAAACCGTCTAAAGCTTCCATAACAGCTTTATTGCTGACCTTCAAAGCTTCCTCAATAGTTTTACCTTTTACAAGTTCAGTTGCCATAGAACTTGTTGCAATAGCAGCACCACAACCAAAAGTTTTAAATTTGACGTCTTTTATAATTCCGTCTTCGATTTTAAGATACATTTTCATGATATCTCCACATTTTGGATTTCCGACTTCTCCAATACCGTCAGCATCAGGGATTTCACCAACATTGCGTGGATTTGCAAAATGATCCATAACTTTTTCACTGTAATTCATAATACTATTTTTCACTTCCTTCATTTTTAATTATTCTTTCCCATAAAGGAGACATTTCTCTCAATCGTTTCACATCTTTTTTTACTTCACTTATAACAAATTCTATATCTTTCATATCTATATTATTTTCAATAGAAAGTCTAAGAGAACCATGTGCAACTTCATGAGGCAATCCTATCGCCAAAAGAACATGGCTCGGATCAAGAGACCCGGAAGTACAAGCAGACCCTGAAGAAGCACATATTCCCGCAGCATCAAGAAGTAAGAGAAGTGATTCGCCTTCAATACCCTCAAAAGAAATATTAATATTTCCTGGTAAACGATTTTTTTTATCTCCGTTTAACCTTGAACGCTCGATTTTTAAGAGTTCATTTATTATAAAGTCACGCTTTTTTTCAAGTTCTTTATTTTTTTCTTCTATATTTTCCAAGGATTTTTTTAAAGCAACCGCAAGTCCCACTATCTCAGAAACATTTTCAGTTCCGGGCCTTTTACCTTTTTCTTGACCTCCACCTTGCATTAGATTTTTTAATTTAATTCCTTTTCTAACATAAAGTACACCTACACCTTTAGGACCATGAAATTTATGACCTGAAATAGAAAGAAGATCTATATTTTGAAAATTAACATCTATGTTTAAATGTCCTGCTGCTTGAACGGCATCTGTATGAAATATTACTCCGCTTTCTTTGCAAATTTTTCCTACCTCTCTAATTTTTTGAATTGTTCCTATTTCATTGTTTGCATACATTATACTTACAATAGCAGTTTTTTCATTAATAGCATTTTTAACATCTTCCGGATCAACCAATCCGTTTTTATCAACATCTAAATAAGTAACCTCAAAACCTTCTTTAGATAACTCTTTAACCGTATTAAGAACTGCATGATGTTCGATTTTTGAAGTAATTATGTGATTTCTGCCATTTTTTAATTTTTGGTTAGTAGCAACCCCTCTTATAGCCCAATTATCGGATTCCGTACCGCAAGAAGTAAAAAATATTTCGCTCTCAGACGCACCAAGAATTTCAGCAACTATTTTACGTGCTTTCTCAATTTCTTTTCTTGCTTTTCTTCCTATACTGTAAATCGTTGAGGGATTTCCGTAATTTTCTTTAAGGAAAGGCATCATCTCATTTAAAACGTCTTCATCAAGAGGAGTCGTAGCGGCATTATCCATATAAATTATTTTTTTCATATTATATTTAAAAATTCGCCGTTTTAGGCTTATTTTCTTTTACCTCCTTCAAAATTTTATTTTTTCGTCTATATACTCTTTAAGATTGTTTATTTTTATTCTTTTTTGTTCCATATTATCACGATCTCTCACAGTAACACAACCGTCATTTTGACTTTCAAAATCATAAGTTATACAAAAAGGAGTACCGATTTCATCTTGTCTACGATATCTTTTTCCTATAGATCCCGATTCGTCATAATCAACCATGAAATACTTTGAAAGATCTTCCCATATTTTTTTTGATTCAGGCCCAAGTTTTTTTGATAAAGGAAGTATACATGCTTTATACGGAGCTATAGCAGGATGAAATTTCATAACAATTCTTTTATCATCAGAAATTTCTTCTTCACTATAAGCATCACATATAAAAGCAAGTGCCACTCTATCTGCACCAAGAGAAGGCTCAATAACATAAGGAATATATTTTTCTCCTGCTTCCGAATCAAAATACTCAAGAGATTTACCAGAAAATTCTTGATGTTTTGTTAAATCAAAATTTGTTCTGTCTGCAACACCCCAGAGCTCACCCCATCCGAAAGGAAATTTATATTCAATATCAGATGTAGCACTTGAATAGTGACAAAGTTCTTCTTTTTCATGGTCTCTTACTCTAATATTTTCTTTATTTATACCTAATTCAAGAAGCCAATTTTCACAGAAATTTTTCCAAAATTCAAACCATTTTAAATCTTCACCGGGTTTACAGAAAAATTCAAGTTCCATTTGTTCAAATTCTCGAGTTCTAAAAGTAAAATTGCCAGGAGTAATTTCATTTCTGAAAGATTTTCCTATTTGGGCAATTCCAAAAGGAATCTTCTTTCTCATAGATCTTTGTACATTAAGAAAGTTAATAAATATACCCTGTGCTGTCTCCGGACGTAAAAATATTTCACTCTTTTTTTCTTCTGTAACACCCTGAAAAGTTTTAAACATCAAATTAAAATTTCTTATGCTTGTAAAATCTTTGGCACCACAATCAGGGCAAACAATTCCACTTTTTTCAATAAATTCTTCCATAATTTTGAAGGTCATTCCATTTGGATTTCCTCCAAAATCTTCTATTAATTTGTCAGCACGATATCTTGATTTGCATTTTTTACAATCCATAAGCGGATCTGAAAAACCACCCACATGGCCCGAAGCCTCCCACACTTTAGGATTCATAAGAATTGCTGAATCAAGCCCGACATTAAATTCATTTTCCTGAACAAATTTTTTAAGCCAAGCTTTTTTTATATTATTTTTAAGTAAAACACCCAAAGGACCGTAATCCCAAGTATTTGAAAGACCTCCATATATTTCAGATCCCGGGAATACAAATCCTCGGCTTTTGCATAAATTTACTATCGTTTCCATATCTTTCATAGTATATCCTTCTTTCAATAAAGAATTCTTTTATATTATCTTATATCACATTTTATAATATTAATCAAAAATAAAAAGGAAAAAATCAGCTGAGTTTTTCCGCATGCTGATTTTCAGAACTAAGATTCACACCTAAAACACTATCATATACCGAATTACTGTTTGGCACAAATCTCCCGTATTTAATTATAATATTTTTAAAATTTTTAAGTTTATTTATCTCTCCTGAAATTTCATTTGCATAATATCCTGTATAAATAACAAAATCATCTTCACAATTATGATTTCTGAAATACGAAATTAAATTAAAAATTTCTTGAAACTGCAAAAGAGGCTCAAGACCACCTATAACGATGGCCTTGGTAATAGGATTAGAAATATATTTTTCATATATATAAGAAATATTTATAATCTTATTCGGTAAACATGAAATTTTCATATTTTGGCATATACTTACATCCATATTGAGTTCTTTAAGGCATTTGAAATCACACGAAACAGAAGATATAAACATAGCAGGTTTTTTATAATCTTGGAAATTTTCATCTACAATTTCTTTTACTTTTATTTTGGATGAAAAATCACCTAAATTATCTCTCATTCAAATCGAACCACTTTCTTTTTTCGAACTCACATTTACGTTCTCTGCTATAAGCAGAAACAGGAACTAAAAATCCAACTATTCTTGAATAAGTATCTACGGGTTTTTCACCGCATTTCGGACACACTTTAGAAAAAAATGCATGTTCATCTTTGCAAACTGAAATTTTGCAGTTATAAGCAAAATATATAACTCCGGAACGTGCAATCTCATTTAAAAGATTCCATGCTTGTTCTTCATTTGCAAATTTTCCCGCTAAATTTATATGAGAAATCTGACCGCCACCACATTCTCTGTCAAGTTTTGCACCAAGTTTTATTTTCTCATTTAAAGTGCATCTTTCCATGAGTGGTATCCACTGATTTGAATATATAAAATAGCTTTCTTTTTCAGGGAATAAAATTTTATCTTTGTTACTCAAAACAATATTCGCTCTTTCAGCAGGTACAGCTTCAACATTTATGCTGTATTTGAAATCATAAGATTCTTTCTGGTCATTTATTACCTTTAAAATTTCAAGGGCAAATTCAAGACCTTTTTCAGTATAAGATTTATTTTCAAATTCATCTTCCGAAATTAAACCAAATTCATAAATAGCCTCATACATAGCTGTAATGCCTATAGTATTATACTGTTTTTCAATTTCAATAAGACCATAAGTATAATTTGGTAGAAGTCCTCTTTCTATATTTTGTTTTATTATATCTCTTATAACATCAAGAGTTTTAACACAAATATCTATACGTTCTTTCAAAATTTCTATAAACTTAGATTTATCATTTTCGGATTCCAATGCTATTCTTCTTAAATTTATAGTATTAACCTGAACACTTCCTACGGATAAAGAAGTTCCACCAACTGAATTTATAAATGCATCAAGCTTGGAAGTATCTGATATAAGTCTGCAGCAACTTGAAAGACTTGATACTTCATTTCCAACATAAAAATTGCTGTCATACCACTTCATATTGTGTTTATTACACCATCTGGCAAACTCTTCATCTACGAATTTTCCGTTCTGGAATAAAAGAGAATAAGTCAAAACAGGGAAGGTCATCATAGTTTCTTCGCGGATTTCAGAAACAACTTCCATAAACACTTTTTGATGTTCGATTATGCTTTCTATGTGATCCATAACAGGCTCACCATTAGGAAATAATCTTCCTCCAAAAAGTTCTATCAGGTAATTTCTATCCATAACGGTTATATTGGAGAATGCACATTCAGTAACTCTTAAATATGGTTGGTTTAAATCATATATAAATTTCTGGAAGCATTGTTTTCTGTAGTATTCAGGGTCTTTAAGATAAAAACCATTTTTCACATCGTTGTACCAAAAATAATATGAATAGATAAGATAACTCGGAAGTCCTACAGCTCCGCTACTGCGATTAGCAGTCCAACTTATAAACTCAAGTACATGATCATTAAAAGTTGTCAAATGTTGGCAAGGAGCAGTTTTAAATTTATTTATAAAGAAAAGTCCCTTTTCGACAAGTTTGTCAAGATCATATGCATAGCAATACGGAATAAACGAAGCCGTTGATGAATTATGTAAATAAAACTGTCCATTCCATTCTCCTTCAAGCCATGATTTTGCAAGTTCAAGACCATATTTTTCGCAAAGTCCTTTAAATATTTTATTATAGGACAAAAGTTTCGTATGAGGTTTAACCATATCAGATAAAAGTGTTCTGACATCTAAAGTAGTACTGTTTGCATTCGCATCTATCGTTGTGTCTGCAACACTGGTTGATTTTATAAAATTATCTATAAAATCCGTGAAATTCAAATTTGAATTTGAAAATCCATTCATTAAAAGAAATTTTTCTCCATACTTCTCGGATAAATCCTGTATACATTTTGCAAATTCCGGATATAAATCTAAATTAATTTTCATTTTAATTTTTCCTTTCTTATGTTAATGCATTATTACTTTAACTCTTGTACCCACTTATATGCTTTTGCAAAATCCATAAACTCTTCATTTATTTTTAAAATAGGAAGGCTTTTGAAACCTTTCTCGCTAAGTTCTTCAAAGTTTGTAGTTTCTTTGTAATTTACATCTTTCTGATCCAATTTAATTTTAAGCACCTTACATTTAGGACATTCATTACTGTAAAGAACAATATTTTCCATAATTCTTCAAACTCCTTGTTAAAAATTCAATATAAAAAACTAATTAATTTTTTATCCCAGTATAATGCGGAAAACTTTCATATTCACGACCTAAAGCCATAGACATTTTATCATATGCTTCTTTTTCCGACTCACCAGCTTCAGCATTTACCCCTTTATATCTAACTAAATAAATCTCAGGTATATTATTAATATTTTGATTATTTTCTTTAATTTTCTCAGCAACACCTTCCATGATTCCCTGCACAACACAAAGCATAGCAGCAGAAGCAGGAAATCCAAAAATACCAGTACTTATTGAAGGAAATGCAACTGACTTAAGACTATTATCAAAGCAAAGCTTAATAGACTCCTTATAACAACTTTTAAGCTGATCCATATAACCATTTGATTCTAAAGCATCTAAACTTGTTTCCTTACCGCTCAAATTTGGGCCAACTGTATGAATAATTCCTTTATAGAAAAACTTTTTGTCATCTTTTATGCTTTCAATTGAAGTATATGCAGCTTGACCTACGTTGAGATTTTTACCGTTATTATGCTGTCTTTTCCAATTTGAAGTGATACTTGTTAATTTACTGCTTCCTAAAAAACCAAATATAGCTCCTGTTACTCCGCTGCCATTTCCTAAACTTGGATTAGCAGCATTAACAATTGCATCTGTTTTAATATTAACTAAATTACCTATTGTAAAATGAATTTTTGGAATAACTTTTTTTAGAACTTCTATTTCTTCTTGCGAAAAATCAGTAGTTGAATTCATTAATGAAAATCTCTTATATTTGGAATAATTTTTCTGTTTAAAAAGATTTTCAACTGTCTGATCTGACGTTTCAGTTGTTATGTTTTTAAACTTTGGAGTTTTCACTACTAGATTTTCAACTTTAGGTGTTATAGGCTTAGTTATTAAAGTTTCAGATTCAGAAGATATCTGTTCCGGATTATTTTTCACCATAGTATCTTGAGGACCGCCTTGAAAATTGTTTTGAAGGTTACTTTGTTGTTCGGAATTATTTCCTTTTAAGCTGAAGAAAAGAATCATACCTAATGTTACAGCGGAACCCACACCTAAAATTCCTGCTCCTACTTTAAAAGGATTACCGGAAATAAACCTTTTAACTTTTTTACCGAAAGAAACATTGTTTTCAATGCTTTTTTCACTGTAATCAGCTGCAGAAACTCCCACAGAAGAAACACAAAAAACAGAAGTTGCCGTAAGTAAAGATGCTAAAGTCTTTTTGGAAAATACTGATCCACCGGCAACAAAACTAAGATTTTTTTCGTCAATGTTCTCAAAAAGAATTTCTATTATGCATTTATGAAATTCATCTTTACTAAGGTATTTCTCTTTCATTACTCTTTTATATAGGTTGTATATTTCTTCTAAACTATTTAATTTTTTTAGTTCACTTGCCAAGGAATCATCATTCAACATAATTAAGCGAAAATTTTGCAGCTTATCTTCCATATTTAAATTTCACCCTCCCCATAAAGAAAACACCATATATAGCGCCTGATGAACAGGTTATCACTAAATATGGTGTTTGTCAATACCAAAAAGTATTATCTACTTTTTGTATAATAACTCTTTTTCAAAATTACTGCAACTGTATACTAGTCTAAATTTATAATAATTTTATCCTTTACTTACCAATATAAAAATTTCGGATCCATAGTCAACCAAATCACCTGCTTTATAATCTTGATATCCTATAACAGTTCCTTGATTAAAATCACTATTATTTACCTGTACTTGAGTAGGTTTAAATTTAGCATCGGTTAAAATAAGGGATGCTTCGGAAAGAGTTTTTCCGGTTATGCTCGGAAGTGCTCTTTTTTGCGGCCCTTTACTAATATTAACAGCTATAACTGACCCTTCATACATTTTTTCTCCATAAGCAGGAGTTTGAGAAATTATACATCCTTCCGGTATGGAATTATGAAATTCCTCAGATAAAATAACAATACTATATGAATTATCAGAGTTTAAATTTTGAACATCAACAGCTTTTTTACCAACAAGCTGAGGAACATCTATTTTAGTCTCTTCTTGAGAATTTTCTACTTCTTGATTTAAAATTGATGAACTGCTAGGAGAAATATCATCATTAGTAGATTTACTTTCAGCATTTTTTTCTTTTATCCACATCCAATAAACTCCTAAGCAAATTATTAAAACCGCTAAAGATACTACACAGGAAATAATGGCAAGTTTTTTATTTGAATTGTCATTTTCACGAACTGACGGCAAATCGAAATTTTCGTCATCTTCTTGGTAAATATTTTTAACTTGTAAAACAGGAGAGTTTGAAAGCTCCACTCTTAAGGATTCAAAAGAAATAGTTCTGCTGTTTGAATAAACTCTAAGAGCATTTGCTAGAGCAGAAACAACCGTTTCGGGCAAATTTTTCATTATATTTGAAGGCATCATAAGCCTGTCCTTTTTTTTGCGTTCAAGTGCACTCAAAGGATATTCACCCGTAAGCGCATAAAAAAGTGATGCTGTAAAACCATAAACATCCGTACTTTCCGAAACTGTAGCGGTAGGATCATACTGTTCTAAAGCAGAAGTTCCTTCAAACAATTCACTTTTTATTATTTCATTATTTGTTCGAAGATTTCGAGTTGCAAAACCCACCAATTTAATTTTATTCTCTTCAGTTACTATCATATTGCAAGGAGATATACCTAAATGCTTAACTCCTGCTGACTCCATTTTAATAAGAGAGGAAAGAAGAGGCATAAATAAAATCCTTGCGGATTTCCAATCCAGACATCCACCATTTTCACTCAAATATTTATCAAATCTTTTTCCGTCTATCCACTGCATAATAATATAAGCGGTACCGCATTGTTCTAAAATATCATAAACAGCTGCAAGAGATGATAAATTTCTAAGACGAGCTATACTCCTGAAATATTTAAAAAAATCTTGCATGAATCGCTCAAATTTTTCTTCCAAATACTTATAGCTACTTGGCATAACATTTCCATTTTCATCTCTTTTTGCAAGTTCAGAAGGGAAAAATTCTCTTATATAAACTTTGCTTTTTTTTACAAAGTCATAGCCTATATATCCAAGTCCTTCAAAATCTTCTTTTATTCCTTTTCCGATAATATATCTGTCTCCTATAATTTTTCCTCTTTGGATAAATGGCTCTTCATTTTCAGAATTTCTTTTCTCGCCGCACCGAGGGCAAATATCTTCCTCATTTTTTAAAGGTCCCATACAACTCATACATAAATCCAACATAAATAAATACCTCCTAAATCAACAAAGGCGCTAGTTAATATTATATAAATTAGAAATCATGTCTTTTATATTATTTTTGCTTTTTATATAAAATTTGTCAATATCAAAATTTTCGTCATCTGTACCTTTTAAAGAAATCATACCGCAAAAGTTACCACCTATAATTTTCATTGCAGGACCTATTTGTGCAAAAATTATCTCACTGTAATCCATATTGTTTGAGCCTTGAGACGTTAAAATAATAACTTTTTTATTTTTTATAATATTTTTCTTTCTTGAAAAATAAAAAGGTTGAAATCTATCTAAAATAGACTTAAGAGGTGATGGGACAGAAGCATTATAAATCGGGAATGCGATTATAATAACATCGCTTGAATTTATAAGAAAATTTATTTGGTCCATATCTCTGAAAATACAAATTCCTGTTTCTTTACAACCTTCACATCCTATGCAAGGAAATATTTCAACCTTATACGAATCAATTCTATGAATTTCACTTTTAGGTGCAAAACTTAAAAAATAATCGAGTAAAAGTTTAGTGTAACCATTTTTATGAGGAGATCCAAATAAAATAAGAGTATTCATAAAAGCCTTCTTTATTTTTAAGATATATCAGATATTTTTTTAGTACATTCACGATTGAGATAAACACTTTCAACTATACCTATTCCCAAATAAAGACATGCAGCGGAAGACCCTCCTACACTAAAAAAAGGCAAAGTAACACCCATGACAGGTAATAAACTTAAACACATTCCTATATTAAAAATAGTTTGAGAGATAATAAGTCCCATCATTCCGAAACAAATAAAGGAACCTATGTCATCGCCGCAAATTCTTGCAATAAATCCAATTCTGAATACCAAAATCAAAATCAAAACTAAAATAGCAAGACAACCAATAAATCCAAGTTCTTCACCCGCTGCGGAAAAAATAAAGTCACTTTCTTGAACGGGAACTACTCCATTTGCAACTCTCGGACCTTTAAAAAGTCCATATCCAAAAATACCTCCTGACCCTATAGAAAGCTTTCCTTGAATTTGTTGGTAACCCATATTGAGAGGATCGGCTTCGGGATTTGTTTGTGTAAGTATTCTTTTCTTTTGATAATCAGCTAAAACAAAATTCCACATAATCGGCAAAGATAAAACAAATAATACTAAAGAGAAAACAAAATATTTAATCGGCAAACCTGCCATAAAAGTCATTGTCACAGCAATACATAAAAATATTATAGCTGCACCGTCATCACCTTGAAGATGCGTTAAAACAACAGGTATAAGTGCATGTAAAACTATTAAAACAATGCTTTTAAAATTTTTAAATCCATTTGATTTTTTTACTTCTGCAAGATGTTTTGAAAAAGTTACTATAAATCCTATTTTAACAAGTTCGGAAGGCTGAAAAGTAATTCCACCGGGAAGTCTTATCCAAGCTTTAGCATTTATCCCCATAGATCCTTCAACTTTAACTCCGATAAAAAGTGTACACATAATCAAAGCTATACCTACTAAAGATATCCACTTCCACCAACTTGACAAAACTTTATAGTCAAGCATTTCTAAAAATGAAGCTCCTAAAAGTCCGATAGTAACCGACAAAAACTGTACTGTAAAATAATTAAAAGTTTCACGTGAGATACTTTTAACAAGTAAAAGACTATAAACGGAAATACAAATTATTGTTAACCATAAAATTTTATCACTGTATTTTATAAAGTCCAAAATGGGTTTAAAAATATTCATAATCATTACCTTTTATCTGAAATTTTTACATCTGCTTATGAAATATGTTATAAAGAATATAATTGCTGCTATTAAAACAATAGTAGATCCTGCAGACGTACCGATATAGTATGATATTAAAAGCCCAGATATGCCCGAAAAAAACGAAAAAATTACTGATAGTAAATGATAAATTTTCATATTTTTTGCAATATTTCTCGAAGCGGCTGCCGGAAGTACCAAAAGAGAATTAATCATTAACATTCCAACCCATTTCAAAGAAATAGTAACTATTATTGCTATTAATACCACAAAAACATTTTTATAAAATTTCGTATTAATCTGCTTGCTCATTGCCATTTCGGTATTCAATCCTGACAAAAGCAATTTATTAAACGATAAAATCCAAACTATAATAACTACCACAAGTGTAATTGCCAATACTAAAATTTCCTTTTTCGTTATCGAAAGAATATCTCCAACCAAATAAGAAGAATATTTTGAAAATCCACCACTAAACGACAAAATGAATACTCCCAAAGCAATTCCTGCCGAAGAAAAAACTCCTATAATTGTATCTGAAGAAGAAGTTTCTGATTGCATTATAACTGATATTCCAAGTGCAAAAATTATTGAAAATCCAAGCATAGCAACCGAATAATTGCTTATTCCCAAAATTACTCCCAAAGCAATTCCCGTTAATGCACAATGACCCAAAGCATCTGAAAAAAATGACATTTTATTATTAACAATCATTGTACCAACCAAACCGAATAAAGGTGTTATAAGTAAAATTGCCAAAAATGCATTTTTCATGAAAGTAAAATTAACCCAAGAAAAAGGAAGAATACTTTCCATTAGAGAATATATTATTTCCATATATCTTGTATCCCTCCTAAATCGAAACCAAAGGTTTCTCTGACCTTTTTACTTTGAATTAAATCACAAGCTTTTCCAACCTCCGAAACAGTATGATTTATAAGTGCATAAGAGCTTGCATATTTTATAACATGTCCTAAATCATGAGAAACTAAAATAACAGGCATATGATAATCTTTCCTCATAGAATTTATAATACTGTAAAAATTACTGATTCCTTTTCTGTCAACTGCAGAAACCGGTTCGTCGAGAAGTAAAATGTCGGGTCTTGGTTCAAGAGCAAAAGCAAGAAGCACTCTTTGAAGTTCCCCTCCGGAAAGTCTTCCTATCGGACTTTCAATATGAGTATGTATACCTACTTTTTCAAGTAAATCAATAGCTCTTTTTTTATTTCCATGACCAATCCAAACAGGTAATTTAGAAGTACTCGCACAAAATAAATCCATTACCGTAATAGGTGTATTTGAATCAAAACTCATTTTTTGCGGAACGTACCCTATTCTTGGATTTTTTATTTTTTTACCGTCTGAATTAAAAAACTCTATTCTTCCATTATAGTCGGAACTATTAAGTATAGCTTTTAATAAAGTTGTCTTTCCGGCACCGTTTTTCCCTATAAGAGCAAGTGTTTCTCCATGATTTGCAGTCAAAGTTACACCGTTTAAAATTAAACGGCCACCTTTTTTCACACTTAAGTTTTTGATTTTAACACTACAATGACACTCGTTCATATTTTTAATTCCTTCTAATAAATTTTAGCTTAATGCTTCTTTTAAAGTCTCACTATTCTTTTTCATAGTATCTATATAAGAATCGTAAGATCCGTCTCCTGTTACAGCAGGGTCAAGAGTATAAACTTTTGCACCTGTTTCAGATGCTATACTTCTCGCTGTGCTTTCAGGATATTGCGGCTCAACGAATATACTTTTTACATTTTTTTCTCTTATAAGTTCTATTGTTTCTTTTACTTCCTTCATAGAAGGCTCTTCTCCGGGTTCATGATTTATAACTCCAACAATATCAAGTCCAAATTCTTTTGCAAAATAGGGGAAAGCTTCATGAAAAGTAATAATATCTTTACTTTTTAAAGTTTTTAAATCCTTTGAGATATCATTTTTTAAACTCGAAAGTTTTTCAATGTATTTTGAAGAATTAGATTTATATTTTTCTGCATGAATTTGATCAATTTTACAAAGACCTTCAGAAATATTTTGAACTTGCTTTATATAATTCTCAACCGACATCCAAATATGGGGATTAACTTCCATATGGCAATGCTCGTCATGTTCTTCATCGTCTTCATGATGATGATCGCATTCGTTTTCTAAAACATCTATTCCAACACTTGAATCAATTAATTTTACTTTTGGAAGTTCAGTTAATAATTTATCAAGAAAAGATTCCATTCCTGCACCGTTTATAACAAAAGCATTAGACTTTTCAACTTTTTTAAGATCTTCAGATCTTATTTGAAAATTGTGAAGGCAACCTGTAGCCTTTTCACACATATTTGTAACTTCAACATCTTGAATATCTCTTGCTATGTTTAAAGCCATTATATAAACAGGATAACATGAAGTAACTATTTGAAATTTACTGTTTGCATTGTTCTTACATCCGGTCAAAATAGAAAATAAAAAAGCAACCATAATTAAAAAAGAAAATTTTTTCACTTAATAACTCCTCAAATCTCAAATTTTTATTTATATAATAAGCTTTTTACTGCCGTAAGTAAAGCTATATACGAATATTATCTTTTATTTTTTCGAAAACTTTCTTTCCAATTCCACTAACATTCATAATCTCTTCAATACTTGAAAAGCCTCCGTGAGTTTCACGGTAATCAATTATTTTACTTGCAATGGATTCTCCCACACCATTCAGCTTCATAAGTTCAGAATGAGAAGCTGTATTAATATTAACAATTAGATTTTTGTCTTTTGAGTTTTCAGAAGATTCATTTGCTGAATAATTTTTTACAATTTCATAAGTTTTTGTATCGGTCGGCGAAACTTGAAAAGGTTTTCCGATATAAAATGCATTGTACCCTATTAAACATGCAACCATCAAACCGCCAATAGCGATTATTAATCTATTTTCAAAATTGTCATCATTCATATCTTTAAAAACTCCTTTCATATACCGACCTTTCAAACATTTATTTTTACATATACTCAAAAAAACATCTATAAATTTTTTAAAATTAATCATATTCAAAAACTTAAAACCATAAGTATTGAAGTACAAGTCAAAAAAAGATGTAAAAATTTAAGGAGTAGTTATGAAAAAAACAATTGAAAATGCAAAAGCACTAATTGAAAAGTATGATTTTCTAAATTTAAGCAAAAGCAAAAAATCCACTATATTTTTATTTATATGTCTTATTGCCGGAATGATTTTTGGTACAGTTTCGGTTTCTTCTATAAGCATGGAATTTATTTATAAACTTGATTTTATTTTCTTAAGTGATTTTAAAGGAAGACTTTCCCAATCAAACACTGAAATTTTTATATCTTCTTTATGCATACTAAGTATATTTGCTTTACTTTTAGAGCTTTGCTCACTTTCTTGTTGGGGAATGATTTTCATACCGTTCATAATGGGATTTAAAGGATTTGGACTAGGTATAACCGCAGGGTATCTTTATCTTATACACGGTCTAAAAGGAATAGCTTTTTATCTTTTAATACTTCTTCCCGGGATTTTTATCTCATCTATAGGATTAACTATATTTTCATCTCAGTGCATAAAATTCTCAATAAGCATTTTAAAAAATGTTTTATCTAAGGAAGAGTCTAAAAATCTCAGGTATGAAATCAAAAATCATTTAAAAAAATCAGGATATTGCATAACAATACTTCTAATGTCCTCTATAATAGACGTTTGCTTTATGATTATGTTTTCAAGATTTTTCAACTTTTAATCAAAGATTTTCATAAAAATCCTTTACAAACCATATTTTTTCTTCAGGTAAAGAAATTTTCATTCCGTTTAAGTATTCCAGCTCGGAAGCATTACTTTTGAAATTAAAGTAAATTTCTCTTGAACAAAGTGCTTGATATTTGTATTTAAATTTTTTGTTTAAAGTATTTTGGCCATACTTTCCATCTCCTAAAATAGGATGACCCATGTAAGCAAAATGCGCTCTTATTTGGTGAGTTCTACCCGTTAAAAGCTTAACACAAAGTAAAGAAAAGTTTTTTGTTTCGCCAATCACTTCGTATGAAGTCAAAATTGTTTTTGAATCTCTTAAAGTACTGGTTTCATTTATATAAACTTTATTTTTTGATTCATCTTTATAAAGATAAGCTTTACATACTGCAGATTTTTTATCCATTTTCCCGCAAACTATACAAACATAAGATTTTTCTATCTCTCGGCTTTTTATTTTTTGATTTAAAACCGCAAGAGACCATGAATTTTTAGCGGCTATTACCAACCCCGAAGTATTTCTGTCTATTCGATTTGCAAGAGAAGGAGAGAAAGAATTTTCTTTTAAAGGATCGTATTCTCCTTTTTGATAAAGATAATTTTTTATTCTGTTTATTAAACATTCAGTCTTTTTTTCTTTATCCGGATGGACAATCAATCCTGCAGGTTTATTCACGATCAAAATATTTTCATCTTCGTAAATAATATCCAAATTAAAACTACTTTTTTTAAATTCAAATTTATAATCCGAATTTTCAAAAAATTCATCATTTATATAAAGTTCTATTAAGTCTCCTTCGACAAGTCTATATGACTGCATTACTTTTTTTCCGTTAACTTTTACTCTTTTTTTTCTTATGTATTTATATATAAGAGAAAGTGGCATATTATAAATAAATTTTTGTAAAAAAGAATCAATTCGTTTACCAGAGTCGTTTGAGTTTACTGTTATTTTTTTCATTTGTGCATATTCGAAAAAGAAATTTTTATTTTAACTTTTTCGATCTCACCCCTTATATAAAATATTTCAAATAAAATTATAATTTATGTTTAGATAAGTATACAACTAAAATTTTAAAATAATTATTTTAACTTTTAAAAATAAAAAATTATAGATATATTATAAACCATTTTATTTGTTTCAGAGCTTATATTGACAAAACAATAATTTTACACTAATATACATATCGCAATATTAATATAGTTACAAAATAAAGGAGCATCTTGTTTATGAACACGGAATTTATTGAATTACTAAGAAAAATCTCGCTTAATAAGGAGCTTTTAAATAAAATAGAAAACCCTGATTGTTCACTCAAAGATATTTATAATTTTTTCAAAAAATATGGTTTTACAGAATCATACAATATATTCGAAAAAGATTACGAAGAATTATTTAATTCTCTAATAAGTGAAATTCATGAAGACCAGCTTTCTTCTGTTTCTGGCGGCAAATTGAATAGATTTTTTTCTAAATCAACTGCTACTTTGCTTTCATCATTAACTTTATCTACAGCTGCAATTCCTATGTCAAGTGCTGAAAAATACAATGGCTCAAATTCCTCAAGTAAAATAGTTAATTTCGTTAAGAAAAATCCAGGTAAATCTCTAGCCATTCTTGCAACTGCTATTGTAGTACCCATAGGTGTCACTGCTGCAAGTATTGCAGGATACAAACATTTCTCAACTAAAAAAAATAGTTATTAATGATAAATATAAAAACTATTATAAAAACATCAAATTAGAAGTTGATGATCAAGAATACCCAGTATATAAAAAAATTGAAGAAAATTTTGATAATCATTTTAAAAGTAAAAATACAAAAGAAATTCTTATCACCTATATTAATGAATTCAAAAATAATATTAACAGAAAAGACATACTAGATTATATTATATTAGCTAATTCTGGACTTGCATCTTTAACCAAAATTTCAAATCAAAAAATCATTGAAATTTTTAACAAAAGAATAGATTCTTTAAAATCATCTAAAGACCTTGACGAAGAAATAAAGAAAGCTACTGATGCTCTAAAAAATGCTGTTAGCGGATTTTCAGAAGAAAAGAAGCAAATATATGATAAAATTACTAATGGTAAATGGCTAAAGCATGAAGAATTGGAAAAAATATTAACAGACCTGGGCAAAACCATGGATGTAGAAAAAGTAGCTATGTATTCTTCGGAAATCTTACAGGAACTGGGTTACATTGAAAACTTGAAATTTAAGAAAAGTAAAAATATCTCAAAAGAAGATGCTATATCCGAATATACGAAAGCATTGAAAGATTTGCCATCAAAAGACTTTTTTAATTCTGCGTCATTTATTTCACTTTTCTTTTATATTTTAAAACAAGATGTACAACCCGATAAACGTATTGCAATATGCAATTCTTTAGAAAATAAATTGTCTGCAAATAAAAACATTAGTTTTGATGATTTAGTAAAAATTACAACAGAAGCATTTGCAGAAAATAAAATAGAATTAGTTTTATAAAATAGCACTATAAAGATAAAAACCGCTCTTCTGAGCGGTTTTTTAATGCAAGAATAATTTATTCTGAAATCTGTCGAATTGCCAAATCATAAAATTGTCCTTTTTTACTCATAAGTTCGTCATAAGTACCCTGCTCGGCAACTTTTCCTTCATCTAAAACTATTATTCTATCACAGTTTCTGATTGTTGAAAGTCTATGAGCAACCACTATTCTTGTATTTTGGAATGAAGAAATACTGTCTGAAACGTGCTTCTGAGTAATATTATCAAGAGCAGAAGTCGCCTCGTCAAATATGAGTATTTTCGGCTTCGATATAATTGCTCTAGCAATCATAAGTCTTTGCTTTTGACCACCTGAAATACCACCTGCTCCTTCAGAAATAACCGTATGCATTCCCATAGGCATACCTTTTATATCCTCTTCTATTCCTGCAATTCTTGCCGCTTCCCAAGCATCCTCCATAGTTTTCCAAGGAGAAGTAACTATTATATTTGAAAATATATCGCCAGGGAAAAGTGAACCATTTTGCATAACCACACCTATTTTTTGACGAACACTCCTCAAGTCTAAATTTGAAAGGTCTCTTCCTCCATAAAAAACACTTCCTTGTTGAGGTTTTTCAAATCCAAGTAATATTCTTATAAGAGTTGATTTCCCACAGCCGGTTTTTCCAACTATTCCAATATATTCACCTTGTTTAATTGACAAACTCAAATCATCTAAAATATTAGGTCCGTCTTCATTATACTTAAATGTTATATTTGAAACCTCGATATCTCCAGAAATTGAGGTTAAAATTTTTCTCCCTGAACTGCTTTCAGGTTTTTCATTGAGAACAGGCCTTATTAAATCAAGAGTAGGTCCTATGTTTGCAAATTCAAGTGCAACACTGCTTAAAGTCATTAAAGCGCCGCTTATTGTGCCATATGCAGCACTAAAAGCCATATAGTCTCCTCGGTTTACACCATTTGTAATAGCGGAATAGTAAAGTAAAATAGTTCCCAATGAAGATATTACTATACTTATAACTCCACTTATTTTTATTAACAAAGGTGGTGAATATTCAAGTTTTTCAACTTCTGAGTACTGTTCTGCCCATTTCGCAAATGCGCGTTTTTCAGCTCCGGCAACTTTTATTTTTTGAATTCCTCCGAAAAGTGCAAATACAAGTGATTGAAGTTTAGGAGACAAATCTAATTTTTTCCTGTAAATTCTTTGTCTGAATATAGTCATGAAAATCAAATACAAAATATTTATAACTATAATTATCATGCCCGGGACAACCAAACTCGGTGCAAATAAATACATCTGAAATAAATATCCAAACGAAAAGAAAGTTGTAAGTCCTGTAGACATAACTGCACTTACGATTTCTTGGCAAAGCAAAGAAATATGACCCATTCTACTTGCAAGTTCGCCGGAAGTGTAATTTTTAAAAAACTTTGTCGGCAAACTGAAAAATCTTATCATAATAGCACTGTTTACAGTTAAAATGAACCTAGTCCTGAATCTGTTAGTCACCACTTTATTAACTATTCCTAAAATCATACTTCCGATGGTTACACCGAAAAGAGAAAAAGCAATAGGAAGTATCAAAGAATCTTGTCCTGAAGGAATAAGTATATTATATATAACTCTTGTTACATGAGGTGTAAACATTCCAAGTAATTGAAGTATAAAAGCAGTTACCACTATAAATGCAATATCTGCCTTAGAAAAATTAGAAATCATAAATTTTATTAAATCTCTTATTTTCAATTCCCTCAAAGGAAAAGACTTATAAAAGCAAAATGCATCAACATTCAAATTTTTTGCTGTTTTTTCATTTACTTTTATTTCTTCACCTTCAGGTGTTCTATAGAAATATCCGGACCATGCCCCAGGCAGTATCGAAACTACATAACCGTCTTTAGTGCTTCCTAAGAAACATCCTGTAGCATCTTTCCACCAATTACCCTTAAGTTCTACTCGACGCCTCATAGTACATGAAGGTCTCAACATATATTCAAGCTGAGAGTCAAGATCAGTTATATTATCAGGAACATCAGGAACTTCTTTACCAAGATACTTCAGTATTTCTGCCACTGATCCTTTTGTTTGTTTAGCTGCTTTTAAAGCATTTATTCCAACTATAGAAAGCAAATCTGAAAAGGCGCCCTGGAACATTGCATCGTCACTTTTACGTCGTCTTTCGATTTGACTTTCCAAAAATTCTTTACTCATACTTAAATTGTCGCCTCCTTTTATTCAGTTATAACCAGTTCTTTATATCTTCCGTTGTTTTTGATAAGCTCATCATGCTTACCACGTTCAACTACTTTTCCTTTATCAAGAACAATTATCTCATCACAGTCTCTTATTGTAGAAAGTCTATGAGCAACCACTATACATGTACAACCCAAACGACGAATATTTTTCATAACAATATTTTCGGTTTTTGCATCAAGAGCAGAAGTAGCTTCATCTAAAATTATAACAGTAGGTTCTTGAGCAAGTGCTCTTGCAATTTCTATTCTTTGGCATTGTCCGCCTGAAAAATCTCTTCCGCCTTCTTTAAGAACATGGTTATACCCATCCGGACGCGCAACTATTGCATCATGAATATCGGAATCTTTTGCAGCCATCATTACAGCAAAATCCTCTATAGAATCATCCCACATTTTAATGTTATTTTTAATTGTATCATGGAACATAACTTTTTCTTGGTCGACCATAGAAACCGAACTATGAAATCTATAAGATCCGACTTCATCTTTAGTAAGACCATCAAATGTTATTTTCCCACTCCATGGTTTATAAAGTCCTGTAATAAGTTTAGCAATAGTCGACTTTCCGCTTCCACTTCCTCCGACTATAGCTATCCAAGCACCAGGTTTAAGTGTCATACTAAAATTTTCCAAAAGAGGAGGAGCAAGTTTACTGTATCCAAAAGTTATATTTTCAAGCTTAACTTCTCCCTTGAGTTTGCGTTCAGTATCTTGTGATTTTACAGGCTCTTTGTCATTTACATCAGTAGGATAATCAAGAACGTCCTCAACTCTTTCCATTTCACAACGCATACTTATAAAGCTTTCATAAATGTCTATTATTTCACTTATAGGAGCAAAAAATTTAGTTAAAAAAGATTGAAAAGCCGTTAACATACCAATTGTGAAATGACCGTGCATAATCAAATAAACACCCGAAAAAAGAAGTATAAGTCCGGCTATACTGTCAACTACTTCCGGCAAAACTCCAATATATTGAGTAAATTTAGATACCGCCACATTATCATTATTTTGCTTTGAAAAAAATCCTGCCCAACGTTCAAAATAACCGCTTTCAGCACCAGTAGATTTAATAGTTTCTATCATCTCAAATCCTGTATACGTAACACTTACGATTTTACCTTGGTTTTGCGCAGAAGCACGCTGAAAGTTGAGCATTTTGTTAGCTGTATATCTGGCTATAAGCATATTTAAAACGGCAGCTCCAATTCCAATTAAAGTTAAAATCCAGCTATAACGTATCATAAAGAAAAGATACAAAAACATAGAAATAATTCTTATAAACATCGGTGCAATTTTTTTAATAAGTGTTAATGCTATTGTACCCGTGGATTCTTGCCTTGAAACTATATCACCGACATATCTTTGAGAGAAGAAATCAAGTGGTAATCTTAAAACATGCCACATAAATTTCGAACTGGAAACAAGAGAAAATTTCCCTTCTATTTTCAACCAATATATAGACTGTATGATTTCAATCATTACTCGGACTACTAATACTACAAGCATTACCATTAAGAAAGGATAAAGCCATTCCGGATTAGACCCCGACAAAAGATTATCCATAAATATTTTGCTGAATATCGGCGAAGCTGTATCCATAATACTAAGTGCAAAACTTACAAGAGCTGCCAAGATAAATGGTCCAACCGCGCCCTTTAAGCACCTTTTTGCGAAAGTCAATACACTTTTTTGTTTTCCTTCGGGTTTAAATTCTTCCGTCGGAACAAAAGTAAGTGCTATTCCTGTAAAAGATTGATCAAATTCTTCAAGACTAACAGTAACTTTTCCTCTTGCAGGATCATTCAAGTAAATTTTTCCCTTTTTAAAATTGACACCACAAAGTACAACAAAATGGTTAAAATTCCAGTGTATTATTGCCGGAAGAGGCAAAGACTCTAAAGCCGAAGGCTCTAAACGATATCCGGCAGCTTTAAATCCATATGATCGTCCTGCATTTAAAATATTTTTAGCAATACTTCCGTCTCTTGAAACACCGCAGTCAGCACGCACTTGAGTAAGCGGAAGCCATTTTTTGTAATATGCTGCAATCATGCAAAGGCAAGCTGCACCGCACTCCAATGCTTCCATTTGCATGACTACCGGCACTTTACAAATTTTACCCATAAAAAATCACCTCCCATAGTATAACTACTTATTAAATATAAGCTCATAGGCTTTAGTTCCGCCAGTTATAGCAGAAATGTTACAAACTGTTCCTTCGGTAATTTCGGGTTTTTCGCCCTCATCACTCGACCATTCATCCATAGAAAGCTTAACCTCAACCAAATTTCCATTTGTGCTTGAAGAAATTAAAGAATAAAATATTTGAGGATTAGAAAAATTACTTGATAAATATTCAGTAGTTATAATATTTGATCCTACGGACACAACTTTACCTTTTATGTATCCGTATTGTTCCCTGTCAGCATAATCCGGAGAAATTTGAACTTCCATTCCCTCGGAAAGTCTTTTACTGGTTGAAAGAGGAACAAAACAATAAACCCCTTCATTTCCTCTGACATCTGTTGCCACCATACCGGTTAATTCAACTGTTTTTGGAATAACACCAGAAAAAGCCCAAACTATTCCCGCTATTAAAATAGTAAAAATTCCTACCAACAAGATTACCAAGCTCGGATTTGTTACTTTTACATAATCATTTAACTTGTCCGGTGAGGATATTCTTTCTAAACTACTTTTTCTAAATAAGGTGCTACTTTCGTTTTCAGCCATAACAAATACCTTCTTTCAATTAATTTTGAATAAAAATATATATATAAATCCTACAAATATTGTTTTACATATAGATAATAAATATATTCCATAAAAAAGTCAATACCAAATAAAAAAATCTATTTATTTATATCAAGAAAAACAGACTTTCTTAAATTCAGAAAGTCTATTTTGATTTTTTGCTATTCTTCATAACCTTTAATCTAGAAAATTCTTCTCTTTCTTTTTCTTCCAATGCATCAGTTATAAATGTTATCATACTTTCAAATTTCGGGATCATAACGTTTTTAAGTGCATTTGCTCTCTTTTGAGTTTTCTTTATTGCATTGGCAAGAAGATAGACACTACTTTCAACTTCTGCTAAAGTTGCTGTTAACCTACGGACCTCTCTAAAACAAGAATAAGCTTTGTCAAGATCTGAATTTGAATTATAAAGTCCAAATGGGACCTCTGCATTTTCAAGCTCTATGAATTGAACAATAGGTATTTCAACACCCATAACACTCCTGAATGAAAGCTTTAATCTAGATTCAATCGGCACAGCAAGAGAAAGTTCTTGGCAAATGCCAAGTGAAATATTTGCATTATGAAGCATATTAAAAGCTTTGGTATATATTGCATCAATATGGCCTTGTATTTCCTCTGCTTTTTCAATTAGAGTCATCATTTCACGAATAAGTATATTTCTTTTTCGGTCGAGAAGCTCAAAACCAACTTTTGACAAATCATAAGACTTTTTTGTAGCTATTAAATTTCCTTTTGTTGGAGCAATCAATTACAATCCCTCCTTTATTTAATTGTCATCAATATCGTCATCGTTTTCATCATTTTCAAACAAATCAATTGTGATTTTACGTTTAAGAAGATCTTTATCTTCAATATAAAATTTATCCAACGTTTCACTACTGACTCTATCCAGTTCTTGACGCGGTAAAATTGATAAAAGCTTCCATCCGAGATCTAAGCTTTGTTCAATAGTTCTATTTTCATTAAATCCTTGACTTATAAATCTATTTTCAAAAGCTTTACCAAACTCAATATATAACTTATCGATAGCAGAAAGATCCTCTTCACCGATAACAGATGCAAGTGCTCTTGCATCTTGAACTTTTGCATATGCTGCAAAAAGCTGATTTGCAAGTTCCGGATGATCTGCTCTGGTGAATCCTTCTCCGATACCATCCTTCATAAGACGAGAAAGAGAAGGAAGAACTGAAATAGGAGGGTAATTTCCTTTTCTATCCATAGATCTGTCTAAAACTATCTGACCCTCGGTTATATATCCTGTTAAATCCGGAACAGGATGAGTAATATCGTCATTAGGCATTGTTAAAATAGGTATTTGAGTTATAGATCCTTGTTTTCCTTTTACCATTCCGGCTCTTTCATAAAGTGACGCAAAGTCAGAATAAAGATATCCGGGATAACCCTTTCTTCCGGGGATTTCTCCTTTGGAAGAACTGAATTCTCTAAGTGCTTCTGCATATGAAGTCATATCAGTCATTATAACAAGAACATGCATTCCAAGCTCAAAAGCTAAATACTCAGCGGTTGTTAAAGCACATCTCGGAGCTAAAATTCTTTCGATTACAGGGTCGCTTGAAAGATTAAGATACATAACAACCCTTTCAATTACACCTGTTTCATCAAATTTACGTCTGAAATATTCCGCAACGTCATTTTTTACTCCCATAGCAGCAAAAACTATTGCCAAATTTCCTTTTCCTTTATCATCTATTTTTGCTTGACGTGCTATTTGAACAGCAAGTTCATTGTGTTTCATACCCGAGCCGGAAAAAATAGGTAATTTCTGACCTCTTATAAGTGTTGACAGAACATCAATAGCTGAAATCCCTGTATTAATATAATTTTGTGGGTATACTCTTGATATAGGATTTATTGGTGTTCCATTAATATTCATTTTTTTATGAGGGAAAACTCTACCGAGATTATCAAGAGGTTTACCTGATCCGCTAAAAACTCTTCCTAATATTTCGGGAGAAAGAGAAATTTCCATAGGATGGCCTTGAAGTTTAACACTTGTATTTGAAAGGGATATTGACCCTGTTCCTTCAAAAACCTGTACCACAACTCTTTTGCCATCTATTTGTACTACTCTGCCTTTTCTGTAATTTCCATCGCTTAATTTTATATCAACAACTTCTTCATACGAGGCATTTTCAACTCCATCCAAAACTATAAGAGAGCCACTAATTTCTTTTAATCCAACATAATTTAAAACCATTAAAAAAATACACCTCCTTAAATTTTAAACCTTTTCACTAATAATTTTATCAAGCACAGTATCAATTTCTTTTCTGTAATCATCTATTTTATTTATTTTATCATTTGGAACATCATATTTTATTCTTGTGAGTTTATCGAATATTCCACTTTCAAGAGCTCTGGAAATCGGTATAGAAGCAGAAATCAACTGCCGCATTCTTTTATAAAGATACAAAATGGATTTCATCATCTTTTTTTGTTTTTCAAGAGGAACAAAAGTATCTTCTTTATGGAATGCATTTTGCTGCAAAAATCCAACTCGTATTACTCTTGCTATTTCAATTATCAATTTTTGATCATCAGGAAGAACATCTGCACCGACAAGTTTAACTATTTCCATAAGTTTATCTTCTTCACTTAAAATCGATGCTATTTTCTTTCTATATTTAACAAATGAATATCCAACATTGTCGTTATACCATTTATCAAGATCAGAGAAATATTCACTGTAACTATTAATCCAGTTAATAGCAGGGTAATGTCTTGCATATGCAAGTGCTTTGTCAAGAGCCCAAAAACATCTAACAAAACGTTTTGTATTTTGAGTTACCGGTTCGGAAAAATCCGATCCCTGAGGAGAAACCGCACCTATTATGGTAACAGATCCTTCAAGTCCACCTAAAACTTTTGTTCTTCCAGCTCTTTCATAAAATTCTGAAAGTCTTGACGGAAGATAAGGAGGGAATCCTTCTTCAGCGGGCATCTCTTCAAGTCTTCCAGAAATTTCTCTGAGAGCTTCAGCCCATCTTGAAGTTGAATCTGCCATTATAGCAACATCATAACCCATGTCTCTGTAATATTCCGCAAGAGTTACACCTGTATAAATAGAAGCTTCACGAGCCGCAACAGGCATATTTGAAGTATTGGCTATCAATATGGTACGCTCAGTCATAGGCTTTCCGGATTTTGGGTCCATAAGCTTTGAAAATTCATCAACTACTTGGCACATTTCATTTCCACGTTCACCACAACCAACATAGACTATTATATCTGCATCACACCATTTTGCAAGTTGATGCTGAGTCATGGTTTTACCTGTTCCAAATCCTCCAGGGACCGCGGCAACGCCTCCTTTTGCAACAGGAAACAATGTATCAATAACGCGCTGACCTGTAATCAAAGGGATATTTGAAGGAAGTCTTTTCTTAACAGGACGAGGTCTCCTAATAGGCCAATACTGACAAAGCGAAAGTTCTTTGATTTCACCTTTATCTGTTTTAATTTTTGCTATAACATCATGGACTTTATATTTTCCACTTGGCTTAACTTCAATAACTTCACCCGAAGTTTCGGGAGGAATCATACATTTATGATCAATTATAGAAGTTTCTTTGCATACTGCATAAACAGTTCCTTCGGATAAAAAATCACCGATTTTTACCAAAATTTCAGTATTCCAAAGTTTTTCGGTATCAAGCGCTTCGACATTACACCCTCTGGAAATGAAAACTCCACTTTGATTTTCTATTGCTTTTAGCGGTCTTTCTATACCATCAAAAATATTGTCAAGAAGTCCTGGACCTAAACAAACTTTCATAGGTCCGCCGGTTCCTTCAACTAGTTCACCGGGTTTTAAACCTGTAGTTTCTTCATAAACTTGAATTGTTGTTTGTTCATCGGTTATTCCTATAACTTCACCTATTAGACGTTCTTTTCCAACGTAAACCATTTCCATCATTGAAAATGACTTGGTGTTTTTTACAGTAACAACCGGACCATTTATTCCATATATTACATTTTTTTCTTTCATATTAATCAAAGAAGCGTATAGTATTTGAACTAAACGCTTATCCTCCTAGTTTAAAATATTTTAATACCTAAACTAATAAAATTCCAAATTCTTCAGCTGCCCAATCAAGTTGTTCTTTTAGTTTTGCATCTAATGTTTCATCCGCTATTATTCCAAGAGACTGGCTGTATCCTTTTATACCACCTATTAAAATATCTTTATCTACATCAATCTCGCAAGGTTTTCCAAAAGCTTCACAAATCATATCTTTATATTTTAAATCTTCCTCTTTAATGAATAAGATTATATCACTGCTGTGTAAATAATTTCCTATTGCTTTAGCATACCGTTTTAAAAACTCCTTATACCTTTCGGAAACAGAAAAATCAACCAACCTTTTATGACATTCTTTAAACATATCCTCCATAATTTCTTTTCTTCGGCGGAAAAACTTTTTTCTTTCTGCTAACTCTTTTCTCGAAACTTCTATAGATACCTTATTTTTCATTGCAATTAATTCTTTATTTATCATTGCGTTTGCATCTTCAATTATTTCCTCTTCTGCTTTACGAAGTTCCATTTCTTCTTGCTTTTTAATATCTTCTAAAGTTTCAGAGTGTTTTCTCTTGGTATACTTATTTATAGTGTCTAAAAAATTGCTTGCTTTATAGCTTTTACGCATAAGTTAAATCCCTCCTAACTTAAAAGCCTTATGTTTACTATATTTTCAATCCTATAGCATCTCTTATATACCTTGTTATGGAATCTTTTTTTCTTCCTCCGGATTTACCGTCTGGTATTTCAACTATGAGAGGTTTATGACATTTCATCTTAAGCTCATATACAAGATCTTCGCAAAGTTTAACTAAATTTTCAGTTATTAAAACTATTGCAACATCTTCAATTTGAACTGCTTCCAAAAGTGCTTTTCTGGTTTCTTCTACTCCCTTAACCATAACTCCGGAAATACCGGCAAGACGCATGCCGACTATTATATCTGTATTATCACTTATAAGTTGAAATCTCATTTTTTACCTCCTATTAAAGAAGTACATCTAACTTACCGAAAATCATAATTGAAACAAGCAATCCATAAAGAGCAATACCCTCACCGAGTGCAACGAAAATAAGTGCCTTACCGAATGCTTTTGGATCTTCGGAAGTTGCAGCAATAGCAGCCGGTGCAGCAGAAGCAACAGCTATTCCTCCACCTATACCTGAAAGTCCTGTAACCAAAGCGGCAGCAATTAATCCAACACCATATGCGGAAGCTTTTGAACTTGCTGTAGTTTGAACACTGGATCCTGATGAAGAACTACTTTCAGAAGAACTTGCAGCAGAAGCACTGCTTGCACAAGAGAAAATTGAGATAAACATGAAAATTGCGACAGATGCTATTTGAAATAAAACTGCTTTTTTCTTACTTGCTCCTCTTTTAACTACTTTAACAGCTATCCATGAACTAAAAATTATAAGTAATGCTGGAATAATAAAATATAAAATTTTCATAATGTTAATCCTCCAAATATTTTTATTTTTTATCTGACTGCTTTATTAGCAGTAACAGGCGAATACTCTCTTCCTTGACCTTCAAAAAACTTACTGAACATTTCATAAAACTCAAGTCTTAAAACCTGTATACCGGAAAGTAAAGCTTCCAGTGCTATAACAAATATGTTCCCAATAATAAGTGCTAAATAATAACCTACTCCTTGACCTGCCATTTCAGCAATAGTAAACACCACCATCATCATTCCGGCATGAACAAGTACAAACGCACCTACTCTTAAAAACGACATTGTATTTGTTACATAACTCAAAAGTATTTCGAAAAGTTCAAAAAAACTTTGAGATATATAGTCTGCCCAACTTTCAGGTTGCCAATCTTTTCTTTTTTCCATGAGTTTTATAAGCACTTCTTTAAACATGATAATGAAAAGCGGCAAAATAAGCAAGAAAACTATATAAAAACTATTAACTAAACCTGTTTTAAATATCATTAAATCAAGCATCATATATATTGTTGAAATGTAAAATACCAAACCGCATATTCCATTTGGTCCAAAAACCGCTTCACCAATATTTTTCCTCTTTATCATTGAGTAAACTCCAAGAATCATCGACATAATAAGAAGTAAAATTCCAATGCCAACCGCAGAGTAAATTATCATATTTGATGAAGAAGGCTCCATGACCTCAATTGGTTTTTCTTTGAGACCGAAAACACTTTTGTAAACCGGATCAAGGGCATGTTCAAAACCAAATACAGACCCGAAAATCAAGCCAAACAGTGCTGAAGAAAGACCGCAAGGAATAAAAACCTCTCCAAACTTCATATTCATAAACTTAACCATTATCCACCCAATCAAAGCAAGAAGCAATCCTTGACCTAAATCCGCAAACATTATCCCAAACAAAAGAGGATAAGTTACAGCAACAAAAACCGTAGGATCAATTTCATTATACGAAGGCATGCCGTAAGTCCTGACGAAAAATTCAAAAGGCTTAAAAATTTTTTTGTTTTTAAGCTTTACAGGTGGGGAATTCTTTAGGAGATTGGATCCTTCTTCAACAGAATACTCAAGTTCTTTCATAGATTCGATTTTACTTGTAAATGATTTAATTTCATCTTTCGGAACCCAACCTACGAGTATAAAACTGCTTCCATATTTCGAAGCAAAAGATTTTATCTCAAAATACAAGTTCAATTTTTCTATTTTTTTATAGTATTTCATGCATTCATCTTTTTGACTTTCCCAAAACTCCGAAATTTTGTTTTTAGATTCGTCTATTTCTTTTAAAAGTTCTTTTATTTGACTTTGAAAAAAAACAGTCTGTCCCTTCGGTGTTTTAGGGTAACTATTCATAGTTATTTCCTGAAATTGCATCTTTGAAAAAATCATATCGATTTCCTCTTGATTTTCCGGCTGAGTAAAATATATTCCCCATTTGTACTCATTATCGCTGTCAAATCCAAAGAAAAGAAGTTCAATTCCACGAGAAGCACTTTCACTGGCAATCTCTTCAAATCTGCTGTAATTTTCAAGAGGTATCTTTCCAAAACGAGCCTTTATATACTCACACGAAAGAATATCTTCTAAAGTTTTTTCCAGTCCATGAAAATGTTTTAATTTTTCAATCTCTTCATTTACTTTAGTTATTTTTGCTTGAGCTTCTCTTTTTTTGTCGACTAAAAACTCAACTTTTTCAGAGAAATAATTAACATACTTGTCTATTTTACTTCTGCTTACTTGAAAATTAGAAATCTCAACATCTTCCGGTTTTGCAGTACAAGCATATATTGAATTTTTTAGCTTTGAAAGAGGTGAAGAATATGGATTTTCTTCAGAGATAGGTAAAAAATTATCGGTATTTGAATAAAAAGAAGATACATTATCAGGTTGAAACACTCCCGATTCGCCGCAAATGTTTACAAATTCATCAAGTTTTTTTATAGGACCGATAATACTGACTAAATTCATTTTGCATACAGCCACTTTGTTATCCCGCCTTTCATTTTTCAAATTATAAGCATTTTTCTTATTTCATCAGGAGAAAGCCTGTATTTTATTCCTTCAATAATTGTAATTATATTTAAAATTTCAGTTTCTTCAAGAAAGATATATGAAACTAAAACAACCGGAGGAAAAGAAGAAAATCTTATATTGTGTCTACACCAATTAAATCGCATATTTTTCGGTACTTTATCAACTATATCAAGATTCCTTGAAAACCATTTTTTACCCATTGAAGTATTTTTCATATCAGTCATCATTTGTTTATTATCAGGAGTACAAACAAACGATTCAAGTTTTTCTCTTTTTAAAGTTCCTCCACTAATAAGTGCTTGCATCATATAAGAAGGTGTCAATTTATAAAATTTTTTCATTCTGACAATTCTTATCATATTACTCAAATCAATATAAAGATTAAAAAAATCTTTAAGCTCTCTTTTGGCTTTTCCTTTGACATAAGTATCTATAATTTCAAAAACTATTTCATAAAGATAGTTATGAAGAGAAGTTTCAACAGCGGTGACATCTATTTTTTCGCCCTTTTTCGGTTTAAAATTAATAAGTATATTATAATATTTCGATTTTTTAACTGAATTTAAAAGGTCATCATAATTCCTGCAAGAAGAAAGAGATTTCAAATCAACCTTTGTATGGTCATAGAAAAAATCCGGAATAGGGAAAATGCTTTCTCCGGTCATTCCTGCAGATATAAGCATAATGATATGCATAAACTGCTCAACTTCGGCTCTGGAAACAAAATAATCACAAAAATGCTCTCCGACTGAAATATCATACCTTCCAAGAATTTCAAAATCTCTGAAAAGTTTAAGTTTCAACCTTTCTTCAAGGTCGTTACGGTGGACACCTATTTCATTTAAGTCTTTCAAAACACTTCCATAAGATGTTTTTTTCTTTAAGTAAGAGACCACATCAGGAATATTTCTGCAAGAAATAAGCTCTTCATAATTTTTTTTAGTTATTCGTTTTCCATACATAGCCCTCGCTTTTGAAAGCACAGCATTAGAAGCATAAGAAATTATCATATTCTTGAAAGCCCCTATAAAGACTACCTTTACAAGGCTTTTCTCTCACCACCATTCAATAGAATTTAAAGGTTTAAAATTTTTAACTTTCTATAACTCTCTTAACTATTGTATTAATCCAGTCTTCTTTGTTTTCGGAATATATTTTTTCTATTCTTTCAATTTTTTTCTTATGCATTCCTTCTATTGCCGAAAGTTTTATGCAAGCCTTAACTTTTTCGTCTCTTTCTTTTTCTTTTATATCAACTTGTGCACGTTCCATGTACTCTAATCGTCTTTTTTCTTTAAGGTCACTAATCTTTTGTTCAAGATCAACTTTAAGTTGCTTTGCTTTAATGGCATTTTCTCTTGCTTGTTTATCAAGCTCGATAATCTTGCCTATCATATCTTCCAAAATTATCCCCCCTTTATAACATTTTCACATAGAATTATGATACAAATATTAAAAATGTCAATAACTAAAAGAAAAAATTTAATTTTTTTAAAAATAATTTTTTAGGTATTTACATAAAACAACAATTAAGTTAAAATGTTTTTGAATATCAAATACAAGCATTTAAGCCAAAATCAAGTAATAAATTCGGGAGTGATTACATTTTGAAATTAAAGTACAAAAGAATAGTTTTAAAATTGAGCGGAGAATCTCTTTCCGGCAATAAAGGTCAAGGGATAGATTTTCAAACAACAATGAAGATATCTGAAATTATCAAAAAGCTTTCTCTCCTTGGTGTCGAAGTTTCAATTGTAGTTGGAGGAGGAAATTTTTGGAGAGGAAGAAGCAGCCAAGAAATGAACAGAGTTAAAGCAGATCATATCGGTATGATGGCAACTATGATGAATGCACTGGCTTTGGAAGATTCTTTAAATCAACTTGGAGTTGAAGTTTCTCTTTTATCTTCAGTAGAGTTTGCTCAAGTTGGAAAACTTTATTCTCCTCAAAGAGCCGTTAAAAGTCTTGAGAAAGGTAAAGTTGTAATTTTTGGCTATGGTACCGGAAATGCATTTTTTTCAACTGACACAGCTGCTTCCTTAAGAGCTGCAGAAATAGAAGCACAAGTCATATTAAAAGCTGCTGCAAATGTTGACGGAGTATATGATTCAGACCCAAATAAAAATCCAAACGCAAAAAAATATGAATCTTTAACTTTCGATCAAATGCTTTCAAAAGACTTGAAAGTTATCGACAGCACCGCAGCCGCAATGTGCAGAGACAATAAAATTCCATTCCTTATTTTCAACATGGATCCTCTTACAAACATAGTAAATGTTTTGGAAAATCCTTCCCTCGGAACCTTAGTCACAGCATAAAAAACATAAAAATATATTAAAGAAAGGTGATTTTTAATGAACACAATAATTTCAAATACTAAATCTCGCATGACATCAGCCACAGAACATTTAACAGAAGAATACAGCTCAATTCGTGCAGGAAGAGCAAATCCCGGCATTCTTGACAAAATTGCTGTTGATTACTATGGAACACAAACACCTATAAATCAAGTAGCAGCAATTTCCGTACCGGAGGCACGTATAATTTTGATTCAACCATGGGATACCTCTTTACTTTCTGCAATCGAAAAAGCCATTCAGAAAGCAGATCTTGGTATAAACCCGCAAAATGACGGAAAAAATATAAGACTTATATTTCCTCAATTAACAGAAGACAGAAGAAAAGAAATAGTAAAAGATGTAGCTAAATTAGCAGAAGAGGCAAAAATTTCGGTAAGAAACATCAGAAGAGATGCGCTCGATAAAATTAAAGCTCTTAAAAAATCTTCAGAAATAACCGAAGACGAACTAAAGAAAGCAGAAAAAAATATTCAAGATTTTACAGATAAATCATGTGACAAAATTGACGAAATTTGTAATTCAAAGAAAAAACAAATAATGGAAATATAAATAATTACTTAGAGGAACTTTTAAATGAACATATCTAAAAACAGTAGTTTATTACCAAAACATATAGGAATTATAATGGATGGTAACAGAAGATGGGCAAAAAATCGATTTTTGCCCTCACTTCAAGGACATTCTCGTGGGGCAGAAACATTAAAATCAATTTGCTTATACTGTAATAAAATAGGAATAAAATATCTAACTGTTTACGCATTTTCGACTGAAAACTGGAAAAGGTCAGAAAATGAAATAGAGTATTTAATGAAATTATTTAAAAAATATCTTACAGATATAATTGAAGATAAGCTCGGATCGGAAAATATAAAAATAAATATTCTGGGTGACACTTCAAGATTTTCAGAAGAATTAAAAAATTTAATACTTAAAATTGAAGAGAAATCCTCGAAAAACACAGGAATTGTGCTTAATATAGCTTTAAATTACGGCGGACGACAAGAAATGATTAAAGCTGTAAGTTCTATACTTTCCGATTTCGAAAACAAAAAAATAGATAAACAAAATATAACCGAAGAGTATATTTCAAGTAAAACATACTTTTATAATCAACCCGATCCCGACCTTATAATAAGAACTGCGGGTGAAAAAAGACTTTCAAATTTCATGATGTGGCAATCAGTTTATTCAGAGCTTTATTTTACAAGTGTTTTATGGCCTGATTTTAATGAAAAAGAATTAGACAAAGCAATTGAAGAATATTCAAAAAGAGTACGTCGCTTTGGGGGTGCATAGAAAATTGTCAAAAAGGATAATCTCAGGTCTTATAGGAGCATCTCTTACCGTTATAATTTTATTTTTCGATCAAAATTTTCAGTGGCTTATTAATTGTGCGACAGCTATTATATCAATACTCGCAATAAGAGAGATTTTCGCAGTTCTAGAAATATCAAATTTATATATATTAACTATTCCGACAACTGTTTATATTCCTATAATTTTAATTGCAGGACACAATACTTTGTGGGAATTAAGCTTTTATTTATACACCATACTAATGTTTTCATCAATGATGCAAAATAAGGAAATTAAATTGCGAGATGTTTGTATTGTGTACAGCATGACAATTTTAATATCTTTCTCACTTTTCAAAATGGTAGATCTTAGAAATTATGGCGGTGATTTTGGAAACTTTTATGTATTTTTAGCATTGTCAATTGCTTGGATGTCAGACACGGGAGCATATTTTTGCGGAAAACTTTTCGGAAAAAGTAAACTTTGTCCCGAGATAAGTCCTAAAAAGACTTTAGAAGGTTTTATCGGTGGAATAATAGTATGCTTATTATGCGTAATTTTAATAGCTGCTGTTTTCAACAATTATGTATTTCCTCAAAAACAACAAATCAATTATTTTTCAGTAATTGTATTAGGAATTTTAGGGTCTTTAATTTCTTCACTTGGAGATTTATGTTTTTCAACAATAAAAAGAAAGTGCGGTGTGAAAGATTTCGGAAACCTCATGCCAGGGCACGGTGGAATTTTAGATCGTTTTGACAGTGTTATTTTTGTAGTGCCTTTTGTGTATTTATATTTAAATTTCATACCTATAATATTTTAAAAGAGTGATTAATTTGAAAAAAAATATTTGTGTTTTAGGATCAACGGGTTCTATAGGAACTCAAACTTTAGAGGTTGCAAAAGAATTAAATTTAAATGTTGAAGCTTTATCTTCTTTTCAAAATATAGATTTACTTGAAAAGCAAATAAGAATTTTTAAGCCCAAAATAGCTGCGGTTGCAAATTTGGAAAAAGCATCTATTTTAAAAGACAGAGTTAAAGATACTTCAACAAAAATTTTGTCCGGTACCGAGGGAATATGCCAAGCTGCAACTGTTTCTTCAGCAGAAACGGTAGTAACCGCTCTTTCAGGAATTTCAGGACTTATACCAACATATGAAGCTATAAAATCCGGTAAAAATATAGCTTTGGCAAATAAAGAAACATTGGTAACAGGTGGAAATTTGATAAAAAAGATTGCAAAAGAAAAAAATGTTTCTATTCTTCCTATCGACAGTGAACACAGTGCTATTTTTCAATGTTTGCAAGGCTCAAAAGATATTAAAAAACTTATTTTAACCGCTTCAGGAGGCCCATTTTTCGGAAAAACATACGAAGATTTAGAAAACGTTTCTTTAAGTGAAGCTCTTAATCATCCAAGCTGGAGTATGGGTAAAAAAATCACTATAGATTCAGCTACAATGATGAATAAAGGATTTGAAATTATAGAAGCTGCACACCTTTTTGATGTTTCTGTTGAAAATATAGAAGTTCTTATACATCGTCAAAGCATTGTACATTCTATGGTAGAATTTCAAGACGGATCACTTTTGGCACAAATGTCTTATCCGAGCATGAAAATGCCAATTCAATACGCATTGACATATCCAAACAAAGTAAAATGTAATGCGCCTTCACTTAACTTGACTAATTACAAAGAAATCAGCTTTTTTGAACCTGATTATAAAGTTTTTGAATCTATGGAAATATGCAAAAAAGCCTTTAAAGAAGGTAATTGTGTGGCACTTAATGCCGCAAATGAAAAAGCAGTCGAACTTTTTTTGAAAAGTAAAATAAAATTTATGGATATTGTAAAGTTAGTAAAATCAGAACTTGAAAAATTTAAATCTTGCAATCCAAATACACTTGAAGAAATAATCTCTCTTGATAAAAAGGTAAAAAGTTCTACCGAAAAAGATGCATTGAATTTAAAAATTAGGGAGGCTAAAAAATGAATATACTTTTTATAATAATAGGAATTTTATTATTCAATTTCGTAGTTATAGCTCATGAGTGGGGTCATTATTTTACCGCTAAATCTTTTGGTGTTAAAGTCAATGAATTTGCAATCGGAATGGGACCTAAAATTTTTAAAATTCAACGAGGAGAAACTTTATTTTCAATAAGAGCATTCCCTATGGGTGGCTTTTGTGCTATGGAAGGTGAAGATGAAAAAAGCGAAGACACAAAAGCATTTGATACTAAAAAGCCATGGCAAAAAATAATAATAACTGCTATGGGAGCAATTATGAATTTCATTCTTGGATTCTTAATTACCTTAATTGTTATGATGCAAAGAAATGCTTTTATTTCCACTACTATTTCTAAATTTTCCGAAAATTCACTTTCTCAAAGTTCAGGACTTCAAATAGGAGATAAAATAACAAAAGTAGATGGCACCCCTGTGTTTACCTATAAAGATATAATTTTTGTCCTTTCTCTTTCCGAAAAAACATATTTTGATATTTGTGTTGAACGAAACGGAGAAAAAATTAATTTAAGCAATGTTGAATTCGGAACAGAAGAAAATCAATCAAATTCTAAAAAGCCATCCATAGATTTCAGCTTAAAAACTACAGAAAAAAATTTCTTCACTTTAATTTCTCAAACAATTCTTGAAAATATGTCAGCAATTCAAATTACTTGGAAAAGTTTGTTAAGCTTCATAACCGGAAAGATTTCTTTAAATTTAATGAGCGGTCCTATAGGAATTGCCTCAGCAATGGGTCAAGCAACATCTGAAGGACTTAAAACCAGTTTTATGATGGGCTTGAATAATTTACTTTCACTCATTGCAATGATAACAATAAACTTAGGAATAATAAACTTACTTCCTTTACCTGCTCTAGACGGTGGTAGGCTCGTATTTTTGTTTTTTGAGCTTATAACCGGAAAGAAAGTAAATCAAAAATATGAAGGTATTATTCATACTATAGGATTTATCTTATTTATAATTTTAGCTATATTTATTTCTTATAATGATATATTAAGACTACTGAAAAAAAATTAAAGGAGTTTTTTTGAAAATAATGAAAAGAAAAACTAAAGAAGTTTCGATAGGCAAAATTAAAATAGGTGGAGAAAACCCTATAGCAGTGCAATCAATGCTTAGCATTCCCTCATATGAAATCGAAAAAAATATACTTCAAGCTATTGAACTTAAAAATGCCGGTTGCGATATATTAAGAGTAGCTGTCCCAGATAAAGAATCTATTAAATTAATAGATTCTTTAAAAAATAATGTTGATATTCCACTTGTTGCGGATATTCATTTTGATTACAAACTTGCTATAGACTCTATTTATGCAGGAGTTGACAAAATAAGAATTAATCCGGGAAACACAAGTAAAGAAAATATAAAAAAATTAACTAAAGTATGCAAAGAAAAAAATATTCCAATAAGAGTCGGTATTAATTCAGGATCTCTTGAAAAATATCTGGTTTCAAATCCAAACAGATCTGAGGCTATGTGTAAAAGTGCAATGGACAGTATAAAAGTTCTTGAATCTTGTGACTTTAACAATATAGTGGTTTCACTCAAATCTTCAGATGTAAAAACATGCGTGGAAGCTTACAATTTAATGAGCCAAATGTGCAATTATCCACTTCATTTGGGAGTAACTGAAACAGGTACAAAATTTATGGGAACAATTAAATCTTCTATCGGTATAGGCTCTCTTCTCTTAAACGGCATCGGTGATACCTTACGTGTTTCCCTTACCGACAATCCATTAGAAGAAGTAAAATGCGGTATAGGAATACTTAAATCACTCAATTTATACGGTAAAGGAATAAATATCATTTCATGTCCTACTTGCGGAAGAACAAGAATCAACTTAATAGATATTGCAACTAAAGCAGAAAAAATGTTTGAAAAAAGTAAAGCAAATTTAAAAGTAGCAATTATGGGTTGTGCCGTTAACGGACCCGGAGAGGCAAAAGAAGCAGACATAGGAATCGCAGGAGCGGATGGTTTAGGTGTAATTTTTAAGAAAGGGAAAGTAATAAAAACTGTAAAAGAAAGTGATTTACTTCTGGAATTAAAAAAAGAAATCGATCTTATGGAAAAAAACAGCATTACTTAAAAGGAAGAGTTTTAAATTGAAAGCATTTAAAGATTTTTTTAAAAATTACATAGATAATAGTTTAGATACGTCCATCCTAAATTCAACTGTCCGATTTTTAAGGGTAGATAAAGTTCACTATGGACTTTCCATAGACATAACATCCGAAAAACCTATACATTCTGAAGAAATAAAAAAAGCCGAAAATCTATTGTGTGATTCTATTTTAAACTTAAAATCAGTAAAAATAAATTTAATAAATATTTCTAATGATATAACTGAAAATGAAGAATTAAAAAAAATAATATTGGAATGTTGCAAAGAATACCCTTCAATTACACGAATTTTGAAAAATGCATCTATAGAAATTTTAGATTCATTAGTTTCTATAACAATTTTTAAAGGCGGAAAAATGCTTTTACTTCAAAAAGGAATCGACAAAAAAATTTCTGAAGTTCTTTCTAAAAAGCTATGCAAAGAAATTGAAATTAAATTCTATGAAAAAGACATACCCAAAGAAGTATCGGAAATAAAAATCCCAATTAAAACAAAAGAACCTGAGATTACCATTGATGCTCCTACTATAGAAATTCGAAATAAAAATAATCTTTTCCCTAAAATATCCAGAGAAAATGTAAAAGTACTTTATGGAAATAAAATTAGAAATGAAACCACACCTCTCATTGAAGTAGATGCTCAGACTGAATTCGCAGCAGTTTGGGGAGATGTGTTTTTTGTTGACGGGAGATCGACAAAAGACAACAAAAAAGTAATTTATTCCATATATATAACAGATTATACCAGTTCACTTATAATAAAAGTTATAGAGAGTAAAAATTTATCATCATATCTTGAAAAAATTAAAGTCGGTATGACAATTCTTGTAAGCGGAGATATTTCAGAAGACACCTTTGAAAAAGAAGTAGTAATGAGACCAAAAAATATAAATGTAATATCAAAATATGAAGTAAAAGATAATGCAGAAAAAAAGAGAGTAGAACTTCATCTTCACACAAACATGTCTTCAATGGATGGAATGAATAGCACATCAGATTTAATTGAAAGAGCTCACAAATGGGGTCATAAAGCAGTTGCAATAACGGATCACGGAGTTGCTCAAGCATTTCCCGAAGCTATGAACTGTTCAAACAAAATAAATAAATCTTCAGAAAATAAAATTAAAATTTTATATGGTACCGAAGCATATTTTGTAAATGATATGCTTCCGATAGTGACAGGCAAAGATTCCAGAGACTTCAGCGATGAATTCATATGCTTCGATCTTGAGACAACAGGCCTTAATGCAAATCAAGACAAAATAATAGAAATCGGCGCTGTAAAAGTTAAAAATTTTGAATTACTTGAAGAATTTTCAATATTTGTTGACCCGGAAATGCAAATTTCAGAAAAGACTACAGAATTAACAGGAATAACTCAAGAAATGCTTGTCGGTGCACCTAAAGAAAAAGAAGCACTTGAAAAGTTTATTAAGTTCTGTGGGAATTCCCCGGTATTAGTCGCTCATAATGCTAATTTTGATGTTTCTTTCGTGAAAGCGGTGTCTGCAAGATATAATATTCCTTTCAATTTTACATATATGGATTCCGTACCATTAAGCCGTGCTCTTATAGTAAGCATAAAGAATTATAAGTTAGATACAATAGCAAAATTTTTAAAAATTCCATCATTTAAACATCACAGAGCTTGTGACGACTCAAGAGCTCTGGCATATATTTTTGTAAAATTGCTGGAACTTGCAAGAGACACAAGAAGTATTTCAAATATATCACAAATAAACACAGCTCTTTCCAGCACTGACTCAAAAAAATTATTCACTTACCATATGATAATTTTAGTAAAAAATCAAATTGGTCTTAAAAACCTATACAAATTGATTTCGTTTGCACATCTTAAATATTTTTATAAAAAACCTCGTATACCAAAAAGTGAACTTATAAAATACAGAGAAGGATTAATAATCGGAAGTGCCTGTGAAGCTGGAGAACTTTTCAAAGCTGTTGTCAGCGGAAGACCTTGGAACGATTTAGTAGAAATAGCAAAATTTTACGACTACCTTGAAATTCAGCCGATAGGTAACAACGATTTTATGATTCGTCAGGGTATGGTTGACAATAAAGAAGCTCTTCAAGAATTCAATAAAACCATTATAAGATTAGGAAAAGATCTAAATATTCCGGTAGTTGCAACAGGGGATGTTCACTTTTTAGATCCTCAAGATTCAGAATACAGAAAAATTCTAATGGCAGGCCAAGGGTACGATGACGCAGACTATCAAGCACCGCTTTACCTTCGCACAACCGCTGAAATGCTCGAAGAATTTTCTTATTTGGATGAAAAAACTGCATATGAAGTAGTGGTTGAAAATACAAATAAAATTGCAGATGAAATAGAGTATATATCTCCTATACCTCCAGGAGTTTTTCCTCCATTTATACCGGGAGCTCAAGAAGAATTAATAAGCATAACCATGTCACGTGCCAAAGAAAAATATGGAGATCCACTTCCAAAAATAGTTTCAGATAGACTAGACAAAGAACTAGGGTCAATAACAAAGCATGGATTTTCTGTACTTTATATGACAGCTCAAAAATTAGTCGCAGATTCCGAAAAACACGGCTATTTAGTGGGATCCAGAGGCTCGGTAGGTTCTTCATTTGTTGCAACTATTTCAGGAATATCAGAAGTAAATCCTTTATTACCTCATTATCTTTGCCCAAAATGTAAAAACTCGGAATTTATAACTGACGGAAGTTATGGATCAGGTTTTGATTTACCTCCTAAAAAGTGTCCTAAATGCGGAGAGACATACTTGCAAGACGGTCATGATATACCTTTTGAAACGTTTCTAGGATTTGACGGAGATAAAACTCCTGATATAGATCTTAACTTTTCCGGTGAATATCAATCTTTCGCACATCGATATACTGAAACACTTTTCGGTAAAGAAAACGTTTTTAAAGCAGGAACTATAGGAACAGTAGCCACAAAAACAGGTATAGGATTTACTAAAAAATATGCTGAAGAAAGAGGTATTAATCTTAAAAAGTCAGAAACTTTAAGACTTGCTACCGGTTGTACAGGAGTTAAGAGAACTACAGGACAGCATCCGGGAGGTATGGTAGTTGTTCCTAAAGGAAAAGAAATTTACGATTTTTGTCCTGTTCAAAGACCTGCAAATGACCAAAAGTCTGATAATATAACCACTCATTTCGACTTTCATGCAATTCACGATACAATTTGTAAACTCGACGAACTCGGACATGATGTTCCGTCAATATATAAATATTTAGAAGATTACACCGGAATAAAAGTAACCGATGTTCCTATGAACGATAAAAAAGTAATGTCTCTTTTCACATCTACCGAAGCTTTGGGAATTAAACCAATTGAAATAGATTCTCATACAGGAACTTTTTCTCTCCCTGAAGTCGGAACAAACTTTGTGCGTCAAATGCTCCTTGAATGTAAACCGAAAACCTTTTCTGATTTACTTCAAATTTCAGGTCTTTCACACGGGACAGATGTTTGGAACGGAAATGCACACGAACTTATTAAAAAAGGAATTTGTACAATTTCCGAGGTTATAGGTACACGTGATAATATTATGACTTATTTAATGCATAAAGGTCTTGACCCCAAAACAGCATTTAGCATAATGGAAATCGTTCGAAAAGGTAAAGCAACTAAACTTTTAACTCCAGAACATTTAAAATCCATGAGAGAACACAATGTCCCAGAATGGTATATTTCTTCATGTATGAAAATAAAATACATGTTTCCGAAAGCTCATGCTGCTGCATACATGATATCCACTCTCAGACTCGGTTGGTATAAAGTCTATAAACCGATACAATACTATGCGGCTTACTTTACAGTTCGTGGCGAAGATTTCGATGGACTTGTAGTTATGAAAGGTAGAGATGCCTTAAAAAAGAAAATGGCAGAAATAATGAATAAAGGAAAAGAAGCTAGTGCAAAAGAACAAAATGCTTATTCAACATTTCAAATTGTAAATGAAATGCTTGCAAGAGGAATAAAAGTTTTACCTGTTGATCTTTATAAATCAGACTCGCATAAATTTTTAGTTGAAGACGGAAAAATAAGATTACCGTTTTCATCTCTTTCAGGAGTAGGTCAATCTGCAGCTCAATGTCTTGTAGATTCAAGAGCTGACGGAAAATATATTTCAATAGATGACATTCAAATAAAATCAAAAGTAACAAAAGCAGTTATAGAAACTCTTGAAGAAGCCGGCATACTTAAAGATCTACCAAGAAGTAATCAAATATCGTTTTTTTAAATGGTTTAATTTAATAAAATTTATATATAATAAATATAGTTTGCATAAATATAATTGACATTATTTTAAGTAATTTATATAATCTGCAAGTAGTTATAATTAAAATGCTTAAATACACAGGAGGGATAATTAAATATGATAAGTAAAAAAGAACTAGCTAATATTTTGAGAGATGAAGATTTTATGAGCAATATTCTTGACATGCAGACAGCCGAAGAAGTTAAAAAAGCTTTTAAAGAAGAAAAAGAAACCGATATTTCTACAGAAGACATTAAACTAATGGGAGATATTATAAATTTAATAGTTGAAAAAAATACGTCAAATCTCTCTGAAAAAGATTTAGAAAGTATCTCCGGAGGAAATAAGATTTTAGTAGAAACAGAAAAAGAATTAGTTTTACCTGTTATTAATGCTAAAAAAGAACTTAGCAAAGTCGAATGGTGTACAAAAAAATAAATTTAATATTACAAAATTACAGTGTAACCTCAAAAATGAGATTACACTGTTTTCATTTTTACTGTATTAAAGAGAATCTAAATTTTGCTCAGAAAAATCAAATTCTCTGGTGTATTCCTTTGTTTCGGAATTTCTAATAACTGAAGATTTATTCTTTTCCAAAAGCTTTGTTATTGCATAAAGATTTATCCATATTTCATTATCACACTCTTTTTGCGATTCATCGAAAATAAGTTCAATTCCAATATGAAGGTGGCTTTGTTCTATGTTATTAACATTTTCCTTTTTGCTGTAACCTGTTCTTCCGACATATCCAATAACGTCACCTGCTTTAACAATATCTCCTTCTTTCAAATCGGATTTAAATGGTTTGTTTTGCCTTAAATGAGCATAATAATAATATCTTTTATTATCAAAACTTCTAATTCCTATTCTCCATCCTCCATATTGATTCCAACCCATAATTTCAACTTTACCGGATTCAACCGCAATTACAGGAGTACCTATAGCACACATCATGTCGTGTCCTAGATGAGGTCTGGCATATCCATAGGATCTTGAAGCCCCAAAATCATCAAAATGAGAAAATGGGAAAGTTTTCGCAATAGGAGAAAAAGCTTTTAAACCATATGCTTCTTCCCAAACGGCTTCCTGACCGTTTTTAGATTTTTTTTGAATTTTATAATTACCTAAAAATTCTTTTAAAACAGCTTCATATGCTTGAAAATAGTAATTATAATTTTTCATGTTTTTCGATATATCAACCATTTTTTCTCCGCTTTTAAGTTTTTTAATAACTTCATCCATATCATTTTCTTTATATTTTTTAAAGTCTCCTCCATACTTTGAACCCAAGTATGCTAAAACTTCAATCCAATTTACATGATTTTCTTCACCGTGAGATTTTATATCTTCACGCATAGATTTTTCAAGTGCTTCATATGACGGATTAAATTCTACATATTTTATAAAATTTTTATTTTCATGAGCAAGTACAGAAAAATCATTTTTTTTCAAAAATAAGGCAGAAACAAAACCTACAATCAAAAAGAATAGCGTAAAAAAAATATGCCTTTTTTTCACATTAATTACAAACAAATCGGGTTTCACCTCGTAATATAAAATATATTTAATTAATTATATGATTGTATATAAAATAAAAATACAAAATATAAACTGTAATTTCAAAAATAAAAATTATTTAATTATATACTTAAAAAAATACTTTTAAAAACAACTCTACATGTGAGATAACACAAAAACAGATACAAATATTGACAATTATATATATATATAATAACTATAAAACAAAAATAAGGAGTGATTAAAATGAAAGAAAAAAATTTTGAAAATGAAGCATTAAATGAAAAAGCTCTTAACAAGGTATCAGGAGGTGGAGAGTCTTATAAAAGAGAATTTATAAAAGTATTTTTTAAATCACCGAAACTCATGACAAAATTAGTATTAAGTAGTTTATTTGGAAGTTACCACGGCAAAACATCAATTGATATAAACGACTGGAAAAAAGGGCCATCTGTAAATAAAGAAGATAAATCTTAGTTTTGGAGAATTAAAAAATTTTTCCGTCTAAGACAAATATTTACCAATATAAATTCCATGCTGAAAATAGCATGGAATTATTTTTCATTTATTCATCTACTTCAATAGCATCTACAGGACAAACATTTTTTGCTTCTAAAGCTTTATCTTTTAAATCTTCAGGAACTTCTTGCATAACCGGCTCTGATTTATCTTCATCATTGTATTTAAATACTTTAGGGCAAACATCAATACACATACCGCATCCAATGCAACTTTCTTGATCAACTTTTACTTTCATAAAATAAACTCCTCCAATTCTTTAATTGATAATATAAATTATATAATAAAAGTTTGTTATTATCAACCCTGTAAATTAAAACACTAAATTTTATTATTTTTAAAATGTAAAATATGAATAATAATCCAAAAATATACAACAATATACTTATGAATTCATAAAAGGAGGTAATCATATTGAGATCCACTGGCATTGTTAGAAGAATTGATGACTTAGGTCGGATTGTAATTCCAAAAGAAATTAGAAGAACATTAAGAATTCGAGAAGGAGATCCGCTTGAAATTTATACAGATAATTCTGATGATATCATATTAAAAAAATATTCCATAATAAAAGAAATGTCACCATTTGCTTCAAGATATGCAGAAGTACTTTATCATTTCATAAAAACTCCTATCATTATTTCTGATTGCGATCACATAATTGCAGTTTCAGGAGCACCAAAAAGAGAGTTTATGGAAAGAAGAATAACAAGATATCTTGAAAACTTGATGAGTTTACGGGAATCATTTTCTCAGGAAAAAAATTCTAAAGGAAAATTTATTCCAGTAGAAGGCATGAAAAATGAAGCAATATGTGCATACCCTATAATTTCGGGAGGAGATGTAATAGGAAGTGTTTGTGCTTTAAAATCCGAAAATTCAGAAGTTTCAACTGATGAAATAAATCGAAAAATAGATTTAACAAAAATAACCTCAGAATTTTTAGGTAAGCATCTTGAAGATTAGTTTTTATATTATCAAACTTTGACCTGTCATTTCGGCAGGTTTTTTTAATTTTAAAATTTCAAGTATCGTAGGGGAAACATCACGCAAAGCTCCCGTTTTTTTCAGTTTACAGTTATATCCGAAAATTGTAAACGGTACTAAATTCGTTGTATGAGAAGTAAAAATTTCTCCTTTTTCATCTACCATTTTTTCGGAATTTCCATGATCTGCAGTAATTACTAAAACACTTTCATTTTTTTGAGATTCAGCTTTTAATTTTCCAATGCATTCGTCTAATTTTTCAATTGCTTTTACAGCAGCATTAAAATTACCTGTATGTCCTACCATATCCGGATTGGCATAATTTACGAATATAACATCATATTTTTTAGAATTCATAGCTTTAATTACACAATTTGTAATTTCATTTGCACTCATTTCCGGCATTAAATCATAAGTTTTTACTTTCGGAGAATCAATTATAATTCTATCTTCATTTTCAAAAGGTTTTTCTGCTCCAGAATTCAAAAAAAATGTTATATGAGCATATTTTTCAGTCTCTGCAACTCTTAATTGAGTCTTACCGACACTTGATAAATACTCTCCTATAGTATTTTTTATCTCTCGCGGCTCAAAAATAGAAGGAACATTTTCTTTGTACTTACAAAACCCAAAATATTTTATATCACCGAAATTTAAAAATAAATCGCTTATTTGTCTTGCTCTATCTGACCTAAAATTAAAACATATTAACGCATCATCTTTATATACACCTTTATACCCGTTTTTTACAGCAGGAATTATAAATTCATCCGTACTTCCGGAATTATATTCTTCACTTAAATATTTAGTAGCACTCTCAAATTTCTTGCCTTTTCCATATACAATAGACTCATATGAAAGTTTTGTTCTTTCAAACCTTTTATCCCTATCCATTGAATAAAATCTACCTGAGATTGTTTTAATTTCCCCAACTTTTATTTTATTCATAAAATCTTCAAGATCTGAAATATATTTAATCGCAGATTTGATAGGAGCATCTCTTCCATCGGTCCAAGCATGAACATAAACATTTTTGATTTTATATTTCGAAGCAAGCTTTAAAAGGGCATATAAATGATTTAAACTACTGTGTATTCCTCCATCTGAAATTAACCCCATTATATGCAATGAAGAATTTTTTTCAGAAACATATTTCATAATTTCACAAAGACGATTATTTTTGTTGAAACTTCCATTTTTGATGCATTGATCTATATATGTTAAATCTTGAAAAATAGTTCTTCCGGCACCGATATTCATATGTCCTACTTCAGAATTTCCCATTTGATTTTCCGGAAGTCCAACTTCAGTACCGCTAGCAATAATTTCTGTGTAGGGACAATTTTTAAATATGTAATCAAGATTAGGAGTATAAGCATTTTTAACAGCATTTCCACATACATTTTCACTAATTCCAAAACCATCCATAACAACCAGAACTAAAGATTTTTTATCCAAAATATACCTCCTAAATTAATGTATAATCTTTGCAAAACTTTCTTTTTTAAGCGATGCACCACCTATTAATCCACCGTCTATATTTTTCATATTTAAAAAATCTCTTGAGTTATTTTCATTCAAAGACCCGCCGTAAAGAATTTTTACTTTTGTAGACAAATTTTTACCGTATTTTTCAAATAAAAAATTTTTTATAAATAAACACATTTTATCAGCTTCTTCAGGTTTCATTGTAATTCCCGTACCTATTGACCAAACCGGCTCATATGCTACAATCAAATTTTCAAAATCTGTAATTTTTACTCCGTAAAAACATTTTTCAAGCTGATTAGAAACAAAATCATATGCTTTATTTTCTTTACGATGAATAACATCTTCACCCACGCAAAGTATAGGTATTATTTTATTTTCAAATACTTTAATTAATTTTTTATTTATAATTGTATCGTTTTCATTAAAATAATTTCTTCTTTCGCTATGACCCAGAATAACATATTTCGCACCTAAATCATAAATCATGGAAGGTGATATTTCGCCTGTAAAAGCTCCTTTTTCTTCCCAAAAACAATTCTGAGCACCTAAATCAAAATGATATTCTTCAGCATATGATTTAATAGCATAAATAGAAGTAAACGGAGGGCAAATTACTAAATCAAAGTCAGTATTTAAAATTTCATTTTTAAGACTTTCAACAAAATTTTTAGATTGCTCCGGATTTTTATTCATTTTCCAATTTGCAACAATTAACTTTTTTTTCAAAGTTTTTCACTCCTAATTTTGATTATCATATTTATATTATATAAACAACAGAAATAAATAGTCACTTGCAATATTCGAAAGCAAGTGACAGAAAATTGTTTTTTAAACTGTTTCAGAATCGATTTCTTCATCATTTTGAATTTCTTTTTCTTCATGGGGAACACAAGCCGTAGCAACAACTTTGAAATCACCACTCAATTTCATAAGTCTTACACCTTTTGAAGGTCTCGCACATTTTCTAATGCTTTCACCTTCAATTCTTATTATAACACCATTGTCTGAAATCAAAATCACATCTTCATTTTCTTTAACAGTATTAAGAGATGCGACATCTCCATATTTTTCAACATGATAGTTTATTAACCCTTTGCCGCCTCTTGATTGAATACGATAATCCTTAGCATCTGAAAGACGTCCGTATCCTGTTTCAGAAACAGTTAATATGCTACTATCGTCTTTAACACAAACCATGCCCACTACAACATCGTTTTCTTCAAGTCTTATAGATCTGACTCCTCTAGCAGATCTTCCAACCGCTCTTACATCTGTTTCTAAAAATCTTATACATTTTCCTTTTTTGGTTGCAATAAGCAAATTTTCAGTTCCGTCAGTAAGTCTAACCCAAGAAAGTTCATCACCTTCATCAAGGTCAAGAGCTATTAATCCACCCTTTCTCGAGCTTGCAAATGAACTCAAAGAAACTCTTTTAATCACACCATTTTTAGTTACCATTACAAGATATTTATCTTCTTCGAACTCAGTTACTTTTATCATAGAAGTTACTTTTTCATCTGTAGTAATTGGCAAAATATTTGCTACATTGCTTCCTTTCGAAGCTTTTGAGCCTTCCGGAATTTCATAACATTTAACCTTATAAACTTTTCCCAAATTAGTAAAAAATAAAATATAATCATGAGAATTTATTATGAAAAGTTCACTGACAGTGTCTTCATCTCGACGAGTCATACCTGAAACCCCTCTGCCACCACGTCGTTGAAGCTTATAATTTTCAGGAGATTGACGCTTAACATATCCAAAATGAGTTAAAGTTAAAACACAATCCTCTTTGGGTATTAAATCCTCAATATCAACTTCTCCGCTAACATTTAAAATTTCAGTTCTTCTTTCATCTCCAAACTGATTTTTGATTTCAATAGCTTCATTTTTAACTATTTCTTTGATTCGACTCTCATTTTTTAAAATATCTTCATAATCATCAATTTTAGCATTAAGAGCTTCAAGCTCACCATCTATTTTACTTCTTTCAAGACCCGTTAATCTTCCAAGAGGCATCTGAACAATAGCTTGAGTTTGAATATCGTCAAGACCAAATCTTTCGGAAAGTTTATCTTTACCTTGTTGTACAGATTGAGCACTTTTTAAAATGGTAATTACTTCATCAATAAAATCAAGGGCCGTTTTGAGTCCTTCTAAAATATGAGCACGTTCTTTTGCTTTTTTAAGTTCAAAAACAGTTCTTCTCGTTACGATTTGAATTTGGAAATTTATATAGTGCTGTAAAATTTCTTTTAAATTAAGAATCTTCGGCTCTCCGTTAACTATTGCAAGCATAATAGCCCCAAAAGTAACTTGAAGCTGCGAATATGAAAAGAGCTTATTTAAAACTATTTGAGGAGAAGCATCTTTCTTAAGATCTATTTCAATATGCATTCCTTTTCTGTCAGAATGATCTTCTATACGAGAAATTCCCTCTATTTTCTTATCTTTGACCATCTCGGCAATGCTTTCAACAAGTCTTGCTTTATTAACCTGATATGGCAGCTCGGTAACAATAATTTTGTATCTGGAATTTTTGTCTTCAACTATTTCAGTTTTTGCACGAACTGTTATTTTTCCTCTACCTGTCATATATGCAGCACGCATACCGGCTTTACCCATAATTATTCCACCGGTAGGAAAATCAGGCCCTTTGATATACTCTAAAATATCAACAATTTCCGCTTCGGGATTGTCAATCAAAAAGCACATAGCATTTATTACTTCGCACATATTATGAGGAGGTATATTAGTTGCCATACCAACTGCTATTCCCGTTGATCCGTTTACCAAAAGATTTGGAAATCTAGAAGGTAAAACAGTAGGCTCTTTTAACCTGTCATCGTAGTTTGGAACAAAATCCACAGTTTCTTTTTCTATGTCACTAAGCATTTTTACTGCTATTTTTCCCATTCTGGACTCAGTATATCTGTATGCTGCCGGCGGATCGCCATCAACAGATCCAAAATTTCCATGACCATCTACAAGCATATACCTCATAGAAAAATCTTGTGCCAAACGCACTAATGCATCATAAACAGAAGCATCACCATGCGGGTGATATCTTCCCAGCACTGCTCCAACTACATTAGCACACTTTCTGTAAGGCTTATTTGGCCCTAGATTATCCTCAAAAAGAGCATATAAAATTCTTCTGTGAACAGGCTTTAAACCATCACGAACATCCGGCAACGCTCTTGAAACTATTACGGACATAGAATAAGCTAAAAAAGATTTTTTCATTTCTTTTTCAATATCAACGTCTATAATCTTGGAATAAATTTTTTCTTCATTTTGATTTTCCATGCGGCACTCCTCTGAAATTAATTAACAAAATATACAAATCAAACAGGATTTGTTCCTGCAACTATTATTGCTTGAACATCAGCCCGAAAATCGGGATCAATAGCTCTTATTGGTATAATTATTCCGGGATCCCCCGATTTAAAAATCATAATTAAATCTTTGTACTCATCACTTTCATAAGAACCATCTAAGTAAATAGTTCTTTGACCACTTTTACTTTCAATTTCAAGCCTATCTGGAAATATATCCACCGAAAATTCATTTTCTTTAAGCAAACCGTTAGCCATTATATTCATATTCATAAAAGGAATAAATCTAATTAAAACGAGTGCAATGAACGGTACAATAGCTAAAAGCATATAGCATGAAGAATTTTTGATGTGAAAAAAGTTTCCGATGATAGACATCGACACTAGAATAACAAATAAAATACCTTGAATTATCACGTACTTTTTCTGTATACTTTTGTTTCTTTCGTACTCACTTCCACGACGAATAAATTGTTTTACTTCATTCTTTGTAAGATCGTACTTAATTTTAATACCTGTAAGTTCTTCCTCATATTTTTCTAATTTATCGTCAGCAACTATTTCTGCTTCTACCTCTTCATTTTGCCCTCGATAGTCCTCGTTTTCTTCTTGACTCTTGTTTTTACCCCCAAGTGATGAATTACTGTTACTTTCAACATCACCTAAATTATTATCCAAACCCTCGGGTAAAGGGTACGAATCATTATCCATTTTTCCTCCTAAAAAATTATTTTTGGGTAAGATTATATACCTTGCTAAAATAAATTTCAACTTTTAAAAACTAAACTATACATCTAAATCTTGAACATATTTCGCATTTTTTTCTATAAACTCTCTTCTCGGCTCAACCTTATCACCCATTAGAATAGTAAATGTTTCATCCGCGGCTTGAGCATCTTCAAGAGAAACTTTAAGCATTATTCTGGTTTCCGGATTCATAGTTGTTTCCCAGAGCTGTTCAGCATCCATTTCACCAAGGCCTTTATAACGTTGAACTTCGGCTCCTCCGCCTATTTCAGAAATAATCTTATCTCTTTCTTCATCTGAATAAGCATAAGTATGAACTTTATTTTTAGTAATTCTATAAAGTGGCGGCTGAGCAATATAAATATGACCTTCTTCAATTACCGGCCTCATAAAGCGGAAAAAGAATGTTAGAAGGAGAGTTCTTATGTGCGAGCCATCAACATCAGCATCTGCCATAATTATAACTTTACCATATCTTATTTTGCTAATATCGAAATCTTCTCCTATACCACAACCAAGTGCAGTTATAACTGGCATTAATTTGTCGTTTCCATAAACTTTGTCAAGCCTTGATTTTTCAACATTAAGCATTTTACCCCACAAAGGTAAAATTGCTTGGAAACGTCTGTCTCTTCCACATTTTGCAGAGCCTCCCGCTGAATCTCCTTCGACTATATATATTTCCGTTTCACTTGAATCCTTAGATTGACAGTCGGCAAGCTTTCCGGGAAGTGAATTACTTTCCATAGCCGTTTTACGTCTTACTAAATCTCTGGCTTTTTTTGCTGCTTCTCTCGCCCTTGAAGCAGACAATGCCTTCTCGACAATACTTTTTGCAGCAGACGGATTTTCTTCAAGATAAACAGAAAATTTTTCGCTTATCATATTGTCTATAAATGGCTTTATTTCAGTATTTCCTAAACGTGTTTTTGTTTGCCCTTCAAATTGAGCATTTCTGACTTTAACACTTATTATAGCTGTGATTCCTTCGCGAACATCATCGCCAGAAAAATTCTTATCATTTTCTTTAAGGAAATTATATTTTCTTGCATAGTCATTTATAACTCTTGTTAAAGCACGTTTGAAACCATCTTCATGAGTACCACCATCAATAGTATGAATGTCATTAGCAAAAGATAAAATTAGACTGTTATAACTATCATTGTACTGAAAAGCAACTTCTCCGCTTGCCGATTCGTCTTTTAAAGAACCCGAAAAACTTATAACTTCATCATGAATTCCGGAAAGCCCTCTTTTTTTATGAATATATTCAACGAAGCTTTTTATTCCGCCTTCGTATGAAAAAATATCTTCTTTCAAGTTTTCAGTATCTCTTAAGTCTCTCAAAATTATTTTTATTCCCGCATTCAAAAATGCCTGTTCACGGAGCCTGGATGCTAAAGTGTCGTAATCATAAACATCGGTTTCTTTGAATATTTCAGGATCAGCTTTAAATTCAATTTTAGTTCCTTTCTTCGTTGTATCTCCGATTATCTCAAGATCGCTTTTGGCGGCTCCTCTTTCAAATCTTTGCTTGTAAATATGATTACCGTCTGAAACTTCAACCGTAAGCCATGTTGAAAGTGCATTAACGACAGAAGCACCTACTCCGTGAAGTCCGCCTGAGACTTTATATCCACCGCCTCCGAATTTTCCTCCTGCATGTAAAACTGTAAATACAACTGTTACAGCAGGTATACCCGCAGTTGGGTGAATTCCAACCGGTATACCTCTTCCGTTATCTGTAACTGAAATTATATTTCCCGGAAGTATTGATACATTTATCTCGTCGCAATATCCAGCTAAAGCTTCGTCTATTGCATTATCGACTATTTCATAGACCAAATGATGAAGTCCTCTGGGTCCGGTAGTTCCTATATACATCCCCGGTCTTTTTCTGACTGCTTCGAGACCCTCAAGAACTTGTATTTGTCCAGCACCATATTTTTCGGTATTTGAATTATTACTTTCCAAAATAAAACTCCTTTATATTCAAAATTTAATTACTAAAAATTTCTTTTTCTGTTGTTTCTCCAGCAGTATCTTCCTCTTTTTTCGGATTTTCGTCCAAGTTAAAATTTTTTCTACATTTCCGTAAATTTATCATAAACGGAGTATAAGCATAAAATATTCCGAAAATAAGAGTAATAAAAATAATTCCAATTAAGCAGTAACCACATCCCATAAAAACCGCTGCTACAAATGCAATGACCGCTATTATCTCAACTATACCTAAAAGCTTAAACATTAGTGGATTTAAAACAACCTTAGATTTTTTTAAACAAGAAGGACATTTAAAAAAAGAAGAGTTTTTAGATGCCAAGGATTCAAAATACATAAGCTTCATGCCACAATAAGGGCAATGCGGTAGATTAGTCATTTCGTTTATTTTTACCTCCAAAAAGTTAAACTTTTTTCATAAATCAATTAAATTCGTCATACTTCTTTTCATCAAAGTTGAAGTCAAAAGAGGACTCAAATAGACTGTTTCATTTTCAGATTCGTCTCCACAACAAATTATATATGATTTTGGTAAGTCTTCCGCTACATTTACAATCTTACCTCTTTTCTCAATGTTTGACAAATAAATTCGATTATTTTTAAATACAGTTATTTTATCAATATCAAATATACCGATTATGTCCTTCGAAGCTATTATATAATTTCCGCCGATGTTTATATAAGAATTTTTGTCATACTTCATTTTCAATTGCTTCTCCATTGTCTATATGAAATAAATATGCTGAGGAAAAAAGTTTTGCAAGTTCTTTATCACAACCAGTTATAAAAGTCTGTTTACCTTCCAATTTGTTTATAATGTATTTTTGCCTTGAAATGTCGAGTTCGCTCATAACATCATCAAGTAAAATTACCGGTGAATCACATAGATTTTGTTCCAGTATTTCAGACTCTGAAAGCTTTAAAGATAAAACCGCCGATCTTTGTTGCCCCTGGGATCCGAATAGTTTCAAGCTTTTTTTGTTAATACTTATTTCTATGTCATCTTTATGAGGTCCTACAGAAGTAAATCCTTGTTTCAAATCTGAGTTCAAAGAATCCGAAAGCCGTGAAAGAAAATCAGATTCAAGATTCTTTGAATCAATTTCAGAATCGATTTTTTTTGTAACTGTTGAAATATATTTTAAATTTAAAGTTTCTTTTTCACTTGAAATTTCTTCATAAATCTTTGCGGCAATCGGAGATAAAAGTGAAAGATATTCCAGTCTTGACTCTAAAATTTTTGCTCCTATCTTAGCAAGCTTTGAATCCCAAATTTCAAGACTTTGATCTTTTTGACCGCTTTTTGATATTTGTCTTAAAAGTGCGTTTCGCTGTTTTAAGTTTTGATTATACGATGCAAGAATTTTTGTATAACTCGGTTTCAATTGACATATTGCGGCATCTAAAAATTTACGTCTGTTTTCCGGACCGTCTTTTACAAGCGAAAGATTATATGGAGTAAAAAGAACAACCCTGAATTTTCCTATCATGCTTGTAGGATATTTTTTGGGAATACCATTCAAGAATATTTTTCTTTTTCCCATAGAGAAGTTAACATTTATTTTCTGATCTCTTTTTTCAAAAAACAATTCCCCTTTTAATTTTGCAAATTCCTCACCGAAACTTATTATATCACAGTCTTTTGTTTTTCTAAAGGACCTTGCACCTGTAAACATCCATATTGATTCTAAGAGGTTTGTTTTTCCCTGAGCATTTTTACCATAAATATAATTTATTCCGCTCTGAAATTCAAATAATCCGTCTTTTAAATTTCTGTAGTTCTTAATAATTAATTTTGAGATTTTCATAAATGTCACCGTATATATTATATCACATTTACAATGTTTTTTAAGTTTTATTTTTAATTACTTACGAACGCACTCTTACAGGAAGAACTAAAAAGAGAAAAGATTCCCCTTCCTGAGGAACGATTTTTATTGGGCTTAAGGAGTTTAAAACTTGAATTTCAATTTCATCGCAATCTGTATTTTTTAAAGCATCCAGCATGTATTTATTATTAAATGCTGTTTCTATATCTTCAGTCAAATCGCTTGTAGACATGATTTCATCATTTGATTTTCCGACCAAAGTATTGCATGAAAGCTTTGTGTAGTTCTTAGAAAAAGTGCATCTTACAGGACTTTTAAGTCTGTCGGTTATTAATAAAGATACTCTTTCAATGCTATCAATAAAATCTGATGTTGAAATTTTTATTCTTGGACTTGTGTTTTTTGGAATGGTTGTTTTGTAGTCTAGGAATTCTCCTTCCAAAAGTCTTGAAACAATTTTGTAACTACCTACATAAAAGTTTATATGTCTCATTCCTGCTGAAATTTTAACTGTCTCTTCATTTTCGGAACTTTGAGGTAATATTCTTAGAACTTCTTTTAATGTTTTTCCGGGGACTACAAATTTAAGTTCGAGACTTTCTTCTATGGGTTCGCTTCTTAATGCTAGTCTGTATCCATCTACTGAAACAAGATTAAGAGTATTATTTTTTATGTCAAATAAAGTTCCTGTGTGAACTGGTTTTGAGTCTGTATCAGCTACAGCAAAAATAGTTTGTTTAATCATGCTTTTTAGAATACCTGCTGGTATCTTAAAGCTTTCTGACTGAGAAACATCTGGTAATTCCGGAAATTCTTTTGCATCTATTCCGATTAGCTCAAACTTACTCTGTCCGCACGAAATTTTAACTGCTAAATTTTCGTTTGATTCGATTTCTACTATGTCTGACGGTAGTTTTTTTATAATTTCAGTCAGTAAATGCCCATTAACAACTATTTTGCCTTTTTCTTGAACTGTTGCTTTTATTGATGTTGTAATACCCATTTCTGTGTTGTATCCGCAGAGTTCTATGTTGTCTTCCGTGCAATTTATGAGCACACCTTCTAAGGCTGCAATTGTTGATCTTTGTGCGACTGCTTTTTGAACACTTGTTAAAGAATTTGCTAACTGAAGTTTTCCACATTTAAATTTCATTTCTGAGTTCCTTTCTTTGCGTTTTTTCATTTTTCGTTACATAACATAACATATATATTTATAGTAGTAGTAGTAGGGGCTGTTGAAAAGTTGAATTATTGTTGAATCCCGCATAAACACTGAGTTAAATAGAAATTTTTGTATGTTGAAAATCTGTGGACAAATTGTTGAGAATGTTGAAAACTTTTGAAAAATTTTAGTTTTCCACAAAAATGTTGAAAACTCAATGTTGAAAGTTGAAAAAATGTTGAAAAGTTTTTTTGTAAAAAATAAAGATATTTATTAATAATCTCTTATATTTTTTATTATATCTTCAACCATAGCTTTTGTTTTTGGATTTTTAGCCAAGCTTTTTTCTACTTGCTGAAGTGCGTAAACAATAGTAGAGTGATCTCTTCCTCCGAACGATTCGCCGATAGATACCAAAGGAAGCTGTGTGATTTCTCTTACTATGTACATCGAAATTTGTCTTGCATTTGATATTGACGCAGATCTTTTTGAAGATCTTATTTCTTCTGGTGTTACACCAAATGTTCGAGCAACCTCGGTTATTATTTTTTCAATTGTTATTGGTGGAGGTTGATCATTATTTAGTATGTCTGAAATTGCGATTTGAGCTGTTTTTATACCCATCGGCTCTCCACCTAGAAGGTGATGAGCTTTGATTTTTTTTACAGTTCCTTCAAGTTGACGAATATTTGTTTTCAGTTTTTTGGCTATGTAGTCACAAACTTCATTTGGGAGTTTTATATGAAGCAATTCGGCTTTTCTGCGAATAATTGCAATTCTTGTTTCAAAATCAGGCGGTTGAATGTCTGCGATGAGTCCCCATTCAAAACGTGTTCTGAGCCTATCTTCAAGGGTTTGAATTTCTTTAGGTGGACGGTCTGAGGTCAGAACGATTTGCTTTTTTGCTTCGTAAAGAGAATTAAACGTATGGAAAAATTCTTCTTGAGTCGAATCTTTACCTGCAATGAATTGTATGTCATCTACTAGTAAAACATCTGCTTCTCTGTATTTTTGATGAAACTCCATCATGGTATTGTTTCTTATAGAATCAATAAGTTGATTTGTAAAATCATCTCCTTTTATGTATAAACAAACTTTATTTGGGTTATTTTTTTTAATGTCATTTGAAATTGCATACAAAAGATGTGTCTTGCCGAGACCTGAATTTCCGTAGATAAACAGTGGATTGTATGCTCCTGCGGGATTTGAAGCTACTGCTAAAGCGGCTGCATGAGCAAATTTGTTTGAAGATCCGACTATATATGTGTCAAAAGTAAATTCATATTCTAAATCGATGGCTAAATTTTGATCGCTTTTCTTACTGCTTTCTTTGATTTCTTCTGGTATTGTAAAACATATATCTATTCCGGATCCGAAAATCTCTCTAAATGCACTGTCTATAAGACCTATATAGCACTTATTCAAAGTTTGTCTGTGAAATTCATTTGGAGCCATCAAGACTGCTTTGCCTTTTTCAAAATTAAGCTCTATGGGTTCTATTCTGTCAATCCATGTTTTATATGCGACTCCGGTAATTTTTGTTTTGCAGAATTCGCATATTAAGTCCCAGGCTTCGTTAAAAGAGTTCATAAGAATAAGACCTCCGGGTTTTTAAATTTTTGTGTTTAAATCAAGTTTTTTTTGATTATACAAATTCAATTTATTATACCTAATTTTCAAAAATTCTTCAACATGATGCCCTTTGAGGTTAAATTTAATTAAAAACTAGTTGACATAAAATTTCTTAGGTTATATAATTGAGTTTGAAAGCACATATTCCATAAGTTATTTACTTTGAGAATATATTGTGAATGGATATGATAAATATAATGTTCGAGGAGGAAAGAATCGATGAAGAGAACATACCAACCAAAGAAAATCCATAGAAAGAAAGAACATGGATTCAGAAAAAGAATGTCTACTCGCAATGGAATTAAGATTTTAGCGAGAAGAAGAGCAAAAAGAAGAAAAAGACTAACATACTAATTAGTTGCCGTTTGTGGCGTGGATTTTGATTTTTAATTTTAACTTCCATGCCGATTCGGCATTTTATTTTGTCTTAAATTACTTGTTTTTGCAAAGTAAATTAAAAAGGAACTTTTATGAAAAAAGCTAAGTCTATAAATAAAAATCAAGATTTTAAAAGACTTTATTCGAAAGGCCGATTTTCTTCTTCTGCCCTTCTTGTTACTTATGTTATGAAAAATAGATTTAAATATACGCGAATCGGATTAACAGCCAGCAAAAAGATAGGAAATGCTGTTCAGAGAAACAGAGCTAGAAGAGTTTTAAGGGCATCTTATTCATTTTTAGAAGATTCAGTGCCTATAGGGAAAGATATAGTTTTTGTTGCAAGAAAAAGTACTTATGGAGCAAAAACTCAAGAAATACTCAAAGATATGACCTACCAACTTAAAAAACTCGGTGTTTTGAAATGAAGGTTTTTGTTTTAAATCTAATAAAATTCTATATGAAATTTATTTCACCACTTAAAAAACCTTGTTGTAGATTTGTCCCTACATGTTCTGAATATGCATTCGAAGCGATATCAAGATTTGGTGTTATTCGTGGAGGATTTATGTCATTTTGCAGAATTTTGAGATGTAATCCCTTTTGCAAAGGTGGATATGATCCTGTTCCAAAGAAATGAATTTAATTTTTTTATTGAAAAAAGGAGAAGTTATTTTGGGATTTATATTTGATTTTTTCGGAAATATATCCGGATATTTATTGTGGTTCTTTTTTGATGCAGTGAGTAATTATGCTTTGGCAATACTTCTTTTTGCTGTTGTTGTTAATTTAATAATGCTGCCTATAGCCATAAAAAGACAAAAAAATATGGCTTTGACTTCAAGACTCAGTGCTAAACAGCAAGAGTTGAAGAAGAAATATGAAAAGAATCCCAGAAAGTATAATGAAGAAGTTTCTCGACTTTATGAAAAAGAAGGGATAAACCCTATGGCAGGGTGCCTTTCCACTATGGTACTGCCGCTTCTGATATGGAGTGGTGTGTTTGGTGCGATAACTAAGCCGCTGCAGAATACTTTACATATTCCGACGGAAAAAGTAGTAAGTGTTATTGAAACTTTGAAATCCGATGGAAAAATAAGTGGACCATATGAACAATTGCAGCTTGTAAGACATTTTGAGGATCTTAAAGGTTACCTTGGAAGTTTTAGTCCTGAAGAATTTGCTGATGTTGAAGAATATAGCAATGGTTTTGAATTTTTAGGTATTAATTTGCTTGGAAATCCTAGTACATCGAATTTCTCGGAAATGCTTTGGGTAATTCCCTTGCTGTGTTTTATAAGTTCTGTTGCAGGTATGTATATAACTCAAAAGATGAGTGGAACACAAAATGCCGCTCAAGGATGTGCTAAGATTATGCCTTATGGTGCAGCACTTTTTACAACATATGTTGCTTATACAATGCCCGCGGCTGTAGGACTTTATTGGTTTATAAATGGTGTTATAAATGCAGTTCAAAGTTTTATTTTGAACAAATATTTTAATATATATACTATAAATGCGGAAAATGAAGCTGCAAGGTATGCACTTTTGGAGCTTAAGGATTCTGACGTTGTTTGCTTGAAGGAAGAAGTAGTTACTGAAAGCAAATAAGAAAGCATAATAAAAATTTATGTATGTATTTGCATCTTTCGATGCAGATACTATTTTATATTTGAGAGAAGGTTTGATTATGAGTACAATTGCTGCAATTTCTACTCCTAAAGGGGTCGGGGGTATAGGAGTTATAAGAATTTCCGGTGATGAATCAATTGAAATAGTAAATAAAATTTTTGTTCCTTTTAATTCAAAATCAAGTGTTTTAAACATGAAAGGATATACTGCTAAGTACGGAAAAATTTCTAGAAATGGAAATTATATAGATGAAGTAATTATTTTGGTTTTTAGAGCACCGCATAGTTATACGGGTGAGAATGTAGTTGAAATTTCTTGTCATGGCGGACTTTATATAACAAGAGAAGTTCTTAGAGCAGTTTTAGATGAAGGAGCTTCTCTTGCTGAGCCGGGAGAATTCACAAAAAGAGCTTTTTTAAATGGTAAAATAGACCTTTCTCAAGCAGAATCTGTTATGGAGCTTATATCTTCCAACAGCAGACATGCGAATATAATTGCACTTAACCAAAAAGAAGGAGCATTAAGCAGAAAAACAGAATCTATGAAAAATACTCTTTTGGATATATCAGCAGGATTGGCAGTATGGGCAGACTTTCCTGAAGAAGATATACCGGAAGTAAATTACGAAAAGTTGATTTCCGATTTAAAAAAAGTAGCTGATGAAATGTCAAGTATAATTAAAAATTATAATCCTGTATTGAAAGACGGTGTTAAAACAGTTATTATCGGAAGACCAAATGTTGGTAAGTCTACACTTATGAATCTGATTTCGGGTTTTGAAAAGTCTATAGTGACGGATATTGCAGGCACAACAAGAGATATTGTTGAAGAAACTGTTATGGTTGGAGATATTCCATTATTACTTGTTGATACTGCTGGAATAAGAGAAACAGAAGATAAAGTTGAAAAAATCGGAGTGAGCAGGGCAAAAAAATCATTGTCTACAGCGGATTTAGTTCTTATGGTTTTAGATGCTTCACAGTCTTCCCTCGGTAAAGAGGACAAAGAAATTTTAGATCTTTGCGATCCTAAAAAAACCATTATAGTTCTTAATAAAATAGATTTGGGAATCATGATAAACAAAGAAAATTTATCAACATTTTCGGAAAACATTGTTGAAATTTCCGCATTAAAAGCTGAAGGGGAAGAAAATTTCAGAAAAGCTATAGGAAATATTGTTGGGAAATCAAAAGCTGAACCTACTGAAGTGTTAATTACTTGCGAAAGACAATTTTTAGCTTTGAAAAAATCACTGGAAAATGTAAACAATGCTATAGGTGATGCTCAGACAGGCATAACTTTAGATGCTATTACTGTTCTTATTCAAAATGCTATAGATTCTCTAATGGAATTGACAGGAGAAAACGCAAATGTTGAAACAGTGAATAAAATATTTTCTAAATTTTGTGTCGGAAAATAATTTTGACAAAAAATTATAATTTGTGTAGATATAAGAGATGTTTTGTGCTAAGATAAGCATAAATATCTCTTTAAGTTTTGGAAGAAGGTTAAAAAATTGAAATATATAGAAAATTATGATGTTGCGATAATAGGTGCAGGGCATGCTGGAATTGAAGCAGGACTTGCATCTTCAAGGCTTGGGTGTAAAACAGCAGTATTTTCAATAAATTTAGATTCTGTGGGAAATTGCCCTTGTAATCCGTCTATAGGCGGTACGGCAAAAGGACATCTTGTTAGAGAAATTGATGCTCTTGGCGGAGAAATGGCAAAAACTGCAGATGAATGTTTTTTGCAAAGCCGTATGCTTAATCTTGGTAAAGGACCTGCTGTTCATTCTTTGCGTGTTCAAATAGACAGAAATAAATATAAAGAAATTATGAAGCATAAACTTGAACTTCAAAAAAATCTTTCTTTAAAGCAGTGTGAGATAGTTTCTATTGAAAAAGTTGATAATCAATGGATTTTGAAGACTAAAAATGGAATATTTTATTCTTCGAAAACAGTTGTGATTTCTACTGGTACTTTTCTTAAAGGTAAAATTTTTATAGGAGAAACTTCTTACGAAAGTGGTCCAGATGGCGTTTTCCCTGCAGAATTTTTAAGTGATTCGCTAAGAAAACTCGGAATAGTTACCAAGAGGTTTAAAACAGGTACTCCTGCAAGAGTTTTGAAATCAAGTATAGATTTTACTTCTCTTGAAAAACAAGAAGGAGATTCAAAAATAGTTCCGTTTTCATATAAAACAAAAGAAAAAGGCGAAAATAAAATTGATTGCTACATTTCTTTTACTAATCAGGAAACAAAAAAAGTTATCCTTGACAATTTAAATCGTTCGCCGATGTATAGTGGGAAAATAGAAGGAATTGGCCCAAGATATTGTCCAAGTATTGAAGACAAAATAGTTAGATTTTCGGAAAAAGAAAGACATCAAATGTTTATAGAGCCTTGTGGAATAAATACCGAAGAGATGTATTTACAAGGCATGTCAACTTCACTTCCTGAGGATGTTCAAGTTGAAATGTACAGAACTATAAAAGGTCTTGAAAATGTACAAATTATGAGACCTGCATATGCTATAGAATATGATATAGCCGATCCTACTCAGCTTTATGCTTCGCTTGAATTTAAAAATCATCCTGGATTATATGGTGCGGGACAATTTAACGGAAGTTCCGGATATGAAGAAGCTGCCGCACAAGGTTTAGTTGCCGGGATAAATGCTGCATTAAAGGTAAAAAATGAGCCTCCGTTAATTTTAGACAGAGCAGGGTCCTATATTGGAACTTTAATTGATGATTTAGTTACAAAGGGTGTTAGCGATCCTTATCGTATGATGACTTCACGTTCTGAATACAGGCTTATTTTAAGGCAGGATAATGCCGACGAACGTCTTACACCCATAGGTAGAAAAATAGGTTTGATTGACGATTTAACGTGGGAAGAATTTTGTAAAAGGAAGTCACTAAAAGAAAAGGAACTTGAAAGAATTAAAACCGTTAATATCCCTCCTTCGGATGGACTTTCTTTGGTTTTAGAATCTAAAGGTACAGCTCCAATTTTAACAGGAACAAAAATGTCAGAATTGCTTAAAAGACCTCAAGTAACTTACAGTGATCTTAAAGATTTTGATATCACAAGACCGGAAATTGATGAGAGTATTTTTGAAAAAGTTGAAATTGAAATCAAATACGAAGGATATATAAAACGACAGCTTAGACAAGTTGAGCAAATGAGAAAGCTTGAAAGCAAGCTTTTACCTCTCGATGTGAATTATTCTGATATTCGAGGATTAAGACTTGAAGCGATAGAAAAATTAAATAAGATAAAACCACTTAATTTGGGTCAAGCTTCAAGAATTTCCGGAGTTAGCCCGGCGGATATTTCGGTAATTATGATTTGGCTTTCAACAAAAAATAAGAAAGAGGTTTAAAACTTTGGAACTTTTAAAGGAAGAAGCTAAAAAAATAGGAATAAACCTTAATGATGATCAAATTAATAAGTTTAATATTTATATGGATTATCTTTTTGAATACAATTCTCATACAAATCTTACTTCTATAAAAGATCCGGAAGATGTGGTTATAAAGCATTTTCTTGACAGTATATTTATAGAAAAATTTTTGAACATAAAAGAAAATTCGAAAGTTGCGGATATAGGAACAGGTGCAGGATTTCCTGGGGTTCCTCTTAAGATTTGCAGTCCCGGGATAAATATTACATTAATTGACAGCCTTAATAAAAGAATAACATTTTTAAAAAATTTAGTTTTAAAACTTAATTTAGAAGCAGATATTTTTCATGCAAGAGCCGAAGAATTCGGAAATAATCCTAAATTTCGGGAAAAATTTGATTTAGTAGTTTCAAGAGCAGTAGCTCCGCTTAACATACTTTGTGAGTATTGTCTTCCTTATGTTAAAGTCGGCGGATGTTTTGCAGCTATGAAAGGTCCTGTTATTTTGGAAGAACTTAAAAACTCAGAAAATGCTATTTCTTCTTTGGGTGGTAATTTGGAGTCCGAGTTTTCTTTTGAATTACCTTTTGAAAAAGGAAGAAGAACTATTTTAATTGTAAGAAAAAGTAAAAATACTCCTAAAGAATATCCGAGAAAAAATTCTAAAATATCTTCAAATCCTTTATAGTAAATGTTTTTTATTTATGATATATTAATTAAGTGCTGTTACTTAAAAAATTTTTTGATAGGAGTTGTTTTAAGTGTTAGACATTAAAATTATTAGAAATAATCCTGATTTGGTTAAAAATGCTATGAAAAAAAGAAATTTAAATTTTGATGAAGTTATCGACAGAATTCTTGAAATAGATAGTAACAGAAGAAATCTTATGACTGAAATGGAAAAAAACAAGTCTGTTCAAAATTCTATGAATAAAAAAATACCTGAAATGAAAAAATCAGGTGAAGATATTTCTGAAGTTATGAACGATATGAAAGAATTGTCACTTAAAATTTCCGAAATGAAGAATAAAATTTCTTCTCTTGAAACAGAACAAAAAAATAAGATTCTTTCTATACCCAATATGCTTAATGAAGAAGTTCCCGAAGGTAAAGACGATTCTCAAAATTTAGAAATAAGAAAATGGGGCGAGCCACGAAAAGATGATGTTTTACCTCATTGGGAGATAGGAAAAAATTTAGATATTTTAGATCCCGAAAGAGCAGCGAAAGTTACAGGCACAAGATTCCATTTTTATAAAGATTTAGGAGCACGTCTTGAAAGATCTGTTATTAATTTTTTTCTTGACACACATACTTCGATGGGATATAAGGAAATTTTGCCTCCTTTTATAGTAAACACCGCTTCTCTTTACGGTACCGGTCAGCTTCCTAAGTTTGATAACGGATTCAAACTTGAAGATACTGATTATTATTTGATTCCTACAGCTGAAGTACCTGTTACAAATATGCACAGAGACGAAATTTTGGATGGAAAAACTTTACCTATAAGATATTGTGCATATTCCGCATGTTTTCGCTCAGAGGCAGGAGCAGCAGGGCGTGATACTCGTGGTCTTGTAAGACAACACCAATTTAATAAAGTTGAACTTGTTAAATTTTGTAAACCTGAAAATTCATATAAAGAACTTGAAGATTTAACTTTACATGTTGAAAAATTATTACAGCTTCTTAATTTGCCATACAGAGTAGTATGTTTATGTTCTGGAGATACCGGTTTTTGTTCTGCAAAAACTTATGATATTGAAGTTTGGATGCCTTCATATAAACGTTATGTTGAAATTTCTTCTTGTTCGAATTTCGAAGATTATCAAGCTAGAAGGTTACAAGCTCGATATAAAGATAATCCTCAAGACAAAGCTCAGCTTGTCCATACACTTAATGGATCCGGTCTTGCAGTAGGAAGAACAGTTGCAGCAATACTTGAAAATTATCAAAACGATGATGGAAGTGTTACTGTTCCTGAAGTTTTGAAAAAGTACATGGGAACTGATGTGATATGTAAAAAGTAAAATATAAATAGGAGTGATTATTGTGAACCTAAGATTTTTATCCGTAATTTTGTCAATGAGTTTTATTTTTACTCCTGTAATGGCAAGGGGCAGGAGTTTTTCTGCCCCGCCTAGAGTTGAAACATTGTCTCATTATTATTATGAATCTAAGACCTTCTATAAAGCTATGTTAGATGTGTACAGTTCCAATAATGAGTCTCCAAAGGATTTTATAGCTGGTTACTATAAACATATTTCTGATTGTTGCGAAGTTAAATTTTCTCCGGAAATAGAGGGAAGTTTAGTAGGATCTTTAAATGAAAAAATATATAAAATTCTTCATGTTGAATACGGAGAGTTTACTAAATACGCAGACATTATTATAGATGATTTTTATGGTACCTATAGAACATATCTTTATTCTGATTATTTGAAAGATTTGTGGTCGGAAAAATTAGATTGTTTTAGGGGAAATAAAAATAATCAAAAGGCGATGGCACTTCTTTTAAACATTTTAATTTTAATGCAGTATGGTATTGATAATCTGAAGACATCCGACTATACTTGGCTCGGAGAATCATATAATTACTCAGTTGAAGAAAAATTTGTAGAGTGCAGTAATAATTTTATGAAATCTCTTGAATATGAAAGTTATGATTATGTAAGAAATTATAAAGTGTTATTTCATGAGATGGCTGAAAGTATTATTGATGACTTCTTGGAAGAAGGATGTGACATAATTAACATAGGTAGTTATGTATTAGATTTGGCATTTGAAATGGAAAAAATTACAAAATAATTAAATTCATAAAAAATTATTATGCTTATATATGGAGGTTTATGTGAATAAGCTTTTTAATAAATTTTTAGCATATATAGCAACATCTATTATTTTCAATGTTTTTAGTAATTCTACATATGCGAGTTATAAAAGTAAACCATTAAAAATTAAAAGTTCATCAGAAAACTCTATTTTAAGACAGAATTTTAAAGTTAATAGTGATGCTGGTTTGTCTTTTACTGATAGGTGTGAAAAAAGAATAATATTGCCTAATAATGAAATTTTAAGTCATGTTTTTTCAACTGAAATTGTAGAGGATAATATACATATTATTGAAACTATAAAAAGTATATCGTCGTTATATGATGTTGTTGAAGAAAATATGTATAATTCATTTAATTTTAAGGAATTCAGATATTTCTTTGATAAAGATAAACCGGATGTAGATGATTTAATAAAACTTTCAGAGCTGGCATACAGTACATTCAAACTTCAATACATAGAAAGACAACCATTTAGATTTTTTGCAAGTAATTTTTCAGAATATAGAGATATGGAATATTTAGAAATATTTAGTGAAAAGCTGACCGGTTTTTTAAATGACGGAATTTTTTGTGATGAAGTAACAGAGAATATAAATATGAAATTGTTTTTAGAAATTATGATTATTATTAATTGTGCTTTAGACACTGATTTTAATCCTAGTATTTTGAATTTTAACCATTATAATAATTTAAAAAACTTATTACTTTCAGGAAATTTATCAGGAGGAAATATTTTTGAAAAAATCTCTGTATCTTTAAAATGTATTAAAGAATATATGGAAGTTTCATATGGATTAAGTGTATGTTCTGTAGATACTTTAATAAGGAATTTGTTGAGGTGTGTATGAAAATATAGGAGAATATCATTATATGAATAGAAAAAAAGTATTAAATAAAGTACTATCATTGTTTCTTGCAGGTGTGGTTATAGGATTAAATTCTGTAATTTGTTTTGTTTATTCTGCAGGACCGAAAAATGAAAATAACAAAAAAAATCCTGCTACTGCTGAAGCCAAAATAGGATTTACAGAGTTTAATTTTCAAGATGATACATCTCAAAGTGAAGTACAGCAGGAATTTTTGGATTGTTTGGAAGCAAAAGAAAATAAATTTCCTAAATTACCAAGAGAAACAAAAAAAACTGTTACTAAAAAATCAAAGCTTACAAAAGCTGCGGAGGAACCTGAAAATATAAATAAAATTAGTGTAGAAAAGCCTATTTCGGTGTATGGACATTTTATAGATTCTGAAGTCAATTTGTATGGTGTGTTGTCAGACTTTAAATTTGATTTTAGATTTATAAATAGTGAATTTATGCAGAAAATCGATTATGAAGGAGATATTTTAAAAAGTATTGATTTTATTGCTATTAATTTTTGTAATCTATTTTGTAAATTATATTATCCTTTATATTGTCAATGTAAACCTACAGAACAATTTAATTTTTCTGTTAAAAATATAAAAGATATAATTTATTTCTGTGTGAAATCTGTAGATGCTTGCTTTGATTTTCAAGCTTGTCACAGTGAAGATAAAAAAATTTTTCAAGAAGATGTGAATAGTTATTCTCAAGAAATGAAACGTCTTATTTATCGTGCAGTTTCTGCTATGACGCTCATAAATATTTATGATTTATATTTTCCATCTCAAAATAAATATGGTTACAAAGATTTTATAGAACAATGTTTTTTAATGGAGCACATGGTAAGAACTACTTACAACAATGTCGAAAAGGTAGCTCTTTTTCGAGGTCACTTCGATGAAAGAATGGGGGTGCTAAGTTTATCTTTGCAATTGTTTCGTGATATTTTAATTCAATTTTCAAATATTAATAATTCAGAAAATGATCAAAAATGCAATGTTCAAATTGGTTTTATTGATGATGTTTTAATAGACATTTTGGGGTCTGATATTAAATAAGTACTAAAAGTTTTAGAAAGTGACGGAAAATTTATGAAAAAATTTATTTGCTTATTATTAATGTTTTTTTCTATAGTAACAACTGGTATTGGAAAAGTTTCCGCAGTAGGAGACCAAGAATTTATTGAGATAATTAAAGAAAAATTCCAAGATCAAAATGCAAGCGATTATATAACTATTGATTTTGATTATAATTTTGATTCTAGAGAATATAGATACACAAATTTTGCTAATTGGATAAAACAAAACTTTAATAATATTGATGGATTCGAAAATAAAATTTTGAGTCTAAGTAATAATGGACAAAATCAAATAGTTGTTAGTAAAAATCCTTTAGAAAGTTGGATACTTGCTTTATTTATAATGTGTTCAAATATAGATTCAAGAATTAATAATAGTAGAATGCATGGAGGCGTACTTGAATATTATTTAAAAGAGGAATACATACGCTCTTTTTGTAAAGATGCTGGTGTGCCATTGAATGAAAGTGTATACAGAATTTGTAATGGGTTTTGGAGAGTTTGCAATGAAGTAAAACCTTTAATAGATAAACTTTATAATGATAAAAAAGAAGTATGTGAAGCTAATATGAAATCATTGGAAAGATTTTTTGAGAGGATTAATTCATAGAAGTTGAAAAAAAATTTAAAGCTATTTTTATTAATGCTTTTGTGTTTTACTTTAAATATTAGTATTTCTTTTGCTGGCACGGATAAAGTTTTTATAAAAAAATTAATAGATACTAAAATAGATAAAACTATTACTGATCCATATACGAAGTTGAAGTATACTTGCTTTTTTTGTAGTGCTGAAAATGATTTAGAATTGTATTTTCATGTTTATTCTGATATGAGTAAGTATAAAGACAAGAGTTTTTTTAATTGGATAACTAGAAAATTTCCGGGTTTTTATCAAAAAGGCAGATTTAATTTTGAAAAAATTGATGCCAATAGAGGATTAAACTTTGCTGTTAAGGGTTTTATGTGCGAATATAGTAGTAAACAACAAAAAATTCTTCCAAAATGTTCGGCTATCAATCCTATAGAGACTATAGCTAAAGCAACGATGGTATTTATTAAATATTTTAATGAAGAGTGCTATACTATTATTGAAAAGAAACTTTTAGATATTGAAAAAATTATAATTTCTGAGTGTAATAATTCTTTAAATAAGAAAATCAGTTTTATTGAAAGTTTATATAATTTACTAAAGAAAGCTTCGAATGGTGTTCATGATATTTTGAATAAATATAAGGATTTAGAAGTGTACGGAAATATTATGAAGGCAGTTAATCATATAGATGAATTAGAAGCTTTTGTAAATAAAACTCTTTATTATAAAGATGAATATTATAGAAGTAAAACATTTGATAATGCAAAAAAAGTTAAAAATTCTGAATCGGAAGATAGTGTGAGTTTATCAGAAGACGAGAAGTATTATATAGAGGATAATTGAAAAAATTTTCTTATAAATATTCACTCAGAAGTAAAAAGTAAGATTCGTAATCAAGATTACGAATCTTTATTTAGTTGTTTATATATTAAAAAAATTTCTTTAGTAAAAAGTTTAATTCAATCTGCTGAAATTTGAATTTTTATGTTTATAATGCTTTTTTATTATAGTAATATTTTGAATATGGTCAGAGATATAAACTAGAATTAAAGCAGTTTATTTGAGATGTTGCCAATTATTTATAATTTTTGTTTTTCAGTTTGTATATGATAATTTGAGAAAATTATTATATATGTGATGAATATAAAATGATAAGAGATTAATTATATTAATGGCATTAAAGAAATTTATATTTCTTGGAAACAAGGAGATGAAAGTTTTTAAAACTACAGTACGACTTATTTTTAATCGCAATTTCTACTATATTTGGGAGGATTTATTTTAATGAAAATTTTTAAAAAGGTTTTTTCGGCAGGGTTAATCATGTCATTGATAGTTGGTTTTAATTTTTATGAAGTATCTGCCGGAAACGGAAACGTTAAGGAAATTGACTCTGAAACTAAAGTATCTTTAACTCAACAAGGTGATTCAAATGATTTTGGTATGAAACGAGTTAATAATGCTTATAGGCTTAGAAGAAGTAAACCATTTTATTTCGAAAAGTCTGACTTTAATGAAAATAATACTGGAAAGCTTATTTTTGATTATACTTTAGATGAGGATATTGTTTTTGTAAGAGTTGAACGTCCAATTCCTGTTCGTGTTGGTTGTATGGGTATGGATTATGAATTTTATAAATAGTAAAAAATATCCACTTCTTTTTATTTGAAGTGGATTTTATATTTATTTGCATAAAAAAATCACTGAATTAACAGTGAAGAAAAAATATATAAATAAAAAAAGTTGGCATCTTCCTATTTTCCCAGGTTGCTTCCAACCAAGTATCTTCGGCATCGTCTAGCTTAACTACCGTGTTCGATATGGGAACGGGTGTACCCTAGACATCATCAACACCAACATCTAAAGTATATATCATACTACATTGGTTGTCAATAGATTTTTTTAGTTTCTATATAAATCACAATTTTTTTTAAAATAAATTACTTTTTTAAGCATATTAACTATACAAGATACAAAAAAATCACTGAATTAACAGTGAAGAAAAAATATATAAATAAAAAAAGTTGGCATCTTCCTATTTTCCCAGGCTGCTTCCAACCAAGTATCTTCGGCATCGTCTAGCTTAACTACCGTGTTCGATATGGGAACGGGTGTACCCTAGACATCATCAACACCAACATCTAAAGTATATATCATACTACATTGGTTGTCAAGAAAAAATTTCATTATCTACTTTTTGAATAAATATTTTTTATATTTTTTTACATTATAGTGAATTATATATAAGTAATAGCTTTTGAAAAATAATTTTGAATATAATTATGAAATATTGTAATATAAGTACATATATGAAAAAATTAAAATTTATCCTTGAAATTTTGAAAGTGAAAGATATTTCCATTTTTAGACTAAATAATACTTGTAATATCAAAAAATACAATAGTAGAACAGGAAATTTCATTTTTTTGTTTTAATTTTTGAGTAGAAAATTTCAAGTGACCTGAAAAATGTTGAAATCTTTGTTGAAAGTGAGGAAAACTTTTCTGGACTTTCATTATTTAAACGGCTAAAATGCTTTTATTAGGGATAATTTTTAAATAAACATATAAATGTTGAGAAAAAAGGTGATAATGTGGAAAAAAATTGTCAAGTGAAGAAACCGTTAAATTTTTGCAAAATTTTAAATTCGGCTAAAATTCCCTACAGAGCAACTCCTGGATCTGCAGGAATGGATTTATGTGCATGCATTGAAAATGATATAGTTTTGAATCCCGGAGATAGAGCTTTGGTTCCTTCGGGGATAGCGATAAGTTTGCCGGGCCCTGAATATGCTGCTTTTATATTTGCCAGAAGTGGACTTGGAATAAAACATGGTATAACTCTTTCAAATGGAGTAGGAGTAATTGACAGTGATTACCGAGGTGAAATAGGTATTGGACTTTGTAATTTAGGAAAAGAGCCTTATAAGATAAAAAATGGAGAAAGAATTGCTCAAATGGTAATTATGAAAGTAGAACTGCCGGAACTGAATGAAGTCAAAGTTCTTGATTTAACAGACCGTGGAAGCAATGGATTTGGTTCTACAGGAAAATAATTTTAATGCAAATACATTAATATATAGTATAATAAAAACAATTTATTTTCATATAAATAAAGTATAGAAGTTTTAGAAGTCAGAAGGGAGAGAACTCAAGATATGTTTTCAAAAGAAATAGGAATAGATTTAGGAACCGCAAACACTTTGGTTTTTCTTAAGGGAAAAGGTATTGTTAAAAGGGAGCCTTCTGTTGTTGCGGTAGATACAAAAAGTGATACTGTTTTAGCAGTAGGAAATCAAGCTAAAAACATGATTGGAAGGACCCCCGGCTCTATAGTTGCGGTGAGACCGCTTAAAGATGGAGTAATTGCAGACTTTGATGTAACTGCAGCAATGCTTAAATACTTTATTTCAAAAACCGCCAGAAGTATATTTTTCAGTAAACCGAGAATGGTAATATGTATGCCGTCCGGTGTTACAGCAGTTGAAAAAAAGGCTGTTGAAGATGTTGCAAAACAAGCTGGAGGAGGAGTTATAGAACTTATCGAGGAACCCATGGCAGCAGCAATAGGTGCAGGTATGCCTGTTTGCGAAGCTATTGGAAATATGATAGTTGATATAGGTGGAGGAACTTCTGAAGTAGCAGTTATTTCTTTGGGAGACATAGTTACTTCAAAGTCTGAAAGAGTTGCCGGAGACAGAATGGATGAAGCTATTATTTCCTATATAAGAAGAAAATATAACCTTTTAATAGGAGAACGCACTGCTGAAAATTTAAAAATAAAAATAGGTTCGGCGGTACCTTATGAAAATGAAAGTGAAATGGTAGTCAAAGGGAGAAATCTCTTGGATGGTTTCCCAAAAGATATTGAGATTTCTTCAAAAGAAGTAAGAGAAGCATTACATGATCCGTTGCAACGTATAGTAGAGGCAGTTAAATGTACTCTTGAGAATACTCCTCCTGAACTTTCAGCAGATATTATAGATAAAGGGATTGTTTTATCTGGAGGCGGAGCACTTTTGAGAGGTATAGATACTTTAATTTCGGAATCCACTAATATGCCGGTTTACATTGCAGAAAGCCCACTTGAATGTGTTGCACAAGGTGCCGGAAAATGTCTTGAGTCTTCTGTAAAAGAGTATTGCAGTAGATTTTCCAAGAGTTAAAAAGTATGAAGTATTTTAGTTAATCGTGAGGTAACGGTTTGAATAAGTTTTTTAAAAGTAAAGCTTTCAAAACAACTGTGATTATATTGTTTTTATTAATTTCAGTTGCTGTTTACTCATACTTAAATTACGAAAATGATGCTCTTTATAATATTTTTAGTACGGGAGTCTACCCGTTTCAAAAATCTTTTTCTTGGATATCCGGTAAAGTGGAGAATCTCTCTTTTATGTTTAAGGAAAAAGAAGAGCTTCAAAGTAGAATAAATTCTCTTGAAACAGAAGTTAATACTCTTAGAGATAAAGTGGTTGAATATAATGAACTGAAAAAGGAAAATGATCAGTTTTTGAAATATTATGATTTCAAAAAGGAAAATGACAGTCTTAAATTTGTTCCGGCATCGGTAATAGGAATGGATATACCGGGTTTTTTTAAAAATTTTACTGTGGACAAAGGATATAATGCAGGAATTTCAAAAGATGATGTAGTTATAACTGAAAACGGAGTAATAGGGTGTGTGTATAAAGTTGGAGCAGTGTGCTCGAAAGTTCGATCTATATTATCACCTGATATTAAAATATGCGTTTCTGATATTGAAACAGGAGAAAGCGGTGTTATTTCCGGACGTGCTGATATTGCTAAAGATAATCTGACTTCTATGATGTTTATTCCTGCACAAAATTCTATGAAACCCGGAGATATAGTTGCGACAACAGGAATAAGTGGTATGTACCCAAAAAATTTAAAGCTTGGAAAAATTAAGTCAATTGGTTATGATGACAATGAGTCTTCTTATTATGCTGTAGTAGAGCCATTTGAAAATTTAAAAGATACTAAAGATGTTTTTATAATAACGGATTTTAGGGGTAAAGGAGAAATTTCTACTGAAGATGATTAATAAATCGCTAAAGCTTGGAGGAAATATAAATGATAAGGAGTTTTTCGAGGTATTTAATTTATATTTTGGAAATTTGTATTTTTTATTCCGTAAGCCAAATTAAAAGCTTTAGTTTTTTCAAGTTTAATCCATTATGGATTTTACCTGTTTTTGTGTGTATTTCACTCTTCTCTTCCAAGAAAGAATCTGTTTGTTTCGGTATACTGTGTGGATTTCTCATGGATTTGTCTTCAGGAGGGTTATTTGGTATTTATGCGATTATTTTAGGAAGTTTTGGATATTTAATGAGTATAGTTTTTTTATACTTTTTTAAACCGAATTTTATGGGAGCTTTAATTTTTTCTTTTATTTTACTGGCTATTGTTTTAACATTTGACTTTTACATAAATTTTTGCTCTCATAAATATTTGTTTGCTGAAAGTTATATTTCTTATTATTTAAAAGTAGCTATTTCCACTTTTGTGGTTTCTTTACCGATTTACTTACTGAATAAGTTTATTTTGAAGTTTTTTATAAAGGTGAAAGTAAATGAATAAAGTTCATTTAAAAAATGATTGGATTAAAAGATATATATTTTTTTCTGTTTCAGTATTTATTATATTTGGGATTTTTATTTACAGGATGGTAGATTGGCAAATAATAAATGCTGATTACTACAAAGAACGCGCCAATAGCAGCAGTATATATTTCATAAAAACAGACCCAGTTAGAGGAGAGATTTTGGATTCACTCGGAGAGCCTTTGGCTGTTAATGACACAGGATATAAAGTTTTGATAAATAGACTTTTAATAGAAAAAGATAAAGAAAATGATACTATAATAAATGCTGTGAATCTTATAGAAAGCTTAGGAGACTCATATATAGACATTTTACCTATTTTTTTAAATGAAAATGAATTTTATTATAAAGAGGACAAAGAGAGTCAAATAAAATGTTTGAAATCGAATTTAAATTTGTCTGAGGATTCAAGTGCGGCAAAGTGTATCGAAGAGCTTATGCACAAATATAAAATCGATAATTATATGAGTAAAAAAAATATTCTCGTGCTTTGCAGTGTTAAATACAACATGGAAAAGAACGGAGTTTATTTTTCTAAAAATACACCTTATGTTTTAGCGGATAATATTAGTGAAAAGACAGTAAATATAATTCTTGAAAAATCAGATTATTTAAAAGGTGTCAAAGTACAAGCATCGTTAAAAAGAAAATATGTAAACGGAGAGGTTGCGCCTCATATAATCGGATATACTGGCTTTATGTCAAGTGAAGAATACGAAAAAAGAAAAGATACTTACAGTATGGATTCAAAAATAGGAAAAACAGGAATTGAAAGTGTATATGAAGATTTTTTAAAAGGTACCGGTGGAAAACGAATGATACAAGTTTCAAAAGAAGGTCAAGTGATTGGAACTTCTGAAAAAGAACTTTCCGCGGCAGGAAATACAGTATTTTTAACAATTTCTTCAAAAATTCAAAAAGCCGCTAATGAATCACTTAAAAGAAATGTTGAAAAGGCTCAAAGCGCAGGAACTAAAGACTGCAAATGCGCAGCTGCTGTTGCTCTTGATGTGAATAATTTTTCTATTTTAGCTGCAGCTACTTATCCAAGTTATGACCTTACAAGATTTATGGAAGACAAACTTTATTACGGTTTACTTGCAAATGATAAATCTGTACCGCTTTTAAACAGAGCTTTTTCAGGAGCTTATGCACCGGGATCAATTTATAAACCCTTAGTTGCTTGTGCGGCACTTGAGGAAGGAAAAATAACACCCGACGAAACTATATTTTGTGGTGGAAGTTTTAATTATTATTCAGGATATAAACTTCATTGTATGGGATTCCATAGAAATGCTTCTTTAAAAACCGCAGTTGCTAAATCCTGTAACGTATATTTTGCAGAACTGGGAAGACGTTTAGGTGCGGATTGTCTTGCATCGTGGGCAAGAAAATTTGGGATAGGTGTTAAAACAGGTGTGGAAATAGGTGAAAGTAAAGGAGTGCTTGCTGGACCTGAACATAGTCAAGAGGTTGGTGCAAAATGGTATGAATCCGGGTCTTCTCAAGCAGCAATAGGACAGTCCGATAATATGTTTACTCCTTTGCAGCTTGCAACTTATACGGCAACTATTGCTAACGGCGGCACCAGATACAGAACTCATCTGGTTAGTAAAATTACAGATTATAGCCGTCAAAACTTAATAAAAGAATTCGGTCCTGAAATTATTGAAGAAAATATAGTTTCTAAAGAAACCTTAGATGCTGTAAAATCAGCTATGAGAGAAGTTACTCTTTCAGGTACGGCAAGAGACTTTTCAAATTATCCTATAGCGGTTGGCGCAAAAACAGGTACTGCTCAGAACTCAGGTTCAGATCATACAACTTTTGTTTGTTTTGCACCTTTTGAAAAGCCTGAAATAGCGGTAGCAGTTGTAATTGAACACGGAAAGTCCGGAATGCTTTCCAAAAATGTTGCAAGAGATATTATGAATGCATATTTTGGATTTGAAAATTGACATTTTTTTGTAAAGCGTATAGAATAATACTTTCGAAGGATAAATTTAAAAAAATTAAAAATATATCATAAATAAAGTGGAAAAAAATTTTTGTTTATGATATTATTCATATTATGATTTTAACTTAATTTTCCGGGAACAATGAAATTTTCAGGTTTGGTAATAAACGATATTTATCCTTGACTTAAGATTTACAGCCGGAAATGTTTAGATACTTATTTTATATAGGAGGAATTTTTTATGAAAATTGCATTTACTGCTCAAGACGCAAAAAAAGAATTGATGGTCAGATTTTGTATAGCTTATTATGGTATTCTCGGTAGACATGAGTTATTTTCAACTTCAACAACCGGAAAGTTAGTTTCAGATGCTACAGGTCTTAATGTAAAAACATTTCTTGGATCTGTTCAGGGTGGTTGTGAACAAATTGCTTCAAGAGTTTCTTGCGGTGAAATTGATATGGTTTTATTTTTTAGAGATGCAAATCGTCCTGACTTAATGGGTGATCCTCAAAATGATTTATTAAGGCTTTGTGATTTACATACAATTCCGCTTGCTACAAATTTGGCAACAGCTGAAGTGCTTATTCATGGTCTTGAACGTGGAGATTTAGACTGGAGAAATGTTGGTAAACCTATAATTTTATAAAAAGGAGAATTTTAATGAACTTAATTAGTCAGAGAATTCGTGGCATGCAAGATGTTTTATTTTCTGACGGTCAAAGATGGAATGCACTTTGTAATTTGATGCAAAAGGAAGCGCAGGTTTACGGATTTCAATATGCTCGTACTCCTGCGGTTGAGCATACTGAACTTTTTGAAAGATCTTCAGGAGATTCTTCAGACATAGTTAATAAAGAAATGTATACTTTTGAAGATAAATCAGGGAGAAAAGTTTCTTTACGTCCCGAAGGAACCGCAGGGATAATGAGAGCTGTTCTTGAAAGCGGAGTGAGTAATCATGCTTTACCTATGAAACTTATGTATAATGCTTCATGTTACAGATATGAAAAGCCTCAATCTGGCAGATACAGAGAATTTTTTCAATTTGGACTTGAAATATTCGGTTCTTCGTCAATTTTGGCTGAAGTTCAGCTTATAAAAGTTGCAAAAAGAATAATAGAAAAAATAGGAATAAATAATGTTTCTTTGGAAATTAATTCTATAGGTTGCAGTGAGTGTAGAAAAAAGTATATAGATATGCTTAAAAAATATTTTTATGAAAATAAGGAAAAACTTTGTAAAACATGTGTTTCAAGACTGGAAAAGAATCCCCTTAGAATATTCGATTGCAAAGAGTTTTCTTGTAAAAATATTTGTGATAAAGCGCCTTTAATAACTGAACATTTGTGTAAAGAATGTGAAGATCATTTTAATGCACTCAAAAGAAAATTGGATTTAATTAATATAGATTATACTGTAAATCCTAGAATAGTCAGAGGACTTGATTATTATACAGGTACTGTTTTTGAATTCATTACCAATATTTCGAATACTTCGTTGACCGTTTGTGGTGGTGGAAGATATGACAAATTGTCGGAAATTTTAGGAGGATCTTTCTTACCTGCTGTGGGTTTAGGGTTTGGAATAGAAAGACTTATAATGGCAATTGATGAACAGGGTTTGAGTTTAAAATTTACAGATCATCCTTTAATATATATTGCATCCACTGATGAAAAATCTTCTGTTTACGCGGAAAATCTTTGTGATAAGTTAAGAAAAGTTTCTATTTACGTGGAAAATGATATATCTGAAAGAAGTCTTAAGGCTCAAATTAAACATGCCTCCAAAATTAAATCTGAATTTCTTATGGTTTTAGGTGAAGAGGAAATTAATTCTGGTATGGCAAAAATAAGAAATATGAATAATGCGGAAGAAAAAACTATATCAATTGGTGCTGACTTCCTAACCGAAATTTATTCGCTTAAATCTAAAAGTATATTTGTGTAATTTAAAATTAGTTGTTGACAATTTTCAAATATATGATAGAATACTTTGGTGAGGGAGTGTATCCCCTGCCTTATGTGCCGCTGTGGTGGAATTGGTAGACGCAATGGACTCAAAATCCATCGGTAGCAATACCATGCCGGTTCAAGTCCGGCCAGCGGTACCAGGCAAAGTTTAGGTTAGTTTCTACTTTGCTAGGTTAATAAAATATAGTGAAGTGAAGGAGTCTAAATGAAAAAAGTATTTTCAATAGTAGCTTTATTTTTTATAGCTGTGGCAACTGTATTTGCTCATTCTTTATTTAAAAGTGATGGAGCTAGTTGCAAAACAGTAGAAGTAAATGGAAAAATAATGAGAGCGGAAATAGAAGGTTCCGGAGATAAAACGATAGTTATGTTAAGCAGTTGGAATACAGATTCTCCAGTTGATGATTTTTATCCGTTATGCAAAAGACTGAGTAAGGATTATAGAGTAGTAGTTTTAAACTATTTTGGATACTGCGGTAGTGAAATAACGAGTGATGAGCGTACTAATAAAAATATGGTTGAAGAAATTCGTTCAGCACTGCATCAATTGAATATCGAGCCGCCCTATATACTGTTGCCGCAATCAATGTCTGGTCTTTATAGTTTATATTATGCAAATAATTATCCTTCTGAGGTTTCAGGAATAATAGGAATAGATATGTCTTTACCTCAAAAGCAACTTGAGCAGTGGACTGAGGAAACATTTGAAAAATCAAAAATCAGTTCTGCATCAAGTATACTGAATATTTCAATGATAAATCAATGGAATAAATTTTATGATAATTCTAAAGAGTTAAAGAATGTAAAATATTCATCCAGTTTACCTGTTTTAGCTTTTCTGTCTACCGGTGAAATAGATGCTGTAGATGAAATGGTAAAGAATGGTAAAATTAAAACATCTTGGATTCAAATGAATGATAATATGATTACAAATGATAGTATTCAGTCTAAGAAAATTTTAGAAGGAAAGTGCGATTTGATATATTCGCAAGCTGATGATATTGTAAAAAATATCAAGGAATTTATAGAGAGTTTATAAGCATTATAAAAAGAGCATCCTGTTTTTCAGGATGCTTTTTCATATTAGGTATTTATTTTTTTAAGAGATATAAAATCCGAAAACCCTGTCATTTCAAAGATTTCCATTACTTCTGGAGACACATTTATTATCTCCATGGAAGATCCTTCGACCATGGTATCTATATGTTTTTTTATATAAAGAATGGCTCTCAATCCCGCACTACTCATATATTCAACATTTTTAAAATCAAAAACTAAATTTATTTTATTTTCATATTCTTTTTCTGTTTCAGAAAAACAATTTTCTATTTCTTCTTGAAAATCAGGAGTGCTTTGAGTATCTAATCTTCCTGAAATTTCGTAAATGACTTTAAAATCATCTCTAATTTTTGAAAAGCCCAATGTAGCCATACCTTTTCGCCTCCTTTCATTTAATTTTTTTATTTATTTTTAAATGATTTTTTTTATTTGAATATTCGTAATACATAGAATTCATTAAATTTTTTACCATATATATTCCCATTCCACCAATTTTTCTTTCTTGTGGTGAAGAATTAATAGTTGGATTTTTGTTTTTTGTAGGATCAAAAGGAATACCATAATCTTCAAAGGTAATAATGAATTCTTCCGGGAAATCAATGTATTCTATTTTTATTGATACTTTCCCAGTTTTTTCGGGATATGCATAGTTTGCTATATTTACAAATATTTCTTCTATTGAAAGAAGTATATTTACTATGTCTTTTTTAGATATTCCAAAAGAACTTATAAATTTTTTTGAAAAATCATAAACATTTTGCCAATTTTCATTTAAAGCTAAAGTTTCTATTTTTTGTGATATTGGTTTTTTATTGTTCATTTTTTATTCCTTTATGTTGTAATTGCTGCTCCTGCGGCAGTACCTTTAGCGGTTACTCCTGAGAATGTAGTATTTCCTTTATTTGTGTAATTAACATTAACCGTTAAAAATTTGCTTAAAAATCCTCTCATGTCTATGGTTTTTATTTTTTTACTTGAATTTGATTTTATGTATTCTCCAAGGTAAGATGTGAATTCGAGTATCATTTTAGCTCTAATACGTTCTGTTTCATTTTGCATTTCTTCGGGTGAAATGTATTGTTCTTTTTCTTTTAATTTCTTTTTATATTTTTTCATTTTGTTATAGCATTTTTCTGCGGTTTCTTGAAGTTCTTCATTTTCAGCTTTAAGTTCTGAAATTTCATTTTTAAGGCTAATATTTTTTTCATTTAGCTTTTCATTTTTTGCCATTAACTCATTATATTTTTGAGTCAAATCTGTAGAATTTTCTGTAGTTGAAGTTGAAGCTTGTGTTTCTTGAATGGTTCCTTCTGTTGCAGAGATTAATGTGTTTCCATTACTAATAACTCCTAATAATATGGAAATAGCAAGTATTTTTTTTAGTTTCTTCATAAATAATATCATCCCTTTCGTAAGTTTTAAACATTTTCCACAATATTTTAAACTTTTTTACTTGATGCAATTTTATTTTATCAAATTGTATTTTTAATTTCAATATATTATTAAATTTTTAGTTAATTTGACGTATAATTTAAATTTATAAATGTCTTTTAAATTTGTAATTTTATAAAAAGTTGTAAGATTTAGTTTACTGTGATAAAATGAAAACAAAAATTTTAAGGAATAAAAAATGAAAATAGGAAATTTAAAAATTGAAGGAATAGCATCTTTAGCTCCGATGGCAGGAATTACAGATAAAGCTTTCAGGCAAATTTGCCGTAATTTCGGTGCAGCATATTTAACGAGTGAAATGGTAAGTGTAAAGGGAATTATTTATAACAGTGAAAAAACCTTTTCTCTTATGGAACACAGTGAAGAAGAAAAACCTTTTGCGTTGCAGCTTTTTGGAAGTGACCCAGAGGATTTTTTCAAAGCTGTTAATTTAATTTCAAATTATTTACCTGATATTATTGATATAAATATGGGATGTCCTGCTACTAAAATAGTTAAAGAAAATTCCGGATCATCACTAATGAGAAATCCGGAAATTTGCGCTAAAATAGTTAAAAGCGTAAAAAGTGCATGTAACATACCTGTAACCATAAAAATTCGTTCAGGCTGGGATAGTTCTTCTATAAATGCAACCGAGGTTGCTCAAGCATGTTGTGAAGCTGGAGTGGATGCTATAACAGTTCATGGAAGAACTAAACATCAAGGATATTCAGGGAAAGTTGATTTAGATGTAATAAAAATGGTTAAAAAAATTTCAAGTGTTCCTGTTATTGGTAATGGGGATATTGTTTCGGTTGAATCTGCGAAAAAAATGCTTGAATATACCGGTTGTGATTTTTTAGCAATAGGACGCGGTGCTATAGGAAACCCTTGGATATTTTCAGAGATTAATAATTGGTATTTTAATAATAAAGAAAGTGAAAAAGTATCTATTCAAGAAAAAGTTCGGGTTATGAAACTTCATATAGAAAAAATGTGTTTATTTAAGGGAGAATATCTTGGTGTTAGGGAATCCAGGAAACATTTATCTTCATATATTAAAGGTATTCCTCGAGCTGCAGATTACAGAAATTTAGTTTTTTCCTCTAAAACTAAAAAAGAACTTCTTGATATTTGCGATAGTATACTTTTATCGAATGAATAATTAAAAGAGCTACTCAAAAAGAGTAGCTCCTAATTTTAAAAATGCTTACTTTCTTCTTCAATTAATTTGTTTAAACATTCTTTAATAGAAGGTAACAGTAAATTTTTATTATAGTATGGGAATAGGTCGAATAATTTACAATATAAACCTATAGAAATATTATCAAGAGATTGTTTACTAAGATTTAAATTTTTAATTACTAAGAATACATAAAACATGTCCGTTATAAACTTTTTTGATTCTGTTGGAATACCATTTTTGCATAGATTGTAATTGTAACGTATAATTGCATTTATTGTTTCTTGAGGTGAATCTAGTGTATAAATTGTAAGTAGTTCTATTTGTAAAAGATAATGGCAGTAAACAATTGAAAATTCTTTAATATTATAGGTTTTCATTTTTTCTTCTATTGACTGTAAAGTTAATTGTTCAATACTTGAAAACTCTTTTTTATTTAGAACTTTAGAAATTTCTTTTTCATAAAAATATTCTTGTTCATATTCATAATTTAAATTTCTAATGCTGTCATATTTGTATGTACCAAATGTGTCTGCTTCACGAGTTCTTTTTCTAATATCTTTTTCTTCTTCCCAATAATCCGAAGCACCTACCAAATAGGTGGTAGTGTTGAAAAGAGTAAGGGTAGATAATAAAATAGCAACTAATTTAAAAATTTTTTTATGATTTGAAAAAAAATAAAAATCTTTTGTAAAAAATTTTCCAAATAATATCATTATTATAATTACTCTCCTTAAAAAAATAAATAACAAAAACATTTATCTAAAAATACCATTACTAAATTAAAAAAGTTTTAAATATAAGTACTAATTAATTAACAATCAAAAATTGCAGGAATTTTACAATCAACAAAAGAGATATAATCATCATCTGCGACTATGATGTGGTCAATGAAAGTAATATTCATATTGTCAAAAATGTTTTTAAGTTTTTTAGTTGTAATAATATCTTGTTTAGAAGGCAAAGCCAGACCACTTGGATGATTATGAGCAAAAACAATACCTGCTGCATTATAAATGACTATAAGTTCAATAATTTTTCTTAAATATATATCAACGTTATTATGAGATCCCTGGTTGACAATACCTTCAAAAACAATTTTATTTTTAGAATCTACTAAAATAATAGCTATGGCTTCATTACTTCTGCCTATAAATTTAAGAGAGAGCCTATCATTAAGCTCCTCTCTTGAACGAAAAGTATTTTTTAAAGACTTTTTGTGCTGCATGTAAACTCTAACAATATCAACTAGAAATTTAATAAAACAAGCAGTTTCATTGCCAGCACCTTCGAAATTTTTTAAAGCTGAGTAAGGAGCATTCATAACATCTTGAATAGACCCGAAATGAGAAAGAAGTTGATGAGCTAATTTATTAGTGTCTTTTCGTGGAATACAATAGAATAAAATCATTTCAAGTATTTCATGATCATAGAAAGTATCTATACCATATTTTCTGTACTTTTCTTTTACTCTTTGTCTATGATTTGCATGGACATTTACTTCTTTCTTTTCTTTTTTCACTTGTTATCACTCCTTAATTTAACAATAGTATTTTCAAGAGAAATATGTGTATAAATAACACCCGCTAAAAAGCGGGCGCATATATAAAACTAAACTATTTAACTTCGACTTGTGCACCAAGTTCTTCGAGTTGTTTTTTGATATCTTCTGCTGCATCTTTAGCAACTTTTTCTTTAACTGCTTTAGGAGCTTCATCGACAATAGCTTTAGCTTCTTTAAGTCCGAGACCTGTAATATCTTTAACTGCTTTAACAACTTTCATTTTGTTGTCGCCTGCTGCTTTAAGAATTACATCAAATTCAGTTTTTTCTTCAGCTGCTGCTCCTGCGGCTGCGGGTGCTGCTGCAACTGCTACAGGTGCTGCTGCTGAAACGCCGAATTCTTCTTCAAGGGCTTTTACGAGTTCACTTAATTCGAGAACTGTTAATGATTTTACTTCTTCAATTAATTTTACTACTTTATCTGACATTATAATTTACCTCCAAAATTTAATTAAACATTTTCATTTGATTTTTTCTCTGCAATAGCATTAAGCGCTACTACTAATCCTTTTATAATACCACTCGAGACAGTTGCCAATCCTGCGATTGGAGCATTGAATCCACGAAGAACTTGAGCAACAAGGACTTCTCTCGATGGAAGTTTTGAAAGTCTTAAGACTTCATTTTTGTCGATAACGTTTTCATCTATAAATCCCGATTTGATTTTGAAAAATTCATGGTTTTTTGCAAAATCGCAAAGAATTTTAGATGCTGCAACGTAATCATTTTTGCTAATTGCGATAGCTGTTGATCCGTGCAAAACGGAAGACAAATCACCTAAACCTGCATTTTCTGCGGCACGTTTCAATAGAGTATTTTTTATTACCAAATATTCTATATCGGACTCACGTAAATCTTTTCTGAGTTTAGTGTCATCCCCGACATTTATTCCTTGGTATTCTACTAAAACACCTGCACAAGAAGATTTAAGTTTTTCAGCAATACTGCTAACAATAGCTTTTTTCTCTTCTAAAGCTTTAACACTTGGCAAATTATTCACCTCCAAATTTAATATGCAAAAAAGTTACCGAGTCATAATCACTCCGAAAAGCGAGTAAAACCGGTAACAAAAATTTGTTCGGGCAATCCTCGGTAGGAATTATGCTTAAAAAGCACCTACTGTCTTCGGAATCATTATTGTTTTTTATTCTACTACAAATTAAAAAATTTGTCAATAGTAAAATTATCGTTTACCAAGATATTCCGTAATGTTTTTTACAATTAAAATTTTTACAGCTTTTTCGATAGAAGACGAAATGTATAAAAACAATTTATTAATTTTTCTCTATTTAATATTGATGATTTATTTTCATTAGTTTAGAAATATTGCGTGCAGTTCTATTAAATTGAATAAAATACTTTTTGTATAGTTGATTTACTTAAATTCTAGTCGTTTTTATATGTAATTTTGATTATTTCAAAAAAAACAAAAATCTATCCTTTATTTAAGGATAGATTCTAAAATTATTGAGCATTTTCAAACTTACCGGCATTAATTTTAACCCCAGGACCCATACTTGAAGAAACAACACAAGATCTAATGTATTGACCTTTTGCTCCCTCAGGCTTTGCTTTGACTATAGCATCCATCAAAGCATCAAAGTTTTCAAGCAATTTCTTTTCACCAAAAGATGCTTTTCCGATTGGGCAATGAATAATATTAGTTTTGTCAAGACGATATTCAATTTTACCTGCTTTTGCGTCTTTAACAGCTTTTGCAACATCCATTGTAACCGTTCCTGCTTTTGGGTTTGGCATAAGACCACGAGGTCCTAAAATTTTACCGAGTCTTCCAACAACACCCATCATATCTGGTGTGGTTATAAGTACATCGAAATCCATCCAATTTTCGGATTGAATTTTTTGAGCCATTTCTTCGGCTCCGACATAATCTGCGCCGGCTTCTTTAGCAAGTTTTTCATTTTCGCCTTTGCAAATTACCAAGATTTTAATCTTTTTACCTGTACCGTTAGGTAAAATCATTGCACCGCGAACCTGTTGGTCAACATATCTTGAGTCTACACCAAGTCTGACATGAAGTTCAATTGTTTCATCGAACTTAGCTTTTGCGGTTTTAACACATATTCCCATAGCCTCACTTGAATCGTAAGAAACTGACGGGTCATATGATTTAATACTTTCTCTGTATTTTTTTCCGTATTTCATATTTTTCCTCCTGAATTAGTGGTAAAATCGGATTTTTTCCTCCCACCTAAAGGGACTCTGCTAATCAACAACTTCAATACCCATACTTCTTGCAGTACCGGCAACCATTGAAATAGCTGTTTCAATATTTGCAGCGTTTAAATCCGGCATTTTTAAAGTGGCTATTTCTTCGACTTGTTTTCTTGTGATTTTAGCAACCTTTGTTTTATTCGGCACGCCTGAACCGGATTTGACTCCGCAAGCTTTTTTGATTAAAACAGCAGCCGGTGGTGTCTTTGTTATGAACTCAAAAGACTTATCTTCATAAATAGTTATTACAACAGGAATTATAAGTCCTTCGTCTTTACTTTGTGCAGTACGATCATTGAATTCTCTTGTGAATTGCACAATGTTAATACCGTGAGGTCCAAGTGCAGAACCTACCGGGGGTGCCGGAGTTGCTTTACCGGCGGGAATTTGTAATTTTACGATTGATTTGACTTTTTTACTAGCCAATTTTTGCACCTCCATATTTTGTGGTAAATCACGAAGTAAACATAATTTTACTTCTCCCACGCTTTTGCAAAAAGCTTTTCTAAGCTTTCTGCGACAAGGAAATTTTTAAATTTTAAATATTAATTTGATTACATAACAGGCTCAAGCTGTGAAAGAGGTACTTCCGCAGGAGTTTCTCTTCCGAACATTGAAACAACAATCTTAGCAATTTTTTGCTGTGTGTCAATTTCAACAACTTTACCAACCATGTTAGTAAGTGCTCCTTCAGTGATTCTAACCGACTCACCAACGCTATAATTAAGACTTACACTGCGTTTTTCAACACCGAGTTTCTTAACTTCTTCCTGAGTTAAAGGAATCGGTTTTGTTGAAGAGCCAACAAATCCGGCACAACCTCTGATGTTTCTGACTATATACCAAGAATAATCATTAAGAATCATTTTTACTAGAACATAACCCGGAAAAATCTTTCTTTCGACTTCTCTTTCCTTATTGTCTTTTATTTCCAAAACGGTTTCAGTAGGAATTTTTATGTCTTGTATTAAATCTTCTATACCACGATTTTCAATGGTTTTTCTGAGGTTTGATGCGACTTTGTTTTCATAACCGGAATAAGTATGAACAACATACCATTTTGCTTCCTCAGACATAACTTATCTTTCCTCTCCGGATTTTCTTACTTACTTGATACCGACATAACCATTCCGAGTAATTGAATAAGACCTGCATCAAGTATTGCTACAAAAACACCAACAACAAATATCATTGCCAGTACAATTCCGGTGTTTTTAAAAACTGTTTTTTGTGTTGGCCAAACAATTTTCTTTAACTCTATTTTGGAATCAACGAAAAAACTTTTAAGCTTTGCAAATATTCCTTTTTTAGTTTCACTCATTGTTTTGCCTCCAGTCTGGTTTTACTTTGTTTCTTTGTGCGGAGTATGTTTTCTACAAAAGCGACAATGTTTGTTCATCTGGACTCTGTCCGGATTACTTTTCTTGTTTTTCGTAGTTTCATAATTTCGCTGCTTACATTCTGTGCAGGCAAGCGTAACTTTTACCCTCATCTACGGCACCTCCCGGTATTTCGGAATAATTTAGCCTCCCTCTGAACTCTTTATAAGTCTACAATCAGAGGTAGGAGAATTTTATCATATTTTCTTTAAAAAGTCAACACATATTTATTTTAATGTTTAAAATTAAAATATTTTTGATATAGAATTTGATGTAATTTAGCCTTATTTTGATGAAATAGATTCTATATATTCCTCAAGTTCGCTTTTTATTACTGAAACTCTTGGGCCATATACTACTTGGACTCCGTCACCTTTTTTTATGACTCCCGCAGCCCCACTTGATTTAAGAATATCCTGATTTACTTTTTCAATATCACTGACTTTTACTCTTAAACGTGTTGCACAACAATCTAAATTTTCAATATTTTCTATTCCTCCTAAACCTTCAAGGATTTTTGAAGCATTGGAGTTTTCTTTTGAAGCATTGAAATCTTTTTTAGTGTAAAGCTTTGATTCGGTATCGTCGTCTTCTCTTCCGGGGGTTATAATATTAAACTTAATAATTGCAAATTTGAATAAGAAGTAATATAAAACGGCATAAGCTGCCCCGACAGGTATTACGTAAATCCAGTTTGTTTTGCTGTTTCCTTGTAGTATACCGAATAGAATTAAATCTATTAATCCGCCTGAAAATGTTGTACCGATAGTTACTTTAAGAAGATGCATAAGCATGAAAGATATACCGGCGAAAACACAGTGAATACCATAAAGTGCAGGGGCAACAAATAAAAATGTAAATTCCAGTGGCTCGGTTATTCCTGTTAACATACTTGTTATTGCTGCAGAAATAAGTAATCCTCCCACAACTTTTCTTTTCGAGGGTTTAGCAGTATGGTACATTGCAAGTGCTGCAGCAGGAAGTCCGAAAATCATGAACGGAAATTTACCTGCCATAAATCTTGCTGCTCCGATACTGAATTTTGTAACACTTTGAGAACCGAGTTCCGCAAAAAATATATTTTGAGCACCGGTTACATAATGACCGTCTACGATAGCGGTTCCTCCGATTGCAGTTTGCCAAAACGGCATATAAAATACATGATGAAGCCCAAAAGGAATCAAAGCTCTTTCAGTTATACCGTAGATTAGTGTTCCCGCATATTTAGAGGCTGTTACAAGCCCACCTATTGAATACATGATTTCTTGTATCCATGGCCAAATAAAATACATTATTATTCCTACACCTATATAGGTAATTGAGGATATTATGGGGATAAATCTTATTCCTCCGAAAAACGATATAACATTTGGAAGTTTGATTTTATAGAATTTGTTGTGCAAATATGCTACTCCCAGACCTGCTAATATCCCTCCGAAAACACCCATATCGAGAGACTGTATACCACAAACCGAAGTGAGCATTCCTTCTCTTAAAGCTCCTGGTTTGAGTTTCCCGCTTAAAGTCAGGAGAGATGAAACTGTTTGATTCATTACCAAAAATGAAATCGCCGCAGAAAGAGAAGCGACAGCTTTTTCTTTTTGTGCCATTCCAAGAGCCACTCCCATTGCGAATATTAGCGGCAAATTAGCGAATATTATTTCTCCTGTTTGTTTCATGACGGTAAAAATTGCATTTAGTAATGTATTTTCACCTAAAATATTTTCCAGTCCGAATGAACTAATCATTTGAGGATTAGAAAAAGATGCACCTATTCCAAGCAGTAATCCTGCAATCGGAAGAAGCGCTATTGGAAACATAAATGATTGCCCCACACGTTGCAATAAACTGAAAACTGAATTTTTCTTATTCAAAAAGCACACCACTTTCTTAGTATTTTACAATTTATTATTTGTTCTTTTCGTATTTTATTACACAGGTTTCTCCTGCAACAACTTCGCCATAGTAAGGATTCATTGATTTTACACTGTTAATGTTTGTGATAAGAAGTGAGGTATGTAAGGGGTACCCCATTTTTTTAATAAATCCTATATCTGCTGTTGCTAGTTTATCACCGACGTTTACAATATCGCCGTTTTTAACAAAACATTTGAATCCTTCTCCTTTTAAGTTTACTGTATCTACTCCAATATGAATCATTATGTCAAGACCGTCGTCGGATTTTATACAAAAAGCATGCCCTGTTTCGGTTACTTGATCAATAACTCCTTTTATCGGAGAAAGAACTTCATTTGTATTTGGTATAATAGCTACTCCATCACCTAATATTTTTTCAGAAAAAACTTCATCCGGTACATCGACAATGGGAATACATTTTCCTGTTTGAGGTGATATTATTTTCTGCAAATTGTCTTCTTCCATACTTTTCATGATTGATATCTCCTTATATTCAAATTTCTTTTAGTATATTTTCTTTTATTTCTGAAATATTTGTATTTATAATTTTTTCTCTTATTTTAAGTATAAACGGAGCAGACATAGAAAGTTCGTCTACACCCATTGCAAGATATGTTTCAAGTAAAGACTCATCTGATGCGGATTCTCCGCATATACCGACTTTTATGTTATTTTTATGGGCATTATCAACTACGAATTTTATCATGCGGATAATTGCTTTATGATGAGTGTCAAACATAGTATTGACTTTACTGTTTTGCCTATCGACTGCTAATGTGTATTGAGTTAAATCATTTGTTCCGATGCTGAAAAAATCCACTTCCTTAGCAAGTTCATTGCTTATTGCAACTGCTGCGGGAGTTTCTATCATTATGCCTTTTTTAATATTCTTGCTGAAAGGTACACTGTTTTCCGATAGTTCTTTTTCGATTTCTTTTAAATAATATTTTATTTTCATTACCTCAGAAACAGATGAAATCATAGGAAACATTATTGACACATTTCCATAAATCGAAGCTCTGTATATTGCCTTAAGTTGAGTTTTAAAAACTTCGGGATTGTCAAGGCAAACTCTGATACCTCTGTAACCCATTGCCGGATTATGTTCAAAAGGAAGATTAAAATAATCTGCTTTTTTGTCTGAGCCTATGTCAATTGTTCTTATTATTACTTCTTTTTGATTCATCCTTTGCAGTATGTCTTTGTATACTTCAAATTGGTAATCTTCAGAAGGAAAATCCTTTTTTCCTAAATAAATAAATTCACTTCTTAAAAGACCTATACCACCTGAATCGTTTTCTATTATTTCGTCTATTTCTCCGGGATTATTCATGTTTGCATAAACTTTTATTTCTTTGCCGTCAAGTGTTATATTTTTTTTCCCTTTAAGAGTTTTTAAAAGCTTTTTTGATTTTTCTTGTTTAATTTTTTTATTTTTTAAAAGCTTTAAAATTGTATCCTCGGGATCTATATAAACTTCACCCGAACTTCCGTCGAAAACTACATATTTTCCATTATATTCTTCTAAAAGCTGATTTTTAAGGCAAACCACACCCGGAATTTTCATTACTCTTAAAAGTATTGAGGTGTGCGAATAAGTTGATCCATCGGTACATAAAAAGCCTTGAACTTTGTTTTTATCCACCGAAGAAATTTCACTCGGCGTAAAATCAGATGCTGCCAAAATTATATTTCCACTTTTATTTTCAAGTTCGAAAGTATTTTTTTTACCCATTAAGATATTTATTATGCATTTCGAGATATCTATTATGTCAACTGCTCGACCTTTCATATACGGATCAGGCATATCCGAGAAAAATTCCTCAAATTTTTTTGACGTTTTCCAAACCGCATATTCTGCTGATGTCTTTTTTGAAGATATTGTTTGAATTATTGAATCTTTGAAATCTTTGTCTTTTATCATTGTTTCATGAAATTTAAAAATTTCTGCTTCGTCTTTTCCGAGAGATGATAAAACCTTTTCATAAAGAGATTTTGTGTATTCCAAAGCTTTTTTTTCTGCTTTTTCATATCTTTCTATTTCAGCTTTAGGGTTATCTGTTTCTTTTTTTTCGAAATTTAATTCTTGAGAAATGTTTACAACAAGTTTTCCAAAAGCTACACCTTCCGATATTCCTGTTCCTTTTAGGATAATCATAAATCATTCTCCTTTCGGATTTTCTGTTTCTGAGGCTAAGTTTTCGGTTAAAAGTTTTGTTATTGCTTCTGCTGCTTCTGATTCATCGGGACCTTCGAAAATAATTTTTATTTTATCTCCTTCTTTGATACCGAGACCCATAATTGAAAAAAGTCCCTTAGCATTTGAAGAAGCTTTTTGTGTTTCTATTGTTATAGAACTTTCAAATTTGGATGATTGATTTACAAGCATTCCGGCTGGTCTTGCGTGCATACCGTTTGCACCTGTCCATAAAAAAGTTTTTGTTATCATAATTTAAAACCTTTGTAAGCCACAATTTTTAATAATTTGCATATGATAATCATAGGCAACTCTATAAGACTTACTTTTTACCTTTCTGTAATGTAAATTGGAGTTTTGCTTATGAAATGTAATAGCAATTTTTAATTATTCATATAATCATAAATTTTTCAAATAGGTATATTCACTAAATTAATTACAATTTTTACTTTGTTTGAATATTATCACTTATAAGGTCAAAATTGTCAATATTAAAAAATATTAGTGATATTAATCTGTACATTTTTTAAATGATTTGTGGTATAATTTTAATGCAGTAACAAATTAAATTGTTTTGAGTTAGTGTTAATCTAAAATATATAGTTTTTTTAGTTTTTTATGATAGTGATTACTGAAAAAGAAAACCAATTAAGGAGAAATATAAATGAAACAACTCACAGATAATAAGTACATATTAACATGGATACAATATATTGAAAGTATAGTAACCCCGGAAAATATTGTTTGGATTGACGGCTCAGATGAGCAGCTTGAAAAGCTTAGGAGACAAGCGTGTGAATCTGGAGAAATTATAAAACTCAACGAAGAAAAACACCCGGGATGTTATTTACATCGCAGTGCTCAAAATGATGTGGCAAGAGCTGAAAAAAAGACATTTATTTGTACTAAAACTCAGCTCGAAGCGGGACCAACGAACAATTGGATGAGACCGGATCTTGCGTATAAAAAACTTTATAAAATAGCAAAAAATAGTTATAAAAATAAAACTATGTATGTAATTCCATATTCAATGGGACTTTTAGATTCCTCTTTTTGTAAACTTGGAGTCGAACTTACCGACTCAATATATACAGTTTTAAATATGGCAATTATGACAAGGGTAGGAATGGAAGCACTGAATAAAATAGGGCAAGGGGATAATTGGGTTAGGGGACTTCATTGTTCTTGCAATATTGATGAAGATAAACGATATGTTTGCCATTTTCCTCAAGACAAAACTATAATTTCAGTTAATTCAGGTTATGGCGGAAATGTTTTACTCGGTAAAAAATGTTTTGCTTTAAGAATTGCTTCTGAAATGGCAAGGAAAGAAAATTGGCTTGCCGAGCATATGCTTATTTTGGGTATTGAAAAACCAAATGGAGAGGTTAAATATGTGTGTGCAGCATTCCCATCTGCTTGCGGAAAGACTAATCTGGCAATGCTTATACCTCCTGAAATTTATACCAAAGCAGGATACAAAATATGGTGTGTAGGTGATGATATAGCATGGCTTAGAATAGGTGAAGACGGAAGATTATGGGCTATGAATCCCGAAAATGGTTTTTTTGGGGTTGCACCCGGCACGAGTGCAAAATCAAATCCAAATGCTCTTGCTTCTACATCTAAAAATACCATATTTACCAATGTTGTTCATAATTTAGATGACAACACAGTTTGGTGGGAGGGGTTAAATGATAATCCTCCTGAGAATGCTGTTGATTGGAAGGGAAACCCGTGGAATGGAAAAAAATCTTCTGAAAAAGGAGCTCATCCGAACAGTAGATTTACCGCTCCTGCAAGTAATTGTCCTTACCTTAGCCCTGAATTTTATAATCCTATAGGAGTTCCTATTTCCGCTATAATTTTTGGTGGCAGAAGAGCAAATACTATACCGTTGGTTTATGAAACAAAAAATTGGAATCATGGAGTGTTTACAGGCTCGACTATATCTTCGGAGACAACTGCTGCAATAACAGGTCAAGTTGGGGTGCTTAGAAATGACCCAATGGCAATGATATCTTTTTGTGGGTATAATATGGGCTGGTATTTTAATCATTGGCTTAAAATGGGAAAACTCTTAGGAGAAAATGCTCCTAAAATTTTTGCTGTAAACTGGTTTAGAAAAGACAAAGATGGAAGTATAATTTGGCCGGGATACGGTGAAAATATAAGAATTTTAGAATGGATTCTAAAACGTTGTGAAGGAAGGATTGGAGCCATAGAAAGTCCTATAGGGTATTTACCGCGATCTACAGATATAAGAGTTACTCAAACCGATGTTTCTTTAAATGATATAAAAAAATTGCTTCATATTAGTAAACCTGAGTGGAGAAAAGAAGTAAACAGAATAAGAAAGTTTTATAAAATGTTCGGAGATGAACTTCCAGAAGAACTACTTAAAGAACTTGATGAACTTGAAAATGATTTGAAGCTTGAACAAGATTAAAAATAACTTAGATTAAAGCAGAGAGCATTTGTATATGTTTGCTCTGCTTTATTTTTTATAAATATTGATTACATATAATTATTTTTTTAATCATATAAATATCTAAGCCTACTTGTTAGGAAATATAATTTTTATGGGGTGGTATAATGCAAAAAAATTCCAATAATTTAAATCCTGAAATGATTAAAGAGGTAGAAAAAAAAACAGGAATGAATGCTGAGGAATTAAAAAAAGCTGTGGATAGCGGTAATATATCCGGTATAGTTAAAAATTTTGATAAAAATACGGCTAATAAACTTGAAAAAGTTCTTTCCGACAAAGAATCCGCTATGAAATTATTGTCTACTCCAAAAGCTCAAGCACTAATCAAAAAATTTTTCGGGGGTAAATAAAATATGGAAGACCTAACAGAGAAAATCACCGATATGCTAAGTGATCCGGAAACTATGAATACATTAAAAAGTATTTCCGGTTTGTTAGGTTCTTCCAATAATGAAAAAAATTACGACACCGATGAAAAAAATGAGAATCCGGAACAAGCCGATAAAGAGGAAAATTCAGGATTCTCTTTTTCACCGGAAATGATGCAAATAGTTTTAAAAGTTATTCCTATTTTGTCTTCTATAAAAAAAGATGACAAGTATACAAAGTTTTTAGAAGCTTTAAGACCGCTTTTGTCAGAAGAAAAAAGAAAGAAGCTTGACAGTTCTTCCCAAATTTTAAAAATTGTGCGTATATTGCCGCTTTTAAAAAATCAAGGAATTTTATGAGGTGAGTAATAATTAATAATCATAGACTGCCGGAAAAGATGAAAAAAATGCAAGAATCTGCTATTAAGCAAGCAAAAGATTTTCAAGCTAAATCTAAAAGCGGCGGTTGCGATTCGATAACTGGTATTAATTTAAAATCCAATACTGACCGTCAAAAAGATGAAAGTTTTAAATTTGATCAAAAAAAAAGTAAAAAAAATGATTTACTTGATTTCATAACTAAAGATCCTGAAAAAGTACTTATTATTCTTCTAATATTACTTTTAATGGATAATAAAGAAAATTTTTTTCTTTTGCTTGCTTTGTTATATATTTTGACTTAAAAATATTATGTTTGATTTATCATATTCTTCTGGATTTTTACATATTTATTTTCTATAAATCAAAAATCCGGGAGGAATTTTTTTGAATGAAATTCTTGAAATAAGAGCTATAAAGTTAGGGGAATATATATCAAGAGAAAAAGCTACCGTTAGAAAAGCGGCAAAATGTTTTGGCATCTCAAAATCAACGGTTCATAAAGATGTTTCTCAAAGACTTCAAAATATAAATTCTTCATTATATGAAGAAGTTAAAAAAGTTTTGGAAATAAATAAAGCACAGCGTCATATTCGAGGAGGATTTGCAACTAAAAATAAATATGCATTAAAAAACAGCAACCGCTAAAAATGGATGCTGTTTAATTTTTTGCTTTCACAAAATCAGTATAGTTTGAATATTTATAATCTAATTTTTCTTTGTGGAAATTACTTGTCTTGATTTAAAAGGTACTTTATTTTATTATTTATATATTATAGCAGTTTAATATGGAAGGATGAAAATTTTTGAATTTAAAGTGTTTGAGTACATATTATGTATATTTAAAACGAAATATTAAAAGAATTTTAGTTATGATTTCTTTAGTAGGACTCAGTCAAATTTGTTATTTACTTTTACCGATGCTTATGTCTGACATTATTGATATCGGCATAAAAAAAAATGGTTTTAAAGATGAAACTCAAACTATTTATATGGCAGCTGAGGAAATAATAAAAAATCAAACTGTTTACATTCTTAAAATTGGATTTTTAATGCTTTCTATTACCTTTGTCTCTGTTTTGTTTAGTATATTTATAAACAGAATTATGGTTAAAATTTCTTCTGATATACTTTTTAAAATGAGAGAAGATATATTTAAAAAAATAATGAGTTTACCATATTCAAAGATTAGCAGTTTCCCTGCTTCTTCTTTAATAACACGTTTGACGGCTGATGTTGAAAATGTACAATATTTTTTAATTACTTTAACACAGCTTATTGTTCCGCCAATAATGTTTGTGGGAGGGGTAGTCATGTCGTTTAAGATTTACCCTTCGCTTACTTGGATTATAGTTCTGGGGGGAATAATTTCCGGATTGATTGCTTTTGCTTGTTTGAAAATAATTACTTCAAGAACTATTGAAATGCAAACTTTGGAAGATAATTTTAATTTGACTGTTAAAGAGCAACTGGATGGAATCGAAGTTATAAGGGGATTCGGAAATAAAGAATTCGAAAAAAAAAGATTTGATTGTTCAAATTATAAATTTGCAAGTATATCGTTTTTTATAAATAAAGTAATGTCGATAATGTCTCCTGTTTTATCGGTCTGGGCAAATTTTTTAGCTGTTGTTATACTTTGGATATGTTCCTTGAAAGTCAGCAAAGGAGAAATTATAGTTGGACAAGTTGTGGCTATTTCTCAATATTCTTTAATGATTATGGGTGCTTTTGTGGTAGTTTCTCTTATTCTTTCTTCTATTCCGAAATCTATGGTTTCTGTAAAAAGAATATCTGAAATTTTAGAATGTGAAAAAGAAGATGAAAGTTTGCTTAAACCACTTCAAGATAATTTTAAAGATAAAATTGAAATAAAAAATCTTTATTTTAAATATCCGAATTCTTCAAATTATGCACTTAGAAATATAAATCTAAAAATTGATTACGGCAAAATAATAGGTATTACAGGTAGTGTTGGTTCTGGCAAATCAACTTTACTTAAAATTATTTTAGGTTTTTATTCTCCTTCAAAAGGATTTGTATATTTCGGAAATCAAAACTTAAATGAAATAAAAAAACAGAGTATACTCGAAAACATAAGTTATGTTTCGCAAAAAGATTCCTTATTTTCCGGAAGTTTAAAATCAAATTTAACCGTTGGTTTTAAAAATGTGTCAGATGAAAAAATAAAAGAAGTTTTAAAAGCTTTAAATTTAGAAGACTTTTCTTTAGATGAAAATTTAAACTCAAACATACTTCATTCAGGAAAAAATGTTTCCGGTGGGCAGAAACAGCGTCTTACTCTTGCAAGATCGCTTTTAAAAGATGCAAATATTTATATATTTGATGACACTTTTTCAAATCTTGATTTAAAAACCGAAGCATTAATAAGAAACAGAATCTTAGAAGTTCTTAGAGGTAAAACTGTTCTTATTATTTCCCAGAGAATAGGTACAATAAAAAATTCTGACGAAATAGTAGTTTTGGATAATGGCGAATTGATAGCTGTTGGAAATCATGAAAATTTATCTGAATCATGTGACGTCTACAAAAATATGATAGAAGTTCAAGCAGGTGGTGATTTTGACATTGCAAAATGAAGTTAAAAGCAAAGGAAATGTAAAAAGAATTTTAAAGTATGTTTTTAAGTATAAATATAGTGTTTTGATGATTTTTATTTTTAGTATTTTAGAATCTTTGATTTCTGTTTTCAGTCCTAAAATTTCAGGTAAAGGAATTACTGCACTTTGTGCTGTTGATGCCAATGGAAGTTCAAACATAGATTTAAATTATATTTTTAATCTTTTATCATTTTTACTTGTTCTTTACTCCGTAAGTGGATTTCTTTCTTGTATCGGAAGATATTTATTTACAAATATTTCTGTTAAAATAGTTTATAACTTAAGAAAAGAAATATCAGATAAAATAAATAATGCTTCTTTTGAATATCTTCAAAACAGAAGTCAAGGAGACGTACTTTCGTGTATAGTCAGCGATGCTGAGAATATCAGTTCTGCATTTATCGAAAGTGTGAGGGGCATACTTTCCTCTATCATTATAGCCATAGGAACGGTTTATATGATGTTTTCTATCAGCTGGGAAATGAGTTTGTGTGCATTTGTACTTCTGCCTATAGTGGGTGTTTTAATGGTTTATTTTGCAGGTAAATCTCAAAAATATTATAAAGGCTACAGAGAAAATCTCGGAAAGTTAAATAACATTATAGGTGAATCTTTTTACGGGTATGAAACTATTAAATCTTTTGGTGCCGAAGATGAATTTGTAAAAAAATTCAGTATTATAAATAAAAATTTAAATGATGAATATTTTGAAAGTAATTTTATTTCCGGTCTTATGTCTCCAATAATGACATTTTTATCAAAAGTTCTTTATGTAATATGCTGTGTGCTCGGAGGGTATCTTGCTGTTGTGCGCGGCCTTTTGGTGGGTGATATAACAGCTTTTATAGTATACTGCGATCAATTTGTTAAACCTTTTGTAGGTATTTCCGGAGCTTTAGGCGGTTTTCAATCAACATTTGCCGCAGCTCAAAGAGTATTTGATTTTTTAGATGCTCCTGAAGAGCTTGAAGGTGGAAAAACTCCAGAAAATAATGCTTCAATTGAGTTTAAAAATGTAAGTTTTGAATATACTGAAAATAAACCTGTAATACAAAATCTTTCTTTTAAGTGGGAACTTGGAAAAACAGTCGCTATTGTAGGTGAAACAGGTAGCGGTAAAACCACAGTGTCGAAATTAATCATGAGGTTTTATGAGCCTACAAGCGGAGAAATTTTCTTAGGAAACTCAAATATAAAAGACATTGATATTAATGAATATAGGAAACTCTTTGCGGTAGTTACTCAAGATTCCTGGCTTTATGCTTCCAGTATAATTGATAACATAAAGTACGGTAATCTTGAAGCAACCGAAGAAAAAGTAAAAGAAGCGGCTAAAATGGTTGGAATCGATAAATTTATAAAATCTTTACCCGAAGGGTATGAAACAATAGTTAGCGGCAATTTATCGGAAGGACAAAAAGAACTTATTTGCATTGCAAGAGCGGTTGTATCTAACAGAGAATTTTTAATTATGGATGAAGCAACTGCATGTGTAGATACAGTTACTGAAAGTTTTATTCAGAAATCGTTGAATAAAATTTTAAGTCAAAAAACTTCTTTAATTATTGCTCACAGACTTTCAACCGTAAAAAACGCAGATACTATTTTGGTTATGAATAAAGGAAAAATTTGTGAATTCGGCAATCATAAAGAACTTATGGCTAAAAAAGGCACATACTATGAAATGTATAAAAATTTAATGTAAAAAATAAAAACCTGCGGTGAAAAAATTCTCCGCGGGTCTTTAAATTTAAAATTTATTCTATATCCACTGATTCCGGTCCGGATTCACTTTTATCCTTTTTCGGAATTGTTACAGTTAAAACACCGTTATCTAATTTTGCTTTGATATCACTCTTTGTAATATTTTCATCGATACTAAAGCTACGCGTATAGCTTCCCGAAACACGTTCACGACGAATATATTTTCCTTCTGAGTCTTTTTGTTCAGACTCTGATTCATTAGAAGCGGAAATGGTCAAAGTGCCTTTTTCTATTGTAACTTTAACATTTTCTTTTTTTACTCCGGGTAAATCTATGACCATCTCGGTTTTATCGTCATATTCAATAATATCTGTTTTTGCGTGACTTTTTAAACTTGAAAAAGTCTTTTCAAACGGTGCGCGAAAGAAATCAAAATCGTCTGGATCAAAATGAGGTATTAAATTTGGCATGAAAACCACTCCTTTTTTAAAAATATTTTTTGTACCCTAGGAAAAGGCACAATGGTTATTATATATCTATATTGTCAAAAAATCAATAGGTACATTGTGATTTTTTTGTATTATTAATAATTTTTTTGTCGAAAATCAAAGATTTTATTCTTAAACTTTCTTTATATCTTATATAAAAAGGGTAAGTTTTCAATTTTTTGAATATTTTGTTCTATTCACTTGCAAAATTAAAAAGATTATGGTGTAATATTTAGAATAAAAATTTTATGGAGGTAGTGATTATGTATTATTATAACAATATGTGGGAATATATAATTTTTATTATCCCGCTGATTATTTCAGGATATGCAAGTTTTATGGTAAAACATAATTTTAATAAATATTCTAAAGTAAAATCTTCTTCAGGTGTAAATGGTATGGAAACGGCACGAAGAGTTTTAAATTATAACCGTGTTGAAGGTGTTACCATTGAAAAAACAAATGGGTACTTCACTGATTATTTTGATTCTCGAACTAATAAAATTTGTTTGTCAAGTGAAGTTTATGATGCTCAAACTATTTCGGCAGTTAGTGTAGCTGCTCATGAATCCGGTCATGCGGCTCAGAATGCAACAGGATATCTTCCTCTTAGATTCAGGCATTTTTTAGTTCCGATAACTCAATTTGGGTCAAATCTTTCTATGCCACTTATATTTTTAGGACTTTTAATTCCCGGTTTTAGTTTTGCTATTGAACTTGGAATCATATTTTTTTCACTTTCCGTTATTTTTCAAATCGTTACTCTTCCTGTTGAGTTTGATGCAAGTCGCAGAGCACTTGAGTCTATAAAAGCTACAGGAATACTTAATGAAGATGAAATAAAAAGTTCAAAAAAAGTATTGAAAGCAGCCGCTTTTACTTATGTGGCAGCAACTTTTAGTGCATTTGCTTCGCTTTTGAGACTTATAGTTATGTATAGAAATAAAAAAGATTAATTTTTTTGTTGACAAATTTGAATTATTTTGATATATACATGAATGTGAATAAGTTACACTTATTAATATACTTTTAAGGAGATTTTCAAAATGAAAAAATTTGTTTCTAAGTCAACTGCGATTGCTTTGTCAACACTAATGGTTTCCACGACTTTTTCACCATCTTCAAAAGCTATGAGTTTTTCAGAAGTTGGAAGATTTGTTAAAGAAAATCCTATAAAAACAGCAGCTGTCGCTACTTTGGGTGCAGTTACAGGAGGTTTAACTGTTGCCGGGCTTACATTTTTAGCTTTAGTAGAAAATGGAGATAAAATTAAAACTGTTACCTCCACTAATACTGGTGTTGCAGGTGTAACTGAAGTTCCTGTCGTAACTAATACTAGTGATTCCAACGAAACTGTCAATGATACTCCTGTGAAGTTTGAAAATCCTGAAATGCCATTGCCTCAGCCTAAAATAAATAAAGGTTCACAAACTATTCCTTCGATTAGTGAAATTGTGGAGGATGTAGTTTCTGATGAAGATGAGGAAAAAGATTCCCCGATTATAAACCAAGAGCTAGAAAAAATAACTATCGATATTTCTAATTACAGAAATTTTATTAAAAATAGTAAAAAAAATCCTGTTGCAAGTGAATTTGAGTT
>CAKVEA010000002.1 GCA_934728355.1 uncultured Eubacteriales bacterium
TGGACTTAAGGGGACTCGAACCCCTCACCTCTGCATTGCGAACGCAGCGCTCTACCAGATGAGCTATAAGCCCAAAACTACTCCGTGTGTAATTTTATAATAAATATATTTTTTTGTCAACTTGCAATTTAAAAAATTTATACTGTAAGAAGGAGTTTATATGCAACCCAAACTTATAAAAGAATATGAACTGTTATGGAAAAACTTACATTTATACTGTAGAAACTCCAATTGCATTTATAAAATAGTTTATTTGTATAACTTTATACTTGCACGTAATGAATATCCCAGTGTGAAACTTTTTGAACTTATGAACAAAAAGTACCCTATTATTAATTTTTTTAACCAAGAACAACGTAATTATTCTTCAATCTACGGTGTTTTAGTTAATCGTAAAGCGTTTTGTATAGGAATTTCAAGAACAGTAAAAAATATTCTTGATCTATTAAGATTGGAAAATAGATTTGTCTGGGGATATATAAACAGTCCTCAAAAAGGGAAAATCATATATGCTTGGGACATGGTAAAAATAAAAAATAATTTTTATCATCCAGACGCAACTTTTGATATTACAAGAAATCCTAATTTATTAAAAGGAATTGAAGATTCATCTAGACTTCCAAGTGTAAAAAGCACAGAATTTTATAGTAAAAACTTATTGGTAAGTGGCGATAAAATTTTAAACTCACATCTATGGAACAAAAAATTTTACCCCTCCTGCAAAAGTTCTTACCCAAGACACATAATAATGGATTCTATAAAAAATCTAAGATTTCAAGGGATTCAATTCAGCTATAAACAAAATTATTGACAGTATCTGCGATATGTATTATAATGACTCGTGTATGCGGGTATGGCGAAATTGGCAGACGCGCATGGTTCAGGTCCATGTGAACGAAAGTTCTTGCAGGTTCAACTCCTGTTATCCGCACCAATTAGTTTTCTGAAAATAGTTGCGCCATAATTTGTGGGTGATTTTTTGATTTTCAACTTTTTTAATTGGAAACGGGGACGCAGTTTGTATAATAAAGATTTTTGGAATTTAATTGAAACATTGGTGCACAACTCTGAAATAATTATAGATAGGCCAAAGGGGTCTGTCCATCCGAAATATGATAATTTTATTTACAGGGTCGATTATGGATACCTTAAAAATACTTCGTCCATGGATGAAGTGGTATAGATGTTTAGGTTGGAACAGACAATAATAAAAAAATAGATGCAATTATATGTATTGTTGATTTACTTAAAAAAGATTCAGAAATAAAAATTTTGATCGGTTGCACGGATGAAGAAAAAGACGTTGTATATAAAACTCATAATCAAACTCCCTATATGAAAGGAGTTTTAGTTTTGCGCTATGCAGAATTAAAGGTTTTATTTGAAGTTAAAATACTTTACGTCAAATCTGTCTAGTACGTTTTACAACTTTATTTTGATATTTTTTTATAAATTTTATATGGAACAAAAACAAAGCTCATCTCTCTCAAGATAAGCTTTATTTCTTGTATTTAAAAACTAAAAAATCTTCCCTATAACCACTAGCATTTACACGAAAGAAATCTGGTGGAGATAAGCGGGATCGAACCGCTGACCTCTTGAATGCCATTCAAGCGCTCTCCCATCTGAGCTATACCCCCAACCCTATTGTTATTATATAATATTCTAATTTAATTGTCAATAGATAAAATAATTTTTCTTGACTCATCCATAATAGAAAATGTTCCAAAAACAATCAATACATCTTTAGAATTAAGTTTTGAAAATGCATATTTCAATCCATCTTTTAAATTTTCATAGGAATTTGTATTTTTATTGTACTTTTTTATAATATTTTCTAATTCTTTTTCATTAGCAGCTCTTGGATTTTTTGACCTAACCGCTACTATAGAATTAAAATACTTCCCTATGACTTTAAAACAACCTTCGATATCTTTATCTCGAAACATCGAACTAATCGCTGTTATATTCCTGTTTTTAAGATTACTTTCAATAAATTGTGCTAATGCTTTTATACTTTCTACATTATGTGAAGCATCTAGAATTATAAGAGGATTTGATTTTAAAATTTCCAATCTACAAGGAACTTTTGTTTTTTTCAAAGCACTAAAAATTTTTTCTTTTGGAATTTCAAAATAATTTTTTATAATCCTCAAAACAGAAAAAACCACAGCCACATTATGCCTTTGATGTTTCCCTAATAATCCCAATTCTACGGGTAAATTTTCATACTTAAAAACACTTTTATTAAATCCCAAAGATTTAAAATCTTTTATAGATTTATCATCTGCAATCAAAAAATCAGTACTCATTTTATCACATATTTTTTTTGCAAGACTGTAAACTCCATCTTCCTGAGAATCGCCCATAACCAGATTTGAATTTTCTTTTACTATTCCTAACTTTTCTTTCGCTATTTGTAAAATATTTTCTCCTAAAAAATTGGTGTGATCAATTGAAATTCCGGTTATTACAGAACAAATAGGAGCTTCTATAACATTAGTCGCATCAAATTTTCCACCCATTCCCGTTTCTAAAATCACTATATCACAATTATTTTTATAAAAATATTGAAATGCTAAAGCTGTTGTAAATTCAAACTCAGTAAAATTATCATTTTGAAAATAATTCGAAAATTTAAAGATAGAATCTGAAAGATTTAAAAAATCCTTCTTTGAAATCATACAACCGTTTATTTTAATTCTCTCTCGAAAATCAGAAATAGAAGGTGATGTATAAAGCCCTGTTTTGTATCCACACTCAATAAGTACATTTGCAAGCATATTGCAAACCGATCCTTTACCATTTGTACCGGCTACATGAATAAATTTTAACTTTTTCTCGGGATTATCCATCATTTTAAGAAGTTTTTTAATTCTTGAAAGTCCGGGCTTCATACCATATTTGTTTAAACCATTTATTTTAATCAAAAAATCTTCGTAGTTCAAAATTCCCATCCTTTTATAACTTTAAAAGTCTTTTCTTTTTCACACGGAAAAACATTATTTGTAAACATATAATATAGATTTGTAAATTTATTTTCGATTTCAAAAAATTCAGCTGCATCTTTTCCTAAATTTAAAACTTCGCTATATTTTGTTACTACAGGAAAATTAAGTCTCTTAATTATTTCTAAACCTTTTTTATCAGTCCCAAGTACTCTTAAATACGGCACATTTCTATTTTGCATCTTTGAAGTTATGCCTAAAAAAGCACATAAGATTATTCTTTTTATTCTTGACATTGTATATCTTTTAGTTTTTACAGCGGAAAACAATTCTTCAACCGAACACGAATTTTTAACAGCTTTATAAATTCTGTTTTCAATACCTTCACTAATGTCAGGTAATTCTAGAAATTGTTTTTTTTCAAGACATCTTAGCATACATATTATTTCTCTACTGTTTGAAAAGTAATTTGCTACTAAATCTTCCGAAAAATTTACATATTCAGGAATATATTTTTTATACTTATCATTTTTTTCATATATAAGCTTTCTTATACTTGAAGCGGACATATATTTTTCAGGATTAGAAATTCTTTTAAAAACTTCATAATTAATATCCAAATTCAATTTATCAATAGCTTTTAAATACTCAATTGCCAAAATATTATTTGGTTTTCTTATTTCAAGAGAAATTTCTTGATTTTTTAAAATTTTTTCTACAGCTTTTTCTCTCGAAACTGCAAAGTTTTTACCTTCGTTAAGGTAACTTTTAACTATATTTTCAAATGATTTTTCTTTAAGAGCATTATAAATTTCCACAAGAAAGTTTGGATTTTCGATTTCAGCCCCAAACGAAAGTGTATCTATAATATTTTCAAACTTACTTACTAAATTCAAAGCTGAAAATGCATACTTCTCAGCCGTCATCAAAACTTTTATTGTAGGAATCTCAATTATAAGATTTGCTCCGGATTTCAAAGCAGACTTGGCTCTGTATTCTTTTGGTATAATTGCAGGCTCACCCCGTTGAACATAATTTCCACTCATAAAAACTATTATATGAGTGTAACCGGCCTTTTTTATACTTTTTAAAAGATAATCATGACCATTATGAAAAGGATTGAACTCTGCTATAACCGCACAAATTTTCATGAATATTAGTATCTTTTCGAAAATATAATTTAATTAATATAATAAATAATTGAGCCTATTATTCCGCTAATCATCAAGAATGCTCCCAAAATAGCAATGATTCTTATACGTCTTTTTCTGCGAGCAGAACTTGATTTCCTATAATTTTTAAATTCATGATTTATAACATTTTTTTGCATAGTATTTACCACCTTTTTATTTTAATATAAGGAGCTTCAATATGGAAGAAAAAATAAATATTCTGGATGATGATAACATAGATTCTGAAAATATGCAAGAAACGAATAAAAAACCTTTAAGCATATCATTTGTCAGGTTTTCAGTATGTGCTTTAATTCTAACCGTTTGTTTTCTTATAAAGATAAAAAATAAATATCTTTTTGACTCTATATCTGTTTGGTATAAAAACAATATATGTTACCAAAATTTGAGTTTAGAATACGTAATTCAAAAAGCCGAAAACTTTATTTTTAAAATTTCGGCAAGACTTTCAAGCTTTTGGGATTTAATATCTGGATTTAGATTTTAGTATTCAATAAATATTTCAGGTATTTCTTTATACATTCTCTCAACTATTTCTTTAAAAATAGGTCCGGCACTTTCTCCTCCACCTGACCCTGCTTCGGAAAGAATAACTATAGAGTATTTCGGTTTATCATACGGAAAAAATCCGGCAAACCACGATTGTTCCACTCTTTTACCATTTTCAATTATTCCGGTTTGAGCGGTAGAAGTTTTAGCTGCAACTTCAACATTTTCAGGTATATTTTCAGGTTTTCCCTTAGCACTTGTTCCGTAATCGACAGAAGCTTTCATAAAAGACTTAAGTTTTAATGCTATACTTTCGGGGAGAATTCTTTCTCTTTTTTGTAAATCAAGGTACATATCTTTTTTCAAAAGCTTCATATTTTCTCCAGCAAACCCTTTTATTAACTTAGGTTTTGTATATATTCCATTTGAAGCTATAGAATTTATTAAAGCAGCTATTTGAAGAGGAGTTGCAAGAAGTTTTCCTTGCCCAAATGAAAAATTTGCAAGTGTTTTAATATTTTCAAGACTTTCAAGGGAAGGAAGTTTTCCGGAATCCGAATTGATTCCCTCTGCAAACATAAGTTCTTTACCCAATCCAAATTCACTTGACATATTTACCAAGTCTTCTTTTGAAATAACATTTTTTATAAGTTCTATGAAATATCCGTTGCAAGAATATGCAATTGCTTGCTCCATATTTATGAGTCCGTGTTTTTTAGAATTAAAGCATTTAAATTTTACATCTTCGACTTCATCTGCTCCTTGACAATCATAAAGAAGTTCTTCGCTTGCACCTTTTTTTAGTGATGCAGCGGAAGTAACAAGTTTAAATATAGATCCCAAATTGAAACTACAAAGAGTTCTGTTTAACATAGGAGAATCTTTATCTTGTAAATAACTTGAAACATCTTGTGGTAAAAAAGAAGGCAGGCTTGCAGAAGCTCTTATTTGACAGTCAGGAACTTCAGTAATTAAAACCGCTCCTCTATTCATATATTTATTTGCACATTCTTCGGCAATAGCTTGTATACGACTGTCTATATTTAAAACTATTCCTTTTGAAATACAATAAGATTTATCTTCAATAATATTATTTTCTCCACCGGGCAAATTTTTTCCTGATGCATCAATATCATATTTAACCGATATACACTGATTTTTTCCCGAAAGGTATTCATCATATGCTTTTTCTATACCCGAAACACCTTTTTTATCTCCTGAAATATAGCCAATAACATGTGCGGCGAGTGTTACACCATAATATCTTACAGGGACTTCAAAAACTTTTACTCCCGGAGATTCAACTTTTTTCTCGACTTCAATTGTAAATGGTATATTACCTGAACATTTTTTATAAAGTTCTTCTTTTTTGCTTTCAGAAACTATAGGTGTAAGTATACTCAAAGATTCAACAGACGGAATAACCGCAGCAACAAGCTTTTTATGAGAGTTAACTAATGGTATATTTCTGCAATCATATATAGTACCTCTGACATCAGATATTTTAAGCTTATAAGATTGTTGATTAGAAGCTGCTTCACGAAGATTATTTTTAGTTGAAATAAAATCTATAGAAAAAAACGAAAAGCAAAATGCAGCCATAAAAATAGTAAATAAAATTAATATTCTTTTATACATAAAAAATCCGACCTTATCTTAATCATAAATAACGTTAAGATAAGTATCGGCATAAAAGATATTAAAATACATTATAAATATTTAAAAATTCAAGATATACCTGCTTTTTTCAAATTTGCCAAATGTGCTTCGTTTGTTTTTGCAAAAAATGATTCGCCTGTAGAACTGTGACAATAGTAATAATAATCCGTCTGAGCCGGAAAAAGAGCTGCATAAAATGCATCCAATCCGGGATTACAAATCGGTCCCGGGGTTAAGCCTTCAATTTTATAGGTATTAAATTTACCGACAAAATTTTTTTTCAAACTGCTTGGAATAGAAGCTTCGTTTTTATAAGGATAATATCTTGTAGCATCTATTCTCAAAACATTCATCGAAAACTCACCGAATTTATTTTTTCCCCCCGTTTTAATTGTTTCGAGACGGTTGTTTATGACCGATGAAACTTTATGCATGTCCTCTTTATCTGCTGCTTCAGCTTGAATCAAAGAAGATACATTAACCAAATCATCCAGTTTCATATTTTGATCCTCAGAAAGCTCTAAGATACTCATTTTTGAAGAATAACCATTTACCTCTTTTTTTTCATTTATTCTCTTTTGAAAATTGTTTAATATTTTATTTATAACATTTACTGTTTTTTCATTTTTATAAAATTTATATGTGTCAGGGAAAATATATCCTTCAAGTTTATAAATTCTTTTTGAAGAATTACTTATATCTTTAATGAAAGAAAATTTATCATCAAACGTATTTGAATTACAGTACTTCAAAAACTCATCTTTACTGCAAACTTCATATTTTTCCATTAAACCTGCACATTCCATAACATTCATACCTTCAGTTAAGGTAACTTCAACTGCTTCTTTAGCACTGCTTTTATCTTTCAAACGATTAATAATAGCTTGATAGTCCATACTTGTTTCAAGTTCATACGTTCCCGATTCAAAAATTTTGGGAGACTTAGTTGCAAGAGCATACATTTTGAAAAACCATTTCTCAGAAATTATATTCTTCTCTACTAATATGTCTGCCATTTCATCAAGAGATACGTCTTTTTCAAAATCAACTTGAACTATTTCAGATTCTCTTCCAACAGCAAGCATATCATTTACTCCGGACATTACAAACCTTGAAAGAAGAACAGAAATCAGAAATATAAAAACGAACCATGCAATCTTAAAAAAACAACCGTTAGATTTATTTATTTTTATTTTTTTAATATCCAAAAAATTCATTCCTTAATATTTTTTATTCTAAAGAGATTCCCATATAAGGGTAACTTCCATTTACACAGAAATAATCGGCAGTTTCTATGAGCCCACTTGCTAAATTTGAAAGCGGCATAATCATTCCGTAGTCAACAGCATTACCAAAGTTTTTAAAAAATCTATTTTGAGTCGAAGTTTCTATAATGTATTTTCTTTGACCGGGAAATCTACTGTATATTTTCTTTATAAGGCCTATTATGCCAGGAGTTTTACAAGTAAAATCTCTTATTTTAATTTCCCCTGAAGAAACAAATCCGCAAATTGCATATCCAAATTCAGTGCTCACAATCGCTCCCGAAGAAAAAAGCTCATAAAGTTTTCCGGCAAACCCTATATCTCTTTCGCTGTAAATAATGCCGCAAGATCTTTCGTACATTTCTTGACGTAAAGCATCTATCTCTTTTAAAGAAAGAGAATACCCAGAAATTTCATCTGTATTTTCTTTACAAATATCAATTATTTCATTTTTTGAAAATTCACATCGTCTTAATTTAAAAAAGTCTTTATAACCTATTTTTTCGTAAAATTTTGAAACTTCTTGATTAGCAGGTAAAAGAAAAGAACATTCATAACCCGATTTCGAATATATTTCATGAACATAGTTTATAAGACCTGTCATGTATCCTCTTTTTCTATATTCCCTCAAAGTGCATGCTCCGTAAATATAAATCCCATTTAAGATTTCTCTTCCTATCTTCAATTTAGATTTTATGACATGTAAAACTGAAACAATTTTTTTGTCTTGAATACAGACATAACAATTTTCAATGTCAAATCTCTCTTTAAAAAAAAATTTTAAAATCCAAATAGGATCACCAAAGCAGGCCGTCATAACACGCATTATTTCATCGACCATTTTTTCATCAGCTTTTTTGTAAACTTCCATTAAATTTATTCCTCCCAAGTAGCAATATATTTCTTTAATAAAAATTTCGGTTTATATGAAAGCTTAGATTTTCTAAGCCCCGGAATACCCATATCTTCCTCTCTGTTGACGAGCTTATACTTTCCAATTTGGTTTTTACAAAACTCATTATTTATAACACTGTAAGCACCTTCATATTCAGAGAAAGCTTTTTCAAAATGGACTATAAGTACATCATCAGATAATTTTTCCCCTATCGTACACGCAATTATTTCTCCTTCCATTTCAATTAAACCAATACTTAGTTTAAGAAAATTAAAATTATCGATAGCTTTTTTAATAGCCAAATATTCTCCTTTTTTAGAATTCTTTTCCTCACTTGTGTTATACTCAAACCATTTTTGAAAAAATTCTAAACATTTTTCGGATTTTAAATTAGAAGTATATTTCCAATTATAAAGCTTATTAAATTTTGATATATGATTTCTTTTAGAATGATACTTTTTTCCTGAAAGATTTGCAAGACTTTCGATAGAATATATATACTCAAAATTATTTCTGTCTTCTTTATACGAAAATTTTCCGGGTAAAATTTTTTGAAGAGTTTTAACTTCAGATTCTATCATATTTTGAATTTCAAATTTACCGAATTCAGAAGAATCTGATTTCAAAAGTAAAATAGAGTCTTTAAGACCTTGAATATCTCTAAAATCTCCGCGAGGAAACTCATATCTAAGGTTTGAAATTATTTTTTTTAAAACGAAATTTTCTAGAAAACAAATTTTAAGTCCAAATGTTTCAGACCAAATATAAGAAGTACCAAACGCAGATTCAGAGCTCATGTTTTTATTAGAAATTCTTTCAAAAATATTTTTATCTTCAATCGATATATTTCTAAAATTTAATTCCATCAAGCACCGCCTTCGATTACTTTAAGTATTGCTTTATGAATATCTGTTTTACATTTCATTTTGTTATTTTCACAACATTCTATTATTTTCCAATTATCTTTTTCAGCAACGTAATCAGCAGCACATGAGCATTTACTTAAAAAAGAAATATTGGATTCATGCAAATCTTTTTTATTTTCATCGCCACTGTATCTATTTCTCATCAAATTTTGAGAAATCTCTATATTACCTTTTAAATAAATAACTATATCCGGGCGAGGAAGATTTAATTTATTATATTCATAATCATAAAGCCAGGTTAAATAATTATCCCAGTACTTTTTATCCAGTTTACACATCTGATAAAACGCATTTGAAGTTGTATAACGATCGCAAATAATATTGAAACCCGAAAAATAATCTTTGCTCCAATATTTTTTAAAACTGGCATATCTGTCTACAGCATAAAAAGAAGCTGCAGCATAAGCATTTACATCTTCGGGAGAATCTCCCAGCTCTGAATTTAAATACATTTTAATCAAAGAAGAAGAATCACTGTTGTAATTGGGAAAAGATAAATATTTTACTTTCAACTTTGAATCATTAAAGTAGTCCACCAAAAGTTTAGTTTGAGTATTTTTTCCGCAACCGTCAAGGCCTTCTATTACTATTAATTTTCCTCTCATAATCTAATCTGTCATCTCACTTAAGTCAATATTTTTAAAAAAATTTTTCATTTCTTTAGCTTTACCACAAGACATTTTTCCCTCGCTGCAAATCCCTTTAACACATACAGGCCCTGCATTTTTGAAAACATTAGGTGCTACCTTTTTTACTTCTTTAAGCATTTCAACTGAAAGATTCCTTATTTCCCACTGTGCTCTGTTACAACATCTGTGATTAAAAAAATTAAGCAGGCTTCTTGCGTTAAATGTACAAATTATTTTTGTACACCAAGCATTAGGCAAAACATACCTTGCATCTTCAATAGATGCTTTTTCATGTTTTTTATCATTAATATTTTCTTTATCGTATTCACTTTTAAGTATTTTGGTTAATTTATCATAACTTTCTTTACACTTTTCCATTATATTCAAAAACTCCGTTAACGCTTCCGAGTTATTTTTAATTGCAGGGGGGATCACAAATTCAGATTTTTCAATTTTAACATATCTTTGACTTTGAACACTGTAAGAAGCAATCCTGTGTCGTGTAAGTTGAGTTAAAAGACTTCTTGAAACATCTTCTATAGCAAAAGTAAAATTTATGTGCTCAAGTGGACTTTCGTGTCCGAGACTCATTAGCATTTCAATAAAAAAATTAACTTTTTCATCATTTAGATTTTCAAGCAAGTCATCTATATTTGATGAAGAATAACAAAGCTTTGCAGCAGCTGCTACCAATTTTTCAGGATTAGGAGTATTAAAAAGTAGTTTTACACGCATCTGATTTTTCCCTTCGAGATATATAATTTTTACATGTAAATTGTATCAAAAAAAAATAAAACAATCAATTACTACAAAGCTTGCTAAAAATCGAATAAATTTAAAAAATATGCAAACAATTGAATTAAAACAAAAAATAGCTTTAAAGGAAGTAATTTTATGAAAAAATTTATGGTTTGCGTAGCTTTTTTTCTAATTTTTTGTGTTGGAACAGCATATTATGCAGAATTTAATTTTCCTAAAGCATCTGAACATTCTTCCACTGTTAAAACGGTTGAAGATTCTACATCAAAGCAACTTGTGGAATCACCTGCAAAAAAAGAATGTAAATTAGAAACTAAAGAGGTTAAACAAAATTATAGATTAAAGGAATACGAAGGCAATATTGCTGTATTCAAGGATGGATCAAATCTCCCTATAAAAACTACTTCTATTTCGGTCAAAGAACTGCCCCAAGCCGATAGAGACATGCTAAAAGAAGGAATTAATGCCTCTTCAGAAGAAGAACTTAGTGCACTTTTAGAAGATTACGGTAGCTAAAATGTAAAAATTTTCCTTGAACATATTTTATTTTTAAGTTATAATATAATTAAATAAATTTAAAATATGGAGGAAATTATGGTTTCAAAAGTTCACAGCATGGGACTATCCGGCATAAATGGATTTAAAGTCAATATAGAATGCGATATTTCTAAGGGTATGCCTATGTGCGACATTGTCGGCTTGCCGGATACTTCTGTTAAAGAATCTAAAAACCGAGTACGTTCGGCAATAAATAATAGCGGTTTTGAATTTCCACTTGCAAGAATAACCATTAATTTAGCACCTGCAGACATAAAAAAAATAGGGTCTTTATATGATTTACCAATATTTGTTTCGATACTGAAAGCAAGCGGACAAATTCAAAATGATTTAGATGATAGTATATTTATAGGTGAACTTTCTTTATCAGGTGGAATATGTAAAGTAAGCGGAATTATTTCCATGACCGAAAAAGCTAAAAAATTAGGATTTAAAAATATATTTGTGCCCTATGTTAATGCCGCAGAAGCAAGCATAATAAACGGAATAAATATTTATGCGGTAAAAAATGTAAACGAGGTTTTAAATCATTTACTCGGAGAAAATAAATTAAAACCTCACACACCTGTTAAAATTTCAAAAAAAGAAAGGAATCCACTTTTAGATTTTTCAGAAATCAAAGGTCAATATAAAGCAAAACGTGCACTTGAAATAGCAGCTGCAGGAGGACACAATATTCTCATGGTAGGGCCTCCGGGCTCTGGAAAAAGCATGATGGCCAAGCATTTAATCTCAATTCTTCCTGATCTGACTTTTGAAGAAATGCTTGAATCAACCGCAATTCACTCTATTTCCGGACTTTTAAATTCCGAAAATCCTTTAATAACAGAAAGACCTTTCAGAGCACCGCATTATAATATTTCAACAGCCGGATTAATAGGTGGAGGTGTTTACCCAAAGCCCGGAGAAATTTCTCTTGCTCATGGAGGTATTCTTTTTTTGGATGAATTTCCCGAATTTTCGAAAATAGCAATTGAAATGCTTCGTCAACCGCTTGAAGACGGTTATGTAAACATTTCAAGAGCAAACTATACTATAAGTTTTCCTTGTACTTTTATGCTGGTTGCTGCTATGAATCCATGCCCATGCGGATTTTATGGACATCCAACTAAAAAATGCTATTGCACCGAGCGTAAAATCAAGAAATATGTTTCTAAAATCTCGGGACCAATACTCGACAGAATTGATATACATATAGAAGTTCCTCCAATAACGTTTGACGAATACAATTCAAGCGACATTGGAGAAACATCTTCTAAAATACTTTCAAGAGTAAACAAAGCTAGAGAAATTCAACTAAACAGATATAAAGAATATCATATTTTTTCAAACTCTGAAATTCCTTCTCCTGTACTGCGAAAAGTCTGCATTATGGAACCTAAAGCGGAACAATTCATTAAAAATGCTTTTGATCGTATGGGATTATCCGCCAGAGGAAGCTCAAAAGTTTTAAAAATAGCAAGAACTATTGCAGACATGGAAAACAGTGATAAAATAACATATTACCACATTGCAGAAGCACTTCAGCTTAGAAGCTTAGACAAAAAATACAAATTTTTATTTTCCTAATATATGTAAAATAAATAATATAGTTGACAAAAATTAAAATGTTTTATATAATGTACACAAATACTCGAAAGAAGGCATTTAAATCATGAGAATTTTTAAAAATAATAAAATAACAAAAAAATTAATTTCATTTATACTATTCTTAACTATGTCACTGCAAGTTTCAATTTCATCAAAAGCATATTTAATTAATAAAAATCATCCGATATTAAATTTCATAGAAAAAATGATAATTTTTAAAAAAGGATATGACAAGGAATTTCCCTCACAATTATTCTATATTTATAAAAAACTAATATATGAAATTAAAAATAATTTATATAAAAAAACTTTCTTAGGCAATACCGCAATTCAGAAAAAACTGAAAAAAGAAGATCCGGGACATATACTTTTAGGATTTATATCTTTTAATCTTGGAAAAAGATTAAGCAATATAGATAGTGACTACATAGGTACCGAAATAGATGAATTAAATCTGAGTGAAGATAAAAACAAAAATCTAACTTGTATAATTTCATCCGGAAACAACTTCAAAACTTTAAAAGCCTGTTGGAATTTAATCATAAACGTATGCATCAATTTTCTTATTCCCATATTCGAAAATACTGAAAATACCCAAGAAGTCCGCAAACTTGCTTATACATATGTAAGAAAAGTTTTTTCTTATACAGTTAATTTGGAAAATAAATACAGTGATTTTTTGGATGAAATAGGACCTTTTAATAAATTTAATAAAATATGTTCCAAAAAGTTCAATGAGTATAATTTCTTAATAGAAAACTCTCCTATTAAGTTTATAAAGAACTAATATAATCTTCAATTACATCTTTAGCATGAATGGTGTCTACAGCATTTTCGTAAAGATAATCAATCAATTCAACTACCATTTCTTTATTATTAGAAATATTATCCATTTTTACTTTCTCGTTCAAAGAATCTGAGCTTAAAGTCAATTCTATTCCGTAATTTCTGTTGTCTTCATATAAATTATATTCAAGTACTCTTCCACCCAAACTTTCTTGAACTAGTGTATGAATTTTTTCTTTATTCATTTAAAACAACTCCTTTTTGAAATGTTTTTCTTTACATTTACAATTTTAAATATTTAAAAAACAAATCTCAACAAAATAAAAATGAATATTTCTTAGAAAAACATAATTATTATTAAGATAATTTAATTTAAATATTAAGTTCAATCTAAAAAATAAAGTATATTCTTCAAAACTACAAAAATGATATTTGTCTGACTTGAGGACATATTCATTTCAGCAAATCAAAAAAGCTACAGATTTAAACCTGTAGCTTTAATTTTATTAAATAAAATTTCATTACTTGATGTCTCTTTTAACAAATGTGAAAATCCCTATAGCAGAACTAATTAATATTGCAACCAAACATACTGTCAAGCCCATAATTATATCTTTGCTTTCTACAGTCAAAGAAAGGAAAGGAGACATATATGTATTCGGCCAGTATTTTGTAGCATCAAAATCAGAATTTTCAAAAAGTTTGTAAACTCCTGCATTTAAAAGTGGTAAAATAAAATCTCTAAAAATCATTCCCATAAGAACGTTAATTGAAATTGTTCCACCTGTTCCTCTAACTAAGAAACCAACCATCACATACAAGCTGTTCATTGAAAATTCAACTGCAATTACAAGTCCTATCATCCTTAAAATGTTAAGATAATCATCTCTTGAAATTCCTTCGTATCCCCAAAATACTCCACCAACAACAAAAGCAACAATTCCACATAAGATAGTATATACAGTTACAACCATAAGGGTCATAATCATCTTTGAAAGATAAATATTGATTCTGCTTTGACCGCTAGAGATAATGTTTTTCATAGTTCCAAAAGAAAATTCACCTGAAACAAACATAGAAACAAATATAAGACAAAAAAGACTTCCTGCGGTTATTCCGTAGCTTATCGCTGTAGAAGCATTGTATCCAAAAAGTGAAGCCGGCATACCATTAAAACTTAAATTCAAACTCCATATAGATAATCCAGAAAGAATCATTCCAAGTAATGCACAAATATAAAAAGATTTTCTTCTGATAAGTTTATAAAAATCAGCTCTAAGCAAATTAATCATTGGCATTTTCTCCTTCCATAAGACTTATAAAATAATCCTCATAGTTTCCTTCTTGTTTTGAAATAGATTCAACTATAATATCATTGTTTTCAAGTAAAATATTCATTTCTATAAGTCTGTCAATTCCTTCATAAACATAAATATATCCGCTTTTAATTTCAATTTCCGAAATTTTAAGTTCAGACTTTATAAGATCGGCAGCTTTTTCAGGATTATTTGTTTTTATTCTGACGAAAGGTTTAACAAGATTTTTAAGCTCTTCCTCAGTAACCTGAGAAATAAGTTCACCATTTGAAATAACACCATAAGCGGTACACATTTTAGAAAGTTCCCCTAAAATATGGCTCGATATTAAAACAGTAATACCGGACTCCTTATTTAATTTAATTATCAAATCTCTTATTTCTTTTATTCCCATAGGGTCAAGACCGTTAATAGGTTCATCTAAAATTAAAAATTCAGGGTCTCCTACAAGAGCAAAAGCAATACCCAATCTTTGTTTCATACCTAAAGAAAAGTTTTTTACTTTTTTATTTTTTGTGTCTGAAAGTCCAACAGATTCAAGGATATAATCAATAGCCTTAATATCCTTAACTCCTTTCATAAATGCTTGTACTTCCATATTTTGACGTGCAGTCATATAAGGGTAATAGGCAGGATTTTCAATAACAACACCTATTTTTTTTCTGCCTTCACTTAAATTACTGCTATCAAAAAGGTTTATCACACCTTCATTTGGCTTCGCAAGCCCGGCCACAAGTTTAATAGCAGTAGTTTTTCCTGCTCCGTTTCTTCCTATAAAGCCATATATATCACCTTTTCTTACTTTTAAGTCTAGGTTATCAACAGCTTTTTTGCGACCGTAAACTTTACTAAGACCATTAGTTTCAAGAACATAATCGCTCATAAATTACCTCCTATGTAATTTTTGTTTAATAAGTTGTGACACTCATTATAATACTATATCTGAAATATTAAATAGTCAAGAAAAATTTAAAACTTAAATATTTTAAAAACACGACTTCAAATACTTTATCATTGATGAAACTATAGGTCCTGCAGATTTTATTCCAAAATCACCGTTTTCGACTACAACCGCAAATGCAATCGGAAAATTTTTATCATTTGAAAATCCAACCATCCAACCATGTGGCGGTTTACCATCTCCTACTTCTGCAGTTCCTGTTTTAGCACACATATTTGGAAATTTTGACTCCCCGTATTGATTTTTAACTGTATATCTCATCATTTCTTTAAGTTTATCTGCTGTTTGAGATTTCATAAATACAGTAGATTTAATATTATTATTTTCTGATAATTTTTTACTTCCCTTTTCATCTATATCCATAGATTTAACAATATAAGGCTCTATACATATACCCGAATTTGCTATTGCTCCCATTATTTTAAGCATATGCATTGGATTTACAGTATTTTTATATTGCCCTATTCCAGACCATGCTAAATCTCCTTTTGTAGCATTTTCCAAAGTATATACACTCTTTGAAATTTCCAAATTATCAAAATAAAGTTGTTTATTAAACCCAAACTCTTCCATTTTTTTAGTCATTTTTTCTTTTCCGAGATCTACTGCAATATCCCCGAATACTATATCGCAAGATTTACAAAGAGCATTTTTTAAATTTATTTTACCGTGATTTTTCATGCAAACGACTTTTTCTCCATCAACAAGTTTTACTTTTTCGCATGAAAAAATCTTTTTTTCTGCGTCCGGTGTATAGTCAATCGCGGCAGCTGTGGTAAAAATTTTAAAAATTGATCCGGGTGTATAAGAAGCATTAAGTGCTCTATTTAAATAAACTCCTTCATATTTTTCACTCTTTATTTCCGTTGATGAAGGTCTTGAACAAACATCATATGTAGGCAGACTTACCATACAAAGAACTTCACCTGTTAAATAATTATAAGCAAGAGCAGCTCCTTTCTTATCTTTAAAATCTTTACTGACTTTTCCGCAAATTTCTCCGTCAAGAGTTAAAGTTATATTTTTACTCATACTGAAAACCGGAGGCGCACCAAAACCTGTTACCAAGTTGTATCCAAAAAGTTCAGATATATATCTTGATTGAATAGACGACGGTATTAAAACCGACCCATCCCCCACAGTATGTAAAAGAGATTTTCTTATTGATTCATCTTCGCAGTATTTTCTGCTACCATTTTCAACACTTGCCAAAATTTTTCCTGTTCTGTCAAGTATTTTACCCTGTGAAGACGATCCTTGAGAAAGATGCCTGTTAATAGGGGAAAAAGCCCACTTTTTACCCTCTAAAACAAATTCATAAGACAATACCCCTAAACCCACAAAAAAAATTATAACAATAAAGTAAAGCATAAAAGACCTTATTTTTATATTTCCCATAATAATTACCTTTTATATTTATTTTTTTAATCCATAAGTTCTGTCATCGGCTGATTTTATAAAAGATAGCAATCCCCACATTGAAACAAGACTTGATCCGCCTAAACTCACAAATGGAAGAGTTACACCTGTAAGCGGAAGTAAATCAGTACTTCCGAAAACATTCATGACCATTTGGAACACCATTATACCCGCTGCTCCACACGAAGCAATAGAGTAAAATGCAGACCTACTTCTTCCGCTCAAAAGTCTCGCATAAACAGCAATAAATGCAATTATAATCAATATAGTAAAGCCAAAAATTATTCCCCATTCTTCGCAAACCATGCCGAAAACCAAATCACTGGGAGCTGCAAAAACGTATTTTAAACATCCCTTTCCTATTCCCATTCCTATAAGTCCTCCGCTTGCCATATATGCAAGCACTCTAGACTGTTGGTAGCCGATGTCTTCTGTGTGTTGCCAAACGTGTCTCCAAGCTGAAAAACGAGTGACTATATAAGGTTTAAATTTAAAAATAAGCGAAACTCCTATCAAGGATGACGCAACAGTTAAAAATACTGTTCTTATACTTCCCGATCTCATAAATGAAATAATCACAAAGGAAACAAAAAAAATACATGCTGTTCCGAAATCTCCCATAAGGAAAAGTGCACCCATACAAACACATGAAAAAAGTATAAATCCAGTTAAATTTTTCGTTGTTTGAAGGCCTTTTAAAGTTGAAGCTCCAAAGAAAACAAATGCTACCTTTACAAACTCAGAAGGTTGCACAGAAACAGATCCGAGAACAATCCAATTTTGAGATCCGTTTTTTACTTTTCCGAAAACTAAATTAGCCGCTAAAAATGCTATTGCCAAAAAAGCTATGTATGGCCTGCATTTCATTGCAAAATCCGGATTTTTAGTAAAAAATATCATAAACCAAAAAAGTAAAAGTCCTGCTGCAAATGCAGTTATCTGCATGTACGACAAAGATACATCAACTGAAGCTGTAGTGGTAATGCCAACAATACTTAAAAGAAATCCAAGTATTTCAAGTTCAAAATTACTTCTTCTAAAAATATACCTTGTAAAAAAGTAGTATGGCCATATAATCCCTTGAACAATCGAAAAAATTACAATTGGACCGGTATTAAATTCTTTTCCGCTAAGACAAAGCTGAAATGTTGCTAAAGCATGAAATATTAAAATAAGTATCATCAAAAATGCCGGATGATAAAAACTTCGGGAACTCAATTTACTGCTATTTTTTTCACCCGACTTACAAAGTGTAAATTCTATACCACCTATTTTTATAGAATCATTTATAAAAACTTTCTTGTCTTCTTTTATAACCTTTCCGTTCAAAAACACACCGCATTTGGAGTTTGTATCTGAAATAAACCAACCTTCTTCTCGCCTATAGAGAACAGCATGATCCCTTGAAGCCATAGGGCTGTCAACAACTACATCACAATGTCTGTTTCTCCCTATGGAATTTTCCCAGTAATATATTGGTATGTACCTTTTATTTACCTTGTCGTAAAGAGATATTAAAGTTCTCTTTTTGCTTAAATTTTTAAAAAGTGAATCAAAACATCCAAAGGCTATAACTATTGCAAGTAAAGGAATAATAATTTGACAAACATAAATAGTAGCTGAAACTAAAATTTCGTAAATATAATATAAATCGGATATTATTGAATTAAAAATTTAAATTCTCCTCCCTTCTTTTTACCGTCTACATAAAACTGATTTAGCAGAAGAAAAAAGTTTTTTAAATTCTTTAGTACGTGCAAATATAGCAATATTTAAAGTGTTGGGAATAATTAAACATATAATGAAATTAACAGCAATGCATGCAATTAAACTTGCACTCTGAGGTCCTATATGGAACATTATTAGAAATTCCGCTATATTTTCCTTGAATCTTTGAATGAAGTTCAAATTGTTGCAAATGAAATACGAGATTCCAAGATAAAGTGTAGTAAGAACTGTATAAAAAGCAAATCTATAGTGATAAGATTTCGAACTTTTATGAAAAACCATTGTATAAACAAGATAAGGCTGTACTATGTAAGGAATTAAAAATATTCCTATTATATTTCCAAGCATAACACCTGAAACACCCATTGGATTAACAAGAAGATATGAACAAACTAAAGTTATTAATGAACCTACAAGTGAAATATACTTATCAGGATCGTAAATTCCGGCACTTACTTTAGCCATGGTTAAAGATTGTCGAATTCCATAAATATAAAGGTAAGCCGCAATAAAAAGAACAGTTGTAATATCAAAAGCAGATCCAATGCCTGTCCAAAGTTCAATAAAAGGTGTTATAACGCATACAAAAGCGCTTATTCCAAAAGAATAAATCAAGAAATTAAGAAAATAAAGAGCATTAAAATTATTATAAACCTTTTCTTTAGCAGATGAAGTATTCAAAAGATTTCCAAAACTTGCAACAATACTATTAAAAATTTCGTTAGTTATTGTCATGATTGCCGTTACAATTAACATGTAATTGTTATAAACACCGGTTTCTTTAAGTCCAACGCCATAAACTATTATAAGACTTGAAAGACCTGTTGCACCAAAAGCGGAAATTTTATGAAGAAGCATAGCTTTTATATTTCTGAAAAGATCTTTCTTTTCTATTTCAGGCAAATCACTTTTGTTTTTCAAATTTATAAAACTGTAATTCTTATCAAATCTATAAGAAATCCATATATTTTCAACCAATCTGCAAGCAATTCGGCAAATTAAATAAGCTTCAAACGAACAAAAAATTTTAAGAACAGCAATTTGAGAAATAAACATTAAAACCTGAGCAAAAATATGAATTAAATTGTTCACATAATTTTTTTGATCAGCAATAAACATTGATCTTTTATGAGAAAACAAATAAGAAGCAACAACATCCAAAACATAAAGGATAAATATCTTAATAAGCCATATTTTAGAAAAATCCTCTTTAATCGGCTGAACAACAAAATAAGCAATCATTACTCCAAGGCTTAAAACCGTTACCGAGATAATTACATAAGACTTGCGAAGAAAACATAAAATCGAAGAGACCTGAGTCCAGTCTTTACAGGCAATCGGTTTATAAAGTTTATAAACTATTCCGACACCAAGGCCCATCTCAACTATCGCAAGTGCAGAAATAACACTTGTAAAAGCACCATCAATTCCAACATATTCAAGCCCAAGAGCCGTCGCAAAAATTTTGCGGGTAACAAATGAGCCGACAAACAAAATGCCGTAAGATATACAGCTGACTATAATATTCCTGATTGAATTTTCTGTTCTCATATTTATCCTTTCTAATCTTTACAACCTGCTTAGCAAACTGCTATAACTCCTCGTGGATTAATTCCCGCTGCTTTAAACCCGGAAAGCATATTTTCATAATCTGAATAGTAACACTCTGTGCATTTTTCGGCAATTATTATTTCTTTACAAATTTTTGCGTATTCAAAAGCTTCGGCTTTTGTAAGAATCGAATTCAAAGAAACTAAAACCAAATCAAATTCAGATTTATATTTTAAAAGGTCATCTTTAAATTTTTCAGCCAATCCATTTATACTTATAACTTTTATATCTTTTGAATCTGAAAAGCCTTCAACCTTATCATCAAAGCAAACATTTACAACAAGAGTTTTAACTTTCTTGCCAGCTTCTTCTCCGATGTTAATGACTATCTCATTAAGATTACAACTTGAAGAAACAAAAGCAAAAATGTTTTTATTTTCTTCTTTCGAAGCGCAAATCAAATTATTTGCAATGTATTTGTAAGATTCTTTTTTATTGTAGGCAGACTTTTTTTTGAAACCAAACATTATAATATTCTCCCCCTTTATTATTTATCTTTTATTTCACCTATAATAGGAATACCATAAGTAGCAAAGTCGGATTTTCTATTCATAGTCGGATTTAAAAACGACTTAAATGCTAAAGCAAATACCAAAAGAAGTAAAATTCCAATCATAGGAACAACTATATTTTTGATGCACACTTTAATTACTTTTTTACTGCCCGAAAAAGAAGATACATTGCTCTTCGATTCTTCATCATCTGCACTTAACTCTTCAGAAGAATTTACTGTTTTAACTGCTTTACCCGAAAGTTCCAAGCTTGCTTCTTTAACTTTAGGCTCAATATTATTTTCGATGTATTCTTTCAAAATATTTGAAATTGATTGAGAAAGATCTTGATCATATGCAATCGCGTAAACATTAAAAATCATTGTACTTTTATATCTTTTGATTTTATAAAGGTTTTTTGTTGCTTGTACCGGAGGTAGTCCTTTAATATTTTTAGGATTAAATTCACTGTTTTTCTTCAAATATTCCTCAGAATACATTTTACTAAGTCCATCATAAAGATAACTTGCACAAGCATCAGTACTTAAAAGTGCTATATAATCATTTGGAAGTCCCCTGTAAAATTCACCGTCTTTACTTTCAAGATTTACTCCCGAAATATTCGGCTGAACATAATAAGAAAGAGAATATGCATAAATTGGTTTGCCTTCTTCACTGCTTTCGGCTGAATTTTTGAGTTTACCATAAGCATTAAAGCTAAATAGTATTAAAAATAAAACTGAAGTTGCTGCAATTAAATTCTTTTTTTTCTTAACCACTACCCAAATGTCTTCTAATCCAAAATGTTCTAACATACTTCCGAGATATGCAAAATATGCAATCTCTGTTCACAACCTTTCTTTATTAAAAACTAAAATTCATCACTTTTGCAAACAAGTTGATTTTTCAAGCTGTAATTTTTTATCAGAAGTACCGCCCCAATAAAACACATTGCCAACGGAACATAAAACTGCAAGTAAACTACAAAACTAATCCAAGAAAGTGCACAACTGCGCGGACAATAATAAATACTCGTAAGAATCAAAAGTACTACTGTACATGCAAATTTCCCTTTTTTAATAAAATACATCATTGAAGAAAACACAATTCCTAAAAAAATACTGAATATTATTATTCCAAAATATCCCCAGTCAGCATAAGTGTCAAGCAAATAACAAGATCCCCAACCATGACCTGCCAAAAACCAATCAGGTGCGGCAGTATAAGCCATTCTGTGTGCTAAAAGATTGCTATAAAGCCCTAGAGTTTCATTTTGACCTCCTTCAAAAGCTTTTGTTCCAAAAAGCAAATTCGATATATTACTGTGCATTAAATAATCAAGAATCTCCCCAAAAGTGTAATTAACAAATCCGGTATATTTTATTTTCGGTAAAGTTTTATAACCGATTTTAAGTATTTCAAACGAGACCCCTTGTTTATAAAAAAAATCAACTATAAGATCAAAAAAACCTTTATAAGCAACTTTTTTACCTTCTCTAATATAATTGTAGGCTCCTAAAAATGCAATAACAAGCGGAGTGGAAACTATGAACATTGTTTTTTCAAATCTTCCTATCCATCTTTTTTTATTTTCAAGTATCTCTCTTATTATGAAATAAACAACCATAAAAAGCGCATTAACAACCAGTTTAAATCTTGCACCTATTAAAAAATAAGGAATTGCTGAAAAAACATAAAGCAAAAGCGGTAAAACAGACTTTCTTTTGGTTGGCATTGTAGCCAAAAAAACACATAAAAAATATCTATTCATTGAGGCAATGGCATTTACAAAAAAAGGCAGCTGTGTCTTAAAAGAAACATATATTTCTTCATAACTTTTTCCACGCATATATAAAAATTTTTCAAGCTCAACAACAAAAATCGAAAAAATGCTTATATAAAACAACGTAAGAGAAATAAACTCAAGATTTTCAGTAAATTTTTTTTCAGAAGAAGCATTCAAAAGTGTGCTGATTTTTCTGGGTTTATTTTCACATTTTTTAATTATTTTTTCACCAACATAATACCCAATCCATAAGAAAATCATTGAAACATAAAGACTGCCAAGCGAAAATAAGTTTTCCGCCGTTTTATATTGCCACCACATATCTTTACGAAATAAATCTATAGTCGGACGGCTTATTAAAAAAACAAACAAAACTAAATTGAAAACCAAAAACAAAAGTCGAGATTTTCTCAAACTGTACACCACATTGCAACCCCACAGAATCAAAACACCTGTGAGCATTGTGTTGTATGAAACGTCTAAAAATCCAACAACATAAATCAAAAAAGAAATAACTCTTAAGCAAGTGAGTGTGAACTCATAAAACAAGTTAGTTTGTTTCAAATTTGAAATTTGATTCATTACTCATCCTCTTTTTATAAAAATTAGGTTTTAGTAAAATTTTTAACTGATATTTTTAATATTCAAAGCGATTATTTTCAAATATTTTCTATTAAGTTAATCCATTTTTTTATTATAATCTTTTTACTAAACTTAAATAAATTATATTTAGAATGCTTTGAAAAACTTTTTCTAAGTAAAGGATCTTCTATAAGTTTACAAATTTTCTCTGCCATAATTTTTGTGCTGTAGCACGGAATCAAAAAACCATCAATTCCATCGGAAATTATTTCAGAAGGACCTGAAGAGCAATCAAAACTAACAGTAGGCAAACCGCTTAATTTTGCTTCGGTTAAAACAACTGCAAAGCCTTCTCTGTAAGAAGGTAAAACAAAAATACTGTAATCTTTGTATTTCTTAATCACATTCGGGTCTGAACCTTTTAAAAAAACATTGTTTTCTAAACCGTTAAATTTAATCTTATTTAAAATTTCATCTTTTTCCGACCCATCACCATAAATATCCCACTGCCAATCAGAGTGATTTAAAAAAACTTTTTTAGCTACATCAACTGCTAAATCAAATCCTTTTTCTTTGCTCAGTCTGCCGACGGACAAAATTTTTTTAGAGTTAATATCACAAACAATATTTTTTTCAAGTAAAGAGTCATCTATTGAGTTATAAATTTGAATAAATTTATTTTTGTAATCCCCGATTTTTTCTTTATAATCTTTCATTGTTTCATCAGTCAAAACGACTACTTTGTCACTTATAATACAAGCAATCTTCCTGAAAATAATCGATTTTTTATCTCTTCCGGCTAAATTTTCATGATCGCAAAAAACAACTTTTGCATTTATAAATGGTCTCAAAATGCTAACAACCGGAATTGGCAGTGAGCCTGCTATAAAAATAATGTCTATTTTATTTTCATTTATATACTTCTTTAATTTAAAAAATAACTTGATGGCTTCTCTTGCTTGAGCATTGTTTGGTAAATCAAAGCTTTTAACTTTAACTTTTTTGTCAACAAAATAATTATCTTTATCTTCGATTTTGCAAATAGATATCACATGTGTTTCATATTCTTCACATAAATCATTTGCAAGAGAAATCGTAACTCTTTGAGCACCACCAATTGAAAATAAACTAAATCCCAAAAAGCAAATTTTCTTTTTCAGACTAAAGTACCTCCCTTTTTATAAATTCCATTTAAAAACGGTTTTGAATGAAGTATTAAGATCGCTTTTGAAAACTCTGTGAATATCCAAAACACTGTTTACAGGAGATTCTTCAAAAATTATCCTTCTGATTTTACTTTGAAACTCAGGAATTTCAAGCAACCTAACCGCTTCTTCAAAGTCACTTTTTCCTGAACGACTGCTTCCAACCAAAGTCAACCCTTTTTCAAGAACATCTCTCGTGTTTATAGGTACCTCATTCTCGCTAACCCCCATAAGCATAACCGAGCCTTGAGGATTTATGTATTTTATTATATCTTTAATCGCATAATAGCTACCATTTCCACCTGCACATTCAAAAGCATGATCCACATAAAAATCACTTGGAATATCTTCGGCTAAATAAACTTCATCAACAAAAGAAAACTGAGAAAGTTTATAGATATCTCTTCCTATAACCGTTATTTTCGTCTTTGGAAACTTTACTTTCAGTATAAGTGCCATAACAAAGCCAAGACTTCCATCTCCCCATATTCCGATTTTCTCTTTAATATCATGAGAAATAATCTCAAACCTTCGAGAAGAATGAACACCAACACTAATAAACTCGCAAATAGCAGCTACTTCCGGACTCACATTTTCAAAAGGAATGACTCTGTCGTTTGGCATCGAAACAAGTTCCCGCATAAAACCGTCAATACCACTCGACATAAATTTTGAGCCTTTTTGATAATTTTCATAAATAGTTTTACTTGGAATTCCGGGAACGTTTGGAATCATCACAACCTTTTGACCGCAATAAAACTTTCCCGAAGAGTCATAAACCACTTCCCCGACAGCTTCATGAATAAGTGCCATCGGAAGTTTTGATTTTAATTTTCTTAAATCACGTTTACCGAGATAATATCGTTGATCCGCATGGCAAATAGCCATGTAGTTTGGCTTGACTATAACACCTTTACTAAGATCTATATCTTCATATTTAACCGAAAAATTTCCGGGTGTAACAAGCTGATAAACATAATTAATCAACCATATTACCCCCTATTATCGCATTTGCAATTTTATAGTCGCTTTGGGTAGTTATCTTAATGTTAAATGTATCACCTTGAACAAGTGAAACAGGTTCATTTCTAAACGCAAAAATTTTGCAAGCATCAGTTAAAACATTTTTTTCCTCGCTATTCAAACTTTCATAAAGCTTTTTAAGCTTACTCATATTAAAGCTTTGAGGAGTTTGACCAAGATACATGTAATTTCTGTTAGGAACAGAACTTATAATCTCACCGTTTTTAGATTCAACTATTGTGTCAACCGAAGGAATAACCGTGTCACAAGCACCGAATTTTTTTGCCGCTTCAATATTTTCTTCAATCATTCTAATCGTAACAAACGGCCTTACTGCATCATGCGTCACAATTATATTCAAATCATCTTTACCATGATTTCTTTCAATTGCATTTATTATATTAAGAATAGTCAGATTTCTGTCAGCTCCGCCTTCAACAATAAAAATTTTTTCAAAGCTTATACTATATTTTTCGAGAAGTTTTTGTGTATACTCGATCCATTCTTTATGAACTCCAAGATAAATAAAATCAAATTTACCACTTAAAATAAACTTTTCAAGAGTGTGAATTATAATAGGCTTTTCGGTTTTCCCAAGCGGCAAAAACTGTTTTGGCATACCTGCCATATTCATTCTGTTGCCCACTCCTCCGGCAACTATTGCTCCAAATATCATTTTTAGCCTCCATAATTTTCTAAATTCATATAAACAATGTCATGATGTGCTTTTCTTTTTTCCTCGGGAGGCAACTTCATGTAGTCACCAAATGCAATTTTAAGATAACTGTCGTATCCAACCGGAAGAGGCATCAAAAGACCTTCAAATTCTTTAAAAACAGCACTATCAAATATTTCTTTAGGATACTCATTTTTCATGTAATGAGGTCCTGCACAAAGCTCGGTAATATATTTAGAGTCCGAAATTTCATACTTACTCATTTGTTTTTCGGCAAACTTCCAAATTTTGTACTTAAGATTATCACCAGGAACAATCGAAAGGAGAAATTTCGAAACTGCAGAAACAAGTTTACCGTGATTAACCGGTACCATTTTTGAACAATAAAGGGAAAAAATCATGCTGTAAATCATTTGCATTTTCCTTTTTATTCCTCTGGGAGCACAACCATCAAGTGGAAGTACATCCATCATTACACCTTTATGTCCATCCTTACCTTTTTGCCATGGGCGAATAACTTCAGTTTGATTGTCAACAATAGTCGTCATTACATTGCCTATAAATTCATTTTTATTAGTTCTTAAACATGAATATTTTTCTTTATCTGCATATTTTTCCCAAAGAATAGGCAACTTTTCATAGTCCTTTCTTGGCATAAAAACATCTACATCGTCGTCCCAAGGGATAAACCCTTTATGTCTGATTGCACCTATACAGCATCCGCCACAAAGGTAAAACAGAAGACCGTGATATTCACAAAATTTTTTAAAATACACTAAAATTTCCAAGCTTTTCATCTGTAGCTTTCTCAGCTGTTCATCGCTTAATGAAATTGGTTTTAAAGGAAAATCTTCTTCCGAATACATATTCTTACCATTCACTCCCCATAAATTTAAATACACCTTTGAAAAACCCAAGTCCATATGAAAAATGAATAACAAAACATGCCCACGACAAAAGGATTTTATCAAAAAAACTTTTAAGTGATTTACTTTTAAAAGAGAAATACAAATTAACACTCATGTATAATAGTAGCCCAAGTAAAAGCATAACCAAAAAAAATTTTGAAAACAGTGAAAATAATGAAAAAGAAACTAAAAACCCCGCGAAAGCCATAGGAACAAGCTGACTTATTCTCGGCACTTTTTTATGCTTTTTTATTACTGCTATTTTCCATACACCATAATTAAAGTACTGTTTAAAAAGCTTTGAAAAACTTTCTTTTGGATAATACTCACTTTTTATTTTTGGAGTAATAAAAATTTTTCCTCCGCTTTCTGAAATTCTCAAATTTAAATCATCATCTTCACTTCTGGGAAGTCTTTCATCATACATTCCTATCGCCATTAAATATTCTTTTTTAAAGCATCCCCACGAAACAGTATCGCAATAACCCTCAAAGTCAGGATCATAATGTTTTCCGCCTCCTAAGGCAAAAGGAGAAGAATAAGCAGCGGCAATTATTTTTTGTATATGGGTTTTCCCTTTCACAACTGTCGGTCCGCCGACATTTTGTGCATCAACAGATTTAATATATTCAATGCATTTTGAAATATAATCACTTGCATACCAAGCATGTGCGTCCATTCTTACTATATAGTCTCCAGAAGAATTTTTTATTCCTATATTCATAGCATATTGAACAGTTTTTTTATCGTTTTCCAAAAGCTTAATAAAATCATATTTTTTCAAATAAAGATTTATTATCTCCCTTGTTTTATCATCTGAATTTCCATCCACCAAAATTATTTCTAAACAATCTTTCGGGTAGTCTTGAGATAAAAGGGAATCTAAAAAATTCGCTATGTATTTTTCCTCATTTAAAATAGGAACAACAACCGAAACCTTTTCAAACTCCATAAAAACCTTCCTTTTTAAAAAGTAACAATAAAAATTATAATCGTTTTTCGGAAGTATGTAAAGTGTTTGACGATTTCTATAAAATTTACATTTTCTCTATTTCTTCAATTAAAAAATATATATTACATAGTACATCTTGACAATATAAATCAAAGTATTGTATAATCATTTGCGTATATTCTTATACAAAGCAATTATTGGTTGATTATTGCACAAAAAAAGCCAAACATGCTGATATATTGTAATATACATGTATAAAAATCCTTTTTTAGCGGATAGGAGGGAAGCAAGTGGAAGAACAAAAAAAATCAGTCATGAATGATTCTAACTCTGATTCTAAAGCAACAGAAGAGTTAAATGATTCATTAAATGGTGAAAACTCTAAGCATCTTTCAAAAAAGAGCGAATCTTTGGAAAGTGCACTTCGGAAGTTTAAAAAACAAAGTTCGGGAATAATTTCCGAAATCCGTAAAAGGGAAGCATATGATAAACCCTCCGTAAAGCGCAAAAAGAAATCCAAAGAAGCACGCAGACACAAAAAGATGGGTAGATATTACGGCAACAGATAATTAAATTTTAACTCCCCTCAAGGAATTTTATTCTTGAGGGGTATGAATTTGTAAACTATTTTTTAACGGAGGTTATACAATTGATCTTCTGCCCCACTTATTTCACAGAAAAAGTAACTAATATAACAATAAGTTTTTTGAAATCTGAAAACATAAACGGTATAATCATTGACGTTGATGACACTTTGGTTGCACACAAAACAAAAAATCCAGAAAAAAGTATTATAAAATGGATTAATTTAATCAAAGAAAATGATATAAAAATAATTATACTTTCAAATAATTTCAAAAATCGAGTCGAAGTCTTTGCAAAAAAAATCGGTCTACCATATATTTATCTCGGAATGAAGCCTCTTCCTTTAGGACTGAAAAAAGCCATAAAATTTATAAATACACCTATTCAAAATACTTTATTGGTAGGAGATCAAATATTTACCGATATTTTAGCTGCAAACTCACTTAAATTAAAATCTTTACTTGTTAATCCATTGGAAGAAAAAAATAGCGGTATTTTTTTAAGATTTAAGAGATTTTTGGAAAAATATATTAAAAAAAATTTAATTTCAAATAAAAGTATTCATATTTAAAACTAAGTAAAATCTTTAAAGGATGAAACCGATGAGAAATAAAAACGTCGAAATAATTTTAGGGCCAAACTTAAATATGACGGGAATAAGAGAAAAAAGTATTTACGGAGAAGAAACAGCTGAAAGTATTGAATCTCAAATAAAAATACATGGAGAAAAAATTGGTATAAATTGCGAAGTTTTTCAAAGTAACTGGGAAGGAGCTTTAATAGACAAAATACAGAATTCAAAAGACAATTTTGACGGAGTAATAATAAATCCCGGAGCCCTTGCTCATTACAGTTATGCTTTGAGAGATGCGATATCCTTCACAAGGATACCATTTATAGAAGTCCATATGACTCATATTTACAATCGTGAAGAATTCAGACGGCATTCTGTTATTTCAGAAGTTTGTGTAGGACAAATTACAGGATTCGGCAAAAACAGTTATATTTTGGCATTAAATGCAATAAAAGAAATAATTTAATGAAATATTTACTTGAAAATCATTTCATATACTATATAATATATGACTAATGGTTAAATTCATAAAATATACATTTGAGGTGACAAAATGAGCGACGAAACAATAACTTTTTCACTTGAAACAGATGTTAATTTAAAAGATATCTTGACCTCAGTATACGATTCTTTAGTTGCAAAAGACTACAATGCTATTAATCAAATAGCAGGGTATTTGCTTTCCGGAGATCCAACCTATATTACTACTCACAATAATGCTCGGAGTATAATACAAAAAGTCGATCGGTATGAGCTCCTAAAAGCACTTATCAAATCGTACCTTATAAATTAAATTTCAAAAATATGCCGTTTAAAAGCGGCATGTTTTTGTTTTATAGATTCCTTGACACTTTTTAAATTAAGTGTTAACATAATAAAATAATATTATTTCAAAAATGCAAAAGGAGTTTTCAATGTACATAAAAAGAAATTCAAAAAAGAAATTGAAACGAAAAAGCTATAAAACTTTTAGAAGGTGTATAGCTTTAAATCTTTCCTTGTTGTCTCTATCAACAAGCATTTTCCCCTATTTTCAATCAGCATATGCTTCAAACCTAAACTTAAATCCTGCTCCAAAAATAAATGCAGTTTCTATTCAGGCCAATCAAAATAACCTCTCTTTAATTTCCAAAATTATGATTGCATGGCCTTCTGTGGTTATGCGTGCTGCTTTTTTATTTAGTAAAATTTCAGGTTATAACAAATCTAAGAGTATATAAACAGCATTATAACCGTTAAACATTTTAATAATTTACGAGGTGATAATTTTGAATGAAAATTTTAACAGTTTAATAAACACCATAACTAAAATAATAGAAAATGAAAAATTAAAAGATAATTTTAAAAAAATGAATACACTTGAAGAAGTATTTTCTTTTTGTGAAAAATATGGATTTAAAGGAAATTTTCATGAATTTGAGATAGAAATAACAAGATTACTTGCCTATTCAATAAAAAAGACTTGTGAAAGAAATCTTTCTAAAGTTTCCGGCGGTAGCAATAAATATTTCATTAACTCACCTATAAAATCTCTTTCGATGCTTACTTTATCTAATTAAATTTCTCCAAGTGTAAGCACAATTCCTTATTATCTTATTATTTCAAAATTCCGGCTGCTACAACCAATATAGAAACCATTATGATTATTGCAACAATTTTCTAGTTTAATATTATTTGTGGAAAAATATTAAACAGTACAGACCAAAATAAAATTTCAAAAATTGAAAAATACTGTATATTTAAATAGTTAAGTATCATAAATTTACACCTAAAAACTAAAATAAGGTGTATTTTTTTATATTTTATAATTGAATATAAAAAAAGGGCATTCGAGCCCTTTTAAATTTTATAAAGAAGTTTCATTCTCTTTTATTTTTTTCTCATATTTATCGTTTAATTTGAGAACCGCTACTATCCATATAATAACAGTACTTAAAAATGCAGATGCTATAGTAGGACTATGAGCAAGCAATCCGGAAACAGATCCCGTTACAGTCGTTAAAGTTTTCGGGAAAGAAAGTAATATTTGCTGAATAATTGAAGAGCCTGCTTTGCCTGCTCGTCCACCAATAATCTCAACTGCAGCTTGTCCTTTATTTCTTTCATTTTCATCAATAGGAAGATAAGCCATACTTTTTGTCGAATCAAACAGAGAATATTTAACCCCTTTAGCTAAAGAATCATAAACAACTCCGCACCAAACAGCCACCACAGCAGAAGACATTCCAAAAATTGTTGCGCTTACAAATTGTTTATAAAGAATCATCGACAAAAACAATCCTCCGCCAATTAAAAACACTAATGGAGTAATAATAGCTCCTACTTTCCATGAAAACTTTCTTAAAATACCATTACTGAAAAGTATAATAATTCCGGCAAATACACCTGTACATATAGAAAGATTTCCCTGCATACTACCATACTCTGCTCTTGTAAATACTTCTTTCATGCTTGAAACCATTATTATCTCAGAGAAATTTATTGATATTCCATAGGATAATACTAAAACACAAATCAGCATAAAATAAGAATTTTTCATTAAAATTTTTATTCCTTCTGTAGCACTCGCTTTAACTTTTTTTGATTTCTTCTTAGATACTTTACTTTCATCATAAAGCAAAGGATCTTTTAAAACTATTTTGTTAATAAAAGTATAAATCGAAAGGATTATAAATCCTGTGACTAAAACCCCTATCATTAAAATTCTTACGTGCCCGACATCTAAATTGTTTGCATAATTTTTTACTGTAACTCCTGCTAAAATAGTTCCAAAATTAGCAAGTAATGAAAATAACCCGAAAAACCTTTTGACTTCATTTTTCATTGTTATTCTGTTAGCAAATTGCCAGAATAAAAATGAAATTGTCATAGTTCCCCATAATTCGGAAACTATATAAAAAATAGTCAGTGGCCAGTTCGCTAAACATGTAATAAACGCTCTGAAAAATGTTGGTACATTAGATGTAATTGAAGTTATATTTTCTTCAGATAGAATTAAATAATCCAAATTGGGATAAAGTATAAATCCGTAAATAAAATAAAAAGCCATAAATGAAGAAATAGTTATATAGAATGATTTTGTTATACCAAACTTATTCATAAGAGCAGTGAAAGCAGCAACTGTTAAAACCGCACACGGCAATACGTACCAAAATTTAAGTGCACTAACCAAACTGGCAGTTTCTTCGGGTCTCGCACCTATCCAGAGGTGAGAATTATAATGAATAAAATTATCTTTTAAATTTCTCACCAAATGATAAATAAAAACAACTCCAAACATAAGAAGACTCATTGGTATAAATTTTTTAAGCTCATACCTATAAACGGGGAAAAACATCTCCTGAAACTTATTTAATTTGGGAATTTTACTATCAGTCACGATATACTATCTCCTTACTGATTTATAATCAAAACATTAGTTTTTTAAAAACTGTTCTTTATGTTTTCATTATAACATAAAGTCAAATATTATCAATACTTATCCAAAAATTATTTTAATATAATATATCAATATAAAAAATATACGAAACCACTGAAATCGCAAATCAGTGGCTTCTAAGCTGCAAAAAGCTTTATAATTTTTATTTATCCAACAAGCCTCATGAGCTGTTCTACAATAAAAACAATCGCAGACGAAGAAAGAGTAACGACAACTAAACTTTGCCCGAAATACGAAAGAATTACTGCAGCTACAGCACCGAAGGAAGCCGAAACTATACTTGAGGTTGAATGAAATACCTCAGGAAATGTCATTGAAGTAAGAACTGCGTAAGGTATGTATGCTAAAAAAGAATTCAAAAATTTATTTTTTATCTTATGTTTTAAAAATATCAAAGGTAGTAATTTAATAGCAAGTACTACTGCACCTAAAACAAACGCAACATAAATCATTTTAGTGTTATCCATACTATGCACCTTCCTTTTCTTCTTCTGAAACCGGGAAGAGCCATGCACCAATCAAAGAAGTTACAATTGCACATATAATTATTATCCAACCTGATGTTAAATGTTTTGTGATTACAGGAATACATTCCAAAATTACACTAAGTACAAATGCTATTAAAACCACATTCAATACAGGCTTTGACTCTTTCGCCGCAGGTACTATAAGAGCTATAAACATTGCAAAAAGCATAATTCCAAGTGCAGAACTTACCGAATGAGGTAATAAATCATTTGCACAGAATCCCAAAACATTACCGACAGCAAAACAAATATAAGGGATAGTTGCGACCCCAAGGAAATATTTTGATGTTATGTACCCCTTTTCCCTAACTGCTACAGCAAATACCTCATCAGTATTAAAAAATCCTACAATAATTTTTTGAAGCATACTTGTTGACGGGTGAAGTCTCTGAGAAAGAGATATAGAAAAAAGCATATATCTACAATTCATTACAAACAATGTTAAAGCATACATTAAAATTGAAGTTTCGCCGCTTTCAAAAAGTTTTATAGCGGTTGCTTGACCGGATCCGCTGTAAATCATTACTGCCAATAACTGCGAAATAAAAAAGTTAAGACCTGCCTTGCTTGCAGCTATACCACATGCTATAGTAAGCGGAATATAACCGATTCCTATTGGAATACCATCTTTAAGACCTCGAACATAATCATTTGAGTTTTTAGTCTTATCCATCTATGAACCACTCCTTTTCAAAAATAATTTTAGGTCATAATTAACAAAATTGAAGAAAATCACCTAATAAAAATTTAGAATCTATATATGTACACACCAAACTTTTTTATCTCAGCGATACCTTGAAGTTCTAAATTAAAACCTATTAACCTCATTTTATCAAAAATAAGATATAAAATCAATAATTTATCCTTGTATGTTTAAAGTTTGACAAATTTCATAAGTACTATTAGAATAAAATCACTTATTAAGATATAATTTACACTCAAGTGGTAAAAAATGGAGGTTTATAAAGCTATGGACTGCATATTTTGTAAAATTGCAAACGGGGAAATAAAATCTTCTAAATTATATGAGGATGATAAGATAATTATTTTCAAAGATTTAGATCCTCAAGCTCCGATACATCTTTTGGCTATTCCAAAAACTCACATATCTTCACTTGCTGAAGTTCGAAAAGAACATTCTGAAATAATTTCTCATATATTCACTAAAATTTCTGAACTTCAGTCAATTTTAGGAATAGGAAATGACTTCAGATTAGTATGTAACTGTGGAAAAAATTCCGGTCAAACAGTAAATCATCTACATTTTCATATTTTGTCAGGAAGAAAACTTGCATGGCCTCCGGGTTAATCGGTTTTCTGTTTTTTCAAATTTAAAATAAAAACTCAACTTTAAGAGTTTTTATTTTTTTGGACGGTTAAAAGTTTCATGAAAAGATTTTTTTGTTTAGTAGGTTTCTCTTATTTTATTTCAATGTTTGTTTCTTCGTATCTACCTGAAAATTTTTATCTATATATTTCAGGTGGAGCTTTTCTGGTTGGAATAATTTTACTTCTTACAAAAAAATTTAAAGCTGTTTCTGTTTCTTTAATAACTTGTTCTGTTGCGGTACTTATAAATTTTTTAAATTACAAATCAAATATATTACCTGTTCAGGCACTCAATAAAAAAGATTTTTTGGTCTCAGGCGAAGTCATAGATTTGCCATATAAAAAAAATAATACTTACCATTACGATTTAAAAATCAAATCTTTGAACGGCAAAGAAATAAAACCCTTTAAAACTAAAGTCTATTCCGTAGCACCTCTTGAATTAAATCATTTGGATACATTTGTCGGCCACGTTTGGTTTCACTTACCAGAAAACAGTGATTCCTTCGATTGGATTCAATATTATAAGTCCAAAAACGTTTATATTCTTGGCTCGGCAATAAGTTTTTTACCATATGAAGTAAAAACTACTTCGGATAATTTCAGTATAAATAAAATCATTTTTGATTTAAGAAAAAGAATGCTTTCTATACCACGAAGTGTTTTTTCTGAAAAGCTTGCAAATGTAATGAATGGATTTTTTCTAGGTGAAAAACATAATTTTCCAGTAGATGTAAAAAATAATTTTGATAGAATAGGTATTTATCACTTAATAGCAACTTCAGGAATACATATATCAATTTTATCCGGTTTTTTATTATTCATTTTAGAAAGACTTAGAATTAATAAAAGAATCTCCGCAATTTTATCGTCATTACTAATAATTTTATTTATGGCACTTACAGGATTCTCGCCATCTGTAATGAGATCGGGAATAATGTTTATAATATGTAGCTTAGGAACTGTTTTTTTTAGAAAATCCGATTCTCTCAACAATTTAGGTTTTTCAATATTATTAATATGCTTAGGTAGTCCGGGAGCAGCTTTGGATATTTCTCTGTGGATGAGTGTTCTTGCATCACTTGGAATACTTACTTTAAGAGAAAAAATATACTATTATTTGACTTCAAAAATAGGAGAAAAAAGTAAAAACAAATTCTTAAATTATGTACTTTCATCTATATCTGTCAGTATTTCAGTTAGCATTTTTTCTTTTCCAATGGCTGCGTGGTTTTATAAAAAATTTTCATTATTATTTGTAATTTCAAACTTAATATTTATTCCTCTTAGTACCATTTTATTAAATTCAATAACGATTTTTCAGTTTCTTAAACTTTTTTCTATCCCGAATATACTAACCATGCCCGTAGGATATGTATGCGGCATTACAACTAAGTTAATAATTTTTATATCCGGAATTTTAGCTAAAATTCCATTTGCTATGATATCTCTTAATTACGGTTATGTGAAACTTTCAATTTCATTTATAATTATACTCTTGTCGATAAGCTTAATGCTTAAAAACTACACAAAGGCGCTAAAGCTTTCTCTTTCTGTCTCTGCTGTAATTTTATTTTCAGGCTTTTTGTCTTATTTAGCCTTCAATTACGACGTAACTCGTGTTGCGATTATCAACTGTTACAAAGGTTCGGCTCTGGTGATTTCAAGAGGATTTAAGCAAGCTGCTGTAGTATACTATGAAAACAGTTTAGAATATTCTCCTTTTGATGAATATACTTTCCGTCAATCATTTTTTAAAAGGGATTATCTCGCTATACTTTCAGATGATGAAAACAGTAAAAATATAAATGAAGTTATTTCTAATTATAATCCAGAAAATATTTTAATACCTAGAAGCTCTAACTTAAAAAACAGACCAAATACATTTTATTTTAATAATATATTTTCTTCTAAGCTTTGGAGCAATATAGAAATAGAGACCATAAAATCAGAAGATGATCATCTATTTGCGATGATTAAAATTTCAGACACCAAATTTGTAGTATGTTTAAATGGAGGAGATGCTAAAAAATTACCTAAAGACTACAAAGAATGTGATTTTTTTATTGCCTCATGTTTACCTATTAACTACCACGAAATAAATACTAAAAATTTTATAATTTCAGCTCAAAAAGAAGCATCCGAAATATTTGAAGCTAAACTTGCAGATACCAATATAGAGACATTCCAAACGTCTTTTGGAAGCAATGTTTATATAGATATAAATAAGAACAATAAATATTTAATTCGGAGGTTTCAATAAAGTATGTCTGAAATGAATTACAATCAATTAAAAAACAGTCTTGATAATCAAAATCTTAAAAATTTGTATTTTTTATGTGGGGAACCCAATTTAGTAAAATATTTTGAAAACAGAATAATTTTAAGTACTTTAGGGGAAAACTACACAACTTTTGACTATATTATTTTGAATGAAGAAAATTTTTCAAACGAAGGCTTTGAAACTTCACTTAATACTTTCCCTATTACAAATGCAAGAAAGTGTATAATACTTAAAAACCTATCATGGGAGGAAATAAACAATGACGATATAAAAATTTTTCTAGAACTTCTTAAAGATATTCCGGAATTTGCTGTAGTGATTATTATTAATACATCCATTACTGTTGGCACAAAAAATAATTTAAAACTTTCAAAAATTCAAGATTTTGCAAAAGACACAGGCATTTTTTCTAATTTGTCTTTGAAGGATTTTCCAATCGAGAGACAAATAGTAGCTTGGGTCAGACGAGATTATGGAAAAACAATCGAAAAACGGGAAGTTAAAAAAATTCTTGAAATGTGTAAAGGATACCAAATACATGAAATACAAAATGAAGTCAAAAAAATATGTGAATTCGAAAAAGAAAACACTATAAAAGAAAGTTCACTTGAAATTATTTGGAAATCAAAGCAAAAGGTAAATGTGTATGAACTTTCAAAAGCACTATACTTAAAAAATGCAAAAAAATGTTTTGATATACTTTCCTCTTTACTTTCTCAGGGGGAAGAACCGCTTTATATTCTAAATGCTATTTTAGGAGAATATATTGACATGTACAGAGTTAAGCTTTTTTTAGAAAATAAAGAGTCACCGGAAAAACTTCTTGAGATTTTTGATTATAAAAAGAAAGAATTCAGAATCAAAAATGCCGTAAAATCAGCGACAAATTTAAGCTTAAAAGAAATTGAAGAAATAATCTTTTATTTTATCCGGGCAGATGAAAAATTGAAATCAACAAACATTGATCCAAAAACAGTACTTTCAGAGTTAATAACTCTTATACTTATTAAAACAAACTGATAACCGCTAAACTTTTACTACACTTGCATAAATAAATATACTCAAGTATAATTTGTTATAAGGCTGCTTTATGAATTACTATTATTCCGAAAGGGAGAAATTATGAATTTAAACAAAATTATTGAAAACTTAAAAACAACAAACATTGCCGGAAACACAGACATAGAAATCTCAGATATAATTTATGATTCAAGAAAAGTAAAAAAAGATTGCATATTCGTGTGCTTAAAAGGTGTAAATTCAAACGGTCATGATTTTATTCCTCAGGCAATCGAGCTTGGAGCAAAAGCTATCGTAGTCGAAGAAGATACTCCGATTGCAGGAGTGACTGTGATAAAGGTTGAAAATACGAGAAAAGCACTTTCATACATGTCCGCTAATTTTTTTAAACATCCTTCAAAAGAGCTCAAAACAATTGCAATAACAGGAACAAAAGGTAAAACTACCACTTCATTTATGATAAAATCTATTTTGGAATCAAGTGGATTTAAAGTAGGAGTAATAGGAACAATAGGAGTAATTTTAGACGGAAAAGTAGCTGCACTGAATAATACTACACCCGAGTCCTATGATGTACAAAAATATTTTAGAAAAATGGCTGACGAAGGGTGCAAATATGCTGTTATCGAAGCTTCATCAATAGGACTTGTAAGAAACAGACTGGATAATATAGTATTCGACATAGGGATATTTACAAATATTTCAAGTGACCATATAGGGAAATATGAGCATAAAGACTATAAAGAATATATTGAAGCTAAAAGTTTGCTTTTTAAAAAATGTCGAATTGGTATTATAAATAAAGATGACGAAGACTATAGAGAAATAATAAAAAATCATACATGTGAAATTAAAACTTTCGGAATAGCTAAGAGTTCTGATTATAACGCGACTTCTATAAAATTAATAAATGAAAACGGATATGTCGGAACATCATTTAAATTAACAGGAAACCTAAATATAGAAAAAATTTCGATTTCAATACCAGGGGAATTCAATGTTTACAATTCCCTCGCAGCTTGTGCAACTTGTGACTTACTTGGTATGTCAAGCGAAAACATAATATCAGGTATTAAATCCACAACTGTAAAAGGAAGATTCGAGCCTGTTATAAAAAACAGCAAATATTCCTTGTTTATAGATTATGCCCATAATGCAGTGAGCATGGAAAATATTTTAAAAACACTTAAGAAGTATAGTCCTAAAAGAATAGTAACACTTTTCGGTGCAGGAGGAAATCGCCCTAAAATTCGCAGATACGAAATGGGTGAAGTATGTGGAAAATATTCTGATTTTTCAGTTATAACAAGCGACAATCCAAGATTTGAGGACCCGCTCGAAATTATAAATGATATAGAAGTAGGAATAAAAAAAACAAAAGGAAAATATACTATTATACCAGACAGGAAAAAAGCTATTGAATTTTGCATTAAAAATGCTTTGGAAGGTGACATTATAATTCTTGCCGGAAAAGGTCATGAAGATTACCAAGAAATTAAAGGGGTTAAATACCCTTTCGATGAACGGGAAGTAATAAAAGAAATACTAAATAAATAAAATATAAAAAATTAAAATATGAATCGAGGAACATTATGGAAAAAATAAGCATAAAGGAAATACTTGATGCAACTGACGGTATACTTATTTCTGGAAATACAAATCAAACCATAGATTCAGTATGCATAGACTCAAGGGAAGTAACTCCGGGATGTTTATTCGTTCCTATAAAAGGAGAAAATACCGACGGTCATAATTTTATTGCAAATGCTTTCGAAAACGGAGCTTCTTTATCATTTACTGAAAAAGATTTAAACGAAAAAATAAACGGATCTATTATAAAAGTTGAATCCAGCATAAAAGCTCTTCAGGATTTAGCCAAATACTACAGAAAAAAATTTCAGATTCCCATCATAGGAGTTACCGGAAGTGTTGGAAAAACAACAACAAAAGAAATGATTGCTTCAGCAATCGGATCAAATTTAAAGGTTTTAAAAACCAGTGGAAATTACAACGGTCAAATAGGTCTCCCCTTAACCCTTTTTAATCTTGACAGCACTTATCAAATTGCAGTAATAGAAATGGGAATAAGCAGAATCGGGGAAATGGACAGGCTGCAAGAAATAGCCGATCCTGATATAGGAATTATTACAAATATAGGTCTTTCTCATATAGAAAATTTTGAATCTATGGAAGTAACTTGTAGTGAAAAATCCAAAATAGTAAAAGGAGAAAATAAAAAACTTTATTTAAACGGTGATTCTCCATTGCTTGCAAAAATTTCAAGTGAAGCTGAAATCGTAAAATTCGGAATAAACGGAGTATATAAATATAGATGTGAAGATATATTTTCAAATCAAAGTTCGACCAGTTTTGTTTTATGTACTCCTACGTTAAAAGAAAATATAACCATTCCATGTTTAGGAATGCATAATGTTTACAATGCACTTGCAGCCATTTCTGTTGCTATGGACATGGGTGTTCATATTGACGATATAAAAAAAGGTCTTTTAAATTTTAAAAATATACAAATGCGCCAGCAAATTTCAAAACTCGGAGATTTAATATTAATAGATGATTCTTATAATGCAAGTCCGGATTCAGTTAAAAGTTCAGTTAGTATACTTAAAAGTTTACCAAATGAGGGAAAGAATATAGTAGTAATTGCAGATATGCTTGAGCTGGGCAACCGCTCCAAGGAAATTCATTTTGAAACCGGAAGATATATTGCTATGGAAAAAGTGGATATACTCATAACAATAGGAAATTATTCTAAATTTTTATCTCAAGGAGCAAAACTTGTAAATCAAAATATAATAACTTTTAATTTTGACAATAACAATCAAGCAACTCAAAAAATTGAAGAAATTATCTCTTCAAATGACAAAATTCTTGTAAAAGGCTCCAGAGGAATGCATACAGAAGAGATAATTAAAAAAATAAAAGAAAAATACGATAAATAAAATTAAATAATCACCCACTGCTTTAGTGGGTGAATTTTTAAACCTTAAAATATTTCTATGCGTTCAGCCTTTTCCGCTATTCTTGAAATTATTTCATAACCTATTGTCCCGCAATTTTCAGCAATTTCATCTACTGTAATATTTACATTGTCAAAAATACAAACTTCGTCTCCTATATTAACTTTTCCTATAATATCCGTTATATCTATCATTGTTAAATCCATACAAATAGTTCCGACTATTGGTGCTTTTTGACCATTAACCACAAACGACCCTGATTTGTAAAGAGACCTAAATATACCATCTGAATACCCTATTGCTACAGTAGCTATTTTACTTTTACGATTTGTAGTATACCTTCTGTTATAACTTATAGGAGTACCGGCATCTACCTCTCTGATTTGTAAAATTTTTGAAGTAAATTTAAGTGCCGGCTTTAAATTAATTTTGCAATCGCACGGATAATACCCGTAAAAAATATACCCAGGCCTTACCATATTGAAAAGTTTTGCATTACTGTTAAACATTCCGGGACTTGCACACGCGTGCTTGTATTTTACTTTTCCGTATGTATTTTCAAATAAATCTATACCCTTACAAAACCTTTCTGTTTGAAGTTTTGTAAATTCCAAATCAGAATCTTCGGGTGTATCTGCACAAGCATAATGCATAAAAAGTCCTTCAACTTCAATATTTTTCAGTTTTGAAATTATTTTAGCAAAATTTTCTGTATCTTTTAGGTCAATTCCAAGTCTTGCATGACCCGTATCTATTTCAACATGTACACGTGTTATTTTATTTTGTTTTATTGATTCTTCATTTAATTTTTTAGCAAATTCTAAATCCGAAACTGCCGGAATACAATCATTTTCTACTATTTCATATATATCATCATAGCTCGGCTGATATATTATAACTAAATTGGTTTTTGGTAAAGTCTTTCTAATAGCTTTTGCTTCTTGTATGTCGGCAACCGCTAAATATTTGCAATTATGAAATAAATTGGATATTATATCGCTTCCAACACCATAAGCATTTGCTTTAACCATTGGCATAACTTCAACATTTTTTCCAGCATAATGTTTTATCTGAGCAAAATTGTACTTAATAGCATTCACATCAACATAAAGTTTAGTTGTACTTGAGGAAAATGAACTATATTCCCCACCCGTAAGATATCTTTTTAAAAACTCGTATATCTCTTCCATTTTCATATTTCTAGAGCCTTTTATCAAAATAGTATCTCCGGGGTTTAATTTTTTACTGTCAATATAGTTTTTTAAAGAATCAATAAAAAGTTTTCTTTCATTTGTTTTAAAACAGTCTGAATGTTTAACCATCCCACTTTTAAAAGATTGAAAATCATCTCCTATAAAAAATACATGATCGATTTGTTTTTTACAGCAAATCTCGGCAAGTTTAAAATGTTCTTCGGCACTAAAATCTCCAAGTTCAAATATCTCGCCCAGAACAGCTATTTTTTTACCACAAGATTTATAGTTTGATAAATTTTCTATAGCCACAGCCGCTGAATCGGGACTTGAATTGTAATAATCTTTTATTATTGTTATTCCTCCTACCCGTGAAATTTCAGATCTCATAGGAGAAGGACTGTAGTTTTTAAAAGACTGTGAAACATATTCTTCTGAAATCCCTAAGCTAAGTCCTATATATGCAGCAAATAAAGCATTACAAATATTATGATTTTCTACCGAAGGTATTTCAGCACTAAAACTTTTATTTTCAAAATTCAAATCGAAGTAAGTAAAATCCTGCTGAAATCTAATATTTGAAGCATATAAATCCGGTTTATTTAAAGAATCTAAGCCTACAAAAACAGTTTTGAAATTTTCATTTTTTACGTTTTTCAAGAATTTATCATCAGAATTTAAAATCAGCATGCCACCGGGTTTTAAACCTTCTAAAATTTCAAGCTTAGCACTTAATATATTTTTTTCTGACCCTAAATTTCCTATATGAGCTCTGCCTATATTAGTTATCACTGCAATATCAGGGCAAGAAATTTTAGAAAGTGTTTTTATTTCTCCAGAATGGTTCATACCAATTTCAAGAACAGCAAATTCATAGGTCTCATCAAGACTTAAAATACTTTTTGGAAGTCCTATTTCATTATTAAAATTTTTATCTGTAGAAAACACTTTATACTTTGAAGAAAGAACCTCAGCTATCATATTTTTAGTTGTTGTTTTTCCAACACTTCCTGTAACTGCAATTATTTTTACGTTTAGAAGATTTCTATAGTAAGAAGCAAGTTTTTGCAAAGCTTTCAACACAGAAGGAACTTTCAAAACAGGTAAATTTGATTCAACATTTTCGCTGCATACCAAAGCTACAGCTCCTTTTTTTTCGGCTACAGAAATGAAATCATGTCCATCAAATCTTTCACCTTTTAAAGCAAAATATATGTCCCCTTTTTTTAAAGTTCTTGTATCTGTACTCACACCAAAAACCTTTTGATCACAAATATTTTCTGCTTTTGATTCAATAGCATTTGCAATTTCTCTTAAAGTTAACGTTTTCATAAATTTCATTACCTCTTATTTTTTGAATTATAAACAAAAATTATTCTTCACTATTAGAAATTATATTTTCAATCAATTTCAAAGGACTAATAGGAGGTTTTTCTTTACCTGCTTGTTGAAAAATAACTGTTGAAGAAGTCATTGCCGGTAAAGTATTAACTTCTATAACTATAATTTCATTTTTAAGATTATTAACAAAAACATCAATTCTGCAATAATCTTTTACATGGATTTTTTCACAAAGTTTTTCCATATAAAGTTTAAGCTTTCTGATAAGTCCTTCATTTATTATGTAACTCGGCGGAGGAGTGATATTTACACCAGTTCCTCCCTGGAATTTTTCTTCAAGACTCAAAACTCCAGAATTAGCAATTGTAATACTCGGATTGAAAGAATGATATTTTCCTTTATTTTCAACCACACCAATAGTAAGTTCAGTCCATTTAACAGGGCTTTCATAAATAATTTTATTATCTACAATAGATATCTTGTCAACATCTATATATTCCTCAATCAAAAGTTCTTCATTATGAATCCCTAAAGTTATTTGACCGCTGTGCATTTTAAAAGTTCCCTCAGGAGCCTCATTTATACCTAATCTAAAAAATTCAATATATTTTCTGAATTCTTCACAATCCGTTAAAATAACCACTCCCGTTGAACAGCCGTCTTTACGAGGTTTTATTATAACTTTATCTGCTTCAAATTTTGAAGTTAAATTTTCCCAATAATTTTTATATTCATCCGAACGTATGATTTCTTTCAAAAATTTTGAAGAAACCGAAATTTTTTTAGCTGTTCGAAGTCCAGGAAGATTTAAAGAATCAACTATTTCTCCGGTTTTGTATTTATCCATGCAAAGACTTGCTGCTTCAAATCCGGATCCGTTAAAACATACTCCTTCATTTTCAAGTAATTTTTGAATTTCTCCTCCTTCACCAAATCCACCATGAAGTCCTAAAAATACATAGGCATTTTGTGATTTGGAGGATTTTATAAAATCATTTAAAGAAACAAATTCCTCTTTTTCTTCCAAGCCTAAGTTTTGACGTATTTCTTGTTGTAAATTAACATTTCCGTTTTTTCTTGAATTATGTTGGTAAATTACTTCTTCAACTGTATGATTAAGAATTATATCATAAGAAAGCGGCATCACTTTATATTCATTATTTATAAAAGTCATTAAGTATGGATAAGGCTCATAAGATTCGGAATTTAAAAGCTTAAGCCAAACATTTGAACCGCTCATAAGAGAGACCTGTCTTTCGGAAGTTATTCCTCCCATTAAAACGTTTACTCTTTTTTTAGAATTACTTTCAGGGAATAAAATATTTTGACGTTTAGCCGAGCTTTTCAAGATATACTCTAAAATATCTTTATGAGTAAATCCTATTTTTGCACCTTGCTGGAATAAAAAGCTGTTTTGCTCCATACCCGAAATAGGATTAAAATCCGAGAAATAAATATCTCCGCTGTCAAGAAGCCATCCGTCTATTCTTAAAAAATCTTTTGCTCCTGCGATTTCAAATAAATTCTCTGCTTCTTTCCTTATTTTTTGAATCACTTCATTAGTAAATCTTGGAGGATTATAATAATGAGTTTCATTAGTTGGAAGATATTTTCTTCTGGTAGTAAAAAACGAACTGTTTAAGTTTTCTTTTTCATTTTCTTGAATACTGTCTCTTGAAAGCAGATTTGAATTTCCTTTTACTTCGATTTCCGTCGGAATTAAAGCAACTGGTTTTCCTTCAAAATTTTGTAAAATAACAACAGTAAATTCTCTGCCTTTACAAAACTCTTCTATCAGAATCTCATCGTAATTTTTAAACTCTTCCTCTACTTTTTCTATACAATCAATACATCCGCCAGCGGGAAGAACTCCAAAAGAAGATCCTCCTTTAACAGGCTTAATTACAACATTCTTTATTTGATATTTTCCGTAAAATAACTTGATTTTTTCATTTATGTTTTCATCTTTTTTATTCAAGATAAGTTTTGGAATGGTTTTTAAATTATTTTTCTTAAGTATTTGATTTTCGGCATTAGCTTTGTTATACATCATGTCGCAAGCTTTAGATCCTGAAGCGACAAAAGGAATATTATTTTCTTCTAATATTTTTTGAATCTCACCGTCTTCTCCATAAGCTCCATGAATAACAGGCATTACCATATCTGCCTTTTTTAGTGAGTCTATAAATTCTTTTTCCGTAAGCTTTTCACATTCATTTGCCAATTTAAAATCAAAATCGCTTGGAGTATTTGAATAAAGAAAAGTTTCATCTACAAAATATTTGTTCAAATAAAGGTCAACAAAAATGACTTTTATATTTATATTTTTTGATTTTCCAATATTATCATAAAAAGAACGAACTGAATTAAGAGATATACCTCTTTCAAGTGAAGGTCCGCCACAAACTAAAATTAAATTAAACAAGATTAAACTCTCTCCCTTTTAATCGATTTTTTTACAAAAGCCAGTTAATTTACATATCGATTATCACCTGCATAACTTCTTGAAAGTATTATTTTGAAAATTAAGTTTTATTTTATACTTTCAATCCTTAATTATCTATATTGAAGCACATATAAAAATATTTTTCAAATTTTATATAAATAAATTCGGTTAAAAAAATTATTCTTTAATATTTATGCCTTGACTATTCCATAATTTTAGTATTATATATATCATAAAAAAATAGGAGCCAATTAAATGAAATTCAAGAAAACAAGCCTTTTCCTATTTTCAAAGGCAAAATGAATAAATTTTTTCTAAAAAATCCTGTAAATAAATGCATGGATTATATTAGAAAAAATCCTATTAAATCTTTAGAAATCATTACTTTGGCTTCTGTTACATCCGGAGTCACTGCATATGCTATAACAAATGCTATGCAGACATCATAAAAGAAAATCATTTAAATAAAGCAACCGAAGAAATGAAGGAAAATTCAATATGGTTTTAAGTCAATTAGAAAAATAAGATTTAAAACCATTAAATAAATATTTTTTTCTGAAGCATATAAATTTGATATACGTAAAAAAGAAGACGAAAAAATTGATGTAGAAAATATTTTAGAAAACTTAAAAAAGCGGTATCATTGTAAATGAGCTGGATAAAAATAGAAAAACAGTTGTTAGCTACCCCATTAGTGATTTAGATACATTTCATAGCAAACATGATGATTTATCTACTAGTTCTGTTTTTTCTCTATTAAGAAGAAAAAATCTCTACCTCATGTATGTACAAGATTTGATTTTCCAAAAGATAAAGGTTGGTCTGTATTCAACAAAATAGTAGGTTGTGATGCATTATATTAAAACAAACATCTAGGATTAATAGACGGCATTTTTAGCAACAGAATGCAGTTATATACCGCCAAATACATTAAAGGAATAATTTATAATTCTAATAAAAATAAAGAAATAATTAGTATTTTAAACAAAATGGATAATAAAAACTGCTCTTTTTAGAGCAGTTTTTTTAATTTACTGAATATTACATGCAGTTAAAATTCTGTCAACATCATTGAGCATGCTAAGTGACACAATAGAATAATATTTGAATCTTCCTTTGCATAAATCGCTAAACTCTTTAAAAAGCTTCAAAGCTTCATTTTTAAACTTTTCATCGTTTGTTTCTTCATATTGTTCAGCATTACCTTTTATTTCTTCGTAGTATTTATACATTTTAATATATTCTGCAGTATTTGGGAAATCACAATTTCCAATTTCGCCTGCAGTCTCATCATTTTTAATACCGTTTTTTACTCTTTTCCAGTTATTTTTGTTAGTACTGTCTATCATATAAATCACCCCTATTTTTATAATTTATGCTAAAAGCATATATTAATTATATAATACATTATTTTTTTGTCAAGTATTTTAATTTATTTTTTCACTTGATAAAGGATTAGATTCCATAGCTTTTTGAATTTGCTTATTTGCAAGATGAGTATATATTTCGGTTGTACCTAAATTTTCATGTCCTAAAATATCTTTAAGTATTCTTATATCGACATTTCCGTGTTGATACATAAGTGTTGCTGCTGTATGTCTTAATTTATGAACTGAGCAACCTAAATTTCCAAGTCCCGCACGAGTAAGATAAGTATTTACCATAAGCTGAATAGTTTTCACACTCATCCTATTATTTTGACGGCTTATAAAAAGAGCTTCTTTATCTTTAATTCTTTCGTGAGGTCTTACTTTTAAATAATTTTCAATTGCTTTAACACAAGCATTGTTTAAATAAATCATTCTTTCTTTATTACCTTTACCTCTCAATTTTAACGTTGAATCGTCTCCTATATCTTTAAGGTTTATTCCGGCTAATTCAGAAAGTCTCATACCACAATTCAAAAATAAAGTTATTATACAATAATCTCTTTCTTTATATTTACAAGAGCTTTTTAAAATAGTATCCAAAAGTTTTTTACTTTGATCTAAGCTTAAAAATTTAGGTAATACCTTAGCTGTTTTAGGAGTTTCAAGTTGCTCAACCGGATTATTGCTTATTTCTTCGGTTTTATAAGTAAGGTATTTAAAAAAAGTTCTGAGACTACTAACTTTTCTGGATCTCGAAGCCGCACTGTTAGTTCTTTCTTCGGCTAAATAGTTAAGATATTCATATATATTAATCAAACTAATTTTTTTAATCATGTTTATATCTACATCATCTATAGCAATAGAAGAAAAATCGGAATCTTTACTAACTTTTCCGCTGTTAATTTTTATATACCTAAAAAAAGTTCGCAAATCACAAAAATATTCTTCAACTGTTTTCATTGATTTTCCTTTAACTGTTTGAAGATATCCCAAAAATTTTTTAAGAACTTCAGGAGCGGTTTCTAATATTTCTTGTTTCAATTTATTTCCCACCTAAAAAGTAAAGATATCCAACGAAACAACCATTGAATATCTTTAAGATTATTAATATATGGAGCTGATAACCGGACTTGAACCGGTGACCTCTTCCTTACCAAGGAAGTGCTCTACCTGCTGAGCTATATCAGCAAAAATTTTTAAACCTTGGCAGGGGCAGAAGGACTCGAACCCTCGACACTCGGTTTTGGAGACCGATGCTCTACCAACTGAGCTATACCCCTACGAACTTTTTGCATTATACAACAATACAAAAAGTATGTCAACACAATAAAATAAAATATATTACATTTAGTAGATTTCATCAATTTTTTATCGTGTCTTCATGCCAAATCCAAGCCACCTGCCATCTATATCTTCCAAAACAAGTTCCTTATTGCCATAATCAGTTTCAGAAACCTGCCTTACAATTTTAAGTTTCTTGGACTCAAATTCTTTTTGTAATTCCTCCTGATTATCAACAATCACATACGTATCATACCCATAGCCATAAAGTTCACGATTTGGAACCACTTTTTTACCATTTGAATTAGTTAAAATGATTTCAATATTATCCTTGTACAAACACATATGTGGCTCTAATGAGCTCGTGTACTCCACGCATCTAAATCCTAAATTTTTGACGTAAAAATCAGCACTGCAGCGCATATCTGGAACAGGAAAAACAGCAAGAGTTGAATATAACATATTTGTATCACTTAAATTTTAAAAATAAAAATGAGTAAACCGATAAGCCGAATTCTGTCGTGGGCAATCATCTATCTTGGCTGTTCGTTGCCGATACCAGCTCGGTGCCACCTATTTTTGTGCCGAGCAAGCACATCTTTTACCATACGGTGTTGCTCCGGTTAGGGTTTACATGGCCACACAGTCCCCTGTATGCCGGTGAGCTCTTACCTCGCCTTTCCACCCTTACCTCTATTGAGGCGGTATATCTCTGTTGCACTGTCCCTAAGGTCACCCTCGGCGGTCGTTAACCGTTAACCTGCTCTGTGGAGTTCGGACTTTCCTCATGTAAATTTAATTACACGCGATTGCCTAGCTTACTCATTTATTTGATTTTATCATACAACTTAAAAAATCTCAATACTTTTTTATAATTCCAAATCAGGATTTTTTTGCTCATAAGGAACAATTGTAAAATTTTCAAAAGCAAGCATTGTTATATCATCCGATCTTTCATGTGGACCGGAAAAATTATCTATTTCTTCTCGAATATAAGTTATTATGTCTTTTATTTTCATATTTTTGTTTGTACAATGCTTTAAAATCTCTTCAAGTCTTTTTTGAGAAAAAAGTTTTCCTTTAGAATTTGAAGCTTCTGTTACTCCGTCTGTATAAAGAAAAATTATATCACCCGGGTACACATAAGTTTTGTCTTGAGTATAATTAAGATTTTTAACTCCACCTAAGACAAATCCATGAGGACTTGTAATAGGAATACACTCTTTAGTTTCATGTCTGCAAATCATAGGTGGATTATGACCTGCATTTGCATACGTAAACTCTCCTGTTTTTATATCGATAATCCCTAAAAAACTTGTAACAAACATACCAGCTTCATTATTTTCACAAAGGCTATTATTAACTATTTTCAAAGCCTCAGACGGGCAGCATCCGTTTTGAAGTTGATTTTTAATAAGTATTTTTGCAATAACCATAAAAAGTGCAGCTGAAACACCTTTACCTGAAACATCAGCAATAACAAGTGCCAGTTTATTTTCATCTATGAAGAAGAAGTCATAAAAATCTCCTCCTATTTCAGTTGCCGGATCCATAATGGCATAAATGTCAAGATCTTTTCTATCTGGGAACGCAGGAAAAATATATGGAAGCATACTGCTTTGTATTTTGTTTGCAATCATAAGTTCGCTGTGAATTTTTTCTTTTTCAGAAACTGTTCTGGCAAGATCTTCGGTATACTTTTTTAAATTTTTTGCCATCAAATTGAATGAAGCAGCCAGTTCACCTACTTCGTCTTTGGAGTCAACAGGTAAACTTAAGTAAAAATCTCCTTTTCCTATATTCTTTGTTTCTCTGTTCAATGTAACCAAAGGTTTGCTTATACTTCCGGCAAGTTTTACGCAAATAATGTACGATAAAATCAAGGCTATAGAAAATAAAATACCAAATCTTAAAATTACAATTATAAAATCTTTGTTTAATGAATTTTTACTTTCATCAGATTTTTTATTTATAAGCTCTTGAATCCTTGATATTGGTTTCATAAATTCACTTTTTTCCGCCATACTAACCCAAATCCAATCATTCGTATCCATCGAAATAGATGAAGCTAAATATGTTTTACCTTCTATTTGAGTCTCAAGTATTTCATTTTTATTTTCAAGTACATTTCTTATCATTCCTGAATTGTCAATGCTTAAATTGTTAGGTAAACTGTTATTTTCAAAAAATGAAGTATAAAGAGGATGCATTATAATGCTGCCTTTATTGTCTATAATAAAATTGTAGCCATTGTCTCCAATTTTCGATCTTTCTATAAATTCGGTTATATCGTCGAGACACATATCAATTGCACATACTCCTAAAACTTTTCCATCAAGATTTTTTACCGCTTTAGAACAAGTTACGCATAGCTTACCATTGGACTTTGAAATGTAAGTATTTTGCCATACCGGAGAATTTTTTCCTTCAGAATCAATTTCAACCGCGGATTTATACCAATTTCTAAGACGATGATCATACCTTTTAGCGGAATTTTCCGATGAATATTTCAAAAAAACTCCGTTTTGAGTACCAAAATATATGCTTGAAATATATCGATTACTTTTAAAAATAGGCTCAAAAATATATTTAGAATTACTAAGCAGACAAATTTCTCTATAAATATTCGCAGGTATATTTTTCTCCGAAACAACTGTATTTTTTTTAGAAATTTCTTCTCTTTCCTCCGCACTCATTGACTCCCAGTCTTTACAACTAAACGAAGCTAAATTTTCCCCATACTTATATTCAGAAGAATTATAAACCAAAGGATAATCAGGATTATTACTTTCCGCATCGAGTGCATATGCTTTTAAAGATGCAAATTCTCTTTCACCTTGAGAAGTTAATTCAGGCAATAAAGGAATATCACCTTTAAAATTATTTTCGCTGTAATAAATTTTTTGAATTCCACTACATAATGAATCCACTTCATTACTGACTTCTTCTAAAATTCCTTCCGCTCTTTTGCTCGAATAATCAGTCATATCTTTAAGATATTTTTCCGATTGTTCTTTAAGAATACTTTCACCTATTTCCGAAGCTTCTGAAGATAAACCTGAAAGTTCACCCGAAGAATATAAATTTAAATCATAAATGCTCCAACAAGAAAAAATTAAAACTAAAATTTGAGTTATAATTAAAATACCCAAAAACGTAAAAAGTAATTTTTTTCTTATTTTCATATTTTTAAAAAATTTGTTCACAAAAATATTCCCCCTAACTTTGAATAAAAAGCTTGAAGGAATTATATCACAACATATTTAAAAAAGATACTAAAATATTTTATTTAATGTATAAAAATTATAAATTATAACATATCTTTCTTTTTTAAGATTATCCAAGTAACCACTATAGAAGCTAGCATAAGTGCAAATGGAAACCACCAACTGTCCATAAAAGGTATACCCGGATTGTTCATTCCATAAATACCCGAAATAATTGTGGGGATTGAAAGAATAAGTGTTATGGAAGCAAGTATTTTCATAACATCATTCATATTATTCGAAATAAGTGAGGAAAAAGCTTCCATAGAACTTGAAAGTATGCTCAAATATATTTCAGACATCTCTGCCGCTTGTCTTATCTCTATAACAATATCTTCAAGCAATTCCGAATCCTCTTCGTTTATTTTAATATGCCTTCCTCTTGAAATTTTCCCGAGCATTGCACCTATTGATTTAAGTGAAGCTGAAAAGTAAACCAAAGATTTTTTTATCTCCAAAAGCTGAACTAAATCTTCGTTTTTCATTGTTTCTTTCAATTCTTCCTCAACATGACCTGTAATTTTAATTATCTGATTTATATACTGCAAATATTTTACAGCCATTCTGCTCATAATTTGCAGAGCAAACCGTGATTTATTTTCAGGATACACAGCACGAATTAAACCTTCAGAAAATTCTTCTAAAATGGAATTTTCTTTTAAAGAAATAGTTATTATATTTTTAGGAGTAATAATTATACTGACGGGGTTTGTATAGTACGTGAAATTTTTTCCGCTTTTATCAACAACCGGGCTATCGAAAATTATTAAAGAATTATCCCCCTCTTTGTCTATATGCGTAGCTTCTTCTTCATCAAGAGAAGATTTCAAAATGTCCGGCTCAACTTCAAGGTTAGTCATAAGATAATTCATTTCCTGAGGGCTTGGAGCAATGCAATTAACCCAACAATCAATTTCATAATTACTTAAAGTTATCATTTTTCCCCCAGACATTTTATGATAGGTCAGCATATTAAATTCATCTCCTTTCAAAATATTAATTTATCCCTATAAAATTATTTTATCATAAATCGAGAAATTTTGACATACGAAGTAATGAAAAAAATTAATAAATTCATACCTAGTTTTTATCTTTAATTTGCACAAAATTATATTTTAATTATTAAAAATAAAATTTTTTATACGTAATAAAAATGCTACCAATATAGAGGTAGCAAATTTTATTTGAAATCAAATATTACTTTAAGTATTTATAGTTGTTTAAAAATACAACTGTTTAAAATTATAGTAAATGAATTCATCATTTTTATAATATATCATAAATTTAATATTCAAAAATAGAAAAGAAGAGATTTTTAAAATCTCTTCTTAAAAATCACTGCTTATTTTTCTTCAGTTTTATTTTCTTCATCGGCAGGACTTTTTTGTTCTTCGTTATTTTCTTCTTCAGGTTCTCCACTTTTCACTTCCTGAGATTTTTCTTCATCCACAGGTTTAACTTGTTCCTGAACATTCTTCTCTTCTTCAGGTTTAGTAACTTCTACCGAAGAATCATTTTTATTTTCCTGTTTTTGTTCTTCTTTATTATCTACAGTCTCTTCAGACTTACTCTCAGGCACTACTGCATTCTCGGTTTTTTTAGAACTATTAGCCTTAATTTCTTCACGTAATTCGTTAAGATCGATGTCTCCGAGTTCAGCAAGGTAACGAGTATAACTTCCATATCTTGCAATCTCAACCTCAAATTCTCCTGTTTCCTCATTAAAGTCTAACTTAAAATCAAGATATTTAGGAGGATCAATAGATACTCTCCTTTTATTACGTTTTTCCGCAAGTCTTTCTTCAATGGTTGCTTTTACATTCTTAGCAGTAATTTGTATTGTTGCATCCAATTTATTGAATAATTTTTCAAATCCTCTGGCACTTGATTTTTGATCATCATCTTTTCCAACTTCTCCAATAGTATTAGATTCCTTTTTATAAAGAAGTGTTTGTTTTTCAATAAATCTTGCCATTGACTCATATATTCCTTCTGAAACTTTGAATCCGAATTGTCCAAGAGATTTCTGACCAAAGAATTTTATGCTGCGGTCCAACATGTTTCTTCCTATTTCAATGTAAGCATCTTTACCGAGAGCATTGAATGTTATAACATTATTTCCACCAATTCTGTCTAAGAAAGATCCATCATGGCCATAATAACTGGTACGTGTTTTGTCGTTCAATGGACCTTCTCTCGGATCGTATTCTTTTCCAAACATAGTGCTGTATTCATTACTCGTCAATATAAAAGTAACTTCCGAAAGATCTAAATCCGTTCCGCCTGATGTGGAATACAGTGGGTCTTCATAGATTCTTCTGAATGCTTCATCGAATGGGTTACAATATTTCGGTCCGTCCGGAGTATCTACAACAGTACTGTTATTTGAACAATACTCTGTTGATACTTTATCATACTCATCTATAATAACTACTCCACGGGGGTTATTTCGAATATAATTACCCGGTGTTTTAATATCTTCCATCGGTACAAAAAAGTGTTGCGGAACATAGAACAAAGTACTAAGAATATCACCTGATCTATTGGTTTTCTCCGACAATTTTTCCATGCTTGAAGATATTACTTTACTAAACTCTCCACTTGGTGAAAGTGCTTTAGCAAGTATTTCCGCACACATGGATTTACCTGTTCCTGCAGTTCCGTTAAAAATTACAAAATTAGGTCTGTTTTTAACTGCACGTCTACTACCATCTTTTCCATTGGCACCTAAATCCGTAAGTTCTCTTGATGCAACTATTCTGTCAAAAAGACTAATTGTTTCTTTAACAGCTTCCGGTTGGCCCTTAACTTTTTCAAGTTCTTCTTGGAGCCATTCTCTTCTTTTGGCAGCATCAAATTTATGTGTTGGCTTACTTTTACTTATAACCGAATTAACAATATTACGTAGATAGTTAATAGTTTGTGCTGCATTGATTATGTTTGTTAATCTCTTAGCAAAAGAGCTTGCCCAAGAGAAAATGCCATCAGCTTTCTGTAACACGAGACTTCCGACACCCACAACGCCACTTCCTACTGTACCGATTATACCTAATTTTTTACCTAAACTGTTAATAAAAGATTCGTCTTTAAAACGCTTATTTATCATATTTTCAACTGATTCAATGTTTTTCTTTATTTCGGCTGCTCTTTTTGCTGATATTTTTCCATTTGCGCGATCTTTATTAACTTTTATTCTATCTCTTGCTAAGTCTTCTGCAATAGGTATAAACTCCTCCTCCTTCATATTTTTAACCAAACTCTCACTCAACCCATCATGCTTAGAATACTTGTAATCCTTTATCGTTATCTTTTTATTTTTACTATCCGTTGCATCTACTAAATATAATTTACCAGTCTTTTCATCATATTTTGTTACTTGAAATGTTTCACCGGTACTGAAATTTTTCATATTCTTATCAGCTGTTTTATTATCGTTGTATTCTTTAATGCTGAAACCCGCAAAAACTGCAAATCCTGCCAGAGCAGCAACAGCGGCAGCTACCACCACACCCCCGAGTGCTATTTGAGTCTTGTGGTTTTTAACCCATTTATATATTTTTTTAAACTTTCTCTTAATTTTAGATTCTTCTTTTGATTTTTCTTTAACAAATCGTTCATAGTACTCATCATTGTTGACTCCTACAGATACATACTTTTTATTTCCGGTCTTAGAGCCTACATCAGCAGCATGAGTAACTCCTGAAGATGTAAAAACCGAAAGTGCGGCAAGAGCTCCTGCCATCCATTTTTGCGATGCATTAAATCCACCTGCAATATTTTCTATTCGATCATCGTCAATTTCTTCTAACTCATCTATATCAGGTGTAAGACTGTCGCAAAACTCTGCGTACTCAGACAAAAAGTCTACAAATTCATTTCTTGTATATCCACCTTTAATTTTAAGACAAAATTGGTACATTTCATCAATATCGTCTATTTCTATAAATTTAGAAATTAACCTTTCATTCCCGAAGATTTCCAAAAACACATCCTGTATTTTTTCATTCATATTAAATCTTCCTTTCCTTGATTAATATTTTAAGGTTTCTTAACCTTTGAACATAAGTAATATATCACAGAAAAAATTGGTAGTCAAGATTTTTTATATTATTTATTCAAAAATTAAAGTGTAATATATATATATATATATAATTATCATAAAATAATATATTATTGCCAAATTTTCAAAATTAAAATAAAAAATCCACCGACAAAATTCGGTAGAATTACTCAAAATACTTTGCCGTTTGCTGGAGCTACCGGGCGGACTCGAACCGCCGACCTGCTGATTACGAATCAGCTGCTCTACCAACTGAGCCACGGTAGCATTTAGATAAACTAAAGTCTACACCAAACTATACTTCGAGTCAAGTATATATTTAAAATTTTAAAAATATATTTTGACAAACTCCGCATAATTATAATAACATATACTTGACTTTATAAGTCAAAAAAATTACATACTTGAGGTGTTAAAAATGAGCTTGGAAAATACTAAAAATATGTTTGAAAAAGCATATAAAGAAAAATATGCCATAGGTGCATTTAATGTTAATAATATGGAAATCCTTCAAGGTACCATATCTGCTGCAAATGAACTTTCATCACCGATAATTTTGCAAGTATCTTCAGGTGCAAGAAAATATGCAGGGATGAATTATTTAAAGAGCCTTGTTGAAGCAGCAAATTCAGAATCGCAAATACCTATTGCACTGCATCTTGATCATGGAAACTCTTTTGAACTTTGCAAAGATTGCATAGATAGCGGATTTACCTCCGTTATGATAGACGGCTCGGCTTTACCTTTTGAAGAAAATATTGAAATAACAAAAAAAGTGGTTGATTACGCACATAAGTATAATGTAACCGTTGAAGGTGAACTTGGAAGTCTTTCGGGGGTAGAAGATGAAATAAGTATTCCTTACAATAAATCATTTTATACCGATCCTTACCAAGTAAAAGAATTCACAGAAATTACAGGAGTTGATTCTCTTGCTATAGCAATCGGAACAAGTCACGGAGCATATAAATTTAAACCGGGTCAAAAACAAGATTTAAGGTTTGACATACTGGAAAAAATAGAATCTCTTTGTCCAAATCTTCCAATAGTTCTTCATGGTGCTTCGAGTGTACCGCAAGAACTTGTAAAAGAAATAAATTTGTACGGCGGAAATCTCCAAAGTGCAATGGGAATACCAGAAAAAGAACTAAAAAAAGCTGCTAAAATGGCGGTTTGTAAAATTAACGTAGACTCAGATTTAAGACTTGCCGCAACAGCTTCAATAAGAAAATTTTTATTTGAAAATCCAGAAAAGTTTGATCCCAGAGGATACTTGGGAGAAGCAAGAAACTCGGTAAAAGAAATAGTCAAATATAAAATAAAAAATGTCATGGGAAGCAGCTTTAAAGCATAAAATACCTTGAAGGAAGTTTAAATAATAAAACTTCTTATGGGGGATTTTATAAAACATGAAATTTTCTAAAAAATTAATTTCTCTAATAATGATTTTTTCTTTAACTTCTTTATCATATGCCGAAGAAAATAAATTTGAAACTTCCGCTCCGTCTGCTTTACTAATGGAAGCAGAAAGCGGAAGAGTTTTATTCGAAAAAAACTCTTCCGAAGTAAGATATGTTGCTTCGTTAATGAAAATGATGAATATCATCGCAGCATTTGAAGCTATAGAAGAAGGAAAAATAAACCTAAACGATAAAGTTAAAATCAATAATGATTTCCCAAAAATGCCAGGCTCAAATATATGGATAAAACCCGGCGATGTTTTAACTGTAAAAGATTTAATAAAAGCAATCACAATGATTTCCGCAGACGATGCATCTTTAGCCTTAGCACAACATCTATGCAAAGAAGAAGGTAAATTTGTCTCTGAAATGAATGAAATTGCATCGAGAATGAATTTAAACAATACAATATTTAAAAATTGCATTGGTGAAGACAAAGATGGCAATGTCAGTTCAGCATGTGATATTGCTAAAATGGCTTTAGAACTATACCATACAGAAGAAGCTGTAAAGTATGCTTCTAAATGGATAGATCACATAAGAAACGGTAAATCTCAAATAGTAAACACAAACAAACTTTTAAAAACTTATCCGGGAACTTTTGGACTTAAAACAGGAACTTCTGAAAATGCAGGAAGCTGTATATGTGCTTTGGCAAAGAAAAATGATTTTAATTTAATAGCGGTTATTCTTGGCTGTAAAAATGTAAAGGAAAGAAATGAAGAAACTAAAAAAATTCTTGATTACGGTTTTTCTGAATACCAAATGACTAAGCTTTCTTTACCGGAAGATTTACCTAAACAAATCAAAGTTAGCGGCGGTATGGAAGACTATGTTGACATTTCTGCTATAATTCCTTCGCCTATTCCGATTTCAAATAATAGCAAAAATAAAATTACCTCCCAACCAATGCTCGAAGAAAAAATCGAGGCACCGGTTGAAAGAGGGAAAAAAGTCGGTCAAGTAATCTATCGCCAAAATGAAGAAATACTTTGTACTTATGATGTAGTTACAAAAACAAATGTACCTAAAAAAGAGTTTTTGCCGGTAATGAAAAAAATAATAAAAAATTTTTTAAAAATGTAAAATATCAATCAATTCCAGATGTTCTTCTTTTTCTTTTAACTTTTATTTTTCTTTCTTCTTTAACTTTTGATAAAACAAAATTAAGAACCTCGTCTCTAGAGTTTTTCGAAAGTAATTTTAAACCAATTAAAATATTTTCTTCCTGAGTTTGCGAATAACTGTCATCGTATGAAAGGACATCACTTAAAGAATCCGTGTTTTTTGTAAAATCATTGCACATCATTTGAACATCAGCATCAAGTATTTCAGTATAATCAACCTTATAAAGTTGAGCCAAATGTGTGATGGTTCTAAAACTGGGGGTAATTTTACCCAGCTCATAATAAGAATAGGTAGATCTATCTATTCCTAATTCTTTGGCTACTTCTACTTGTGTAAGTCCACATTCAATTCTGAGTTTTCTTAAAATTTCCGGAATTTTGGAAACTATGATAAATCACCTCCGATTAAATTAAACTAAACTACACTCATTTTAACACATATGTTTTAAATTATCAATACCAATTACGAATAAAATCTTTTGTAAATAATATTTATTACAGATTTATTGGTTATTTTTGCCACAAATCTCGCTATATTTTTTTATTTTCAACTATAAAAAATTAATTTTAAAGTAAAAAGTCTTATGTATCCGTACAAGAGATAAACTGCATAAGTTTTTAAAATACACAGTCTACCTCTCAAAACAACTAAAAATCAAATTTAATTATTTATTTTTATTTTCATTCATCTCTTTATACTTTTTAGCAAACACAAATATTATAACTCCTATCACCGCAAAGGAAGTTAATATAAGCACCAGCTTTAAAGCACTACCTAAAGGTGTCCTGCTTTTGTCCACATATTTACTTTCAGATTCATTTTCTTCGTCCTCATCATTAAACGAAGTCGTACTATTTCCATTCGAAGAGCTTTTATTCGATGAATTATTTAAATTTCCCGAAGCAGCTCCTGAAGATGAAAGAGGTGTAGATTCATAATCTGTAAGCATTGAAATATTCGCATCAATTGCATCTATAAGAGAAGATCTTCCTTTTTGAAGTGATCTATTTGCAACTATTCCTACAGGACTTAGAGAAAAAGTTTCAAAAGATGTAATTCCGCCTTTTATGTTCAAATTTAGGTAATCAATTTTTCCGCTTGAGCCTTCGTGTATTCCCGTGGGATTTTCAAAATATGACATGTCCGGAGTCGGAACATGAATAACAACAGGAGTTTCTCCTGAAAGTTTATATCTACAATCGTTTATAACATCCCACAAATAAACATCATAAAGTGAAACTATATATTCGGAATTTAATTTTTTATAAATCCTTTCACAAGCATCCATATCCGAAACAATAGGATTGGCTATTACTTTTATATACCAGTCTAACCCATCTGCAGTTACACCGTTGTAAGTATGATTTATTTTTCCGACTTTTTCATGGAGATTTTCAAGCACATAATAATTGCTGACCTGAGATTTCTGATATTCTTCAAGACTATTGTAATCTCTGGTAGCTTTTATTATTTTTTCAAAATCTTCGTCATTCGAGATATCTTGAGGTAAAGAGTTAATATTATCTATTAAATTTGCTACTTTGGATTTTTCAATTCCTGTTACAGTAACTGTCTTACCTTCTTGAACATTTTCAATTGTATAAAAATTTTCATTATTAGGAGATATCTCTTTATTTCCAAGCATTACTTTGATAGCAGATCCTTCATAAGCAGTATAAAGCTTTACACGAAAATAAAAGTTACTACCATGTTCAACTTCATTTTCTCCTGTTATTATTTTGCCGGATAAACTATAAAATTCTATACCTTCATCCTTAGTAAGAGTTACATTATATTTATTCTTAGTTACATTACCAACTTGTATAGTTACGTCTTCCATAACATTTTGAATTAAATATCTTCCATTTGCAAGCTTTTGAACTTTAGTGCTACTTTGATTTCCATTATTAACAATAATATAAGCTCCTTGAAGGGAATCGGAATAAGCATCATCTATATTTATCGAAAATTCATAGTTATTCATGTAATTTATTTTAGTTCTACCTGAAATAACAAATCCGTCTCCATTTAAGTAAGTTACACCGTCAACAGATTTAAAATCTATTGTATAAACCAAAGAATCCACATTTTCAATGCTTATTTTATATCCTTCTTTTATATTTTTAATAGTATAATTGCCACTCGAATCTTTAGAAAGAGCACTTGAAACACCACTTGAAGAAACAGCTTGAACAGCAAAATTATTTCCAAGAGAGTATCCCGGTCTTGCTTTAACATTAAATGAATAGCTCTCTCCGTAAATCACTTCTACAGTTCCTTCTAAAGTTTCTGATGAGGACCCACTTATAAATTCAGCTTGCTCACTCTTTGAAAAATTCAGAATATATCTGTTTAAAGTTAAATTTTCAACCCTAACTTTCATATTTTTTTCTACATAAACTATTTTATATTTCCCTGAATTACTGTTTAAAGTTTCAATGTAGTTGTCATTACTGTCGTAAAGGTTAACTTTTAAATCCGAATTACTGCATTTTTCTTCTAGAATAACTGAAAATTCGGTGCTTTCCCCGTGCTTTACTTTAATTTCATTTACATTTTTATTTTCTTCTCCGCTTTGGTAAGTAACAGTTGTGGTACTTTCTTGTGAAGATCCTGAAGCAGAAACAGTTGCATTTGAAACAAGTGAGATAGTATACTCATTTTTTTCTGCTATAAAACTTACATTAATCTCAGCTGACCCTAAATTATATATATCATAAATAACATATCCTGAAACTTGTTCCTCAGCAGAAATTTCACAGTATTCATAATCTTCTTCAATGCTGCCGTTTAAAATTTTAACGTCTTTTTTCACTGTGTTCAAATCATAGCCATTATTGGCTTTAACTGCAACATGAAAGCTTCCGGAAGCGGTCCAAGTACCACTTAACACATCTTCTCCTATTTCTTTTGTTCCGGGATCATAAGAATAATATTTAACACTGTCATTTGTTATAAAATTAAGAACAGCGGTTTCATTTTTATCTTTGACATAATCAGCCGTCAAATTTTCTGTTATATTTTCCACTTTAAATGTTATTCCATCCGAAAGCAAAGAAACTTCAGTTATACTTTTTTGGGATTTATCGGAATTTTTCATAAAAAAGATTTTATCTTCAAGTTCATTTATTTCATCTGCATCATTAAAATTACCCTGAATTTTAAATCTTAGACTTCCAAGATGATTTACCGAAATAGTTCTTCCTTCAAGATCTTTCACAGAAATATCATCGGAAGCATTTGGATCCTCACTCAAATTGTAAATTTTAATATCATTTTCTTTAAAGCTTTCACCTATTGTAACTTGATATGTTTTTACAGAAATTCCATTAATAAGCAACTCAACATAACTTCCTTTTTCTTTCAAAGCTTGCTTTACGGTAGTTTGATTATCGGAGCAAAGAGAATTAAATGAAAAACCAAATCTATAATTTCCATCAGATGAATAGTTTAAATTTTGTTGAAGTGAATAATCCTTCTTATTTTTATCGGATCCAAAAAAGTTAAGTGTAAAGCTGAGTTGCCCTTCAGGCAAAACCTGGTACCCATTAGCAACTTGCACACCAAACTGGTAGCATTTATCACCAGAAGAATTTAAATTAAATAAACTTTGAGTGCTACCTTCTAAACCTTTGTAAAAAATATTTTCTGAATCATACAAATTATCGTAATTTTCTAAATTATCAGACTCCCTAAAATAAATTTCAATTCCTTTTCTTGTGTCATCAGACCCAAATTCAATTGTTCCGTTTCTAAAAGAAGAGCTAAGTTCATAAATTGTAAAAGTAATATTGTCTTTAATTTCTTTTACAGTTATTTCAATGGCCGAACTATATGCAGAAGAATCAAAATTTTGTACGTTAACCGCTGAAATATTTTCCACACCCGGGAAATAAATATTTATGTTTTCGGCATCAAGATCCTCATAAGGACTGTCTTTTTTCAAATACATTCTAAAAACAAAGTCTTCTCCGTAAACAGCAGACTTTTCAAACTTTTTAAACAGATTATTTCCTGTAGAGTAAGAAAGTTCTCCATTATGCTCAAATACCAAATATTTTGAATGTGGAGAATAGTTGCAAGTAAATGACACATCAAATTTTTTCTTTTCTATTCCACTTACAACTATATCTAAATCTTTGTCTGTTTTCCATACTGAGCCATCACTGCTTTCTGTTTTTACAACATAAGCACTTCCTGCAGACAAACTTTGAGTAAAATAAAAATTACTACTCGATTTTTCATTTGTTATAAGTGGAGTATTTCTTTGAGTATCTGCTATATCATATGCATTTATTACAACTGTATCTTTTATTGATTTATAAGCATCACCAATAATATATTGAAATGAAATGGAATCATCTCCACTAACAACCATTCCGTCGTTCAAATTTGTATCAGACGAAGAATCCGTTCCGACTAACTGAAATTTTATCATATCTTTTTCTAAAGCATTTCCATTTTCATCTAAAAATCTAACTGCATACAGTTTAATAAAAACATTACTGAGTGAAATAGTTATATCTTCTGTAATTTCGGCATCGTCTGAGAATTTTATTTCTATATATTCTCCTTTGGAATCATTTTTTATTTCATAACTTCCTTGAACATTGCTACAAATTATTTTAACAGATGTCTTTTCAGTACCGCTTTTTGAACGAAAACTATACCCTTTTATAGGTCTTATTCTAAAACTCAAAAGTTTTTCTTGAGCATATTTTTCCAGCGAAAACTGATCAATTAAATTATTGTTTCCCCTAATATCGGTTGACTCTTCGATTCCGTCGCTGTTTACAGAGTAAATATTAACTCTGGATCCTTGATTTTCCTGAGTTTTAAAAGTTAAAGTATATTTATTTTTTTCTATTCCTGTAACCGAAAAATTTTTATCTTCATTTATATTTCCCACATTAAATTTATAAAAAGTAACTGTTTGACCGTCTTCACTGCTTACTTCTTCCCCTAACATTGATGAATCATAATCTCCGAATCTAAATTTTCCATTTGATTTACTATAAATTGAATCATTTTTAATTCTTAGGTAAAAAGTCACATTTTCCATATCGCTCAATACAGGAAGTTCAAATCCATTTTTTTCGGTACTATAATCCAGTTTAAAAATACCTTCTCCGGTTAAAACGTAATTTCCATTTTCATTTGAATAAGTAGGTTTAAAATCATCTCTTCCTCCTGTATATGCATACACTTCCAAATCATTTGCAAAATCACTTTCACTCATTATGTCAGAACTTCCATTAGAAACCGCTACATAATATTTTTTCTTCATACCCTTCACTGTAATGTTCATTTCTTCATTTGAATAAGTTTCTCTTTCCAATATATAAACATAACATTTCCTTCCGGTATCGTCTGTTTTAACTTCCACTCTAGTCAAAGTACCGACCCCTGAATATTCAATTTCCATGTTTTCAAGTTCGTACTCTTCTTTATTTACACATTCAAAAAAAAAATATACTTGACCCGCTTCAACAAACCTTTCTGGAATATCACATTCAAATCTGTTTTCTTCACTGTTGAATACAGCAGTTGTAAAATCACCGTCTTGGTCAATATTCTGTGATCTACATGCCTTCACCTGCATAGACAAATCATTAATATTTTCACCGCTAATATACATTTTATAGTCTTTTACAACTATCGCAGTCTTAACTGATACACCGGACAAATTATCTGCGGCAAGTACAGTATTCCCCAACTTTTTATTTTGAACTTTGTCAACGAGTATTACTATAGATGTGATTGAAGATTTTATTTCTCCGAAATAATTTTGTTCGTCATAAATGGTTATATGAAAATTATTTTTCTTATCAAATGATATTTCTGAAGAAATCTGCCTCGATTTTCCATCCAAAACCGTGAAAGCATTAACTTGTTTAACACGATAAGACTCAAAATCACCATTCATACTCAAATCAAATTCAAGTTTTTCACCGTAATTAATTTTATTTCTAAAATCGGAAGTAAAATCCTTGAAATCTATCTCTTTACCGTCCGAACTTATAACTTGCGGATAAGCAATATCAAGAGTTTTCAAATTAACTGATTTTATTTTAATATCAATATCTGAATTAACCGAATCAATATGCCACTTAAAAAATCCTTCATCATCAATTTCAGATTTTTCATTCTCAAGACCATGTGCATAAAGAACATATTTTCCGTTTTCATCTTTTCCCGCTTCAAATCCTTCTTCAAGTTTGAGTTTAATTTCTACAGATTCTCCGCTATTAACTGAAATTTTAGTTCCTTTAAGAGATTCAAACTTGTTGTTACTTTTTAAAATTTCAATATCTGCTATTTCATTTATATTTTTTTCTATAGAATCTATTTCAAAATTCAAATTATAAGTAGTTTTTCCAAAAGTTTTGAAAGCAAAAACTGCTGCTACTAAAAATACTCCTAAAACAGCAATAAATATATTTCCGCCGTGAGAAATAAACTTTTTCTTTGGACCTGATTTTTCACTAACATATTTCATAATAAAACCACCATTCTATACATAAAATTTTGATTTGATGAATTAAAAATGATTACTTTTATTTATTTTGTGAAGATTATATCATTTAAAACATTTTTTTTCAATATATTTATGAAATAAAAATAGTAAATTTTATTTATTTAAAATCAGATATAAAATTAACAGCCACTCTTTTTCAGAGCAACTGTTTAATTAATTTAAAATATTCCTACTGTTTTGCCGTTTTCATCTATATCTATCTGATTTGCCGCCGGCGATTTTGGAAGTCCCGGCATACGCATAATATTACCTGTCAGAACAACTATAAATCCGGCACCGTTCAAAAGATTGATATCTCCTACATTGATGTTAAACCCTTTTGGAAATCCAAGCTTTGAAGGATCATCAGAAAGAGAATACTGAGTTTTTGCAATGCAAATAGGTAAGTTTGCTTTCCCAAGTATTTCTATTTCTCTTATCTTCTTTTCTGCTTGATTTGTATAAATAACATCTTCGGCACGATAAATTTCTTTGGCAATTTTTAAAATTTTTTCTTTTATTGATAAGTCTAAAGAGTAAATAGGAGAAAAATCAGATTCTTTTTCACAAAGCATGCAAACCTTTTCAGCTAAATCAATAGCTCCGTCTCCTCCGTTTGAAAAAGAATCGGAAATAGAAAACTCACATTCTTTACTCAAACAAAAATTTTTTACTTTTTCAATTTCTTCTTGTTTATCTCCATCGAAATAATTTAAAGCAACTACCACGGGGACTCCGAACTTTTTCATATTTTCTATGTGGACTCCAAGATTTTGAAGACCGTTTTTTAATTCAGAATTTTTCTCTTGAACACTGTTGTATTTAAGAGATCTCAAAGTTGAAACAATCACAATGCAATTTGGCTTCAAACCTGCTAATCTGCATTTTATATCTAAAAATTTTTCGGCACCTAAATCAGCGCCAAAGCCTGCTTCGGTAACACAGTAATCACCAAGCTTAAGAGCAAGAGAAGTCGCACGCACGGAATTGCAGCCATGTGCAATATTTGCAAAAGGCCCTCCGTGAATTAATGCAGGTGTTCCTTCCAAAGTCTGAACCAAATTTGGCTTTAAAGCATCTTTTAACAGTACAGTCATAGCTCCGTTTGCTTTCAAATCCTTTGCATATACAGGTTTTGAATCGTAAGTATAGCCAACAAGTATTTCACCTAACTTGATTTTCAAGTCATTTAAATCTTTTGCAAGGCACAGCACAGCCATAATTTCAGTTGCAACAGTTATTACAAATCCATCTTCCCGAACAACACCATTTATTTTTGACCCCAGTCCAACAATTATATTTCTAAGGCAACGATCATTAACATCAAGGCAACGTTTTATTAAAATATTTTTCGGATCTATATTAAGAATGTTCCCTTGATGTATATGATTGTCAATCATAGCACATAGAAGATTATTAGCAGAAGTAATAGCATGCATATCTCCTGTAAAATGAAGATTTATATCTTCCATAGGAACAACTTGAGAATATCCTCCTCCGGTTGCCCCGCCTTTTATACCAAACACCGGTCCTAAGGAAGGCTCTCTTAAAGCAATAACCGTTTTTTTATTTATTTTATTCATTGCTTGACCAAGCCCTATAGTTACTGTGGTTTTACCTTCTCCCGCAGGAGTAGGGTTCGTTGCAGTCACAAGGATAAGCTTACCTGATTTTTTATTTTCCAATCGTTTATAAATATTTTCATTCAGTTTTGCTTTATAATTTCCGTAAAGTTCAAACTCTTCTTCTTTTATTCCGATTTTTTTTGCAATATCTGAAATTTTTTGAATTTTAGCATTATTTGCAATTTCAATATCAGTCATTAATGTACCACCATTCATGATTTTTCGCTTGGGAATACAACACTCTTAAGAAAAATTCTCGATTTAAATCCCCCGCGTTGTTCCAATTTATTTTTTCTTGTTTCTTCAATTTCTTCAAAAGATATATCCAAACTTTCGGCTAGCTCATAAAAAACTTCAAGTACATCTGCCATTTCTTCGATTTCATCATTTCGAGCAGATGCATTTTTGACCTCATTTGATTCTTCTATTAACTTTATTTTAAGTTCTTCTATAAAGGCACTTTTATCTAAAATTTCGGTTTCCGGAATATTTCCTTGAAGTTCTATTATTTGTGGAATTTTATCTCTGACTAGCTTGTCAATATGCTTTTCCTTGGAAGTTAATTTTCTTGTAAGAACTAAAATATTCTCTAATGAACCTGATTTATCAAAATTTTCACATGAAAATTTCATACTTTGAAGTCTACTTGGGTAAGTCAAAAGAGCTTTTATTGTTTCAGCGGCATTTTTTTCAAGTCTAACAGCCATATTGTTGCTAACCAAAAAATTAGCATTTTCTTCTTCTTGACCAGGTATAGCATTGAAAAGAGCCATTGGAAGTCCGCATGCAAGTGCTTCGCTGACAGTAAGTCCTCCGGGTTTGGTTATAATAAGATCAGAAACACTCATATACTTTTCAACTTCTTTTGTGAAATAAATAACCTTTGTCTTTTTAGTTTTAAAATATTTATTTTTATTAAACTTTTTGAATTTAACTTTAAATTTTATATGTTTAAGTCCTGGAATATGATTTGAAATTCTTGAAGGTATCATTTTTATTTTATCTTTAAACTTTTTTCTGTTTTCGGAAAGACTTTTTATTTTGTTATAAAGTTTAGGATTTTTCCCAGTTATAACTATAATTTGAAAATCTATATTAATAGTTTGAAGCTGAGAATAAACTTTATCTATATTTGCAAGTCCTCCTTTTCCTGCCATTAAAAGTATTGTAGGTTTAGATATGTCAAGAGAAAGCTCTTCGAGTACTTTCTTTTTATCATATTTAAAATAAAATGAATCATCTACAGGTATACCGTAAGGGTAAATTATTTTAGGATCTACCCCCATATCCTTCATACCTTCAACCATGTTTGAATTAGCCACTATATAAGCATCAACATTTGGACTGGTCCAAGTTCTATGAGGAGCATAATCCGTCATAACACAAACAAGAGGTATTTTTACTAAATTATTCGACTTCAAATTGGAAACCATTTCTGTTGTAAAAGGATGCGTCGAAATTATTGCATCGGGTTTAGATTTTTCAATAAGCGGAAGTAATCTTTTGCTTATTATGCTATTAATACCCGAAACAAGTTTATTACCGGTTTTTTTATTTGCTGAATCATAAACCATTTTCCAAATTTTAGGTTGTTTAAGAGCAATATATTCATAAACTTCCGTAACTGTTTTATTAAGAATAGGGCTTATATATTCAATAGCATCAACAACTTCTGTCTCAATTCCTTTTGAAACAAAATATTGTTTTATTGCATTTGCTGCGCTTAAATGTCCGCCACCTGTTGATGCTGAAAGTATAACAATATTCAAAATATTTTATCCTCCTTGGATTTTAAACTGCTAAAAATTTTAAATTTTTATGAATTTAATTCTAAGTTTGATCCTAAAACAGTTTTTTCGCTAAGACGATATCCTCTTGCAAAATCACTTGCAGGCATTCTTTTTTTGCCTTCAATTTGAACTTCTAAAAGCTCAATTGAGGTATCTTTTCCGCAACCGATTACAAGCGGTGACACACTTAAAACTTTTCCGGGGTAGCAAGGTCTGTTATTTGAAATTTTTGTTTTATATATTTTGAAAAGCTTGCCTCTAAGACGAGTATTTGCAATCGGCCATGGATTAGATCCTCTCACAAGATTATGGATTTCTTTTGAGGTTTTCTCCCAGTTTATTTCCCCTGTTATTTTATCAAGCGGAGGTGAAAGCGTAGCTTGGGAATCATCTTGTTTTACAGGAGCAATTTCACTTAAGTTTTTAATTGTTTTAATTAAAGTTTCTGCTCCCAAAAAAGACATTTTTTCTTTTAATTCTTCAGAAGTGTCTTCATCATTTATGAATATTTTTTCTTGCATTAAAATATCCCCTGTATCAAGACCTTCATTCATAAACATTGTTGTAATTCCCGTAACTGTATCACCGTTTATAATGCTCCACTGTATAGGTGCTGCCCCTCTATATTTTGGAAGCAACGATCCGTGAACATTTATACATCCGTATTTTGGAAAATCTATAAAATTTTTCGGAAGTATTTTACCGTATGCAACAACAATAATTATATCAGGATTAATTTTTTTCAAAAGCTCAAAAGATTCTTCACTTTTTAATTTTTCCGGTTGAAAAACTTCTATTCCTTTGGAAAGTGCATAAGCTTTAACAGGAGTAGGAAGAATGATTTGTTTTCTTCCTTGAGGTTTATCGGGTTTTGTAAAAACAGCACATACATCATAATTATTTTTAACAAGTGCATCCAAAGAAGGAACAGCAAATTCAGGTGTTCCCATAAAAAGAATTTTCAAATTTTTTCCACCTTTACATTATTTTTTATTTTCATAATATTCTTCAAGAGTTAATTCATTCTCAAATAAAAATTCAGCGAGCTTTTCTCCGACGTATCTTATATGCCAAGGCTCAAACTTCATTTGAGTTATACTTTCTTTTCCCGCAGGATATCTTAAAATAAATCCGAATTTATGCAAAACTCCATGAAGCCATTTTGTTTCATCATTTATGCTTCCGTCTTCATTTAATGCAATTCCTGCCCACTTAGAATTTCTGAAAATGTCACAATCCATAGCAAGACCTGTATTATGCTCTGAATATCCGGGTAAACATGCACTTTTTTCGGCAAATTCCTTTCCGTGTTTATTCAAAAAATAATCATACTTGAATTTTTGTTGATCAAAAGTCAAAAATCCACTGGTTATACCCAAACAAATTTCATTTTCTTTAGCATAATCCCTAAGAGCCACAAATTTTTCATAAGTTAACTTTTCAAGATATGTGGTTTTATCTTCAATTTCAAAAACACGATATACTACATTATTATTTTTAAAAGGGTCAATAGGAATTATCGAAGGAATAATTACATCTTCATAATAAGAATTATCAATTTTGTTTTCTTTATTTACAAGTATCTGATAATTAATCATGCAACACCTCTCCTTAAAAATAAAATTCAAGTACAAAAATAATAATACATTGGAAAATTTTTTTCAAATATTATTGATTTAAATGCCGCCATAGGTTGATATAAATTGTAAAAAAGAATATAATTATATTTAAAATCTTTAAAGGAGGAATTTTATTTGTTCGAAAAACTAAAATTGACTGAAAAACATTTTGAAGAGATAAATGAAAAATTATGTGACCCAAATATAATTTCAAATCAAAACGAATATAAGTCACTTATGAAAGAACTGAAAAGCTTAACACCTGTTGTTGAAAAATATCGCGAATATAAAAAAGAAAATCGAAATTTAGAGGAATCCAAAGAAATACTTTCAGAATCTTCAGACAAAGAACTTAAAGAAATGGCAGAAGAAGAAATAACCGCTTCAAAAGAAAAAATCGAAAAAATAACAGAAGAACTTAAAATTCTTTTACTTCCCAAAGATCCAAATGACGAAAGAAACGTCATAATGGAAATAAGAGGAGGTGCAGGCGGAGAAGAAGCAGCTCTTTTTTCCGGGGTTCTTTTTAGAATGTACAATATGTATGCACAATCAAAAAGATGGAAAGTTGAAATTTTAAATGCCAACGAAACTCAACTCGGAGGTTTCAAAGAGATAAGTTTTATGATAAGTGGAGAGGGTGCATATTCAAAGCTTAAATACGAAAGTGGTGTTCACAGAGTACAAAGAGTCCCTGATACCGAAGCCCAAGGAAGAGTTCATACTTCTACAGTAACAGTAGCGGTTTTACCTGAAGCTGAAGATGTTGAAATAGACATAAATCCGGCTGATTTACAAATTGATACGTACAGAGCAGGAGGAGCAGGAGGTCAGCATGTTAACAAAACAGAATCTGCTATTCGCATAACTCACATACCAACAGGAATAGTCGTGGAATGTCAAGATGAAAGAAGTCAATACAAAAATAAAGATAAAGCCATGAAAGTTTTAAAATCAAGACTTCTGGAAGCCAAAAGACGCGAACAAACAGATGCAGTAGCAGAAGAAAGACGAATACAAGTAGGAACCGGCGACCGTTCAGAAAGAATAAGAACTTACAATTACCCGCAAAGCCGCTTGACAGACCACAGAATAGGACTAACAATCTATCGTTTGGAAGATATACTTAACGGGGAAATTGAAGAAGTTGTTGAAGCATTGAGAACAGCAGACACCGCAGCAAAACTTGCCGGAGAAAATCAATTTTAAAACAAAGCAAAGGTGAGACAACTTGAAAACTTTACATCTTTCAGAAAGTGAAACGAAAAAAGCTGCCGAAATATTAAAAAATGGAGGAATAGTTGCTATTCCGACAGAAACTGTTTATGGTTTAGCATCAAACACTTTCAATGTAAATGCCATTAAAAAAATATTTGAGGCAAAAGGAAGACCAGCGGATAATCCATTGATAGTACACATTGCAAATTTAAATGATATCCATAAGGTAGCTTCGGAATTCAATGAAAAAGCCCAAAAGTTAGCAAATAAGTTTTGGCCGGGTCCACTTACTATGATTTTACCTAAAAATAAAGATGTTCCGTCAATTGTAACCGCAGGAATGAACTCAGTTGCAGTTAGGTTTCCTTCAAATGAAGTTGCAAGAGAAATAATAAATCTTTCCGGGGATCCTCTTGTTGCCCCTTCTGCTAATATCTCAGGTAGCCCAAGCCCGACAAAATTCAAACACGTTGTAGACGATCTTGAAAATAAAGTTGATGCTTTGGTCGACGGCGGAGAATGTAAATATGGACTGGAATCTACAGTAATTTCTTTATTGGGAACTGTTCCTAAACTTTTAAGACCAGGAGCAATAACTCCTGAAGAAATCGAAAAAGTAATAGGAAAAATTGAAATAGATAATTCTGTATACTCAAAAATAAAAGAAGGTCAAAAAGCGCTTTGTCCTGGAATGAAATATAAACATTATTCCCCTAAAGCAAATGTAATTTTACTTGAAGGATCTACTGAAAAATACACTGAATTTATTAAGAATAACAGTAAAGAAAATTTAGTTGCGCTCTGTTTCGATGAGGATATACCGAAACTTTTGTGTAGATATATACCTTATGGAAGTCAAAACGATTTTAAGTCTCAAGCAAAAAAATTATTTAGCTCATTAAGAGAAGCCGACAAATTAAATCCTTCCATTATATATGCACATTGCCCTCATGCAGAAGGTATAGGAATAGCGGTTTACAACAGACTAATAAGATCTGCAGGTTTTGACATAATAAAACTGTAGTAATTAAAAAAAATTACAGGCATAAGATTTATAAATATTAAGGTTTAATTTAAAATTATAAATTCTTGGGGGGTGCTTTGTGAAATAAAAAAAATAAGTAGAAAATTAACTTTTTTGGCATTAAGCTTGTTTGTTTCCATAATTTTTTATTTTATAACATCCATAGCCTATAAATCAGTTTTAAAATTTATGTATCCATTGAAACACAAAGACTCCGTGATCAAAGCTTCTCAAAAATACAATGTAAACAAAGAACTGATATTCGCAGTAATTAAATGCGAAAGCGGGTTTGATTATAAAGCTTGCTCACATGCAAATGCAAAAGGCCTTATGCAGATAACCCCAGAAACTTTCAACTGGCTTAAATCTTGTTATACACATGAAGACAATCTTCAAGAGTCAGATCTTGAAGATCCGGATATAAATATATCTTACGGTACACTTTTCATTTCAATATTAAATAAAAAATATAAAAGTAAAAGCGCCGTTTTAAGTGCATATAATGCCGGAATGTCTATAGTATCCAAATGGCTTTCAAATAAAGATTACTCCAAAGATGGGCTGAGTATTGATAATATTCCTTATGAAGAGACAAGGAAATACGTAGCTAGAGTAAAAAAAGCAGAAAACATTTACAAAAAACTATACTTTAATGAAGGAGATTGTTAATTATGAAAAATGAAATTGAATCCTTAAAAGAAAAATTATTTGCAAGAAGAAAAAACGGAGGTGCTGTACTTTCTGAAGAAGAAATAAAAAAAGCTGATAGTTTCAGCATTGGATATAAAGACTTTTTGAACAAATCCAAAACAGAAAGAGAAGCTGTAAAATATACTTTAGAAAAAATTAGAAAGTTAGGATTTGTAGAATTTTCAAAAGAAAATAAATACCGTGCAGGAGACAAAATATATTTTATAAATCGCGATAGAAATATAGCTCTCTGTAAAATAGGTAAAAACGGTCTTAAAAACGGAGCACGTATTGCGATTTCACACATCGATGCGCCCAGACTTGATTTAAAACCAAATCCCTTAATGGAAAATAAAGAACTTGCAATGTTTAAAACACATTATTACGGAGGAATCAAAAAATATCAATGGACAACTATCCCGCTTTCTTTACATGGAAGAATAGTTAAAAAAGACGGAAGTTATGTTGATATAGTTGTCGGCGAAAACGATGATGAACCATGTTTTTGCATAAGTGACTTACTTCCTCATTTAGCAAAAGAACAAATGACCAAAAAAATGTCTGAGGTCATAACTGGAGAAAATTTAAATGTTTTAATAGGAAGCATGCCTTTTAAAAATGATTCGGGATCTGAGCTTGTAAAACTTAATATATTAAAAATATTAAATGAAAAATATGGAATAGTTGAAGAAGATTTAATTTCTTCGGATTTAGAATTTGTTCCTGCTATGAAAGCAAGAGATATAGGATTTGACAGGAGTTTAATCGGAGGCTACGCTCATGATGATCGTTGCTGCGCATATCCCTGCGTTCAAGCTTTACTTGAAAGTAATATTCCCAATGAAACATCAATAGTATTTTTGACCGATAAAGAAGAAATTGGAAGTGACGGAAATACAGGAATGAAATCACATTTTCTGAAATATTTCATTGAAGATTTATCTGAAAGTGAAGGACTTAAAGTAAGAGATGTTTTAGGTAAGTCAAAATGTCTTTCCGCTGACGTAAATGCAGCGTTCGATCCAACATATGCAAGTTCTTTTGAAGAATTTAACAGCTCATTTATAAATAGAGGAGTAGTAGTTACAAAATATACCGGCAGTGGCGGAAAATACAGCACATCTGATGCTTCAGCAGAATTCACAGGTGAAATTTTAAAAATTTTTAATGACAATAATGTATTATGGCAAAGCGGAGAATTAGGAAAAGTAGACAATGGTGGCGGTGGAACAATAGCCATGTATATTGCAAACTGGAATATAGATGTTATAGACATCGGCGTGCCGGTCCTTTCTATGCATGCACCATATGAAATAATATCAAAAATAGACCTTTATATGACCTATAAAGCGGTTTTATCCTTCTTTGAAAGATAATCATGAAAAGAGGTGACCTTCAATAAAAAAAGAAGAAAAGAAACCAATCAATATACATGCAAACCACCGACAAAGAATAAAAAATAAATACAAATTGCACGGACTTGATGTTTTTGAAGAGCATGAAATACTTGAAATGGCTTTATTCTATTGCATGCCAAGAAAAGATACAAACGAACTTGCTCATAAACTTATTTATTCTTTCGGATCAATAAATGATGTTATGGATGCCCCTTTCTCCGCTATAAAAGACATTGAAGGTGCCGGTGAAGAAACTGCTTGTTTTCTAAAATTTTTGGTAGATATTGTAAGAGTTTACATGCAAAATAAGAAATCTGTGAAAAATACCTTTAGATCAAGAGAAGAGCTTAACGACAGGCTCTCTCTTAAATTTATAGGTAGAAGTAACGAAGCTGTTGCTATAATGTTAATTGATGCTAAAAGTAAAATTGTCTATGAAGGTATTATTAGTCAGGGATCTCATAACAACGTTGACATTTATTTAAGAAAGATTATTGAGCTTATAGTACTTTATAATGCATCCGCCATAGTTTTTGCTCATAATCATCCAAGTGGACTTGCTCTTCCCTCTAAGCAAGATATAATAACTACTAAAAAACTTAAAAATATTTTCGATAATATGAATATCACTTTTATCGATCATATTATTGTAGCAGATGACGATTACATTTCTTTTGTTGATTGTAAAATCCCTGCCATTTTCGGTAAATAATATTAATTAAAATTACATAAATATCATTTTTAAATATTGGTCATAAATATATCCACCCTTTATTTAAGGGTGGATTTTTTTATTTTTATTGCTGCATAAATTCCGGTGACTCTACTTTCATCATATCAAGTATATTTTTAATCATTATTCTAACACAGTCACATAAAAAGAGTCTTGCTTCACTCAAATTTTTATTTTCAGAAATCACTTTGCAAGAAGAATAAAATTTGTGAAATAATCCTGCTAAACTTATAACAAATCGGGTTATTTTAGTAGGATCATAATTTTTAGCTGCTCTAACAAGTTCCGAAGGATAAAGACTCATATAATATATAAGTTTTTTCTCTGATTCATGCGTTAAAAGATTTAAATTTTCACCGCTAAAACTATACTTTTCTTTTTCTACAGATTTAAAAATACTGCATATTCTGGCATAAGCATATTGAACATAATAAACCGGATTCTGAAAATCTTTTGAAATAGCTAAATCAAGATCGAAATCCATTCCGGAAGAAGCCTCATGAGTATTAAAAATAAATCTAGCTGCATCTGCTCCCACTTCATTTATTAAATCAGAAAGCTGAACAGACTTTCCGCTCCTTTTGCTCATTCTGTAAGGCTCTCCATCTTTAATAAGTCTTACAAGCTGAACTAAAATAACATGTAATCTGTTTCTATTTATACCTAAAGCTTCCATAGAGCATTTCATACGTTCAACATGCCCATGGTGGTCGGCACCCCAAATATCAATGCATGTATCAAATTTTCTACCTGCAAATTTATTGTAATGATACGCAATATCTGCAGCAAAATACGTTGGGATACCATTACTTCTTATTAAAACTTCATCCTTTTCATTACCGAACATAGATGCTTTATACCAAATGCTGCCGTCTTTTTCATAAGTCAACCCTTTAGATGAAAGCAAATCCACAATTTCCTTGACCTTTCCTTGATTATGAAGATCGCTTTCATAAAACCAGTTATCATAAATGATTTTATACTTTTTCATGTCATCTTGCATACGTTTTATATTCTTGGGAAGGGCAAAATCAACAAGAGCTTTTATTCTTGTTTTTTCATCACTGGAAATAAACTTATCCTTATGAATATCAAAAAATTCGTGTGCCAATTCTTTTATATCTTCTCCATGATAAGCATTTTCAGGCATTTCGGCAGAAGATTCTCCCAAGCAAATTTGCTTGTACCTAACATCTAAAGACATACCGAACTTTTCAATTTGATTTCCTGCATCATTAACATAAAATTCTTTATAAGTATTGTATCCGCAAGCATTTAGAACTTCGGCTAAACAATCACCAAGAGCTCCAAGCCTTGCATTTCCCATATGCATAGGGCCCGTTGGGTTTGCGGAAACAAATTCTATCATTACTTTTTTTCCGTTTCCCATTTTACTTTTTCCGTAATTCTCACCATAACTTTTTATTTCTTTCAAAGAATCTGAAAAAAAATCTTTAGAAAGAAAAAAATTAATAAATCCGGGTCCTGCAACTTCAATTTTGTCAACAAATTTAATTTTTGAATTCAGTTTAGAAGCAATATTTTCAGCTATTGTTCTTGGAGACATCTTTAAATATTTTGCAGAAAGGAGTGCAACATTTGAAGAAAGATCCCCATGATTTTCATCTGCTGGAATTTCAACATCAAAATTTTCTATCTGAGTATTATTTATAATACTTTTTATTTCTGTTTTTATATTTTCTATAACATTCTCAAGTAAATACATAAAATAAAAATCTCCTAGTTATTTATTAATTTTTTCAACGTTTACCGTAACATCCATAACATTTAAAAGCTCCGTATTAAAATTTATAGAATAGCTCACATTGAGGCTCCCACCAAAATCTTCAAGTTCATCTTTTATATCATGGGTATAAACATTCATAGTAATTAAGCCATAATCAGTGTAGTAAGGGCTATAATGTCTTAAACCTTTTTCAAGAATAATTTTAGTTTGATACTTTTTGTTTTTAGTTAGAGAAACCAAATTCTTTTCAACTCTTATAACACAAAAAGAGTAATTATTCGGGTTTCCTTCTTCATACTCTTTATAAATTATATATTTTTTATTTCCTTTTGTTATATAATCTCCAAAATAAGTAACTTCCAAATTTTCTCCGTTTTCCAAAGATGATGACTTTACTTTTATAAGATAATTCTCTTTAATTTTTAATCTCCTCCTCAGTTAAATTCACACAGCTGACATTTGAAGATATATCATTACCCAAAAATATCTTAGCAACACTTAAAAACTCAGTTCTCTTGGAACTAACATAAAATTCTTGGTACCCTAATTCATTACTATCTGTATTCAAATTTTTGTTTTTCAAAAATTTCGAAAGAGAAACAGCTGCTTCTTTTCCTGAATCTATTAAATTTATATTTTCCCCGAAAATACCTTTGATAACGCCTGAAACTACGGAATAATGAGTGCATCCCAAAATAATAGTATCTACATTTTTTTCAAGCAGTGGAGTTATGTATTCTTCAAGAGTATCTTTTAGCTTTCTATTTTCAAAATCTACATTTCCATTTTCTATTAACGAAGCAAGTTGAGGGCAGGCTTTTTGATAACAATCAATATCATTATTCAATTTATAAAGTTCTTTTCGATAAGAATGGCTTTTAATTGTAGCACTTGTTCCTAAAATTCCTATTTTATTATTTTCAGTCATTTTAAGTGCTGCACGACACGCAGGTTTTATTACTCCTATAATACTTTCAGAAGAACTTTGAATTAAATTCATATATGAGCTAGCCGTACCACATGCAGCTAAAACAGCTTTAACGTTTTTAGATTTTAAAAAATTCAAGTCTTTATTTATAAATTCAACTATTTCTTCTCTGCTTTTATTTCCGTAAGGCATATTAGCGGTATCTGCTAAATAAATTACATTTTCAAAAGGCATAATACTTTTTAGTGCTTTCAGAGCCGTTAATCCTCCCACTCCCGAGTCAAAGACCCCAATAGGCCGATTGTCCATCAAACTATCCCCCTTTTTGCAATTTATTAGGTAAAAGCTATATATTGATTTTATACAAAATATATGCGTATGTCAAACGTTCTCAGCCAGTCTTATCTTTTACTAAAATAAATAATAAAAACCGCACGATAACTATACACATTCATGCGGCGATGGTTTTAATAAATATTAAACATTTTTTGAATTTCTACCGGATCATTAGTGATTGTTAAAGCAAGAGAAAGCAAGATTCTAGCCTTTTGCGGATTTAAATTATCGGAATAAATTCCGTTTTCATCTACTTTTTCTGTACCACCGGATACCAAACCGTTACCTATTCGTGAACTTCTCACTACAGGAAAACCTTTTTTCATAAGTTTATTAATTTTCTCAGTAAATTCTGCACTTACGCCTGCACAACCGGCTCCTGCGATAACAATTCCATCTGAATTTTCTGATACTGCATCAAGAATAGATTCATCAGCACCTATATAAAAATATACTATTTCTACTTTAGGTATTTCTGAAATTGAAGAAATATCAAACTGAGTTTGATAAGTGTGTTTTTTTGTAGATTGATTATAGAAAAAAGGTTTTTCATAATGCATATAACCTAAACATCCGATATCTTTTTGGCTAAAAGCTTGTGTTCTGAAAGTATTTATTTTACTTACATCTCTTGCACCGTAAATTCCATCAGAAAGAGTAACTAAAACCCCTTTCCCATAAGATTCATTATTTGCAGCAAGTGCAACAGCTTGGTACAAATTTAATGGTCCGTCGGCACTGATAGCTGTACCCGGTCTCATTGATCCTGTTAAAACCACAGGTTTTTTAGTATTAAGAGTTAAATTTAAAAAATATGCTGTTTCTTCTAAAGTGTCTGTGCCATGAGTAATAACAAACCCATCAAAATTTTCTTTTTCGGCTATTTCATTTATCTGCTGTGACAAATATTTAAGATCATCCATTTTTAAATCACAGCTGTCTGTTTCAAACATATCAATACATTTTATATTTGCAAGAGATTTTATATAAGGAATTTTTTCAACTAAATTACTTATTTTCACCTGAGCGGATTTATAGTCACCTGTGACACCTTCTTTTCCTTCTCCGGCTATTGTACCTCCAGTACCTATTATTAATATACTTTTTTTATTCATCCGTTAAAACCCCTCTCGATTTAACTATATTATACTGTTTTTATATTACCATATAATTTAAAAAATATCACTAATATTTGTTTTTTAAAATAACAATCATATTAATCATTATCATTTTATGATATAAATAACAAAAAAGCTTCTTTCCGGAAGCTTCTTTTAAAATTACTTTTATTAGTGTCTTTTACTACGTGCCCACTCAACAACTAATGCTATTGTTATTGCCATTACGGTTGCTACTCCAAAACCTGCAACGAACTATAACAAACGTGTTGTTGCCGATGATAATAACGGTTTTTTCCTTTTAGTTCTTATTACTGTAACGTTTTCATCATCAAAATAAGTATTGATTACATTAGCTTTTAAATCACTTATCCCTTTGACATTCCCGAATATGCTATGTAATTTATCCACCAGAAATTCTACCAAGTTATTCCTCATAGGTTTTCATATTTATTATACTTTCTAAAAATTCTACATTTTTTTAATAATCCTAATTTTTTTAAAGCCGAGGTACTTGATAATATATATGTATAGTTATTATTTTATTTCTGCTTTGTCACCTGATGAAATAGTAACTGTTTCGACACATTCTTTAGTATCTCCTTCAGTACCGGAAACATCTGTTTTACCATTTAATTTAATTTTTAATTGTTCGTTTCTGTTCTTACATTCTTCAAGTTTCCTTGATTCAATTGCTGCTTTGTCATTATATTCAACAAATTTAGCTTGTCCGAATAAAAGTCCGCCTATTGCCGCACCTGATATAAAAACCGCCGAAATACATTTACCATAAAATTTAAGCTTGTCTAATAATTTCTTTTTCCTTCTTGATTCCAAACTCGGTAATTCATAAATTTTAGTTTGATTAACTCTATCATTTTGCTCAAACATATTAAAGTCGTAAACTGTATTGTTGTACACTTGTGCTCATGCCTCCACTACAAAATTAAATTTTTTTACAAACTCGCATCTTTGCACTTCGACTTCTAAAATTATACTCTATTTCTTCATTCGACGGTAAAATCGGCTTCCGAGTCAAAATTTTTACCTTCGGACTGTTACCGCAAACACAAACCGGAAAATCCGAAGGGCATGTACACCCCTTTTCCCAACTTTTCATTTTTTGTTTAACAATTCTGTCTTCTAAGGAATGGAAAGTTATTATTGCCATAATTCCACCGCTTCCAAGTAACTCACATGCACCTTCAAGACCCGTTTCTAAGTTTTCAAGTTCTTTATTAACGTAAATTCTTATAGCTTGAAATGTTTTTCTTGCCGGGTGCCCTGAATCTCTCTTTACTTTATAAGGAACAGATTTTTTCACTATTTCAGCGAGTTCTTTAGTGGTACCTATTAATTTTTTTTCTCTTTCTTTAACTATCATTTTAGCTATGTTGGAAGCAAATCTTTCCTCGCCGTAATTTTTTATAATACTCTTAAGTTCATCGTAGCTCATAAAATTAACAACATCATAAGCAGATTTTCCCTCTTTGCTCATTCTCATATCAAGATAAGCATCTTGATTATACGAAAATCCTCTTTCGGCTTCATCGAGCTGATATGAAGAAACCCCCAAATCCAGAACTACACCATCAATTTTATGAATATCCAAATTATGTACTATATCCAAAACATCCGAAAAATTTCCATGAACCACACTAACATTATTAAACTTACTTAGTCTTTCTTTACAAACTTCTATTGCATCAGGATCTCTGTCGATGCATATTAATTTTCCTTTTTCCGATAATTCAGATGCTATTTTTAAAGAAAGTCCCCCGCCGCCTGCAGTTCCATCAACATATATGCCATCTTTTTTTATTTCCAAAGCCGAAACAGTTTCGGAAAGGAGTACAGTTTTATGATTAAAATTCAAATATTATCTCCCTTTGTTAAGAAATTATCAAAAAATTTACCACTTTTTTTATTATACTACTATTATTTGTAGCAATTCAACCAAAATTAAACAAATTCATATGATTTCATTAATACAAACAAAAAAAAAAAAAAACAATCGAAATTTATATTAAAAATCACAATATGATTTCACCTATCATACCATTAAAAAATCCACAAGCATTTGCTTCGTCGGTATCTATATGCATAGCCATTGAAAATCTTTCACTTACCCTTACAATAACATCATCAAAAATTAAAGAGCGTTCATTACTTTTAACTTTAACTTTAACTATTTTCCCATCGCTTATATTTAACTCTTTAGCAGTTTTATCATCCATGTGAATATGTCTTTTTGCAACTATAACTCCTTCTTCCAAAAAAACCTTTCCGGTTGAAGAAGTAATTTCACACTTTTCAGACATCTTCAAATCTCCGGATTCTCTAACCAACCCTTTAATTCCAAGTTTGATACTTTCTGTGAAAGAAACTTCAACTTGAGTTTGTTTTCTGCAAGGTCCTAAAACAGCAACATTTTTTATTTCACCTTTAGGTCCTACTATATTTACTCTTTCACTGCTTAAAAATTGACCCGGTTGAGATAAATCTCTTACTTTTGTTAAATTTGAATATCCAAAAAGAATTTTTGCGTCTTTTTCAGACAAATGAACATGATGAGCAGAAGCTTCTACTAAAACTTTCATAAAAACACTCCTTTTAATAATTATCAAAAACATTTTTTATTATCTTTTTTTCAAGATTGAAATAAAAATCATCATCATTTAGCTTTATGAATTTCGCGTTTAAGACAGAAGTTTCAATATTAATACTTCCGTCCTTATTATCTGAAAAACAAACATCACCGTCAACAAAAACATTGATTTCTGAATTTTTTTTGATTTCATAATTAACACAAATCTTAAAATTTGAATTCACTACGAAACTACGATTATTTAAATCATGAGGACAAATAGGTGTTAAAACTAAACAGTTTAATTCCGGATCTACAATCGGTCCTCCTGCCGAAAGAGAATATGCTGTAGACCCCACAGGAGTTGAGACAATAATACCATCTGAAGTACAAGAACATATTTTTACTGAATTTTCTTTAAAAACGGTATACTTTGAAATACTTGAAAAAGTTCCTCTTACAATTACAATATCATTAACTGCCAAAAACTTTTTTCCTTCACACACACATTCAAGCATTAACCGATTTTCTACAGTATATTCATCATTTAAAATCTTTTCAATTTTATCATAAAGACCAAATTTTTCAGATCCGGCAAGAAATCCAAGACAACCACAGTTTATTCCAAAAACAGGCTTACCATAAAGAGAAGAAGATTTTAATGCACGTATTATAGTTCCATCTCCACCAAAAGCAAAAATTATATCGCTTTTTGAAATTAATTCTTCTTTATTCTCACAACAAAAAATATTTTCAAAATGATTTATTATTTTAAAGCTTTCCGAAATGAAAAATTTAGCATTAAAAAAAGACAAATCATTCAAAATTACTTCTACTTCATCAAATTTAATATTTTTAGAAAAAAACAATCCTAACTTCAAATAAAATCACCCACAGTAAAGATTTATCATAAATCATTATGGGATAAATCCACTACTTCTTTTATATTTATACTTGGCTTTAAAATAGGAGTATCCGATTTTTTTAAATAAATCAAATATTCTATATTTCCTTCCGGGCCTTTAATCGGAGAATAATCAAGTCCAAGAACACTAAATCCTAAAGAAATTGAAAAGCAAACTATTTTATTTACAACTTCAAAATGAACTTTTTTATCTTTTACCACACCTTTTTTACCGATTTTATCCTTTCCGGCCTCAAATTGAGGCTTAATAAGACAAATTCCAAAGCCTTTCGGGCTGATAATCTCTTTGATGCACGGCAAAACAAGCTCAAGAGATATAAAAGATACGTCAACAGTAAAAAAATCTACAGTATGACTAAAAACATTTTTACAAAGATTTCTAATGTTAGTACGTTCGAGATTTATAACCTTTGGATTTTTAAGTAAATTTTCATCAAGTTGATTTCTTCCAACATCAACAGCATAAACAATATTACAATTATTTTTTATCATGCAATCTGTAAATCCCCCCGTAGAAGCTCCGACATCCATGCAATTAAGATTATGTAAATCAATCTCAAAACTTTTTATTGCTTTTTCAAGCTTGAGTCCTCCACGGCTGACATATTTTAAATTTTCACAATTTCTAATTCTGATTATGGAATTTTCATCAACGAGTGTTCCCGGTTTCAAAACTGTTTTGCCATCAACGCAAACTGTACCGCTAAGCACTGCATTTTTTGCTTTTTCTCTGCTTGAAACCAAATTTTTTTTAAATATCAAAACATCTAAACGTTCTTTTTTGTTTTCCATCAAATCTTTCCGCCTTTTAATTTTCAATTGTAAAGGCTCATTGCGTCTTCAAGTTTTCCATTCATAATAAGATTAACAGCATCTAAAGCATTTTCAAAAGTTTTTTCAATACTTTTAATTTCATTATCTGAAAATTTTGAAATAACCCAATCCGCTAAATCCCACGAATCATTTGGTTTGTTTCCGATTCCTATTTTTATTCTCGGAAAATTATCAGATCCGGATAAAAGCATTATATTTTTTACTCCATTTTGCCCTCCGTGTGAACCCTTTTTTCTAATTCTTAGTTTTCCGACCGGTAAATATATGTCATCAAAAATCAAAATAACATTTTCGGGTTTAACTTTATAGAAATTCATTGCGCTCACAACAGACTGGCCGCTAAGGTTCATATATGTTTGAGGTTTTAAAAGCATTACTTTTTTCCCTGAAATTTGGCACATTCCGCTAAGACCTTTAAATTTTTCATTATTAATATTACATGAAAAACTTTTGGCTAAAAAATCAATGGCAAGAAAACCCGCGTTGTGACGGGTCCTTTCATATTCTTTGCCGGGATTTCCCAGTCCTACAATTATAAAATCTAAACTATTCATAATAAACTACTCCAAAATCATAGTTGAAACAGGCGTGTCTTTATGGACTCTTTTAATAGCCTCAGAAATAACCGGTGCAACATTGAGAACTGTAAACTTATCGATAATTTTTTCCTCCGGTATACTGATGGTATTTAAAAATGTAGCTTTTTTTACAGGACTTTTTTGAATTCTTTCAACTGCATTACCGGAAAGCACAGCATGAGAAGCATAAATATAAGCATCTTTAGCACCGCCTCTTTCAATAGCAGCTTCAGCAGCATTACAAATTGTTCCCGCAGTATCTATTATATCATCAATCAAAATAATATTCTTACCTTTTACGTCGCCTATTATATTCATTACTTCACTTACATTTGGTTTTGGACGACGCTTATCAATAAGTGCAAGTGGGCAACCAAGTCTTGTGGAAATTTGCCTTGCTCTCGAAACCGATCCGAAATCAGGAGCCAAAACAACATACTTCTCGGGGTCAAACTCAATAGATTCTTTTATATAAGATGTAAACAGCGGTGCTGAAATTATATGATCAACCGGGATATTAAAAAAGCCTTGAATTTGAAGAGCATGAAGCTCCATGGTTAAAATTCTGTCGGCACCGGCTGCGGTAATCAAATCAGAGACAAGTTTTGCAGATATGGGACTGCGTGGTTTGGCTTTTCTGTCTTGCCTTGCATATCCGAAATAAGGAATAACAGCTGTAATTCTTGCTGCAGATGCCCTCTTCATAGCATCAATCATAATTAAAAGTTCCATTAAATTTTCATTTACAGGATCACACGTAGACTGGACTATAAAACAATCGGCACCTCTGACGGATTCATTTATAGAAACCGATATTTCACCGTCACTGAATCTTTTTACTTCGGCATCTCCAAGATTAAATCCAAGATCTTTTGCTATATCATATGCCAAATTTTTATTTGAATTCCCCATAAAAACTTTAATGTTGTCTCCACTTAACTGCATAACTTCCTCCTATTATTTTTAAACATCTTTATATTAAATTTCTTTTTGAAATTTCTTATTTATTTTAATGTTTCAAAGGGTCCTACTTCTCTATTACTTTCTATAGAAACATTTTTACAATAGCTTTGATTTATTAAAGAATTATCTCCCACTTTACAATCAATGAGTTGACTGTTTGGACCTATAACACATTCTTTACCTATAATTGTCTTTCCGGTTAAAATGGTCCCCGGTAAAATTGTAGTTCCTGAGCCTATTTCAACCCATTTTCCTATTATTATTCCATCTCGGCAAGGTATTTTTACTCCATTTTCCATCATGCCGTCTATGACTTTATTTCTTGCAATATCATTTAGATGCTGTAACTGACAGACGTCATTTGCACCAAGCGCAACAGTTTGCGAAGATGTTTCAAATGCGTCCACTCTCAGTCCAGCATCTATCATAAGTTTTATTATTGAAGTCAAATAGTACTCACCTTGATATGTATCGTCGGTGATTTTAGATAAATATTTAATTAAATCATTTACTTTAAACCAATATGCTCCGGAATTTATTTCTTTGATTGAACGTTGACTAAAGCTTGCATCGCTTTCTTCAACTATAGCTTCTACATTGTAATCGTCATTGCTTCTGACTATTCTTCCGTAACCGCATGGATTTTCAAGTCTTGAAGAAATAATGGTTGCAGAATTATTAGAATTTTTATGAGTTTTATAAGCCTTTGTAATTGTTTTTTTATCGACAAACGGAGCGTCGCCGCCCAAAATAAGAGCATCGCCGCCTTTATATTTTTCCAAAAACGAAAGTGAAGTCATAACCGCATGAGCAGTTCCTTTTCTTTCTTCCTGAATTACATTTTCAGGTTTTTTTTCGAGACTGTTAATATACTTTTCAACAAGCTCATGACGGTAACCTGTAACAACACATATATTCTCTATTTTGCTGTTTATAACCGAATTTATAACCCATCCTACCATAGGCTCAAATAAAACCGGAGAAAGAACCTTAGGAATACTGGATTTCATTCTTTTTCCTTCGCCCGCAGCAAGTATCACACAGCATAGTTTACTCAAGTGAATTTCCCCCTGTAAAATATATAGTAAAACACTTTGGTTATTATTTTATATGCTACTTCAAATAATTTCAATACTTTCAAAAAATTTGGTTTCAAATATTGAGTTATAAATAAAAAAAGAGATAAAAGCTCCGGGATATTAAAAATTTTTACCAGCTATAATAATTTATTTTTTAATAAATATAAATTTAAAAAGGAGGTTTCATTATATGCCGTTTTTAAGCAGAGTTCCTTTTGGAGATGTCACAAATAATTTTGCAAATACAGAATTTGAAGCCGGATATTCACCTTCAAGCAATATGTGGGAGGTAATAATTAAATACAACGGAAACATCGAAGAAGTAGCTGTGGAAATAGGAGCTGAAGTGGAAATTTTAAGTGTAAACTATGCCATCTTTACTCTTCCTGCCGATAAAATTTCTCTTTTAACTCAATATACCGAAGTAGAACATGTAGAACTGCCGAAGACACTTACTCCTAACTTAATAGAAGCACTAAACAAGTCATGTATAACAAGTGTCCGCAATTCGTCAAATTACGATCTAACCGGAGAAGGCGTAATTATAGGAATAATAGACTCCGGTATAGATTATACTCACCCGGATTTCATAGAAGAAAACGGAAACAGCAGAATACTTTACATGTGGGATCAAACAACAACAGACGAAAAAAATTCTCCACCTAAAGGCTTTACAAACGGCTCTGAATATACAAACGAAGAGATAAATAATGCACTTAGAAATTCAAATCCATATGAAATTGTGCCTGAAGTCGATATTGTAGGTCACGGAACAGCTGTTGCCGGAATAGCCGCAGGAAACGGAAGGTCTTCAAATGGCAGAAATATGGGGATCGCACCAAAAGCTTCTCTTATTGTTGTGAAGTTAGGAGAAAAAGGTTATCCATCCTTTGCCCGAACAACAGAATTTATGAGAGCACTGAAATACATAATAGATAAAGCCACTATGCTTAAAATGCCTGTTACAATAAATATAAGTTACGGAACAAACGACGGCCCTCATAACGGGAAATCCTTATTTGAAACATTCATTGACGATATGGCAGAAATGTGGAAAACCTCTATAGTTGTTGCATCAGGGAATGAAGGAGATGCAGCACATCATTACGAAGGAAAAATAAATACGGGAGAAATGCAAGAAGTAACATTTTTCTATGCAGGGGCTTTTCCTTCATTTTACATAACCTTATGGAAAAACTTTGTTGATTCTTTTACTGTAGAACTTGTTTTACCAGGAGGACAATCGACAGGAGAAATACTTTATCAAGATTTAACAAGAGCATATAAAATTGCAGACATATCCATTTTGGTTACTTATGGTGAACCGCAATTTTACAATTCCTTTCAAGAAGTGTTTTTTCAGATAAATTCATCCTCAGGGACTCCTCCTGTAGGAATATTTACAATAAGAATAAGAGCAAATCAAATAGTTGACGGAAAATATAATATCTATTTACCCACAACAGAAGAAGTTTCGAGGGAAACAGCATTTACATTTCCTTCAGCAGATACTACATTAACTTTGCCTTCCACGGCTCAAAACGTAATAACAGTCGGCGGATACGATTCTTCAAGAGGAATAATTTCAAATTTCTCGGGTAGAGGATACACTATAAATATTGTCTACACAAAACCAGATTTAGTTGCGCCTTCAGTAGGAATAGTAACTACTAAATCAGGTGGTGGCTACACAACATTCAGTGGAACAAGTGTAGCGGCACCTTTTGTTACAGGAGCGGCAGCACTTATGATGCAGTGGGGAATAATTCAGCTTAATGACCCATTTTTGTACGGAGAGAGAATAAAAGCCTATCTTAAAAGCGGAGCTTCACGGTTTTCCATAATGACATATCCGAATAATAGCTGGGGTTATGGGTCACTTTGCTTGTTAAATACCCTTAACCAGCTAAGAAATTCCATTAGAAGAATATAACAGGAGAGAAAATATGAGTTCACTTTCAGATGAAGAAATACAAAATATGCCTCTTTATAAATTCATCAGCATGCCTTCTACTGTTTCTTTTTATTACTGGTATACAACACCTTTTCAAAATTTTATTGCTCAAAGACCATACATAAAGCTTGGTACAGTTCTTGAAAATGATATAGCAATACTCTACACAACAGAAGAACACATGGACAGTATTTTTTCGGAACTTGGGTATGATTTTTTAAGTGTATATCCTGAAGTATACGGACTAAATTCAAAAGAAGCTCTAAAGGACGCAGGAATACTCGAAGCACAAGAAAGAAAATATCTTGATTTAACCGGTCAAGGAGTTTCTCTTATTTTCATGGATACTGGAATAGACTACACAAATCCTATTTTCCAGTATGAGGACGGAACTTCACGAATAAAATTTATTTGGGATCAAACAATTGAAAGTGAAGAATCCCCGGGGTACAATGCGCTTTTCGGAACAGTCTACACTCAAGATGATATAAACAGGGCCTTAAGAAGTGAAAATCCTTACGAAATTGTTCCACACCGAGATACTGTTGGACACGGAACATTTTTAGCTTCTGTTGCAGCAGGAAAAAAGGATGAAAATTTTGCCGGAGCATCCCCGGAATCAGACATTATAGTAATTAAACTAAAAAATTCAAGTCAATATTACAGAAATGTGTTTTTAGTACCTTCGGAGCAACAAAATGCCTTTGAATCAACTGACATTATGCTGGCACTTTCCTTTGGGCTTAAAAATTCAGCAACACTTGGCAATCCTTCGGTTGTATGTTTAGCATTAGGTACAAATTTCGGAGGTCACAACGGTCAAAATCGTCTTGAAAATTACATTTCATTTGTATCAAGTGAAGTAGGAATTGCAGTAGTAACAGCAGTAGGAAACGAAAGTAATGCAAGACATCATACAAGCGGTACAATTTCCGAGACAGGAGCAACCGACTCAATAGAAGTACGAGTAGGTGAAATTGCAAGGTCATTTAGTGTTTATATTTGGTATGAAGACTGGGACAAAATTTCATTTTCAATACGTTCTCCAACAGGCGAAATTATAGACCGTATACCATTTTTTGTTGGAACAAGATTTGAAAAAAGACTTATATTCGAAAAATCAACTATAAAAATCTTATATCACCAAGACGGAAGTAGATTTGCTTTAATACAAATCATAGATGCGGTTCCGGGAATATGGGAAATAAAGCTTTACGGAGACGTAATAATAAGCGGAAGGTATAATGCATGGCTTCCTTTAAGCGGTTTTATTAGTCCTGATGTGGAATTTGTCTCCCCTGTTCCAAATTACACAGTTGTTATTCCTTCTACATCAATGGGAGCAATAGCTGTCGGGGCATATGACGACAAAGAAGGAAATCTTTATATAAGCAGCTCGTGGGGTCCAACGCTCTCATCTAAATTTGCACCTGATTTTGTAGCTCCGGGTGTTCAAATTCAAGGCTACTACCCTTTTGGGCCCAGTACAATGACTGGAACAAGTGCATCAGCGGCAATTTCGGCAGGAGCAGCAGCACTTTTTATGCAATGGGCAATAGTTCAAAAAAATGCTCCCGCTACAACAGGTAACAGACTTCGTTCTATACTAATAAGAGGATGTGATAGAGAAACAAACAGAAACTATCCTAACGTTCAATGGGGATATGGTACGTTAAATTTAATTAAATCTTTTAATTATCTGAGAGAAACTTAACAATATTTGTTTAAACAGTAATTTTTTACATAAAATTATTGACATTTAATTACATTAAATTCTAAAATATACATCGAGTAAACCTCAAAAAATAAAAACAAGGGAGATTTAAAAATGTTAAAAGAATTATTAGATTTAGAGTTATCCGAAGTTTCAGGCGGAGACATACACTGTTCAGCATGCGGAAATGTAATTACGCAAAATGAAATAGAAAGAGACTCAGTTGCTGTAGTATTTGTAGCTTACAATGTTTTTACAGAAGGTCTCGCCCCACGGTTACATCGTGCTATGCCGGCAATTGTTCATAATGACGAGGGATGCATAAATGCTTTTATAAATTTACAACCATCAAACTTCACCACAGATGCCAATGTTCGTTATATTAAGAATGTGGGAAGAACACAAGTATACAAGACAAACTCCATTGAATAATTTAAACATAACATTTTACATATGAACTTTTATTATTAAAACTAAGGAAAATATTAAAAATGTTAAGAGAACTAACGAATTTGGAATTATCAGAAATTTCAGGTGGAGGCATACACTGTGCAGTATGTAATAAGGAATTTGATGGCGGTGAAGATATAGCTTCAATAATTCCGGTATATAACATTTACACTATGAAAAGAGACAATAAGATGGAGAAGTTGCCTGATACTTTTTTTATGGCAAATCAGCACTTATTTGTTATAAATCCAAATGCGTAAGAAAGTTTATAAGTTCACAAGCACCATTTAAAATTGGCAATTTTTATTATTTTATAAATCCAACGATAACAACAAGTACTGTGATAGAAGCAGTAGAAGATTAAATCAGTTAAATATATAAAATCTATACATAAATTTTTATTGTTAAAATTCGAAGGGAATTATCAAAAATGTTAAAGGAACTAACAAATTTAGAATTATCAAAAATTTCAGGCGGAGAAAAACATGTTTGTGTTTCATGCAAAAAGGAATTTAATTTTGGTCAAGAAGTTATTTATATAAATCCGGAATACAACGTTTACGATATTTCTGCCGAGAAGATTACAGGAAGTTGTAGAGGTAATGAATTATTAGTTTGTAATAAAATGAGTTGTATAAATAAATTCAGAAAAAAAATGCGAGCATTTCAACTGGGAAGTAAAGTTTATATTCCAACAAAGGAACTTGAAATAGGAATAGCTATATTTGGTCGTGAAGTATTTTAATTTATATGCAACGTTTTATGCGTAATTTTTTATTATATAAATCCGAAAGGAATTATTAAAAATGTTGAGAGAACTGACAGATTTAGAATTATCAAAAATTTCGGGTGGAAAAGGAGATCCTTGCCCTTTAAGCGGTAGTTGTACCGTAAGAAGCAGGTGTGATTTAGGAAGAACTTGTACTTTCAGGGATATTCCTTCTTTAGGAAACTGTTGTACTATGTGTAGAGAACAATTCAGTAAAGGAGACAAAGTTATCTATATATATCCTGTGTATGATGTCAGCGATTCAAGAACTGGAAATTTTATACAGACTTGTGCAGGCAATATGGCACTTACTTGTAGTAAATATAGCTGCATAGCAGGATATGAAGATTTGAAAAGAGCAGTACTACAAGTAGGAAATATAGTGTTTAATCCGATAGGATTCAGATATGGCTTTTACACTTATAATAGATAATTTATATGTAACGTTTTATATATAAATTTTTATTGTTTAAATGGAGAGGTAAGTGTTAACATGTTAAAAAAATTGTCGGACATAGAATTGTCGAAAGTTTCAGGAAGTACAGGAGGAATTTGCCATGCCTGTCAAAAGAAGCTCTCCAACAACGAGAAAGTTCTTTGTATGTATCCGGTCTATAATGTTTATGATGCAACCACAAAAGATTTTATAGAAACTTTAGAAGCCGGTAGATTGACTGTTTGTCTCAATCCTGATTGCAGAAACTGGTTTGAAATTTTTAGAAGGTATGGCTTTTTAGCAAATAATACACTTTATATTCCAGAACCAGATCAAGAAAAACCATTTTTTTCAGTATATGAAGAGTAGTTTATATATCATTTCATATATTTAAACACAAGGGAAGTATACTAAAAATGTTAAAAGAATTATCAAATTTGGATTTATTGAAAGTTTCAGGCGGTGGTAAATATACAAATTACTGCAATAACAACACAATATGCAGAATTTGCCAAAAAAAGATACCACCGGAAAAAAGTTACTATGTGCGTTTAGCATATGTAAATTTCAAGGATGAAGAAATACATTATCTCGACCCTGTTCAAAATATTGGAAGCAAATCTTGTCTTGAGAGATTTTTAAGTGAAACTCCAAAATCTTTCAAAGTATATCCAACAACGGGTGGACCGGCAGAATGGATACTTAGAGTTCCTACCCAAGATATAGCAATAAGATTCATGCAACATAGAAAAACACTCTAAAAAACAAAATTACTACCTGGAAAAATTTTCTCAAAATTACCAGGTAGTATTATGTGTTACATGTTGCAGAACTCCCTTTCATTGTTCAATAATAACATATCATTGAATAATATTCGACAATATGTTATTATAAAATAGTAATAATAGCTATTTAAATAAAAAACATATGAAAGGAGCATTATTAATGTTACAAAAATTGTCTGATGTTGAGCTTTCAAATATTTCAGGGGGAGGAAGAGAAAAAACAAGTCTCGGATCACATCATAATGATTCAAACGGAAGACATTGCGCGTTTTGTAAAAGATTGCTGTGCGGAGATGAATTTTGTGTATCTATCCCATTTATAACAGCAAGTAGCAGTACTATACGTTGGTTTCCAATTGTCGAAAAATTTTGTAGTGCAGCATGTGCTAAAAAATATTCTAACAGGATTCCTACTATATTTGAACTACAGTCAGGCGACAATAAAGAACCAGTTAATTTTATTAAGGCACCTTATAAAAAATGTAGAATATTTAGAAATTTTAATAGCTAGAAGGAACTACTGAAAATGATTAATAAATTAAATGATACTGAACTCATTAAAGTTTCAGGCGGTACATATATCATAGATGAAAATCTTTTTTATTTTATATTAGACCATACTTGTTCATATTGCAGTAAATATATTCATAACCCAGAAGTACGTCTAATAGATGACGATGGAGAAGAATTTTTATTTTGCAGTGAAGAATGCCTCAAAAATATGGATTTTGCCCCTATTCAAGGATGGAAATATATAAAGGATGATAATCAATGGAAGAATTTAATAAAAAAATAGATGATAACAAATTATGTGAAATAATCGGTGGTATGGATTTTGATAATAATGCCTTACATTCACCATACTGCCATCTATGTGGACGAACAAAAACAATTGTTGTAACTTTTGCACGTTCAAATACCTATGGTGTAATGTGTCTTGAATGTCATGAAACTATGTTAAATTCATACATACAACAAGCTCGAATTAATACTTTTTCCAGAAGTACAATACCTCCTACACCTGACGAAATCGAAACTCCATCTATTTCTGCTCCTGAGTGGAAACCGTTACCGTCTTACTATTATGACAATAGCGGATATTAATTAATATTAAAAACAATATAAGGCACTCACAAATTTTTGTTTGTGAGTGTTTCTTTTTATTATAAAATTGAAATAAAAGCCGCATTTGTACCTCTTTTTCCTCCGGTTTTTCTATGTGAAAAAAGTAAATCATGATTACACATTGTGCATACATCAGATGTAAATATATTTTCTTTTTTCATACCAAATTTAATTAAAAGTTGTTTATTTACCTCGGAAAGACTTATTTTATTTCCTTCAAAAATATATGTCTCAGGAATAGCAAGCTTTTTAAATTCTTCAATAGTATCTGATGACACTTCAAAACAGCATTTCCCTATACTTGGTCCTAATGCGCATACTATATCATTTATCGAAGAATTATATGTAGAAATAAACTTTTCAGCCAGTTTAACCGCTATACTTTTAACAGTTCCCCTCCACCCGGCATGAGCAAGTCCAACAACTTTCTTTTTTACGTCAATCATATAAACAGCTAAACAATCTGCATGAAATGTTGCAAGAGATATTCCGGCTTCATCTGTAATAAGTCCGTCGTATCCATCAAATTCAGTAAAACTGTCAACTTCATTTTTATGAATACATTTTATTTTATCACCATGAATCTGAGAGGTTATTGCTAAATTTTTTCGCTCTGTTCCAAATGCATCGCAAAAAATATCAAAATTTTTATTTACATTTTCAAAACTGTCTTTAGTTTTAAAACCTAAATTCAAAGATTTAAATTCATCGCTGCTTATTCCCCCTAAACGAGTGGAATAAGCATGTTTAAAAAAGTTATAACTTTCTAAATTTTTAAAAGTTAAGTAAGAAACAGCTTTCTTAAAATTAATATTCATTGTTTTACTTTCAAATACAGACACTTTAAAAATCCTCCGAAATAAATTTTTATCTATTTAAAATATAAATGCTTAAATTTAAATAAGCGGCATAAGTAAGCCATAAGATATAAGGAATTTGAAGATATGCTGCTATAGGTTTTATTTTGTAAAATTTAATCATCATAAAAATAACCAATAGCCATAATATCATAAGCCATATAAAAGCAGCTAGAAATGATCGACCATTGAAAAATAAAAGAGGCCATATGAAATTAAAAATCAACTGTAAACCATATAATCCAAGGGCAAATGACCCTTTTGAGTTTTTATAAATAATATCCGCGGAAATTGCCATAAGTATATATAGTATAATCCAAACTATAGGAAAAAGCCAGGACGGAGGTGCACCCGGAGGCAAAATTATATATTTATAAATATCCATAGAATCTCTTGTTAAAAAGGAAGAAAGTCCACCCACACCCAAACTTATGAATAAATTAATTATAAGCGACCACATAATATTATCCCTCCTATATTATCTTTAATATTGTATGCTATATTTTCTCATTTATTAAAAATATATAGGGGAAAAAATTAAAGCAAATATCCATACTCTCCAAAATCATCTTTTGAAACCATTTTTCCTTGTTTTCTTATCTCATATTCCAAAGATTTAATCATAATTTTCATGTTTATTTTACTTTTTTCCGAGGCAGCCATAAATGCAGCTGTAAGAGCAACATTTTTTATACTTCCTCCTGAAATTTCAAATTGTCTGGAAATAAAATTAAAATCAATATCTTTAGATAAAGGCACTTCCTTTGAAAAAATTTTTTTCCAAATTTCCTTTCTTTCTTTTTCACTAGGTAAATTAAAATGTACTACATAATTTATCCTTCTGAAAAATGCTTTATCTATATTTTCAAGAAAATTTGTAGTCAAAATACTAACACCGCTGTGTTCTTCCATTTTTTGAAGTAAATAAGATGTTTCGAGGTTTGCATTTCTGTCATGTGAATCTTTTACTTCCGTTCTTTTTGCAAAAATTGCATCCGTTTCATCAAAAAGAAGTATAGCATTACTTTTTTTTGCAAGGTCAAATATTTCTCCGAGATTTTTTTCGGTTTCACCTATATATTTAGAAACCACTCTTGACAAATCTACTCTGTATACCTCAAGTCCAAGTTCATTTGCAACAACCTGAGCAGCCATAGTTTTTCCTGTTCCCGGAGGGCCAGCAAATAGCATACTAAGACCATTACCGTATAAAATTCTATTACCCATTTTCCATTCATCATAGACAATTTTTCTGTATCTAAGCTGATTACAAGCTCTTTTAATTAAATTTTTTTCCTTTGAGTTCAGAATCAGTTCATCCCACTGATGTTTCTTTTTGATAAGAGTTGCTTTTTCAGAAAGTTCATCTGACATTTGAGCATAAATTCCTTGAATTATTTCATTATTACCAATTAAAGATTTCCCTTCAAAATTACTTTGATTCACAGCATAACGGATACTTCTTTTTATTTGATAAGGATTCAATAAAAATTTACTTGAAAGCTCCGAGATATCTAATTTTTTATCTACTTTAAAATTTTTTAGCTCATCCTTCCATGATCTAAATCTTTCTTCCATAGAAAGTTCCGAAAGTTCAATGTTAATACATTTTACATCATTTACTTTTCCTATAAAATTAATTTTTTTATCAGACAGAACAAAAACAATATTGGAAAATTTTCTGGCAATATCCAGTGCAAGATAAATTATAGAAATTTCATTTTCAACTATTCCTTTAAAACAAATAAAACCTCCTATAAAAAGAGCTTCTCTGCAAGCTGTAAGAACAATTTTTTCATAATTTTCAATTTTTAAATTGCTAACATCAACAGTAACTAATGCTTTATCACAAAGCTTTATTACTCTTTTTATAATAATATTTTTACCTATTCCGTCTTCACCGTTTATGCATACGCAATTGCAATCAAAAATATCGGTTTTTTTTAAAAAATTATAAATTTTAAGTGCTATTTCCTCTCGTATAGGAAGTTTAGATTCATTAATTCTTTCCGGAACAATAACATCTACCCCGGGGATTTTTATTTTTTCTTCTGCATTGCTCATGATGTTTTCAAAAACTCTTTCGTCAATCTTCAAAGAATCGTCAACAAAGCAAAGAGAATTCATTTTTTCCTTTAAATTTAAAAGTAAACTATAATAATTTTTTATCTCGGAAATATTTTCAACAAAAAAGTAAAGCTTTAAAACTGCACTGTAAGTTAAAGTATTTTCATTTTCTATTTTCAAAATCAAATCTTTATATTTCTTTTCTACACTGTACATAATAGAAACTAAAAATACAAACCATTCTAAATTATCAAATTCACAAACTTTTCTAAAATAATAAGCAGAAAAGAAATCATCTTTAATGCTGTTTTTCAGTTTTGTTTTCATAATTAAAGAATCATACCTATAATTCTTAACCGCTTCTTCCCTTTGATTTTTTAAAGACATTTCATTTTTTGACTTAATATACTTTTCTATAAAAAGTTCTATTTGATTGAATTCCGAAAACATATACTCAAAATTATTTTTATAAACTGACATATCCAAAATTAAATACCACACTTTCAAGCTTTTTAAGGAACTGCAATCGTTGCTTGGCCCGGATTAACTATAGATATCACTCCTCCGTAACTACACATAAGCTTTGAAGTATTATTAAGTGCAGGATTATTTCTAACCATTACCGTAGGGCAGCCGGGGGTCCACGGGGCAGTTGTTGCAGGAATACACGGCATAGGTGTTAATACTCCCATTGCGGCAGCTGTTGCAGAAGCTACTTGAGGATTTGAAAGAGAAGTGCACATTGCAAAAGGCATAATATTAACCATAGGTTTATTGTCCATAATTGTTGCTAAGGGATTATTTTGACCTGTAGCCATACACAAAGGCATAACTACCAAAGAAGACGGAGCAGTACCCATCGAACACATGCATTGTGCCGAATTAACAACTAAAACACCCACAAATATCACCTTTTTCAAATTTCTGTTTTTTCACGTATTTTTCTAAACTTTGCATCTATATAAAAAACTTCTCCTGTATCATGCTTTCCTTGAACATCTACTTTAATATTAGATTTAGTATTATCCGAAATGATTTCAAACTCTAAAATATCGTCCTTCATAAAGGAAGTCATTATCGGCATAACAAGTCTTCCAGAAGAATCGGTTTTTAAGTCCCAAACAGCATAAAATTTTCCACCGGGTTCAAGTGCATTTTCTAAATTATCTTTCAAAATATATTTTTCTTTTTCTTGATTATAACTCCAAAAAAACAAAGCAGTTTTTTGCTTTTCAAATTCATAAATATACTTTTGGCCAAGCAGTGAAAAATTCATGTCGACATTCAATTTAAGCTCATCAGATCCGGATTCGGCATTTTCAATAAGTTTTAAAAAACTAAGTTCATTTTTAAGACGCAAAGTCATTTGTTTATTTCCAAGATTTTTTTTATATCTCTTACAAGTGATTTCCAAACGACTGACATTCATAATATTTTGATTGTCTGCTTGATAAGATAAATCAGAAATAATTTCTTTTGTTTTATTTTCTTCAAGTGTTATAGAAAAATTTAAACTGTTGTAACCTTTGCAATCTACACTTATTTCATATTCTCCAGGGTATAAATTTGAAAAGACATAATGGCCGTCTTTTTTTCGGGTATAAGGATTTTGCTTTCCATTACAAAGAATAACAGCACTTGTTATCGGCATTTTGGAATAAATATCTTTTAGAAGAATAACAAGTGAAGCTTTATGAATTACTCTCAAGATAAAACCTCCTTTTTAAAATATTTTAAACATCAAAAGAATCTTCTGAATCTTCATCCGTATTTTCTTCTTCATCCGATGAGTCACTTTCGTTTTCTTCACTTTCATCATAAGAAGAGTCATCATCTTCTTCTAAATCTTCATCACCGGTATCTTCCACATCATCATTTTCATCTTCGCTTCCCTCTTCATAGTCTTCATCTTCATTTTCATCTTCGCCCTCATCAGAATCATAACTTTCATAGTCCATATCTTCATCGTCTTCATTTTCATCTTCATCTTCATCCGGTCTTTGAGTATACTCATCATCTATATCTTCATCTTTGATATGAGTTTCAAAAGTCAGCACTTTCTCTGGAGCATATTGCTGACTTCCAAGGTAAACAGTTTCGACTCTTTTCTTAGCTTTATGAATATTACCGGAATCTATAGCAACCGGCCCAACAACATAAAAAACCGATAATTTATACGGCTCTCCAAACATAGTCCAAATTTTAACTTTCTCTTCCATATTAATTGGTAGCATACTTATCGGTACGTTTTCTATAGGCATACCGGCATTATTTGGCATATACCTTGCCGGAATGGTAGGGTTATCTTTAAAAACCTGAATTATCTTCCCTATTATCTTTGCTTCATCTAAAGCTTTTGTTTCTATTTCAGCCTTACTGCTAACAGAAATAACATAATAAAGCTCAACCATAGCCGGTGGATCTTGAACACTGCCATCAGGGAGTGTTTTATTTTCTGCGGCTCTTCCGCTAGTATCTTCTTTTATGTCGTAAGGATGTAGTCCAACTATATATCCACCTCTTTCTTTAGGGTCACAAATTCCTATGCTTTCTGCTTTATCAACAGGTTCCGGAACTAATTTATCTCTTAAAAGAGCAACTATTCCTTTTCCTATGTCAGAAATAATTGTGTATTTAGCCATTTAATAACACACTCCTTAATATCAATCTTTGTTAAGTTGGTTAGGAACACCTGAATTTTCAAGTTGAACTAAATTTTTATAAAGAATCACAAAATTGTATTCAGGTATAGATATATAAGAAATATCATAAGCGGTAGCAAAAAATTCAATTGGCATATAGTAAGAACTTTCATATGAAAGAATAGGAACAGGCAAATTATAAGGTTTATCATTAAGATATGCTACATTTTCTCCTGCCACTATTTCTAAAATTTTATTTGGAGAGGTTATAACCATTGTTGCATTGTTATACATATACTCAATGGAAGCATCAATATACTGATATAAATCATCAATAGAAAGCAAAATATGATTGTCGTACATAATCGGAGAATGTTTTATATTGAAATACCCATTTAAAAATACGACTTGTTCAGGTGCAATACCTGCGGCTTTTTTACCGGTACCCGAAAAATTTTCGGATTCCTTTAAGAGATTGTCATAACTTTCTGCTGGGTACTGTTGTTTTTGATAAGACTGGAGTATTGTGACCGCAACTTGAAGAGTATTCTTTGCAAGCTCAAGTCTTTCGCCTTCAACTAAATTTTCATTTATTATTTTATTTAAAATAATAACATCTAAAAGGCTTCTCTGTTGAATATTAAGGCTACTAATATCTTTAGTATCAACAAGACTTTCAATTTCGGCCAAAGTTTCTTGAAGTTTTTTAGAATCATCACTGCTCAGAGATTTCAAAACCAAAAGTGCTTCATCCGAAACTGCACCATCTAAATCTGAAGCTATAGTGTCAACCGAAAGTATTTTTTTGACTTCGGAATCAACTGCCGCTATTCCGGAATTTTTCTTTTTCATTGCTTCTATAAGACTATTAACACTGTCAAGTTGTTTTTGAAGCTCATATGAAGTTTTCATACTTGATGCATATTCTTGAAGAGCTGAATTCCCTGAAAGTTGAGCTCTTTTTGTTATTTCATCGAGTTTTTCAAGTATATTGTCAATGCTTCCGGAAATTTTTATGTCTTCTATTATTTTATCTATTTCTTCACTTGTAAGAGATGACTCGGAATATGAATTGTTTAAATTTTCATTTTTAGAATTGTCGGAACTTGTTTCAAGAGCTTTTGAAAAACCACATACCATTGCGAGAGCGAAAAAACTTGTAATAACACTCATAGTCATATCTCTTCGAACATATCTTAAAATTCTTGGCATTGATCTCATAAATACACGCTCCTCATATTTATTAAACTATTGATATACATTTTATCACAATTATTTTAGAATTTTGTATGTTTTTTATCAATATTTAAAAATTTATAATAACTTAAAATAAACTCCACTTTTTTAAAATTTGTACCAAATGAACTTTTTAAATATTTTAAATATCTTCAATTTAAAAAATTAAACATAATTTTGAAGAAAGTTTCATTTTAGGAGATATTTTTTATATACTTAAATAAATGTATTAAAATTTAAACTTCGATTTTTGTAATAATATATCTTTTGGTTTTTGATATAATTAAAAAGTCTAATAAAAAAACGGAGGATATTAAATGTTACAAAAAGAAAAGATTTACAAAACTAAAATAGCAGGGAGACCTTTTGAAGTTCGTACCGGAAAATTTGCACAGCTTGCAAATGGATCATGTATGGTAAAATACGGGGACACAACTATCCACGTTGCCGTAACAGCTTCAAAAACACCACGTGAAGGAATAGATTTCTTCCCTCTGTCTGTTGATTTTGAAGAAAGACTTTACGCAGTGGGCAAAATTCCCGGATCATTTTCAAAAAGAGAAGGGCGTCCTACAGACAAAGCAATTCTAGCCTCAAGAGTTATTGACAGACCTATACGACCACTTTTTCCTAAAGATATGAGAAATGATGTTTGTGTTACCTGCACTGTTATGTCAGTAGACAAAGACTGCTCACCCGAAATTACCGCTATGATTGGAACTTCTATTGCAATCTCAATTTCGGATATACCTTGGGCAGGTCCCATATCGGGATGTTTTGTTGGTCTTGTGGATGAAAATATAATAATAAATCCAACAGATGAGCAAAAAAAGAACTCTCGTCTTTCTTTAACAGTAGCTTCCACCGAAAAAGTCGTTGCAATGATTGAAGCAGGTGCAGATGAAGTTAGTGATGAAAAAATGTATGAAGCTATTTTAGAGGCCCATAAAATAAATCAAGAAATTATTAAATTTATAAACAAAATAAAATCTGAAATAGGTAAAGAAAAATTTTCTTACAAAAGTTTTGAGCCTTCTATTCAAATGCTGGAAGATATTAAAAAATGTTCACTTGAAGATTTAAAAAAAGCATTATATACAAATGATAAAATTGTTCGAGAAAAGAATCTTGAACCTATCTATAAAAAAGTACATCAAATTTTTGATGAAATTTATCCTGAGAACAAAAGTATGATTGACGATTGCCTTTATAAAATTCAAAAAGAAATAGTAAGAGATTGGATTTTTAATGAACATAAGCGTGTTGATGGAAGGTCTTTAGATGAAATACGTCCTTTAAGTGCAGAAGTAGGGATTTTACCTAGAGTACACGGATCAGGACTTTTTAACAGAGGACAAACTCAAGTCTTAACTGTATTGACCCTGGGACCTATAAGTGATCAACAAATATTGGACGGAATAGACACCGAGGAATACAAAAGATATATGCACCACTACAATTTTCCTTCATATTCAGTTGGAGAAGCACGTCCCAGCCGTGGACCGGGCAGAAGAGAAATCGGACATGGAGCACTAGCTGAAAAAGCCCTTTTACCTGTTATTCCTTCAGCTGAAGAATTTCCATACGCGTTAAGGCTTGTCTCTGAAGTACTTTCTTCAAACGGATCAACATCTCAAGCTTCAGTTTGCGGATCTACACTTGCACTCATGGACGGCGGAGTTCCTATAAAAGCTCCTGTTGCCGGAATTTCTTGCGGTCTTGTTACCAAAGGAAACGAATTCGTTACTATGGTTGATATTCAAGGTCTGGAAGACTTTTTCGGAGACATGGATTTTAAAGTGGCAGGAACTCATAAAGGAATCACAGCAATTCAAATGGACCTTAAAATTCATGGATTAACTAAAGAAATCATTAAGGAAGCACTTTCAAAAACACACACAGCAAGAATTCATATTTTAGACGAAATAATTTTGAAAGCTATTTCTGCTCCAAGAAAAGAAGTTTCAGCTTATGCACCGAAAATTATTTCAACAAAAGTTGATATAGACAAAATAAGAGAAGTCATCGGATCCGGTGGAAAAGTTGTACAAAAAATTTGCTCTGATTTTGATGTTAAAGTTGATATAGAAGAAGATGGATCAATTTATATTTTCGGAAACGAAGTGGAAAATTGCAATAAAGCATTAAACAGAATAAGAAACATAGTCACCGATCCTGAAGTAGGAGCAGTTTATACAGGTAAAGTAGTAAAAATAATGAACTTTGGAGCATTTATAGAATTTGCACCCGGAAAAGAAGGAATGTGCCATATTTCGCAGATTTCAAACAAAAGACTTGAAAAAGTAGAAGATGCTTTATCAGTTGGACAAGAAGTCAAAGTGCGTATAACTGAAATTGACCCTAAAGGAAGAATAAATCTCTCTATTAAAAATGCTTAAATCTTCTGCAGGAGGTAATGAGTGAAATTTTCAAAAGTAGCTTTTAAATTTACGACCTCGCTTTTAATGGTTATCCTTTTAATAGTTGGAATTTCTTTTTTAAAATTTGAGCTTTTTCCTGGAAGTCCAAAAATTTCTATAGTTATTCCTATTTACAACACAGAAAAATATTTAGATGATTGCCTCACGAGTGCAGAAAATCAAACATTTCGTAACATAGAGATAATTTGCGTAAATGACGGCTCAACTGACAATAGCGGAAAAGTAATAGAAAATCACAAATTAAAAGATAAAAGAATAAAAGTAATAACTCAAGAAAATAAAGGGCTTTCAATGGCAAGAAATGCCGGGATGGATGTTGCAAGAGGAGAGTATATCTTATTTTTTGATTCAGATGATATAATTTCTCCTTCACTTTGTGAATGTGTATATAAAGTATCTATTAATAACAAAGACGCGGAAATAATTCAGTTTAATGAAACAACTTTTCACACAGGAGAAAAAATAAATTTTACAAAAGTTGATTTTAAAGAAAAACTATCTTCCGAAACAACAAGGAATCAAAATGAAAACCCGTTCGAAAAACTAAATGCAAGCTATAACGTAGTTTGGAACAAAATTTACAAAACTTCTTTTTTGAGGGAAAATAATTTAAGATTCGAAAAAGATGTCAGCCCTGGTGAAGATATGCTTTTTAATTATTTTGCTCTAAATCTTTGTAAAAAAACTGTTTTTAACAAAAATACTCTTTATTGGTACAGAAGAGGAAGACCCGGATCAATTATGAGCACTAAAGATATTAAAAGAAATCAAAAAAGCTGTATGATAATCTTTGAAAAAATTCTCGAAAGTCACGATAAATTTAATTTTGACGGAGTAGAAAATTGGTCTGTAAATGAATCTCTCTCTTATATGTACGGAACAATTACAAGTATTATAAAAAATCCGGAAGATAAAAAATATTATGCAAAAAGAACATCAAATTTGCTTGTTTCTTATATAAACAAATATAATTACAAACCTTCTGAAAACCAGCAAAAACAAATTGATAAATTACTTGAAATTGCAATTAATTAATAATTTAATTGGAGGAATTACTATTAAAAAATTTAAAATAAATTCAAACAAGTCAATAAGTTGTGTGTTATTTGCATCAATAGCTTTAGTATTAATTGTAAGCATAATATGCTTTTGCAATTTTTATAGAAATAATGAAAAATCAGAAGATAATCAAAACTACAAAATAAAAGTTTCGGCAATTGTGCCGGTTTACAATACTTCAAAATACCTTGATGAATGTTTAAACAGCATAGAAAATCAAACCTTGAAAGAAATTGAAATTATATGCGTAAATGACGGCTCAAAAGATAATTCTTTAGAAATCTTAAAAAATCACCAAGCTAAAGACAGCAGAATAAAAATAATAGACCAAAAGAATGCAGGTGTAGCTGCAGCCAGAAATAATGGGTTAAAAATAGCAGAAGGAGAATATATTTCGTTTATTGACTCTGATGATTTAATTGCACCGTTTGCATACGAAAAACTTTACGGTAGTGCAAAAAAATATAATGTGGATGTTGTAGCATCTGAACTTACTGAGTTTGTAGACGGAGAAAAAATAAACTTAGATAATTTAAAACATGATGATTCAAAAGTTCATGTTTGTAGCAGAAAAAGTCAACAGAATCCATTTTATCATATGATAAACAATACTGCATTTATGGTTACAAAAATTTATAAAAACTCATTCCTGAAAGACAATAATTTATGGTTTAAAGAAGGAATTACTCATTACGAAGACGGACTTTTCAACTGGTTGGTTTTCGCAAGAGTTACTAAAATAGTTCAAGATGACAATCCGTTTTACTGCTACAGAATAAATAGACCAGGCTCAGCCGTTACTGAATTTAATGCAAAAAAAGTTCTGACTGCTTCAACTGCGGTTTCACAAGAAATAGTAAATAATTTCGATTTATTCAATAAATTTAGCGGCGGCTCCGAATGGATGTTAGATAAAATTTTAGATATAAATTATGAATACATAACTGAGTCTACTAAATCCGAAGAAGACAAAAAATACTATGCAAAAATAGTTGTTGATTTAATTCAAAACCAATTAGTAAATCAAAAAGGAATTTCTTTAAATAACGGTCAAAAACAAAAACTTGAAGATTTAATCAAAATTGCAGAGAGTTAAATATGTTGAGGAGGAAAAATAAAAATATATGGAACATAAAAAGTCGTTTCCAAAGGAAAGAATAAGGAATTTCAGCATAGTTGCACATATTGACCACGGTAAATCCACCCTTGCTGACAGAATACTGGAGCTCACAAATTCAGTTTCTTCAAGAGAAATGGAAAACCAACTTCTTGATAATATGGATCTTGAAAGAGAGCGAGGTATTACAATAAAATCTCATGCTGTGAGCCTTTATTATAATGCAGATGACGGAAAAGAATATCTTTTCAATTTAATAGATACCCCCGGCCACGTGGATTTTAATTACGAAGTTTCAAGATCCCTTGCCGCATGCGAAGGAGCAGTTCTTGTTGTTGATGCTTCTCAGGGAATTGAAGCACAAACACTTGCAAACACTTATTTGGCTCTTGACGCAGGACTTGAAATTTTGCCGGTAGTGAATAAGATTGACCTTCCAAGTGCAGATCCTGAAAAAGCAATAAAAGAAATTGAAGATGTTATAGGAATACCTGCAGAAGATGCACCTAGAATTTCAGCAAAAACAGGTCAAAACGTAAAGGATGTACTTGAAAGCATAGTAAAAAATATTCCTGCTCCAAAAGGCGATGAAAACGCACCTCTAAAAGCTCTTATTTTCGACTCCTATTATGATTCATATAAAGGTGTGGTTGTTTACGTCAGAATTATGGACGGAAAAGTCAAATCGGGAGACAAAATTAAATTTATGTCAAGCGGACAAACTTTTATAGTAACTGAGTGTGGGCAATCCAAAGCAACTCTTTTAGAACCATTAAAAGAAGGGCTTTCTGCAGGAGAAGTAGGATATATCGCTGCTTCAATTAAAACTGTAAGTATGGCAAGAGTCGGAGATACCATAACCCTTGAAGAAAATCCAGCAAATGCCGCACTTTCCGGATATAGAGAAGTTAATCCAATGGTTTTCTGTGGAGTGTATCCTGCGGACGGATCAAAATATCCCGATTTAAAAGATGCACTTGAAAAATTAAAATTAAGTGATGCTTCTCTTTCTTATGAGCCAGAAACTTCTACAGCATTAGGGTTTGGATTCAGGTGCGGATTTCTAGGCCTTCTTCATATGGAAATTATTCAAGAAAGACTCGAAAGAGAATACAATTTGGATTTAATTACAACTGCTCCAAGTGTAATTTACAAGATAGAAATTTCAACAGGAGAAACTATTTTTGTCGATAATCCTGCTAATTACCCTACAAATATATCAAAGTGCTTTGAGCCTGTTACTGATGCTCATATTTATTCTCCTTCTCAATACGTCGGCAGTATAATGGAACTTTGCCAAGAAAGACGCGGAGTATTTATAAATATGAAATATCTCGATACTCAAAGAGTTGATATTCATTACAAAATACCACTTAATGAAATTGTCTACGACTTTTTCGATGCTTTGAAATCAAAAACAAAAGGGTATGCTTCATTTGACTATAGCTTAGACGGGTACAAAGAATCTTCTCTTGTTAAACTCGATATAATGCTTGGCGGAAAAACAGTTGACGCACTTTCATTTATACTACATAAAGATAAAGCATATCAAAGAGCAAGAAAAATGACTGAAAAATTAAAAGAAAAAATACCTCGCCAACTTTTTGAAGTGCCGATTCAAGCTTGTATAGGCGGAAAAATAATAGCAAGAGAAACAGTTAAAGCCATGAGAAAAGACGTCCTTTCAAAATGTTACGGCGGAGATATAACCAGAAAGAAAAAATTACTCGAAAAACAAAAAGAAGGAAAAAAACGCATGAGGCAAGTCGGAAATGTTGAAATTCCGCAAGAAGCATTCATGTCTGTCTTGAAACTTGACGAAGATTAAAGGAGAAGTAAAATGTTACCGCTCGGAATATATATACACATACCTTTTTGCAAATCTAAATGCCCCTACTGTAGTTTTTATTCAATCAAAGAAGAAAAACCATTTATAGAAAATTATATTTTAAGTATTTGCAAAGAGATAAAAAAATGGAGTAAAATTTTAAACTACGAGGTAGATACAATATATTTCGGAGGCGGTACACCAAGTGTTTTAGATGCAAAAAACATAGTTAAAATAATTAAGGAAATTAAAAAAAATTTCAAAGTAAACTTTCCTGAAATTACTTTGGAAGTCAATCCTGCAGATTATTCTTCTTTAGACTTCGAAATGCTTAAATTTGAGGGTATAAACCGAATATCCGTAGGTGCTCAATCCTTAGAAGAGCCTGAACTTAAAATACTTGGAAGGCGCCATAATGTAAAAGATATAATTAATACATATAATGAAGTAAAAAAATCACAAATTGAAAATATTTCTTTTGATTTTATTTTAGGCTCTCCTATTCAAACAATAAAAAGTGTAGAAAAAATTATAGATTTCTACAAAGATAACAATCCTGCTCATATGTCGGCTTATATTTTAAAAATCGAAGAAGGTACTCCATTTAGTAAAAGTAATTTAAATTTTGCTTCCGATGATTTTTGCAGTGATATTTATATTTATTTATCAGAAAAAATGAAAGAATTAGGGTACAATCATTATGAAATATCAAATTTTTCATTACCCGAAAAACATTCAAATCATAATTTAAAATATTGGAACTTAGATAATTATTTAGGTTTAGGACCTTCAGCCCACTCTCTTATAAAAAACAAAAGATTCTACTACGAAGAAAATTTTGATTTTAATATCAAATTTGAGGGTCTTGGCGGAAGTGAAGAGGAATACGCTATGCTAAGACTCCGTCTCGCAGAAGGACTTACGGAAAAAGGTTATAAAGAAAAATTCGGGAAGGCCATTCCTGAAAAATATTTTAAAAAATCAAAGAAATTCCAAGATTTGGGATTAGTAAACATAGATAAAAATAAAATTAATTTGACTGAAAAAGGATTTTTATTATCTAACAAAATAATAAGCGAGTTAATTTTGTGAGTTAAAAAGTAAAAAATTTAAATTTTTTAAAAAAATATTTAAAAAATCGCTTGACAATTTTCTTGTTATAATATATACTTAAATCACGTTGGTTGTGGAGATGGCGGCATAGCTCAGTTGGCTAGAGCATTCGGTTCATACCCGAAGTGTCGATGGTTCGAGTCCATCTGTCGCTACCATAAGTTTCAAATGGCCCGGTGGTCAAGCGGTTAAGACACCGCCCTTTCACGGCGGTAACACGAGTTCGATTCTCGTCCGGGTCACCATTTTAGATAATTTATAGGTGAGTTATATGTACACACTCAAATTTATAAATAATCCTGATCTTCCTCTATTTAAATGTATAGTTGACGGCAGTAAAAAGGCCGAGGGGCGAATAGCATCCGACTATGTGAGAAAATTTAAAGTAGGGGAAGAACTTTTATTACAGGCTACCGGTGAATTTGTTGTTGTCAAGATAACTTATCTGAATTTTTATAATAGTTTCGAAGAAATGTTGAATACTGAAGGTTTTAAAAACATGATTCCTTTGGCTGAGAGTTTTGAAGATGCACTGAATGTTTATAAAGGTTTTCCTGGTTCCAAAAGGGTAAAAAGTATGGGTTGCTGCGCCATTGGAATAAAATATTTAAGAGGAAAATTGTTAAATTAATTCTTTTCTTATTTGATAGCAAGTTAATTTCTTCTGTTTTAGTGTTCAGAAGAAATTTTTTATTGAAATTTTTAAAAATTTAAAACCTCCCACAAAAATAAAAGTGGAAAGTTTATTTGTTGCCTAAATTTGAAATATTAGAGCACTCACTACAAACATTACGGCTGAAATTCCAATTGAAGCCAAGCTATACGGCATTTGAGTTCTAACATGTTTCATTATCGGAACATCTGAAACAGCCGAAGAAAGAACAACAGTTTCTCCGAGCGGTGAAGCATTATCGCCTAAAGATCCCCCGGCTAAAACAGCTCCTATAACCAAAGGTAAAAAAGATCCCGTTCCTATTGCGATAGGTACTGCTATAGGCATCAATAAGGACCACGTTCCCCATGCCGAACCTATAAAATACGAAATCACACATCCGATTAAAAATATTAATGAAGGAATTAAGAAAGTTGGGATATTTTCGTTTATTTTAGATGCCAAAAAATTCGCAAACCCAAGCTTATCCATAATAGAAGATAAACCCCAACTCATCACAAGAACAATAATAGGCTCAACAAGGTCTTTCCCACCAGACATAAAATGACTTTCTATTTCATTTAGAGGAATCTTTTGAAATAAATAGAAAATTGACGTCAAAATAAGAGTCAAAGTACCCGACACCAAAATAGATTTTTCAAACTCTGTATTCATAATTGCATCAAAGAAATTTGGATTTTCATTTTTCCCTAAATACCAAAAGAAAAATACAGTAGAACATATAAGAAAAATAAGAGGAAGTATTAAATTAATGGTTCTGGGTTTAACTTTTTCTTGAAACTCACATTCTTCATGAGCATGGTGAGTAGATTCTTCATTATCTTTAAATTGTTTTTTACCTAAAAAAATACTTGTTTTGTTATCAAATCCAAGATTAAAAAATGTAACTCCTAAACTTATAGCGGTCATGATAATAGCATAAAAGTTGAAAGGAATACTTTCTAAAAATAAAGAATACGGAGATACACTTAAATTTGTTTCACTTAAGGATAAAGCAATAAGACTAACAATATATCCCACATAAGTTGTTCCAAAAGGAATAAGTATTATTAGTAAACAAGAAGTAACATTAATTACATGTGCAAGTCTATATTTATTTCCTCCTACTCTATCTGTTAATGCTTTTCCTATAGTTCCCGAAGATATAGCATGAAAACAACAGTCTATAAAAGTAAATAAACTTGAAATCCAAACGCAAATAAGCGCTCCCATTTCTGTTTTGACATATTTACTTGCAAAATTTGTAAATCCCTTTACCCCACCTGAAACCTTTATTATCTCTCCTAATGCTCCAAAAACAAAAAGAAACATAATTGTGCATACTCTTTCTTCATCTGCTACTTCATTAACAACAAAATTCACAGCTGTAACAATTCCGTTTATTATGTTACCGTTTTCCAAAAGTATTCCACCAATAATTACTCCCAAAGCAATAGAAGGAATTATTTTTTTCGTAAACAAAGCAAGTGATATTACAAACACTGGTATTAATATTGAAATTGCCCCATAATCCAAATAAATCACATCCTTTTTTATACCATATCAATAATAGTATATACTTTTTTTACAAAAGTCAAGGATGTGAAATATATAATTTTTTAATTATCTTTTCTATTTATTAAGACAATCATCTATATTGTCTATAAGATTATTTGCTGTTTTATATGAGTATACACTAGGTATGTTCTCTATAATTTCAAATGGATCACCTTCAATTATATGTTTTTCTGCTTTGGACAAAAATTCATTTTTTTGAGTATCTTTTTTACATTTTTGAGCTTTCTCATATGAATCTTTGACTTTTTTACATTCAACACTATATTTTTTCATAAATTCTTCTAATACTTTAAAGTTTTGAGCTAAATCTTTTATTTCGTCAGGCTTATAATTATCTATTGACATCATTCTTTCATTTCTTAAATTTTTAATATCAATTTCAATTTCTTTATAAATTCCATCTGTATTGTTGCTGATTTTCTCATACAAAGCTTTCACTTTATTTTTTTCATTTTCCCAGCTAAAAGTACCTTTTTCTTTCTTTCTAGCAGTTCCCAAGTTTTTAATTAGTTTATTTAAATCTCCATACCCCTTCATACACTCTTGAGAATATTTTATTAGATTTGTGTATTTTTCTATTTCATTACTATACTCTCCATTCATTTTATCAACCTTCTTTCTAAAATTTTATACTAACTAATCGTACTATTATTTTTATTAATGTCAATACTTTTTATATAATTATCATATTTTTATTTGAAAAATTAAAAATTAAAATTTAACAAAAAACTATATTGTATAAACTTTGAAATATGGTATAATTTAAATTGTATTCGGACGCATAGCTCAGCTGGTTAGAGCGTTCGCCTCACACGCGAGAGGTCAAGGGTTCGAGTCCCTTTGTGTCCACCAAGGTAAAATGTAAGGAAGTTGGAAAAATGAGAGTAGTATTAGCATCTGGCTCTAAAACACGCAAGAAAATTCTTAGTCAGCTTTTGGGACTTGAGTGTGAAGTAATTAAGAGTACAGAAGAAGAGAAAAGTACTAAGTCCGAGTTATCTGAATATGTGATGGAACTTTCAAAGATAAAGGCTGATTCTGTTGCAAAACAACTCAGCGGAGAAAAATGTTTGATTATCGCTGCAGATACAATTGCCTGCATGGACAACAAAAAGTTTGAAAAACCAAAAAATAAAGAAGAAGCATTTGAAAATATAAAAGAATTTAGCGGTAAAATCAACTATGCTCTGACGGGTGTTACTATAAAGGATTTGTATCAAAATAAGGAAATTACATTTTTCGATAAAACAGAAGTGTATTTCAAGGACGTTGACGACGAAGATATAAGATGGTATGTGGACACCGACCCTTACATTTTGGAGCGTGCGGGATATTCCATGGCAGACGGAAAAGCCTGTATATTTGTTGAAAAGATTGTTGGTGATTACTACAATATTATTGGGTTACCCATTGGAAAATTGTATGATAATTTAAAGCAATTGGGATACAGTATGAAAGACCTTAGATCTTGTTAGAATTAAGTCTTAAAGAGTTTTTATTATGTTTATCATAATAGAAGCTTTTTATTATAGTGAAACTTTTTATAGTATAGATATTGAAGGGGTTTTAGGATTGAAAATATTAGTTGGTATGAGCGGAGGAGTCGACAGTTCGGTTTCTGCTTCATTACTTTTAGAAAAAGGCTACGAAGTTATAGGCGTTACACTTAAATTGGTAGAAAGTTCAAATGAAGATTTTATTTCAGACGCAAAAGAAGTTGCAAAAATTTTAGGTATAGAACATCATGTTCTTGATTTACGAAGGGAATTTTCAAAAGAAGTCGAAGATTACTTTGCCAAAGAATATCTAGAAGGGCGTACTCCAAATCCTTGTGCAATGTGTAATCCAAAAATAAAATTTGGTCTAATGCTTGATTATGCACTAAGTTTGGGATGTACACATTTAGCTACAGGACATTATGCTAAAGTAATTTATGATGAAACCACAAATAAATGGCTACTCAAAAAATCAGATAATTTCAAAGATCAAAGCTACTTTCTTTATAAGCTTAATCAATTTCAACTTTCCCATGCTATTTTCCCGCTTTCAAAATTCGAAAAATCCGAAGTAAGAAATATTGCAGAAAAATATAATTTACCGGTTGCCAAAAAAAGCGAAAGTCAGGACATATGCTTTGTAAAAAATGAAACACACGCTCAATTTATCGAAAGATATAAATCAATCACTTCACCTAGCGGAAATTTTATGGATATTTATGGAAATACTTTAGGTAAACACAAAGGAATAATAAATTATACAGTCGGTCAAAGACGACATTTAGGAATTGCTCTCGGAGAACATGTTTATGTTAAAAAAATTTATCCTGAAACAAATTCTATTATTTTAGGAAATAAAGAATCCGGAAAAACAAATTGTCTTTTAGCTCGAGATTTAAATCTCATTTCAGTCGATTACATCCCGCAAGAAGGATTAAAAGCTTTTGCAAAAATAAGGTCAAGAGCTAAAGAAATAGAATGCAAAATTTACCCGGGTGAAAAAATAAAAGTTGTATTTTCTGAAGATATATACTTTCCTGCACCCGGACAATCAATAGTTTTTTATGATGAAAAAGGATTTGTAATTGGTGGAGGAATTATTTGCTGAGTTTTTAAACTCTTAAATTACTCTCCCATTACCCATCCATAGATAAATTTGCTTATGCTGCCAATATTTGATGCTATAATCGTTCCTAAAAATAATAAACCGCTTTTTACTGTTACCGATTTAACCCAACTTTCTATATTGGAAATAAGAGAATCGTCTGAAGGTGCTGTATGCTTTGCTTCTTTTAATATATTTTTACCCGTTTGAAGTCTTCTATTAAGCCCGGTTATTTTCGCATTTAATCGTGTTCTGCATGCTGCATACTGTTGTGCAAGATTTATTTTATTGGCATTAGCACCAGACTTACTAATTTCCTTTTTTGCTTTTTCCTCTAAGTTTGCCAGACCTTTTTTAGACACATCAAGTAAGCCACTGTATTTACCTTCTATTTCTTTCGCTTCTTTAGGAGAAATATCCCCTTTCTTTAAATTCAATACAGTTTTTTCTATTTCCTCACAAGCATCGGAACATGATATACCTCTTCCCGAACTTTTTTTAGATATGGTAAGGTATTGACCGGTATATTCTTTATTAAGACCGTATTTACCTTCAATACGTTTAGATTCAAGCATTCCAACAAATGTTAAAGATGCACTAATATCTTCCTTCAACTGCGAAAGAGATGGGCAAACACTTACTGATAAATTTCTCACATTTAACTCACCACGAAATTCGTCTGTAAGATATTCAAGCTCTTCTAAATTTTTTTTCAAATCTTTCAAAGGTTTTTTCAGCTCTTTAACAAAATTTCCTTCATCTTCAGCTATTTTTTTATAAATTTCCTTCCTGGTTTGAAGTTTATCTCCATGTGCTTTTATTTCATTCGAAAGATTTTTTAAACTAGTAATTAATTTTTCTACTTTTTTAGTATTACTTTTTGATGTATCGGATATTTTTTTTGATTTCGCTCCAATATTTATAAATTTTGGCATATAAACTCTCCTTTCAAGTTTCAGTATTATAAATATATAACTTTACTGTACAATTTTCTCATATTTTATAAAAATGTCAACAATAAAATGTGAAATAAATCAAAAATAATAATGTCTGCATAACATTTAAACTAGTTTTTAATATTAAAAATATATTAATTTGTGCAATTATACAATATTTAAATATATCTATTGATTTTTACAACCGGTGATAATAAAATAAACATTAGCACTCGATATGTAAGACTGCTAAAAATTAAATTAGTCTAAGGAGGCTTTTAACATGGCAACTATTAATCCTATTTTAGACAAAGTTGTAGTTAAAGTTAAAAAAGCAGAAAAATCAATGCAGGGAGGAATACTTTTAGCAAGTTCTTCCAAAGAGCAACCTTTGACAGCTAGTGTAATAGCAAGAGGACCTGGTGGAATGATAGACGGTAAAGAAGTAAAAATGTATGTAAACAGTGGAGATACTGTTTTAATTCCAAGACATACAGGAACAGAATTTACGCTTGAAGGTAAAGAATATATAATAATACGTCAAGCAGATATACTTGCAATAATTGCTTAGAAAATGTAAAGGGGTTTTATAATAATGGCAAAAGAAATTATTTACGGCGAAGAAGCCAGAAAAGCACTTTTAAATGGTATAAATAAGCTTGCAGATACAGTAAAAATAACTTTGGGTCCTAAAGGAAGAAATGTGGTCCTTGATAAAAAATTCGGTGCACCGCTAATTACAAATGACGGTGTAACAATCGCTAAAGAAGTAGAACTTGACAATGCTTTCGAAAACATGGGAGCACAGCTTGTAAAAGAAGTTGCAACTAAAACAAATGACGTTGCAGGAGACGGCACCACAACCGCTACACTTCTTGCTCAAACATTAATCCGCGAAGGAATGAAAAATGTTACAGCAGGGGCAAATCCTATGGTACTTAAAAAAGGTATGGATCTTGCTGTTTCTAAAGCTGTTGAAACTGTTGTTAAAAATTCAAAACAAGTTAACGGCAGTAAAGATATAAAAAGAGTTGCTACAATTTCCGCTGCTGATGAATTCGTTGGTAGCTTAATTGCAGAAGCTATGGAAAAAGTAGGATCTGACGGAGTTATTACTGTTGAAGAATCTAAAACAGCTGAAACATATTCAGAAATAGTTGAAGGAATGATGTTTGACCGCGGATACGTTTCACCTTACATGGTTACAGATAACGATAAAATGGAAGCAATTATAGACGATGCATACATTTTAATTACAGACAAAAAAATCATTAGCATTCAAGAAATTCTTCCCCTCTTGGAACAAGTTGTTAAATCAGGAAAAAAACTTGTTATAATCGCAGATGACATAGAAGGAGATGCTCTTGCAACACTCATAGTAAATAAATTACGCGGAACATTTACATGTGTTGGAATTAAAGCTCCAGGGTTTGGCGACAGAAGAAAAGAAATGCTTCGTGATATAGCAATTTTAACTGGCGGAGAAGTTATTTCTGAAGAACTCGGTCTTGAACTTAAAGATACAACAGTTGAACAACTTGGCCGTGCACACCAAGTTAAAGTTGAAAAAGAACGTACTGTAATTGTTGACGGTGCAGGAAATTCTGAAGAAATTAAATCAAGAATTAACCAAATTCGTAACCAAATCGAAGAAACCACCTCAGATTTCGATCGTGAAAAACTTCAAGAACGTCTTGCAAAACTCGCAGGCGGTGTAGCAGTTATTAAAGTTGGTGCAGCAACTGAAATCGAAATGAAAGAAAAGAAACTTAGAATTGAAGATGCTCTCGCAGCAACAAAAGCCGCAGTAGAAGAAGGAATAGTTGCAGGCGGAGGAGTTGCATTGGTCAATGCTGCTTCAGAAGTTCAAAAAGTAGTTGATTCACTAGAAGGTGACGAAAAAACAGGAGCTTCTATAGTTCTTAAATCAATAGAAGAACCACTAAGACAAATTGCAATCAATGCAGGACTTGAAGGCTCAGTTATAGTTCAAAATGTAAAAAGTAAAAATAAAGTCGGTTACGGCTACAATGCTTTGAAAAATGAATATGGCGACATGATAGAGTTTGGTATTGTCGACCCAACTAAAGTTACTCGTTCAGCACTTGAAAATGCTTCATCTGTTGCAAGCATGGTTCTTACAACCGAATCTCTTGTTGCAGATAAAAAAGAGCCTCCTCAAGCTGCTCCCGGTATGCCGGAAGGACCTGTCGGAGGAATGTATTAATAAAAACAGCTCCCATTTTTGGGAGCTGAAATTTCTATATATTAGAAATTTTATTAAGTAAATCAAAAATGTAGTTACTTCCGCGAGAAATTAAAATTCCGGTCAAAGTACTTCCGACATAAGGAATTGAAGATTCCAAACCTAAATGTTTAGGCAAATCAATCTTGTAAGACAAAGATATAATTACTCCTAAAATTAAACTGAAAATCATCTGCCAGGGAGTATTCCCCGAAATAAAAAATTCATTAAAATAAGTAACAATTCCTTCAATTAATATTGCAACCATAATCATTTTATACATATATTTGTTCATATCTGTACCTCTTTTATAAAAGCATCGGTAAAACCTAAATTTTTGGCTTTTTGTAGGCAGCTTTCAGCATTTGATTTTTCTTTAAATGCCCCGACTTGAATACTGTAAAGTTTGTTCAAATTTTCTGAAAAATCACTTTTATAAGTAACCTCATAATAATCACAAACACCTTTGCAAATGGCTTCACCAATAGGTTTTACACTACTTATAATCCAGCTTGCTCCCTCTTCGGTATCATGAAACTCACATTCTACATAAACCGCAACCGCCTTAGTTGAATTTAATTCGGCAAGTTCTTTATTTATCCTCAAGCTATAATCAGGACCAGGAGAAATAGGTGCAACAGCATTTAAAATAGAGTTTCCTGCCTTTTTGTTTTCAATACTGTTATTGTAAATCATAACAAGTGTTCCGCCTAAAGTTTGCCCATTAAAAGCATTAGTATGGATTGAAATATGTAAGTCCGCATTCCAAGTATTACTTTCATTAATACTTTTAGTTACGGATTGTCCTTTGAAAGCTTTTTTTACTTCAAAACCACATCTTTCAAGAGCTATTTTCGCAAACTCTGATATTTTATTACACTGCTCTTGTTCATTTGTGTTGCCTATTGTATAAATGTTGTTTACTTGGCAACTCGGACTCAAATATATTTTTTTGCTCATTTAAAAATCTCCTTTCAATATACTTTTAAAAATCTATGTTTATTGCTCTTGAAAAGTAAAGATTGTATAAAAAGTCTTGTAAACCTTTAGAAAGTTTAGTATAATAACAAAAGACCAGTCATGCTGTCATATGACAACCGACTGATCTTGAATGGTACGGGTGACAGGACTCGAACCTGCAAAGCATAAACCACTAGGACCTAAACCTAGCGCGTCTACCAATTCCGCCACACCCGCTGACTGATATTCCCATTATATCATATAATTATTTTTTTGCAAGGATAAAATTAATAAATAAAAAATATTTTCTTTTATATAATTACAAGAATTATATCCGCCCGTAGCGAAGTTGGATATCGCAGCAGATTCCGATTCTGAAGGTCGGGGGTTCGAATCCCTCCGGGCGGACCAGAAAAAATCGATTAGTGTGTACACCAATCGATTTTTTATTTTACATCCATCTGTCCGGTTCATTGCATAATTCTTGTAATTCTTTAAAAAACATGCTCACATGATAACCGTCACAAGTTGCATGATAAGCCGATATAGAAACGTAGAATCAATATTCAAAGTCATATTGATTTTACAACGGTTTTTTGTAGTAAACCAATTACAATTATTTTTTCTGCTCCAAGTTTCTAAATCTATTTTAGTAAAGTTTATTTTTAATTTTCTTCCTTTTATCGACGTGTGATAATTATAAATATATACTATGTATTTGTCCACATTGTAATTGGCTCAAATCCACATTATTACTGAGTTTATTCAAGTTCCTAATGGTTATTCAAACCATAGTTTAATACAGATATTTAGCCAAGTACTATTGGGTATTAGTTATATTTAGAAGTGAATTTATCTAAAATCCCAGTTTTTATGCTTTGCCATATTAGAATCTACCATGTTTTCAGTTAAATCTTTTTTTATCTTAATTATGTACTTCTGTTTAATTTTAACATTACTATACTAAATATTAAATTTTACGATATAATTTCCACAAATAATGTTTTTAAACCAATAGAAAAGTAAGTATATTCAAACCTACATTTTTCTATTTTATCTATAGTGCTACACATATAGTGTTCTGTATAATTTTCAGTTTACCAAACCTAAAAAAATGTTTCGGTATATTAAATATTTCTTTTTAATGTACTTTCCTTATCAACTATACATACTTTTTATTCTTTTATAAAACTTCAAAAAAGAACTCCCGAAGGAGTTCTTTCTGTTGTGTGTGTCATATAAGAATATGCTTGTTTATTTTATTACATATTTCCATCTTGTTTTATGCATTTGTTACATCCAGCTTTATAACATGTAAAGATTCACATTAATTAATTTTTACTAAGTCCGTTTGGGATAATAGAACTACAGTTTCGACATGAGCTGTTCTTGGAAACATATCAACAGGAATAATCTTACTAATTTTAAAATCATTTTCACAAATAATCTTTAAATCTCTGGCAAGGGTAGCAGGATTACACGAAACATAAATTAATTTTTTCGGTTTTGATTTAATAATAAAATCTATAAGAGATTGTGAACACCCTTTTCTTGGAGGATCTAAAATAAAAATATCCGGTATCTTTTTTAATTTTCCAATATTTTCTTCTATGCGAGAAGCATCACAACATATAAATTTTGCATTTTTTATTTCATTTTGGCATGTATTTTCAATAGCATTCTCAACAGCTTGTGGAACCACTTCTACACCAATAACTTCCGACACACGAGAAGAAATAGAAAGACCTATTGTTCCTATACCACAATATAAATCTAAAACAGAATAATTTTTGTCATTTCCTATTAAATCGGCAACAATACTGTAAAGTTTTTCTGTTTGAAAACTGTTCACCTGGTAAAAAGACATAGGAGAAATATTAAATTTAATCCCGCAAAGAATATCTGTTATATAATTTTTACCCCAAATTAAAATTGATTTTTCACCAAGTATTACATTTGTTTTTTCTTTATTTACATTCAAAACTATACTTGATATATTAGGAAATAAACTAAGAATATACTTTGAAAATTCATTCTTTAAAGGAAAATTTTCCCCATTTGCAACTAAGCACAGCATTATTTCTTTTGTTTTTTCAGAGTGTCTTAAGTATATATGCCTTAAAAATCCGTTATGATTTTCCTCGCTGTATATTGAAATTTTATATTTCAAAACCCAACTTTTAACCGCTTCTACTATTTTATTGAAAATTTCCGGATGAATTAAACATTTAGGGCAATCAACAACTCTATGGCTATGTAAACTAAAAAATCCAGCAATTATTCCGTTTTCTTCCCTTACAGGAATTTGAGACTTATTCCTATAGAAATTTATTTTCTCGCAAGGTATTATAGACTCAATTTCTTGATTTTTGAATCCACCTATTCTTTGAATACAATCTAAAACATGTTTTCTTTTTATTTTTAACTCCGCATCATAAGAAATATGTCTAAAAACACATCCTCCGCATTTTGGATAGTGAACACAGTCTATATTAATCCTATCTTCAGAAGGTAAAATTATACTTTCAATTTTACCCACTACATATTTTTTGTTTACTTTTATTATTTTAACTTTAAGTCGGTCACCAATAGCTGCCGAAGGAACAAAAACAGCAAAATTTTCAAATTTACCTACTCCCACTCCTTCGATAGTAACATCATTTATTGTTAAATCTATAAACTCGTTTTTTTTCAATTTGTTTTCTCCTCTTGCTTTTTAAATATTATTATATCTGTTTAAGCTTTAATTTTCAAATTTAAAAACAATAAAGACTTCAACTTTTAAAGTTGAAGTCATATTTTTCATTGATTTAAAAAATATATTCAAAATTAGTTTATAGAAGCATCAAGATATTCTTCAAGTTCTTTTTCTTCCCTTTTTTTCTTTCTGTCTATAAGTGCAAATATTGCAACTATAAGAGACAAAACAGTCACAACTGAAGTTATTACTCCTATTACAAAAGCTAAATTGTCTTTACTATTTTTCATAATAATCTCTCCCTCTTTATTTTTCATTCATAGTATTTTACATTAAATAATCAAAATTTTCAAGAGTATTCATATTTTATCAGTTTGATTTTCTCTTAAAAAAATTTATATTTTCAAAATTCATTTTAGAAAAGAAATCATATATTGTGGTTGAAACTATAATCATAGGAATCAAAATTAAAATATTAATCCAATTAAGATGTTCCATTTCTAAAAGAGAAGAAAATCTTAAAATACCGATAGAAAAAAGAATTGAAACTACCCAAAGAAGCGATTTCCTTAAAAAATTAAGCGGAATGGAAATTCTATATATTAATATTATTCCTATAATGCCGGTTATAACAACATTTATAGTCGAATATCTTTCATACGAAATACCAAAAATAAAATATATTACAACGGATATCATTACAGAAGCTACTATCGAAAGTGCAGCAGGAAGAGATTTACTTATTATATTTTTAAACAAATTACCCTTAATTTTTTCTCTGTTAGGCTCTAAAGCCAAAGCAAATGACGGTATACCGATTGTAACTGCACTTATAAGTGTCATTTGAATAGGAATAAACGGGTAAGGGGCTGCTATTACAAAAAATAAAATTGAAAGTAAAAAAGAATAAATAGTTTTCACCAAAAACAAAGAAGACGATCTTTGAATATTGTTAATTGCTTTTCTTCCTTCTGCTACCGCTCTGGGCATAGATGCAAAATCTGAATTAAGAAGCACTAAGTGAGAAACATTTCTTGCTATTTCACTTCCGCTTGCCATGGCCACACTGCAATCCGATTCTTTCATAGCTAAAACATCATTTACACCATCTCCTACCATTGCAACAGTATGACCTTTATTTTTTAAAGCTTTAATAAGTTCTTGCTTTTGATCCGGTGTGACACGTCCAAATACAGTATACTTTTCAGCAGCATCTGTTATTTTTTCTTTTGTATCTAAAGTAGTAGCATCTATATATTTTTCAGCATTTTCGAGCTTGACCACTTTAGCTATACTCGAAACAGTGACCGGATCGTCTCCGGAAATAACTTTGATATTCACTCCTTGTTTTTTAAAGAAATTTAAAGTTTTTTCCGCATTGTTTCTTATTTTATCTTTTATAAGAATAAATCCCATAAAGTTTAAATCTAACGGCAAATCTTTACCTTCAAAATTATTTTTTGAATATGCTAAAACCAAAACTCTGTATTTATTGGAATATAAACTGATTTTTTCTTTCACCTTATTATTATTTTTAAATACAAATTCCGCAGCTCCCATAACAATAGATCCGTAACCTACCGCATGAACTCCGGACCATTTTTTCTCAGATGAAAACGGAATTTTTACGTCTGCAATTTTAGAATCACTTTTTGGAGGAAATTTATTTTTAACGGCCAAAAACGTTTCCCCTGTGTCTTCAAGAGAAGTAGTCAAAATAGTTATAGCATTTGACAAATCAGAACTTGAAAATCCTTCAGCCGGTATAATTTCATGAACTTCAAAAGACCCTTGAGTAATAGTTCCTGTTTTGTCAAGGCATAAAGTATCCACTCTTGCAAGAGTCTCAAGACTGTAAATATCTTGAACAAGAACTTTTTTACGAGAAAGTCTTAAAACTCCAACAGCTAATACAGAACTTGTTAAAAGCACTAATCCTTCGGGAATCATACCTGTAAGTGCAGCAGATGTTGTAACTATTGCGGAATTAATGTCGCACCCAGAAGCATTAAATTGCCTGTAAAACAGAAGTGCTCCCATAGGTATTATCGCAAAAGATATAATTTTAATTATTTTATTCAGAGTAGTCATTATTTCAGACTTTGTTTTCTTTATATATTTTGATCCTTTTAAAATCTGCGAAGCATAATTTCCTTGACCTATATGCTCTACTTTTGCCTTACAACTTCCACTCACAACATAGCTACCCGATAAAAGCATATCCCCTTCGGATTTTGGTATTAAATCCGGCTCGCCTGTTAAAAGTGATTCATTTACTTCACATTTTCCTTCTTTCACTATACAATCAGCCACTACTTGACTACCTCTTTTAAGAAGAACTATATCATCAAGAACTATTTTTTCAAGTTTTATTTTCTTAATTTCTCCTTCTCTTAAAACCAAAGTATTACTCGAAGAAATTAAGTTTAATCTGTCAACTGTATTTTTCGCCTTAATTTCTTGAACAATTCCAACTATTACATTGCATATAACAACTCCCATGAACATAAGATTTCTATATGATCCCGTATATAATATTGCTATAGCTAAAATTAAATTTATAAAATTAAATAATGTAAAAAGATTATCCTTAACAATCGAAGAAACACTTTTAGAAGAAATTGTTTTATCAATATTGGTAAGTCCTTCTGAAACTCGTTTTTTAACTTGATGTTTTGAGAGTCCGAAACTAATTGGCGGTTCATACCTCTCATTACTTATTGGTGAATCAGATGTTTTCATTGTTTTCCTCCTTTTATAAACTTTAAATTATTTGAAACAGAAAGGGAGAATTTTAGTGATTTGCAGAATTGCAGATATGAAAAATAAAGAGGTCATAAGCATAAAAGACGGTTGTCGAATAGGATGTGTAAACGATGTTGAAGTAGATATGAAATGTGCAAAAATTATATCCATTATTGTGTACGGACGTCTTAAATGCTTAGGACTTTTAGGAAGAGAAGAAGATATAATCATAAAATGGGAAAATATAGAAGTTATAGGAAATGATACTATCCTTGTAAATTATAATCCAAAATGTCTCAGAAGGAGAAAAGTTAATTTTTTTGAGCCGTTTTGTAAAGTATTTAAATAAAAGTACTCAAACCAAAATCATAAAATGGCAAACACTTCCCGCAAGAACAAATAAATGCCACACAGAATGCATATACTTTATTTTTTTACCGATAACGTATATAACAGCTCCTAAAGTATAAAGTATTCCTCCTACGAAAAGCCATATAAGCTGACTTTTCGAAAGCAGTTTCATTGCGGATTTTGATATAAATAAAACACTCCAACCCATAAAAATATATAAAAATAAAGAGATTTTAGAAAATCTATTAACATCTATCATATTAAGTATCATACCTACTATAGCCGATACCCACACAGCTGCCAAAACTATATTGCTTTCAAAACTATTTAAGTATATAGCACAAATAGGAGTATAAGTACCTGCTATTAGCAAAAAAATAGAGCAGTGATCAAACTTTCTGAGATTACTTTTTAATTTCGAGGTTTTAACCACATGATATAGAGTAGAGCCAAGATACAATATGAAAAGAGTTGAAGAGTAAATTAAAATAGAAATGATGTTTCTTGGATTTTTAGGTGATCTTATTAATAAGAATATAAAAGCAAAAACAGAAAATATCACACCTGCTCCGTGAGTTACATAATTAAGTACTTCTTCAAGAAAACCATAACTCGGCAACCCAAAATCATTTTTATTTTTCATATTTTTAGTGTCACTTTTAAAAAAAACATTTTTATTGTTTACCATTTTTTACCTCACTTATATCAATGATTAGTCATTATATCATAATAAGTAAATTTATAAAAGAAAATTATTTACATAATTAAATTATAGGAGTGAATTTCTTGAAGTTTAAATTTTTAAAAAAGAATTTATTTACTTACAGTATAGTGTTTTTATTTTTGGGATTATTTTCATTAATAGCTTTTACATCATATGCAAAAGCAAAATCTTCAGGAAATAATTCTAAAGAAATTCCAACAATAATACTTGATCCCGGTCATGGAGGCGAAGACGGTGGAGCAGTTGGAGTAGACGGCATTGTAGAAAAAGACATAAATCTTGCAATTTCTTTAAAACTACAAAACTTTCTCGAAGCTTCGGGATACAAAGTTATCATGACAAGAGAAAAAGATACTGCAATATACGACGATAATTTAAAAACTTTACGCGAAAAAAAACGCTCAGATCTAAGAAACAGAATGGGTATAATAAATAAAAGTAAAGAAGAAGAAAAAACCGTATTCGTCAGCATACATCAAAATAAATTTCCGGATTCAAAATATTTTGGTACTCAAATATTTTATTCTGTGAATGATTCAAAAAGCGAAAATTTGGCAAATAAAATAAAAGACTCAGTTACCGGACTGCTGCAGCCCGAAAATGAACGAGAAATAAAACCCGCAACAAATAAAATATTTTTACTTCATAATGCTCATATACCTGCAGTAATAGCAGAATGTGGATTTATTTCAAATCCTGAAGAATCGGCAAAATTAAAAACCGAAAAATACCAAAATCAAATGGCATTTTCAATATATTGCGGTATAGTTAATTACTTTATGGAAGACACTTGATTTTAAATTCTCAAGCTGATAAATTTATATTTAAGAAATTTAAAACAGAGGAATTCAAAATGAATAAAAAAATAAAAAGTATTTTTGTTTGTTCAGAGTGTGGTTTTGAATCCGCAAAGTGGAACGGTATATGTCCTTCATGCGGTCAAGGAAACACTATGAATGAAGAAACTGTATCTTTGAGTAAAAAATCAAGTGCAAAAACTTCAAAAAATTTCGGAAATATAAGTCAAATATCAATCAAAGATGTAGATATAAACAAAGAAACTCGGTACACTACCGGATTTAAAGAATTAGACAGAACCTTCGGTGGCGGAATAGTTAAAGGATCTCTTTCACTTTTAGGCGGCACACCCGGTATAGGAAAATCAACACTGCTTTTACAAATATGTAATTATCTCGATAAAAACTTAAAAATTTTGTATGTCTCCGGAGAAGAATCTCAAAGGCAAATAAAAATGAGAGCTTCAAGGCTGGGAGTAAATAATGAAAATTTATTTCTCATGACCCAAACAGATATTGATTTAATATCCTCTGAGGTGCAACTTAGCAGACCAGATATTTTAATAGTAGATTCAATTCAAACTATGAGCAGCCCTGATTCATCTTCAATCCCGGGAAGTGTTTCTCAGGTTAAAGAATGTACAAATGTTTTTTTAAATATTTCCAAGTCTCTTGACATTACGGTTTTAATGATAGGCCATGTCAACAAAGATGGTGCGATTGCAGGTCCAAAAGTTCTTGAACATATGGTAGATACAGTTCTTTATTTTGAAGGAGATAATCAAACTTCATATAGAATTCTAAGAGCTGTTAAAAACAGACACGGCTCGACTAATGAACTAGGTGTATTTTGCATGAGCAATGAAGGTTTAAGTGAAGTACAAAATCCTTCAGAAATGCTTCTTTCAGGGAAGCCAAAGGGTATTCCGGGTATATGTGTTGCATGTATTTTAGAAGGTACCAGACCTCTTTTGACCGAAGTTCAAGGACTCGTCACTCCTACTTCTTTCGGAAACCCAAGAAGAATGTCTACAGGATTTGACTACAACAGAATGTCATTAATTTTAGCGGTTTTAGAAAAACGTGCAGGATACCATTTTTCTTCAATGGATGCGTATATAAACGCAGTAGGCGGAATTAAACTTGACGAACCTGCAGCGGATTTATCAGTTGCTATTGCGCTTGTTTCAAGCTTAAAAGATGCTGTTATAAGCGATGACGTTGTAGCTTTTGGGGAAATAGGCCTCGCCGGTGAAATAAGAGCTGTTCCAAATGCAGAAGGAAGAATAAAAGAAGCTGCTCGTTTAGGATTTTCAAAATGTATAATACCTTACCATAATTTAAAATCTTTATCTTCAAAAACAGAAAAATACGATATAGAAATAGTAGGTGTAAAAACAATTCGTCAAGCAGTAAATGAAGCTTTAGAAACAGTATCTTGACAAATAGAATGAATATATCCCTATTTCTTTAACATCTATGGAAGTTGTTTCTTCAAGTGCATATTTATAAATTTTAAGTTGAGAAACATATTTTTCATAAAGAACATTTATATCCTCGATTTTATCGGTCTTATAATCAACTATTACAAATTTTCCGTCTTCAATAAATGCACAATCCATCGCTCCTTGAACAACTATGGATCCTTCATCGTTCTTGTTGTAAAAAGGAGTATTTTTTATTGGCATATTAACAGAAAATCTATGTTCGCGAAGAATTTTAGGACTTTTCAAAATTCTTTGGTATAAATCAGAATTTAAAAAATTTTTTATTGATTCTAAATTTAAAAGTTTAAATTCCTCATAAGATATGAGACCTTTTTTTACTAAGCTTTCAATTTCAGCATCTAAATTTTCATATGCTTTTTTTAAATCAGCAAAACACATAAATTTATGCATTACAGTACCTCTTTCGGCTGATGAAGCATTAGAAAAAGACATAAATTTCGGTTTTGATGAAGCAAAATATTCCTTCCATTCCCCACTGCTTGAAAGTTTTGAAGCTGCTATTTTTATCGGCATTTCAAATAAATGCTTGAAAGGGTATTCAAATGATGTTTTTTTTCTTATTTCTTCTAAATCTAAATCCGAAAAATCATCTTTTGGGAAAATTGAAACATTGTATTCATTGTCAGGAGTTTCCGCTTCGGTTTTACTTTCAATAATTTCTATTTCCCAATTGAGTTCTTCTTTTATTTTTGGTTTTTTATCTAAAAATTCAATTCCTAGAGCTTCAAAAAGTTTGCACTTCAGAGGACTAAAACAAATACATATTATAAACCAATCAAGAAAGCAATCCGCTGCTTTAACAAGATACTTGGGAACAGATTTAAAGCTATCCATAAAAATGCATTTATCTTTTATTTTTTTTAAATCTTTAACTGCAGAAAATACTACAAGTTTTTGTTTTGCGCGAGTGAGTGCAACATACAAAATTCTCATTTCCTCAGAAATACCTTCATTTTTATTTTTCAGGTTTAATGATCTAAAAATTAAATTATCATACTCTATGAGTCCGTCACTGCTCTTGGATTTAAAAGCGACTCCCAAGTCAGGATGAAAAACTATGTTTTCATTGTCTGTTGCAAATTTTCTTTGACATCCCGCTAAAATACAAATCGGAAATTCAAGTCCTTTTGATTTGTGAATACTCATAACTTTAACAGTATTTTCAACCTCTGAAGAAACAGAAGCTGAAGGTAAATCGCAGTTTCTCTTTTTAATTCCGTCTATGAACCTAATAAACCCGCTTAACCCTCCGGAAAAATCATCATCAAATTTTTTAGCATAATCTCTTAATAAAAACAAATTTGACTTTTTTAAGTTCCCTCCTGGAGCTGCAAGTAAAATATAAGGATATTCTGTATCTTGGTATATATAGTCAATTAACTCAGAACAAGAAAGTGTTCCACCGACTCTTCTATATGTTTCGATTTTATCTAAAAAATTTTTTATATCTTCAGATTTTTCATAGTAATCTTTAAGTAAAAAATAAAACGGCTTTTCTTTATTTTCACATCTTAAAGTACCTAATTTTTCTATACTGAAACTAAAAATAGGACTAACCATACAAGCAACAATAGAAACATCATCTATTGGATTATCTATAACTTTCAAAAGAGAAATCATGGAAGAAATTTCGGAAGTTCCTAAAAATTCATCGTTAGTTTCCGAAAAAGAAGGAACACAACATAAATTTAACTCTCTTGAATAGATATGTGCATGAGAATTTGAGCTTCTTAACAAAACACAAAAATCACTGTAAGTAACATTTCTATAAATGTTTCCCTGCTTAACCTTATACCCCTCGGAAATCATTTTTAAAATAGTTTTGGCTATCTCCCGGGCTTCGATAATATCACTTTCATCAGACTCCTTCAGACTTACAATTTTAAAAGAAACACTGTTTTCCTCACTTTCTGAATAATCTGCCCCATAAGAAAGTCTTTCTTCTTCGCCGTATTCCATTTCACCTACTTCTTTGGACATCAAGCTTTCAAAAATCATATTAACACTTTCAATTATGGATTTCTTGCTTCTAAAATTTTTATCAAGTATTATTTTTGAAGGATACTTAGGGGAATTTTTTTCGTAGACATCATATTTTTCTTTCTTAGACAAAAATATATCCGGTCTTGATTGCCTAAACTTATATATACTTTGCTTAACATCGCCAACCATAAATAAATTTTCTTCATTTTTAGTTATAAGTTTAAAAATCACATTTTGTACTTCATTTATATCTTGGTATTCATCAACCATTACTTCTTCATACTTTTTAGAAATTTCTTCGGCCAACATGCTTTTTTTAAGTGAATTTCCATCCTTGGAAAGAAGTTTTATGGTAAGTCTTTCTAAATCACTGAATTCAAGAGTATTTTTAAGTATTTTAAGCGACCAAATTTCATTTCTAAAATAAAAAGATACTTTAAAAAGCATTTCAGATAAACGAATTATATATTTTAAATCTTCTTTAGTTCTTTCTTCTGTAAAAATAAAATATTTATTTTTTATATCGGAAATGATTTTTTTTGCGTAATCTCTTTTTATTACAACTTTATTTTTGTAATCTTCTAAATTTTCAGTTCTAAATGGTTTTAATCTTGAAAATGAAAATTCATTAAATCTTTCTCTTACTTTTTCCCACGAAAAAGAATCAAAACTCCTTATTAAGTCTTCGATATTATTTAAATCTTCTTCAAAAGTATTAAGATAAGCTTTTTTTAAATCTTCAAATTTATTTATTATTTCAATAGAATCTTTCAAAAGTGATGATGCAAAACTCAAAGAATCTTTTAAACTTTCAAAAATAGATTTTACCCAAATATTTTTTTCAAAACTCAAATCATTTTCATAAAGCTTAGATACATTTTCAAACCACTTTTCAGGAAAAGGAAGAGAGTCCATAAAGTAGCTTATTTTTTGAATTATATCTTCAATTTTATCTCGACTTTTTTCACCACTGAAAACATTTAAAATTTCAATAAATTTTTCATTTTCAAATTTGTAAAAATAATCGAAAGTATTTTCAAGAGCTTTTTCTTTTAATGAAACCAATTCACTTTCGGTAGAAATTCTAAAATTTGGCGAAATACCGAGTTTATAAAAATTTTCTTTTACTAAATTGTTGCAAAAACTATGTATAGTACCGATAGATGCAGATTTAACAAGCATCTGTTGTTTATGAAGATTTAAATCTTTGGGGTTTTTCAAAATTAAATCGGAAAGGTTTTTTAATATACGGTCTTTCATTTCTTGAGCAGCGGCATTAGTAAAAGTGACTATTAGAAATCTGTCAAGGTCAATAGGATTTTTTTCATTAGTAATTCTCTCAATTACTCTTTGAACTAGAACAGAAGTTTTTCCGGAACCGGCTGCAGCCGAAACTAAAACCGTCCCACCGATGGAGTTAATTGCATCAATTTGGTTTTTTGTCCATTTGTTTGCCATTTTCGAGCTCACTTTCCTTCATTTTTTCTATAGTAAATTCATTAGTCATAGGATTTACATCAATAAAATAATCATTTTCATATCCGCATATGCATTTGTACTTACACCACTTACACAAGGAATCATTTTTATTACACCTGGGATTTGCAGAAAATTTCCCGTTTAAAATATCATTTCCCATAGTCTTTATCAACTTTTTTATGTATCTATATATGACTTCAAGATTCTCTTCGCTTATTAGAGAATCAGATTTTTTGATTTCTCCATTTTTTATGGTAGCAGGGATAAATTTTCCTGATGCATCTTTTTCCATACCTTTTATTACATCTTGATTATCTATTATTAAACCGTTCATCTTTAATTTTTTTTCTATATCGTCAAAAACTTTTTTTGAGTTATTACCCGAAAAACTTTGAGCGACGGGTTTTATAGCATTAAAATAAAGTATTCCTGCAGGTTTTAAATTTTTAAGACTTTCCATACCATTTTTAGAAATTGTTAAAAGATATATAAGCATTTGCATATTAAGTCCATAAAAAACATCTGAAAGTTTAAAAGTTTTAGTTCCTGTCTTGTAATCAATTATTCTAACGTAATTTCCGGAACTGTTTCTCATAATATCTGCTCTGTCGACTTTTCCTTCTATAGTTATATTTGAATTCTCTGAAACGGGAAAATTTAAAGGTTTTACTTTTCCGTGCTTTGAAATTTCTATTTCTGTATCAAAGACTTTGAATTCAGATTGATCAAATTCTTCTTTAAAATGTTTCATTAAAAAAATTACCGAATTCTTCAATCTTTCAATGGTATATAGGAAAAATTTAGGCTTATTTTCCAAGCCTCCCAATTTTTGATTTATATAATTTTCTAAAAGATTAGAAATTTCTTTTTCAATTTCTTCCTGCGTAAAAGAAAAGTCAGATTTAACACCATATTTTTTAAATAGTTTTTCAAAGAGATAATGAATAAGTGTTCCGTAGTCCATAAAGTTGAAATCTGCTAAATTTTTAGGTTTTATTTTAAGTCCGTATTCACAAAAATACGCAAATCTGCATTTATGATACTTTTCTATTTGAGAAGCTGAAAGTTTTAAATTTTCTTTAAATAAATCTTTTGCATTTTCCGGGACTTTAAAATTAAAACGGTCTTCATCTAAATAAAGTTTTATTGATTCACACTTTTTCTTGTATTCTTCGTCGCATGAAAGAAATTTTTCTAAAATTCTTGAAATTTTGCTACCGGAGTTTTTTATTCCAGCATAGACTTCAAATGCTGTACTTTTTGATAAAATAAAGTCCTGATCTGAAAAATTACTTCTGTGTAAAATCCTTATATATGGGAAAATATCTCTTATTTCCTTGATTATTTCTGAAGGAAATTTACTTTTTTTAAATGAGTCAGCTGAAGGCCAGCTAATAAAAAGTTTTTCTTTTGCAGAAGAAACCGCTGTATAAGCAATAAATCTTTCTTTCATTAGAAATATTTCTCTTGTATCTTTAATTTCAGCACCTAAAGAGGATATATAACTGACTTCTTTATCGGTAAATATTTCAGAACTACTTGGAACTTTTGGAAATTCACCATTTACAGCACCTATAATAAATGCTACTTTAGAGCCAGTTAAATTTGATCGTTCGACACTTGAAACAGTAACATTATCTACACATTGTGGAACATAAGAAAAATCTGTAAAATTAAGTGCAAGTTTAAAAATCTCCAAGTATTTTCTCGAGGATATCTTTTTTTCCGAAAGAGCATTTGCAACTTCATTTAAAACCTCCATAGTTACATCCCAAATCATTGCATGTTTTTCGGCAGATTGGCTACTTGAAACTTCTAAATTTTCGCAAAATATTTTTAAATTTTCAGGTGCATTTATGTCAATTAATAACTTATATAAAGCAGTGGAAATTTCTTTACCCGAAGCCTTATATATTCTCTTTTTGAATTTTTCTATAGGACCTAAAAACCGTTCACGCAAAGAGTTAATTTTTTGAAGATATTCTATATCTTCCGGTTCAAATTCTTTATAATACCCTTTTGGATGAGCTTCAAAATTTTTCATCCACATTTCTGATTTTATATTCCACATTAAAACATAGTTTTCTAAGACAGATACTTCTTCAGATGTAAATCCTGCCAGACCGGTTTTAAGATATCTTAAAACATCCTCCGGACTAAAATTATTGTGCAATATATCGAAGGCTGATATCATAAGAATAATTAAATTTTTATTAAAAAGTTTTTCAGGGACGTCCATAAAATATGGTATATTATGTCTTTTCAAAGAACTTTTTAAATAATTTTCATATAGATTCATATCTCGGGTAAGAATAACAAAATCTTTGTATCTATAGTTTTTTTCACAAATCAATTTTTGAATATTTCCAGCAACGTATTCACATTCATCGTTAAGGTCAAAAGCATTATAAATTGAAATATTTTCAGGAGACTCTAAAAATTTAATTTTACTCGGTTTGAATATATTTTCTTCAAGAAGTTTAAGATCTTCATTTTTTGTATTTTCTCCGTTAATTTCTATTTCATTAACGTCACGAGGAATTTCAGAAGCTATTTTTTTTATTTTAGAAATAGTTTTTTGAACAGGCAAAAAAAGACTATACTCGGGGAATTCGTTAGCCGAAGTATCTATGCAAAAAGACATATAAACATCTTCGACTTGAACTATAATCTCCTTTATAATTGAAAATTGTTGAGCAGTAAAATTACTAAAGCCATCAAAGAAAAAAGTGTAATCTTCAAATACATGACCGGAAGATATCATATCCTCGAGAACATTAAGATTATCCATAGGGTCACTAAAATCTTCATTTATCATTTCTTCATAAGTTTCATAAATTGAAATTATTTCTTTTATTTTCTGTTTAAGTATTCCTTCTTTGCAATTATCATATATTTTTTTAAGAGACTCTTTATTTATTTTATTTGCTTTAAATTCATGAATAGTTTCCAAAATAAGCTCAGCAAGATTAATATCTGCATAGCTTTTTTTATACATCTCAAGACTGGATTTTGATTTTTCTATTGCTTGACTAACCATTATTATTTGTGAAACATCACTTTTTACATTTGGCTTTGGAATCCTCAAAATACCGGAAACAAAATCAACCATTCTTGAAAAACTAAGGACTTTTATTTTGCTGAAATCCTTATTACCCAAAAAATCCAGCATAAACTTCTCTTTTTCAAAAGACATCTGTTCCGGAACAACTATTATTATTTTTTTATTACCATTTTTAACTTTTTCGAGTACAATTTTATTTATTCTAGCCGACTTACCCGAATTTGCTCTTCCTAAAATAAAATTTACCATATAAATCACTTCCATAACATTTAAATTAATTATATCACTAAAAATAAATTTTTAAAATTATATATTGACAATCAAATTTCAATAGTGTATGATATAAATATCTTAAAGTAAAAACAGAATATTTCGAGGTGTAGCTCAGTTTGGTAGAGTGCTTGGTTTGGGACCAAGATGCCGCAGGTTCGAGTCCTGTCACCTCGACCATAATTAAGCAGTAAATTTAATTTACTGCTTATTTTTTGTCAAAATTTAAGAAAATTTATAAACACTTAAAAGCTATTAAATATGTTTCTTTCAAAGATAATTTGAACGCAGAGATATTTTTTATTGTTCTATGAAATTTCTAAAAATGCTATAAAATTCTCTTATTTTTCTCTGTAAAGTATTTCTGAAAAATTTTTATATATATTTCCGGAAAGGTAAAATTAAGTACAAATAACTTATGAAAAATTCTATTGATTATGCAATTCAAAATGATGAATGCTGATGAATCAAGAAAAAATAATTAATAAGTAATTAAAACGCTTATGGCGTTTTGGCGTTTTTTATTGACTTCTTATTTTTTATCATGATAAAATATTATAAGATTAATTAATGGAGCTAAATATATGAAAGATATAAGAATAAGTATTAGATTAACAGAAGAAGAACATTTTAAATTGAAGTTACTTGCTATGAAAAAGAAAAAAAGTATCCAAGCATTAATGTATGACTATATAAAAAAAGAGTTAAAAAAGGAGGAAAATAAAAATAATGAAAAGAATTAAAGCTTTATCATTATTTGCAAACGTTGGAATTGCAGAAACCTATTTAAATGATATTGGCATTGATGTTGTTTTAGCAAATGAAATAGATGAACAAAGAGCAAAATTTTATAAGCATTTATATCCTGATGTTACAGTTATTCCAGGGGATATAACAAACAATGAAATTGAATCTCAAATAATAAAATTAGCAAAAGAAAACAAAGTTGACTTGGTTATGGCAACGCCACCATGTCAAGGTATGAGTACAGTAGGAAAAAAAGATAAAAATGATGAAAGAAATAAATTAATAAAATACGCAGTAAATATTATAAAAGAAATTCAACCAAAATTTATATTTTTTGAAAATGTTCCTGAACAATTGAAAACATATATTGAATATAATGGAGAGAAAATATTAATACCTGATTATTTAAAAGAAGAATTTGGAAATAAGTATGTATTTAATGATAATTATATTATTAATGCTTCTGATTATGGTGTCCCACAATTAAGAGAAAGATCTATTATTTTGTTAGTAAGAAAAGACTTGAATAAGAAATGGAATTATCCTGAAAAAGATAAAAAAATAGTAACACTTGATGAGGCAATTGGTAATTTGCCTTCACTAGATCCAGAAATTTACGATATAGAATATAAAAATTTAATAAAAATATTTCCAGACTTTGAAAAGAAAAAAAATATTGGATTAAGTGTTTCAAAATGGCATTATCCACCAAAGCATATTTATAGACAAGTATATAGTTTAATGCATACACCTTCCGGAAAAACGGCTTTTGATAATATAGATAAATTTAAACCTAGAAAACAAGATGGTAGCTTAACGAAAGGATTTAAAAATACTTATAAAAGACAAGAATGGGAAAAACCAGCATTTACAGTGACTATGTACAATAGAACAATAGGGTCACAAAATAATGTACATCCAGGTAGATATATCGGAAAAGATAATGAGGGGTATGATTTGTATTCTGATGCCAGAGTATTAACAATATATGAATTGATGTTAGTATCATCTTTACCAAAAAATTGGGATATTCCTAGCTGGGCATCTGATCATTTCATTAGACAAGTTATTGGAGAAGGAATACCGCCTTTGCTAGTAAAAAAAATCATGATGGAGTTAAACAATATTTATGAATAGATTAAAAGGATTATCATTATTTGCAAATGTCGGTATTGCAGAAACATATTTAAAAGCAACGGGCATTGATATATTGGTTGCAAATGAAATAAATGAAACCAGAGCTAAATTTTATAATCATTTATATCCAGATTGTAATATGATAGTTGGTGACATAACCGATAAAAAAATTCAACAAAAAGTTTTAGAAGAAAGTAAAAAACTAAATATAGATTTTGTTATTGCAACACCGCCTTGTCAAGGCATGAGTTTGGCAGGAACTATGGATCCTTTAGATAAGAGAAATCAACTTATTTATTATGCTATTGAAATAATAAAAGAATTAAAGCCTAAATATATATTACTAGAAAATGTCCCTCAAGCATTAAAGACAAAAATTAAAATTGATAATGAATATATATTAATACCTGATTATATTCATAAAGAATTGGAAAATAACTATATATTTGCTAATCAAAATTTAATTAGTGCAATGGATTATGAAGTGCCTCAGATGAGGAAAAGAAATATTTATCTAATTAGTAGAAAAGATATGGATTGTATATGGCAAGTACCCGAAAAAAAACAACAAATTACACTTAGAGATGCAATATTTAATTTACCATCTGTAGATCCATTTTTAAAAGAAGGTATTGATGAAACACTCAAATTATTTCCTGATTTTGAAATGAAAAAGGCAAATGCATTAAAGATTTCTAAATGGCATCATCCACCAACTCATGCAAAGAAACATGTTATTGCAATGATGCATACACCTTCAGGAATGACAGCATTTGATAATGAAATATATTATCCAAAAAAGGATAATGGTGAAAGAGTTAATGGCCATTATAATACATACAGAAGATATTCATGGGATAAACCCGCAAGAACAATAACTCAAAATAATGGTGTTATTTCTTCTCTTTGTTGTGTTCATCCTGGAAAAGAATATATATTAAATAATGAAACTCTATATTCAGATCCGCGATGTTTAACCATATATGAATTGTTAATTGTTTTTTCATTACCAACAGATTGGAATGTACCAGAATGGGCAGATGACAGTTTAATTAGAAGTGTTATTGGCGAAGGTATTCCTCCAAAGTTGATAAAAAATTTAACTGAGAATCTAACAAAAAATTTAAACTGAGAATTTTTTATTCTCAGTTTATTTATAGTATTTTGAAAATAATTCTCCAAAAGTTATGTTTAATCCTGTTCTTTTTAAATGTTGTTCTCTTAAATCATATAATTTCTTTACTAATTCTAATCTGGTTGCCTCATCACCTAAATGTATTGCGGAATGGCAAATAGGGCAAATTGATACTATATTTTCTACTCTATCAATATTTATAGAAAAATCTTTTTGACTAGCCATTGGTATAAGATGGTGAGCTTCCATATAAGGCTTTCCAAGTTTCGAGATAAATGTCTTATGTTCAGGATTAATTAAGCACTGATAATTCGCAATATCTAGAGCAGTTTTTGCAATACGTGCATTTGTCTTATATCTAGTAACATTACCTCTCTTATATGGAATGGGTTGTCTGTTATTCTGTTTAAAAAATTTTGGACTTGATAAATCATACACATATGAAGTAATAATTTTGTTCTGATTAACATCATTCCCAGATTCATTTTCATTAACTTCTTCAATACCATCATTTAATGTTAATGTTAATTCTGGCTCTTTATTATAGATTGAAAATCTTTTAATTTTTTCGAGATAATGATTCTTAGTATATTCTGAAAGTTTATAAATATTATCTTCTTCTGTTACAATTCCAAAACTTTTTAATAGTACTGTGAATTTCACATCTCCATATTTATTAGCTACTTTTATTGGAATTTCTCTATCTCTATCATCAGTTTTACTTAATTCAGAAATTGCATCATTATAATTAATATTTAGGTCATGAGTAACATATAATAAATAAGCTAATCCTTTTCTAGTTATACCATTCAAATCAACAATTGATTTTAAAAATAATTTTGGAGCATCTACATTAGAGTTACTAGATTTTATTGCGGTATTATTTCTACCAAATGATAAATTAAATATTGCATCCATAATTATTTCAATTTGTAAATCATAATTATTTTGCAAATACGCATTAAAAAATCTTATTCCATTATTTGTTATGTGGCCTCTCCCTGGTTTACTACTATAATCATAATATACTAAGCCAAAGTACCTTGTTAATTCCGATTGTTTAACAAGATATGGTCCATTTTGTGCTCCTTTGCTTAAATAAGGCAACTTTTCCTGAATTTCAACTTTAAATATATCATTACTGTACCATACTTCTCCCCTTTTATATGAATTATAATACAATTCAAGAGATGCATAAAAAGCATCTTTCTGACCAGTTTGTTTTGGCATAATCAAACATTCTCTCATCTACTAATCCTCAATTCTCTTATTTTTATCTTTCCTTTTCATACCTCAAAAAATTCTTAAAAATCTGTAATAAAAACTCTTGACAGAATTTTCTTGCAATGTTAATAGTTCGTTATACTAAAATAATATGATTAAAATTAATATAGTTAAAATTTTTTCGAAAATCTTTTTTGATTTCTGTTAATTCTTTTAACAAATATGTTAACATTAGAAGATTTTTCAATAAACCTCACTAAAAAAGAAAAAGATTTAAATATGCAACATTTAAATCTTAAATATTATTAACTATATAAAGAAACCTTTGTTATAGTATATAAGTATTTTACAACTCATATTTTATAATAGCAAGTGTTTTCTTAATTTTTAATAAAAAAATGTCTATTATGAATATAATTTAAGTAATATCCTAACGGGTATATTTAAATAAAAAAATACTTGTTAATTACCTTACTACATCAAATTATAATCAATGTCATCATAAATATTTATTATTACTATTACTCAGTGCAGGAATTAGAATTGGTAAAACCTTATCATTAGATTATAAAAATGATATTTACCTAAAAAAAGGAATAATAACTATAAGATTAACAACAATGAAAGATAAAAGCAGAAAATATATTATTAGTCAAACAACAAAACCATTAAATGGCATAAGAATTCTTAACTTAAACGATATAAGTAAGCAAATTTTGAAAGATATTTATAATCGTAAAATAACAAATAAAGAACATTTATTATTTTGCATCGACAATAAAATATTATATGTTCCAAATGCAATAAATAGTTTTCTAAAAAGATTAGATATTGATTTAAATTTAAGAATATATAAAACTAAGAACAAAAAAGGAAAAATTGTTAAAAAAACAGATATCCATACTCATATATTATTGATAAGAACATTTGCAACTAGATGTGCTAAAACTAAAATTTCTCCTGATGTTTTAAAGAAACTATTAGGACATAAAAATATTACTGTTACAATGAAATACTGCGTTGATGTAAATAAAGAATTTGAATTATCAGAAAACAAAAATTTGGAAACATATCTAACAAGTAAAGATATCCTTTCAAATGAATATTAATTGTACCAAAGCCATTGAAAATACTAAATAAAATCAGAAAAAATTTTACGTAAATTTTGAGAATTATTTAAATTTCTCTGAAAAATCTTTCTGAAATTAAATTTAAAACTGCAAAACTGTTGAAATATAAAGAGTTTAGCAATTTATGATATAATCTTGAGCAGATATCATACCTGTTCTTTTTTATTATTCCCTATTTTACAGTTTGATCATACCGTTTTCTACTCGGTTAAGTATTCGACAAACCACAACACTTTTTCTGACATCGGCAACAATATTTAATCTGCTAGATATTTAAGAAATTTTTACATAAAGCGGCAATATATAACTATTCTTTGCGTTCAATTTTCATCCTTTCCCTCTGTTTAAAAATCAATGTAGTCGATAAGTTATCTCAGCAGCGATACAGTCAATCTGTCCATTCGCGTAAATCTATGAATTGCCAAAACTTTCAAGTTTTTATTCACACTTTACTCATTCGGAAAACTTTTACCAGAGCATCTTTATTTTTACTTTCAGCTCCAACCGGAGTGCCCGAAAAAACAATCAATTCATTTTAATTTTTATCACCCGATTGAATCTCAATCATCTTCAAGCATTTCGTTTTTAATTTGCTCAATTGAATAGTACCATCGCGACATAAGAAGTTAATTATGATATTACACACTGCTGAGTAAATTTTAATGAAACACTCGTAAATATATTTTAATAGTATCACAATATTTTTTTAAGAAAGGAGTTTGAAAAATTCAAAAATCTTATAAATACTGTGGAAAAGTACAAGAGTTAAAAAAATCATATTAATAAGCATGATAATTATCTTTGTCAATTTTGTATTCGATAGACTTATAACACAAAGCGAAAATATAATTCTGAGAGACTGCAAGTTCTATAAAAGAAAACGCCATACAAAGAAATAAAAAAGATAACTAACGAACAAAATAAAAACAAAATAATTTCCCTCCGCTTCTAATATTTTTAAAAAAGAAACCTCAATACCGACATCTCTCATATAAATCTACACCAAATTTAATAAACGCAAGTTTTTTGGGAAGGAATACAAGATGAAAATAGAAAAGTACTAGTATATAAAAATACTTTTATCCGACTCCACCATTATCGTCTAAAGTATAATTCCAAAATATTTTACTCACTTTTAAAAATAGTGTTATTATAAATTAACTGACTCAGTGTAACAGGTGTATATCCATTTACTTCAACACTTGCGTTCAGAATATTAGGATTATTTTTTATAAACTCCCAGCCGTCTTGTTCATTTCTATTGTTATGAATATGGCCATGTATTATAGTGCCCGGAAAAGATACTATAGGGTAATGGCAAAGTCCTATTTTTCTTCCAGAATCGTAAATAATATTCATATATGACGGTAAAGTTTCAAAATATTTCAATAATTCAGAATCATTAGTCTTTGACAACCAACCTTTATCGTGATTACCAATTAATAAATGTTTTTTGCCATTTAGTTGTTCTAAAATTTTAAATACTTCTTCTGTGGAAGACATTCCATATGCAAAATCGCCAATAATATATACTTCGTCTTCACCCCTAACAGTATGATTCCAATTTTTTATTAACTGTTCATTCATATCTTCGATATTTTTAAAAGGGCGACCACAATATTTTATTATATTTGCATGTCCAAAATGTGTATCTGAAATATAATAAATTTCAGCATAGCAATTTATATTTAGTAAACAACAAAGATTAACAAATAAAAACACCATTAAAAATCTTTTCATACCTATCAATCCTTTTATTTCAAAATTAGTTATTTGCAAACTCATTCAAGGCTTTACAATATCTACTGAATTTGCCGGGATAAAATAGGCTAGAGTTTGGAATATCAAATCTATTATAAATCTTTTTAACATTCTCCGAATTATTTCCTTCTATTTCCATTTCATAATCTATTTTTCCCAAGTAATAATTTTTGTCCAAAGAAATCACCACTTCACCCATATAATAATTTGACCTCTCAGTAATTAAGTTTCCTATATACTTATAAAAATTATTATCATCAATTCCAAATTCATCAAAAATATTTATAGCAATAGGCATATCTGAAATAAATTTACTGTATTCTTGCGAAGTGCGAACCTCGTTTATAATCACTTTTTTAAATTTATATTCTATTTTTAATTGTCCTTCTATCTGCCTTATCCTTAACGTATTTTTATTTTTGGATAGATAATGATCTTCATTATCATAATAATAATTTATTTGTATAAAAGACTTATGTACACTACACTTATCTGATAAATATACTTTTAATCTTTCAAATTCTTGTTTGTTAATTAATGCTTTAATTTCATTTTCTAACATAAATCCTTGCACCTAACTTAAATTGTTCTAACAATCATATCTTTTTTTTAACTCTTCTAAAATATCATTTATTTTTATGTTTTTAAAACTTATTAAAACTAACACATGATATATTAGGTCTACAATTTCATAAATTATGCTTTCTGTGTGATCATTTTTAGCAGCTATAATAACTTCAGCAGATTCTTCACCTATTTTTTTACAAATTTTATCTACACCTGCACTGATTAGATAATTGGTATATGATTTTTTGTTTTTGTCTTTATTATCTATCCTTTTTTTAATCATCTGATCAACGGCATTTATTATATAAAAATTCGGAATATCATTACATGAAAAACAAGACAACGTACCTAAATGGCATGCTCCACTACCTTTTTGTTCCACTTTAATTAATAGTGTATCATTGTCACAGTCAAAATCAATAGTTTTGATCAGCTGTGTATTACCTGATGTATCACCTTTTATCCACAATTTATTATTTTTTCTGCTCCAAAAGCATGTTTTTTTGTTCTCTACCATATATTTATAACTTTCATAATTCACATAAGCTAACATCAAAACTATACCTGAGTAGTAATCTTGTACTATTGCAGGAACAAGTGGATTTCTCTCAAAAATTAATTTTAAATCATTCTGCATGGTATTCCTTCCTGTCTCATTCTTTTTTTAATTTCAAGTATATCAGTAAGTTCAAAATGCAACAAACTCGCAACAAGTGCGGCATCACAATTTGTCTTTTTAAAAATTTCTATTATATCATCTATAGACCCACAGCCACCACTGGCTATTATAGGTATATTCAGATTTTGTGTAAGTAATCTAAGACTATTAATATCATATCCATTTTTTATACCATCTGAATTAATAGAAGTGAATAACAATTCTCCAGCACCTAGCTCCTCGCACCTTTTAGCCCATTCAATAAAATTTAAATTTGTTTTTTCTCCTCCAGAACGTACAAAAATGTTATTATTACTTGCATCCACGGAAGCTACTATACACTGTTTCCCAAATTCATTGCTTGCATCTTTTATGATATCAGGATTAATAACAGCAGCTGAATTTATAGAAACTCTATCTGCACCACAAGCTAAAATTTTACGAATATTTTCTACAGTTTTAATTCCACCGCCGACCGTCAGTGGAATCGAAATTTCATTTGCAATACTGTTTATTAAACCATATTGCGGCTCTCTATCTTCACAAGATGCCGATATATCCAACACTATTAACTCGTCTGCTCCTGATTTTTCATACTTTCTTGCTAAATCAATCGGATTACCTATTGTTGTAAGATTCCTAAATTTTTTGCCCTTTACAACTTTGCCGTCAAAAATATCCAAACACGGAATTATTCTTTTTTTAAGCATTTTTTTAAATCTATCATTCCTTCATAATAAGCTTTTCCAACAATAGTTGCATAATAAGGATTATTCAAATCTTCCATTTTTGATACTCCACCCGATACTATAATTTTTTTATTCTTTATATTTTCAAAGAGAGACCAATTCGGTGATGTTAAAGTTCCATCTCTGGAAACATCTGTAATAATTATTATTTCACAATCTAAACTATTTATAAATTCCAGGTAATTTAGTTTTGAACTTTCAACCCACCCATGAGTAACAACTTCCTCATTTAACACATCTACAGAAACTGCTATTCTGTCTGCCCCATACAGTCTTACCATATCGGATACAAACCTCGTATCTTCTACAGCTACTGTTCCTAAAATAGTGCGTTTCGCAAAACTTAAGTACTTATCAACTGTATTGGCATCTCTTATTCCACCGCCAACTTGAACAGGCATTATTTTCGCAATTTTTCTAATAATTTCAAAATTATTTTTTGAATTTCCTGTTTTGGCAGCATCTAAATCTACAACATGCAATATTTTTGCACCCATATATTTAAATTTTTTTGTGATGCTTAAGGGATTTTCACTGTAAACACTTTTCATATCATAATTACCCTTATACAGTCTTACGACTTTACTATCCATTAAATCTATTGACGGTATTATAATCCCCAACTTAAAACCCACTTTTTTAAAATTTCTTCGCCGACTTTCCCGGATTTTTCAGGATGAAATTGAAATCCGACCACTTTGTTATTTTTTACAATTGCCGGAATGTGAACACCACTATAATCTACACAGTCCAAAGTGTATTCATTATTATCTGCCATATAACTATTCATAAAATAAACATCTTTTCCCAAAATCTCCAAAGTATTCCATCCTATGTGTGGTAAACGATTTGTAGTAGGAATACGTATAATTTTCCCTTTTAATAAACCCAAACCACTACAATGTTTAGATTCACAACCACTTTCAAACAGTATCTGCATCCCAACACATATTCCTAAAATCGGTCTATCGAATTTTTTTATATCATTTGATAAATCACCAATATTACTCATTACGGTTGAAAAATTTCCCACGCCGGGCAAAATTATGGCATCTGCATTATCTATGTTTTTAGAAAAATTCACACTGATACCAAGCCGCTTAAATAAATTCTTAATGGAATTTATATTTCCACATTTATAATCGATAATTGTTACCATAAAAACACCTATTTTACAACATAGTAATCATTTATGTTTATTTTTGAAAAAATTATCTCTTTATTTTCTTTGATAAATTTTTTATTAATTAAAACATTTGCCTCTATCTTCATCAATTCTTCATATATAACTAATCCATTATTGTGTAAAGTTTCACCGCTTTCCACTATATCCAATATAGCATCTGCATGAGCATATTTGGGTGTAAGCTCTGATGAACCGCTAATGTTAATTACATCTATTTTTACATTTTTATCAGAGAAATAATTTTTACAAATATGAGGGTATTCAGTTGCAATAATTAATTTATTATAACTATTTGTACGATTAAAATAATAATCTTTACATTTAAAATCTCCAGCAAAACATAGCCTTGACTTTTTAAAAAAACTAAGGTCTCTAGATATTAACATATTCTCACATACTGAGTTCAAAGATTTTTCACTTAATATGTACTCATTAAAGTAAACACAAGTTGAAATCCCAATGTCGACCCAGCCATTGTTAACATATTTTGGAATATCGACTGATCTAAGTAACAAGAAAACGGACTTTTTATCATCAGTTTCAAATTCTAATTTTTTATTTATATTCCTGTCCATACATACTAATAATGAGGTGGATATCAATCCTGTTTTTTGAAAATATCCGTAAGATTTTTTAAGTAATCTGCGTTCTTTTGGTATAGCAATCACTAATTTTTTCATAAAAACCGCCAATTAAATCAAACTATTTCATCTAAAAAGTCTGTTAAATTTTTATCTTGGAAATCAGAATGATAATTATAACAATTGATTTTATTAAGCATTTCATTGAAGCTATCGCTATTAATATTATTTTTTAAAATAGTATCTCCAATCCACTGAAGTTGATCTGAGACATTATCTATTACGTTATCATATAAAATATCATTCTTTTCTTGACCTTCCAGTTTTTTTATATACTTTTTACTACAACCCCACTCAAGTCGAATACTTACTATTGCATGAATTTTGGTACTCGGAATAATGTCTTTCCCAAATAATTTTGCAAGCTCCATATGAGAGATAACCAATTTATTTTCTCTTAAATTTTTCAATTCATTTTGCGACATTTCACAATACTTCGAATCAGGCTTGTATCCATATTGCGTACATGATAAGCTCTCAATATTAGTCAAAAATTTTCTAAGCTTACTGTACTGACCCAAATTCCCAATACCTACGTTTACAACACCCGGCCATCCGAAAATCTCTGGTTGACCATCACTGTTAAGCCCTATGAAACCTTTGTCATTCGCTATTAATTTTCCGTACTTATTCTCGAGAAAGTGAAGCAATGTAGAGGTTTTTCCACTCCCGGATTTTCCCGTCAGTAAAATACCTTTTTCTCTATACTGAATAATAGCAGCATGAAAATAAACAAAACCATTATTTAGAAGATTTCTCATTAAAATACTTCTGACTAATCTAAGCGGAGTAAGAATACTTGAGTTATTTAAATTATTATATAAATACAGAAAATGCCTTTTAAGATCGCTAATAATGACACATACATTATCTTTATATTCAATATAATCATCTATCAACTCGTCGACTGACACATTTTCATTTCCGAAATCCTCATGCCCTTCATTTGCCCAGATGGTTACATACAAGTTATCATCTAACTTTAAATTGAAGTAATATCCACCCATGTGTTTTACTTTAAACCAGTCTTTATAAATATTTGATTCGAAAACATCTCTAACAAATGATTTAAGATTTTTAGAATTAAAACAATATAGATCGAATTTATTTTTTACTTTATCATTACCTTTGCTCAAAAAATGAGGTTTTAACCTTTCGTTAGTTACTTCCACAATATCTTTACTATCTGTCAGTAACTCTAAAAAATCCTCATTTAAATAATAACATTCTTTAAACACCTTATCGGTCAGATCACTAATAGTTTTCCAATTCATTAGCTATAATTCCCTTCGCTTTGCAAAATTTGACAATTTAGTCTTTGCTATTTATTATTCTCCAACGTGTTTTTTCCAGTTCACTGTATTTATCCATAAGACACATAAGCTTGTATACATTATGTCCCGAAGATAATACATCAAAATTGTTAATAGCTTTATCTATTAGTAAATCTTTTATTATACCACCGTCTATCCATTGGTATATACAGTCTAAAATCGAGAGAAAAAAGCAAGTTAAATCAGCTAATTGCTTTATTTTATTATCTTCTCCATAAAAAATTTCAAATTTTCTTTCTTGAATTTTTGAACTTAATTCTTTTTCGCTACAAGTCAAAAGCATCCTCAAAAGACCTTTATAACCTTTAAAACACAATACGAACAGTTCTTTGGGGGATTTACTAAAAATACCTGAATATTTCTCTTTAATAGCAACATCAAAGTACTCTAAAACGTCTTTGGAAAAATAATTGTCCAGTTTATTTTCATTAACTACTTTATGAAGCAAATTAACTCTTTCATTAAGCGAAAGTTCAAAGTGTCCAAAAATCGGCAACATTGTCCTGAGTATATTTAGAAAAGATGAATTTAAAAAGTAGCAAAACCATCTATAATTGATATCTGATGTATCATCAAAATTAAAAAACCAATTTCTAGATTCTAAAACTAGTATCTTTAAAGCTTTAACAATTTCAATATTTTGAATTCTAGGATTGTAATTATTAATGTCAACTTGTTTTATAAGCTTCAAAAGATTATCACCCTTAATAATCTTACCATTATTCTTCAGCTCAAATGTTGAAATTCGCGGATCTAAATTTTTAAAATACTCTCTTGAAACAGGGTAAACGTCCACAAAAGGTATATTTATCAAGCTTGAAACTGTCTTTAGAAAATCAGATGACTTTTTCATCAGATTTTTTCGAAAGGATTTACTGTATTCATTTTCCTTACTTTTTGGAACAACTATAAATTCTATATCACTTAAAAAATCATATTTGCCATCTTTTTCTAAATAAGACAAACCACCTACCGCCGTACTCCCATAAGCCACTATGTTTAAACAACTTCCATCATAAATGGAAACGAGACCCTCTAAAATTTTTTTTATTTCATTCGGATAATTTAATTTCGAAAACATAAATACAATCTCCTTTCGCTATAAATCTATTTTTAGGTTTTTCTTTAATGGACACAAAGGATCAACACCGTTCAGATTCCCCGTTTCATAGAACACACGCGCTCTGCATCCACCTCGACATTTACTGTAATTGCTACAACTTTTGCACGTATTATTCCCCGTGATTTTCATGGAATTTAAAGACTTTTTCCATAAGTTTATAAAACTCTCATTTTTAATATTACCTGAATTAAAATCAGGACCTAAAAATATACAGGGTGAATAGTTGCCCAACTCATCAATCCAAATAGCTTCTTTTCCACAATGGCAACCAAAATTATTACTATTTATCCAAAATCTGTCTTTGTAGACCGTACCAGGATGAATAATTTTAACTGTTGATTTAATATTTTTAACATTTTTTAAAAATGATATGTACTGTTCTTGCAATATGGTCAAATTCTCATTTTTAGCTCGTCCAAAAGCTATAATAGGAGTAAATCTTATCATGTCAATAGAATACTTTTCTGCAATTTTGACCAATTCAAAACACTCATCTACATTATCTTTATTTAGCGAAACTCTTATAGCAGTCTTCCCTTTATAATACTTTTGCAAAAGCTCTAACGCGCTAATAGCTTTTTTGAAAGTTCCTTTACCTCTAAGATTGTCATGATTTACCTCTAAGCCCTCAAAACTGATCCAAAGTATGTCCAAATTCTTGTCATTTAGCTGCAACAGTAATTCTTTTGTAAAAAGTAAACCATTTGATACAACTGATATTGCTAAGTTCTTTTTATTTCCATAATCCAATACTTCCAGGATATCTTTTCTCATGAACGGCTCTCCGCCGCCGATACATATGAAAAATGTACCATGTTCATACATATCATCAAATAGCTTGAAAATTTCTTCCGTGGTTAATTCTTTATCACGTATAATCCCAGAGTCAGAAAAACACTGTTTACACCTAAGATTGCAAGATTTAGTTATATTCATAGAAATTTTTATAGGTGCACTTAAACTGTCAGTTTTTACTTCAACTGGTTTATTAATTTCTGTATAATTTCCTTTTAACAGTTCTTTTAATTTTGCTGTGTTTTCTTTATCAAAAAACGTTTCTCTTTTTTCTACTAAATCATATACTCTTGATCCAAAAAATTCATTCACAACAACATATCTTTTCAAATACATCACCTCATATAATAAAGTTGTTCCATAAGCCATGTGGATTAGCAAAAATAACAATCACAGCAGCACTGAAATTTTCGTTAAAGCATATCTGTTTAATTAAAAACAGTACCTATGTTTTGTGATTTGATACGAATGAACCGGATAGTATTTAGTACTAAATACCCTACGAAATTTCATATCACAAATCTCAAAAAAGCTGCTGTAAAAAACTTTTTAAACTTTTTCAGAAATTTGAAATCAATTTCAAAAATATTTTGATTAATATAGACGTTACTGGATTTTTACGTGCTGTTTTCTTACTGAAAATAAATTTAATACTAAAGTCATTAATTCAATTTAATCAGAAGCTTTTATAAAAATGTATATACACCAAAACAAGAATAACCCAAAAGATTCTTTTATAATTCTCAAATCATATGATTTCAACAATATTAAAAGACTAAATTTGTCTAAGAAAACATTATCACTTTACGTCAGCTTTTACGATACAGGTTACCGTGATTGATTCATGCAGTAACTGTAAATATCTCGAAAAAATTAAACATAATCATTTCGGTATTGGAAAAGCTGAAAATATAAAATTTGTTGCTAAAAACTCTTTTGGTGTTTTTTGCCAAAGATGCTTTTTCATTTTAAATAAAGCAATTATGGAACAAATTGTTTTTATTGAAAATCAAATTAAATATTTAGAAAAACAAATTCCAATTTACTCTCTAAAACTAATTAAGTAATTACCACAATTTCCGGAATTAGTATAACTTTATGTGCCATAATTGCCAGTGAAATCAGTGATATATGTAGTTTTGATTTCCTTTCAAAACTGTCTCTTTTACCAGTCTTGATGTAAAAATTAATCAGTCCTGTGAATTCTCAGGCACTAAAAACAAAATTTCTAAATGCACCTCACCTTATTTTCGCCATACCATTTGAATCGCTTTAAACTGAGCTGCTTTTGCAATCCTATCTTGTCGGACTATTATCATCAATCATTAAAATCTCGTGTTAAACATCATTTAACTGCTATTGACTCTGTTGTATGTAAGCTTTTCAATATTATCTTTATTATCCTTCTTGATAATAGGTCTTATAATGTTAACCACCTCTCAATCCAAAGTTTTAAAATTTTTTTCAAATTCTACTTAACTTTTTACAGCCGGTCCTTATATTATTACTACTAAAAAATCACAGTAAAGCTAACTAAAACATATTAGATATTTTTGGTGCATAAGGAATAAACATAGTTTTACCAACTTTGACTTTATGCATAACTCTTTCCAATTCCTCAATCACTTTTTTCCGAGATATCAAAACAGTATCAATATAATTACTTATAAAAATTCCTATACTTGAAATATAAAACTCAAAATTATCTTTAGAAACTTTGTAGATAGAATCAGAAATTTTAGATACCGAATACTCTTTTTTTAAAATTTCCAATACTTTCAAATTTAATCGTTCAAAAAATATTACTATGGGAAATAGATAATCTCGATCACTTTCACCATTCTGATTTGCTCTTTCTTTATAGTCCTGTTTTTTTATCTTCAGATGCATATTTAAGTCATAGGGCCAACTTGGATATAAATTTAAAATATTTTCATCAATTTGGAAATATTCTATTACTTTTTTCAACTTATTATGGTATATAAAACTATCATAATTCGTATATATATACATTACCACTAAACTAAAGAAACTCTTGAGCCGATTTGATGTAATAACATCTTTCAAATACTCAAAATTTAAATTTTCTTCACAGATCATATAATACATATCATTTATATCTTTCATATAAATTTTATGATGTTTAAAAATGTGCAAAAGTGTTATAATAATCTGATCCTCTAAACAAACCATATTATCTTTAAATCTCGGATAATATAAGTTGATACGGTTTATAGGATATGCAGGATAGGATATGTCAATTTCCAATAAATAGCTATCTTCAATTAATTTCCTCATATGGAAATGCCCGGACGGCACCAAATTATTAAGATTATACATACTTTTTACAGAAAATAAATCATGACGTATTTTAAAATCATTTTTTAGTAGATAATGAGCCAATTTAAAAGCATCTTCGCTGTTTATTGCTACCAAATCATAATCAGAATGAGTTCTAAAGGCAGGATTTTTATAATACTTTTTCGTGATATAACCTTTTATAAAATATATATTTAACTTTTCATTGGAAATATAATTCTTTATTTTTTCAATAAGCCCTTTGGTTACTTCCGATTTTTGCACTCTATGTGCAGTCTTATTCCATACTTTGTTAATTAATTCTGGACAATTATTCAACAAGTGATAGAATACTATCGAATCAATTTTATAGCTAAGCAAAAAATCATAATCTGAGCCTTTGATGTTTTTACATAAATTTTTTAGTGATTCTTTATCATCTTCATTTAAAACAATTTTCCCAAGTGAAAGCCATTTTCTCAGGTATTCTGTATCAAACTTTTGAACTCGATAAGTGACGTTATTGTCTTTACTTTTATTATTCCAGTTTATTTTACAAGCACCTACGCAGGCATCACATTCCATATTTCTTGTAGTATCTATTTTTTGGCGAATTACGGAATTAAGCGAATCTGAAGATATTTCCCTAATAAAATCAAAAAATAATTTTATGGGCGAAAACATACAATCAAAACGATGAGAATATTCATTTTCATCCAAATCGAAAAGATTATATAGATTTGATTTTTTTAAAATTACATTATTATAAAATTTTTCGATTTTTGTAAATAAATCATTAATATTTTTATTGTTAAATTTACAAACCAGATAGTTACACACCGCTTGGCATAAAAAACAAGCATCTATAGACTGGAAATTGAACGATAATATATCATCATCCAATTGGCCAACTAAAGCAATATGATCTCCGCACGAAATTCCCTCTTTTGTCATTATTAAATCCGGTATTATTATATGATCAAAACTCATGGTTGCATATTTCTTTATTTTATCCAAACATTTTTTGTCAATCACATCATCACTTCCCCAATTGATTTATCGAGTGCTTCGATATCATCTGAATCTGTACCGATACCAATAGAAATCCGATTTATTGCGTGTGCATTTATTTTTCTTAAGGCATTTTGAGAACAAAGATTCCCAGATCTTATAATTACATTCCGATCAGATAAAAAATCGCTTAAATCGTGAGCATGAAAACTGGCATTCACAAAAGAAATTATGTGTTTAGAACAATTATCTCCATCCATAATCCTATTCAAATTATATTTTTTCAGTATATCAATAATTTTTTTGAAATTCTCATCATTTATTTTTTGAATTTTTGAATAAGAAACACTAGATATAAATTTGCATGCCTCACTCCATGCAGATATTAAACCTATATCCATCGTCCCAACAAAAAATTTTTTTCTACCTTCCAACCAAGTATCATTGAATCCGATTGTTTCCACCATGCCACCCCCCAGCAGTACGGGACATAGCTTTTCAATACATTTATTTTTCATAGCTATGGCTGCAATATTTTTTGGTCCATACATTTTATGAGAAGCTAAAAAGTGTGCTGTTATTTTATCGTCATTTATTATCGGCATATGTACACTAACCTGTGATTGATCGACAAAAAACAGTGTTTTATCGCTTACCATTTGACACATTTTCTTTATATCCATGCGGTATCCAAAAGAGTTAGATATGTGCGAAACTGAAACAATTTTTATTCTATTCCTATTTCTATCTATAAATGAATAGTCCGGATTTCCAAACATATCTACAGGTATTTCGCAAAACAATGCCCCCGTTCTTCGTGCCAGATACTTCCAGGGAAGATAATTACTATGGTGTTCATAAGGACCAACTAATACAATATCCGATGTACTAACGTAACTATCCAAACCAAGCGCAACGATATTTATAGATTCTGTTACATTCTTGGTGTATATAAAACTATAATCGTCAGATAAATTAAAAAAATTATAAAAGTTTTTTTCAGAATCCTGCAATTCCGACTCTGCTTTTTTGGTTAACTTACTATTTCCACGACCGATAAAAACTCCGGAACTGCTATTCACCTCAACCCACCTATCCATTACTTCGGAAGGCATAAATGTGGTTGATGCATAATCAAAATAATGCACATCTACACTCTTTAAAATTGGAATATTATTTTTAAAATTTTCTGTGCTGATTTTAAACATTTTATCTTTCTTTGCTCCCATCATCCTAGATGTTAATTTCTGATTCAAATTAAGAACCTGAAGACTGATATTTGCTTACACCAAATCGCCATAAAATAACACACGGTATTAAAAACAATATAGCAAATAAAGGCGCCAATGCATTTAATACACTTGTATTTTTACCCAGTAAATAAAGCAGGGGATAATACTGAAATAAGGCCATTGGTACTACATACGTAAAAAAATTAAGTATAGTTTTACCATATACCGCAAAAGGATATTTACCAAAGTTTTGACCACCCTGTATAAATAGATTTAGCAGACTTATTCCTTCTATTGTGAAAAAACACATAGCAGCATTTAGTACAAATAAGCCTATAAAAATACTTACTCCCGATATAATCATCGAAATCAAAACCAATATTTTGCTTAAATTCCAAAGTATTCTAATCTTTAAAATCGCATAAACTAAAATCAAAATAGACTGTATCAATGATCCTAATTGATGAAATTCTAGTTTGGAAACAAAAATTAAAAACATAGAACTACGAGGTCGAATTAACACTTTGTCAAATTCCCCATTCAAAACCTCTGAGGAAAACGAATCAAAACCTTCCGAAACACATTGTGCCAAAGAAAAGGCAAAACTAACAGTAGCAAAACATATCAAAACTTCTTCTCGTGAGAAAATCGATAATGATTTAAATGTCGTAAATAAAAAATTTATTCCAAAAAACAAAAATAATATTCTAAAAAACTGACTTATAAAAATCAAAACAAAGGAAAGTTTATACTGCATTTGAATTTTCATATGTAAAGATAAAAATTTCAAATATAATCTCATTTTACCCTCCCTGTATAACTATTTTTTCAAAAACTTTATTCTTAAAATATATTCCTAATAAAACAATGACGGAAATCCACAAAACTTGCATGAATATATTAAATAAAACTTCATAAATACCAATATTACCTATATAAATCTTAATAGCTGTATTCTGAATATATGGAAAAGGTGTAAAGCTTAACAAAAATTTTAATTTTTTTGAAAAAAATGGAAGTGGGATAACACCTCCCGAAAGGAAGGAAACTATTTTCGAAGCCAAAGATTTGATGCCCCCATAAGAAAGAAATCTACAAGTTAATATGTAAATCAACATACTTAAAGCAACTAATAATATTGTCGCTAAAATTGTACTCAAAATAAAAAATGGGAAAAATATATAAGAACCAAATCGCGGAAGATTATAATTTTGAGGTAAAAATATTGCTAAAATTAGAACAGGGCAAGACCGTATAATAAATTTTGACAATCTTGAAGAAATGTTTCTGGAAAACCATACCCAATAAACGTTTATAGGTTTAACCAGTTCATATGCAATATTACCGTTTATAATAGATTTAATAATATCCTCATCCAACATCCACAGTGCAAATAAAGGCAAAAATATACCTTCAAACCACAAGTATACCCTTGTATTGTCGAAAGATAAACAGGCATCGTTTGTAGACCTATAGAATATATCAAACAAAAATATATTCATTAAACTCCAGATAATTTGAGTAAATATCGCAAATACAACTGATGTTTTATACCTCATACTATTTGAAAATTTTATCCTAAACATTATAAAATACTTTTTCATAAACCGTACCCTTTATAAATTTGTACGACCACATCTTCCAAATTCACTTCGCTTATAGACATATCTGAAATATTTAAGTGGTCGGTTATATATCTGATAACTTCCGAGATATCAGTATTTTTGCTGTTAAGTTTAACCCTATACTCAAAATCCGATATCATATCAATAGTCAAATTATCGCGTTCAGGTAATATCCCACCCGTATGCTTAATTTTTATAACTTTATTATTCAATGCTAATTCCTTAAACTGTTCAATCGAACCATCAAACAAAATACTTCCTTTTGCGATTAGTACTATTCTGTTTGCAAGAGCTTCAATATCTTGCATATCATGAGTAGTTAACACTACAGTGATTTTTCGTTCGGAATTAATTTTTTTAATAAAATTTCTCATAATTACTTTTGACATAGAGTCTAACCCTATAGTTGGCTCATCCAGAAACAAAATTTTTGGATTATGCAAAAGCACAGCAACAAACTCACAACGCATTCTTTGTCCCAAACTCAACTGCCTCAGAGGCATTTTTATGATTGATTCTATTTTTAATAATTCAACCAATTCTTTCAAATTATTCTCGTAGACTTGATTCGGAATTTTATAAATTTCTTTTAAAAGTTCAAAAGAATCGATTACAGGAACATCCCACCACAGTTGAGATCTTTGTCCAAATACCACACCTATCTGGCCTGCATTCTTCACCCTATTTTTCCAAGGTATCACACCGTTTACAATACATTGTCCCGAATCCGGTTTAAGTATTCCGCACATAATCTTAATGCTACTGCTTTTCCCGGCACCATTAGGACCAATGTAACCCACGATTTCAGCCTCATTTATATCTAATGATAAATCTTTAAGTGCCGATATTTTCTCAAATTTTCTATCAAAAAAATTTCTAAAGAAACTTTTTGTACTATTTTTCATTTTTACTTTGAAATTTTTATTTATACCTTTTAAAGATATTACGGGCACATAATCACTCTTTTCAACATCCAATAAATTTAATTGTTTCTCATTGTATAGTTCTTAAACACAAAAATCAACTTAATCTACATAAAATCAGAACATTAACTACATTTATTATAAACACTTTTTCTTTTTATAGAAATTTATCAAAATAAAAATGTATTTTTTTGAATTTTTATAAAATACATGCATTATATATAAAAATATTTATACTTAGTTTATTATATTTAAAAGGAAGAACTAAAACATATGAAAGAAGTTCAATAAAAGATAATTACTGTTTTGATTTTATGATAGCATACCTATAATTGAAAGAACACATTTTACTCAAAAACCTCAAAGCTGAAAAATATAAGTCAATGCGATTTTAATATTAATCTATCCAAATCTTTAAGCATAGCCTCTCTTAGCTCTTTTTCGATATCACAATATTTTTCAGAGCTATGATTTAATGTTTCTTGAAAAATAAGCGGTCCAGTTGTACAGAAAATCTACTGCCATAATTTTTTATAATGTTATATCGTGTGAGATAAAGCTCGAATTTTTTATACTAACAAAACTATTTAATTATATTTTATAAAAATTAAAAATTCCAATATTAACTTATAAATTCTATTTATTAATTTGAAAATCAACCATTATTCAGTTAAATCAATCACTTTTGTATAAAAGATTCAAAAAATAAATCAAAAAATATTTTTTATTTTTTTAAAATAACTATTGACATATATTTTGAATTATTATATACTTCATTTGTAAGGGCCATTAGCGCAGTTGGTTAGAGCAACCGGCTCATAACCGGTCGGTCCTAGGTTCGAGTCCTAGATGGCCCACCACATGATTAAACTCAGTTTATATGCTACGTTTCAGTCGTAAGATTGAAATATTTGACATACGAACTGGGTTTTATTGTGCATTTAAAAAATATAAAAGGAAGTGAAAACATGATTAAAAAAATCCAAAAATTGATTTCCTATTATGGTCCCTATAAAAAAGTACTATTTTTAGACATACTTTTTTCAATAATAGTGGCAGGAACCACAACTGCAATACCTCTCATTCTAAAATATGTTATAAATGAAATAGTTAATTTTCCACTAGACAAAGCAGTTTACACTCTTTCAATTACAGCATCAATTATTTTAATTTTATTCTTTGTGATGTACCTATGCAAAAGATTTATGAAATTTCAGGGTAAATTATTTTCTACTAAAATCGAAGCTGATATAAAATTAGATATTTTTAAACATTTACAAAGAATGCCTTTTGCTTTTTACGATCAAAATAAAATTGGAAAACTACTTTCAATTGTAAATAATGACACTTTCGGATTAAGTGTTGCTCTTAAAGAAGTTCCTCAAATGATAATCGATTTTATTATTAAATCAGTTTGTATATTCACTGCTCTTTTCATAATTAATAAAACATTTGGATTTTTCATGGTCGGAATATTCCTTATAGTAATAGCTTACATTTTTTATTATGTTCCGAAAATTCAAAAAGAAGTTGCTGCTTCCCACGAAACATTTTCAAATTTAACCAGTAACCTTGAAGAAAATCTTTCGGGAATTAGAACAGTTCAATCTTTCACAAATGAAAATCTAGAAGTTGAAAAATTTAAAAACGGTATTAATGCATATGTTCAAGACAAAAAAAGAATTTTTAAAATTTCCAGTGTTTTCGATTCTAGCATATATATTTTTATTATGGGTTTAATCCCGTTTTCAACTATTATAGGAATGTTTTTTGTTATAAATCAAAACATAAATATGGGCGACTTAATGGCAATTATGCTTTTTATGGACATACTCTTCGGACCCATTTTTTCCGTTCTCGGAATTGCAGAAACTATTCAGGAAAGCTCCGCAGGATTAACCAGAGTGTTTAATCTTTTAGAAGTAAAGCCGGAAATATTTGATTCTCCACAATGCATTACTTTACCTAAAGTGAAAGGAAGCATTGAATTTAAAAACGTTTCTTTCAAACATAAAACAGGTAAAGAAATATTTAAAAATTTAAATCTAAAAATAAATTCGGGGGAATACATTGCACTTGTAGGTCCATCAGGATCGGGGAAATCTACATTTTGTAATTTAATTCCAAGATTTTATGATGTTTCATCGGGTGAAGTGCTGGTTGATCAAACGGATGTAAGAAATATAAATCTTGAAAATTTAAGAAAAAATATAGGATTTGTTCATCAAGAAACATTTTTATTCTCAGGTACTATAAAAGAAAATATTGCATACGGAAAACTCGATGCTTCGATGGAAGAAATAGTTGAAGCAGCAAAAAATGCATATTGTCACGATTTTATAATGAAACTCCCTAATAAATACGAAACATTAATTGGTCAACATGGATCAAGTCTTTCAGGAGGCCAAAAGCAACGAATTGCTATTGCAAGAACATTTTTAAAGAATCCTCCTATTCTAATATTTGACGAAGCTACTTCAAGTTTAGACAACGAAAGCGAAAAATATATACAAAAATCAATGGAAAAATTATCAGTAGGCAGAACGACAATAGTAATAGCTCATAGACTTTCAACTATACAAAACGCAAAAAGAATACTGGTACTTTCTAATGGAAACATAGTTCAAGAAGGAACACATAAAGAACTGATAAATCAAGAAGGCGTTTATCTTGAACTTTACAAATTACTATAAAATTAATACTCAATCCTCACATAAGGATTGAGTATTTTTATATGTTTATTTATCTTTTTTGATAAATTTAGAATATGGACCTTTTCCTACTTATATAATTCTCTATTCTTTTGTTTCCTTCGTTTTATTTTTAATTCTCCAGGGTTCATATAGTTGAAGTATAAATTCAGGAAGAGGTTTTTTCTCTCTACATTCAGGGCATCTCCTTCTTGCATCAATTGAAGCCGGTGTAGGAATAACTCCCATAGGGCCATCGTATATTTCAAACATTTTTCCGCATTGACTACATTTTACTTCTCTTAAATGCTTGGAGACATAATCTTTCGTAGCTTCTGCAAGTTTACCTGCACCGCCACTTACCTTTTCTACATCTTTTTCTGAAATTTGTTCTTTATTCATTTTTATTTCCTCCCTATATATATTTTTTCTATTGTTTTGTTTCTTCTGATTCAATTTTACCAACACTTGGTTTATTTATCTTTATAACCACTTTTTTTCTTCTGCATTCAGGGCATCTCTCTCTTTTATAAATTATATCCGGTGTAAGCTTTCCCCCATATGGATAAAGTATTTCAAACATTTTTCCGCATTGGACACACTTTACCTTTTTTGAATGCTTGGAGATATAATCTTGCATAGCTTCTGTAAATTTAACTGCACCGCCGCTTACCTTTTCTACATCTTTTTCTGAAATTTGTTCTTTATTCATTTTTATTTCCTCCCTATATATTTTTTCTATTGTTTTGTTTCTTCTGAGCCAACTTTAGTCATACTTGGCCATTTTTCTTCCCATTCTTTTTTCCTACATTCATCACATCTGACTTCACCCGGGAATACTCTTTCTCTAATAAGGCCACTAAATCCTGGTCCGGTATAATATGTTCGTGTAATCCACTTTCCGCACCTCATACATACAGCATGTACAGTTGTTTGCCATTTAGGATCATTAAGCATATCTTTAGATATTGCACCCCCACTTACTTTTTCTATTTCTTTTTCTGATATTTGTTCTTTGTTCATATTAATTTCCTCCTTGTATAATTTTTACAGTAAATAGTATAACAAATATAATAAAATTGTCAATAAAAAATAATTATTTTGTTTTATTTATACATAAAAATAAAAGCCCTAATAGGCTTTTATTAAGATTATCTGTTTTTTATTAAGTGTATTAATTTCTTTTCAATTTCTTGAGCATTTCCTCTTCCTCGAGTTTGTTTCATTACCATTCCTAAAATAGATTTAAGAGCTTTTTCTTTACCGTTAAGGTAATCTTTTACCGCGGCCTCGCTTGATTCTATTGCATTTAAACACATTTTTTCTATATCTTCTTCAGAAAAACCTTGTAAATCCGTTGGAGATATAAGCTCCTTGACCCCTTTTCCTGTTTTAATCATCTCAGATAAAGTTTTTTTACCGAGATTCATATTAATTTTTCCTTCACAAACAAGCTTAGCAAGTTCATTAAGCTGAAAAGGTGATACTAAAATATTAAACTTTTCTTTCTCAGATTCTGTTTCAATATTTCTGAAAATTTCACCTATAATAAAATTAGATACAACTTTAGGATTTTTAATTCCTTCGCTGGCTTTTTCAAAAAAATCTGAAACATTTTTATATTTAACTAAAAGAGCAGCATCTTTTTCGGGTATACTCCAAGAATCAACGTATCTTCTCATTCTCTTATCGGGCATTTCAGGTAAAGATTTTTTTATTTCCTCTATTTCATCTTTTGTCAGAATGATTTCAACCAAATCAGGATCTCTAAAATATCTGTAATCCTCCGCATCTTCTTTACTACGCATACTTTCTGTTGAGTTTGTAGACTCGCAATATCTAAGCGTTTGCTGAATAACTTTTTCACCAGCATCTAAAACATCTGCCTGACGATCAAATTCATAATCTATTGCTTTAGTCATGAAAGTTATGGAATTCATATTCTTTATTTCTGTTCTTGTTCCAAATTCAGAACTTCCTGAAGGCTTAATTGAAATATTGACATCACATCTCATAGAGCCTTCTTGCATCTTACAATCCGAAACTCCTGCATATCTTAAAAGGTTTTGCAATTTCTCTACATATTCTCTAGCTTCCGCAGAGGAACTTATATCCGGTTCTGTGACTATTTCTATAAGAGGAACTCCTCCTCTGTTGTAATCAACATAAACATCTCCTCCGTTGTGAACTAGTTTACCTGCGTCCTCTTCCATATGAATACGATTTATTCTTATTCTTTTACCACTGGAAAGTTCAACATATCCATTTTTACATATCGGAACTTCAAATTGAGATATTTGATAAGCTTTAGCTAAATCAGGATAAACATAGTTTTTTCTATCCATCATAGATTTCAAATTAATTTCGCAATTTGTTGCCAAACCCGCTTTAATAGCAAGATTTATAACCTCACGGTTTATTTTCGGTAAAGTTCCGGGAAGGCCTATGCAAATCGGACAACAATGTGTATTAGGATCTGCTCCGAAATCATTTTCACAGCTGCAAAATATTTTTGTTTTGGTCGAAAGCTCTACATGTGTTTCAAGGCCAACCACTAAATCATATTTCATATTTTTACCCCCATGTCAACATCTTTATTGTAAGCATAATCTGTGAAAATCTCAAAGTTATGAGCAACACTTAAAATCTTAGCCTCTGTAAATCTTTTTCCTATAAGTTGCATTCCTATAGGTAAACCATTTGAATCAAAACCACATGGCAAAGAGATAGCAGGCAAGCTGGCAATATTCACAGGAACGGTACAAATATCAGCTTGATAAATTTCTTCAGGACTTTCATAACTCTTTTCAGAAGGAAATGCCGTTACCGGAGAAGTCGGAGTTAAAAGAACATCGTATTTTTCAAAAGCTCTATTAAAAGCATCTATTATGGCTAAACGAAGTTTTTGAGCTTTGCCGTAATAAGCATCATAATATCCTGAGCTTAAAACATAATTTCCTAAAAGAATACGACGTTTAACTTCCTTGCCAAATCCTTCACTTCTTGTTTTACATATCATTTCGTCTATATTTTTATAATTTTTACTTCTGTAACCATATCTAACACCGTCATATCTTGCCAAATTAGAAGATGCCTCAGCACATGCAAGAATATAGTAAACAGGTAAAGCTGTAGAAACTTCAGGAAAATCAAAATACTCGATACTCATTCCCATTGATTCGTACTGCTTAATTGCTTTTTCAAGTGCCTCTTTGACATCTTTATCAACAGACTCATAGTATTGCTTTGGTATCCCTATTTTCATTCCCTTAACACTGTTATTAAGCAAGTTATAAGTTTCAAAAGAAATATTGTTCCAAGAAGTTGAATCTTTAGGATCATATTTTGCGATACTGTCAAAAATTATTGAAACATCTTCAACAGTTTTTGCAATAGGTCCTATTTGATCTAGACTTGAAGCATAAGCAATAAGACCATATCTTGAGACCGCTCCATAACTTGGTTTCAAGCCAACTACTCCACAAAAACTTGAAGGTTGTCTGACTGATCCTCCTGTATCGGATCCAAGTCCATAAGCAGCAATATTGCCTCCGACAGCAGCAGCAACTCCTCCCGAACTTCCTCCTGAGACATGATTTAAATTGTGAGGGTTTTTAGCTCCGCCTATACACGAAGTTTCACAAGAAGAACCCATTGCAAATTCGTCCATATTGGTTTTACCAAGTAAAACTGCATTCTCATTTTTCAAAATATTCCAAACTTCAGCATTATAAATCGGCTTATATCCTTCTAAAATTTTAGAGCAACATGTAGTTTCGATTCCTTTGGTTGAAATATTATCTTTAAGTGTCATAGGAACACCTTCAAGAGGCTTTATTTCCTCACCATGTGCAATCTTTCTATCAACAGATTTCGCCGCATCTATAGCCTCCTGACTGCAGACTGTGACATAAGCATTTAAAGGGTTTTCTTCTATTTTACTTAAATATTTTCTGGTAAGTTCTTCGCAGGATATTTCTTTACTTGAAAGCATTTTATTTATTTTTTTAATTATTCCGCTTTTGTTATTCCCCATTTACTGCACCCTTTCAAAAAATTTGACTTTTATTTTGATTTTTCAATATAGAAAAATCCATCTTTCCCACCATCAACATTTTTAAGAATTTCTTCACGAGGAAAAGATTCCTTTATTTCATCGTTTCTAAAAGCATTAAATACATCTTGAATTTGAGTCTTGGATTCATAATTATAATTAGCATCATTAATTTTTGCGGCAAAGGAAACTATTGAATTCATTTCTCTAACACCTTCTTCAAGCTCTTTTTCGCTTAAATAAAGTTTTGAAAGCTTAGCTATTGACATAACATCTTCCTTAGTTACCATTAAAAATTCCCACTCCTTTAATTTGTTATTTATGCTGACCTCTTATTTTTATATGAACTTCACGCAATTGTTCTTCTGAAACTTCGCTGGGAGACCCAAGCATAACATCCTGAGCATTGCTGTTCATCGGGAATGCTATTACTTCTCTTATATTCTCTTCATCAAGTAGAAGCATTATCATGCGGTCAACTCCGGGAGCCATACCGGCATGTGCCGGAGCGCCAAACTTAAATGAATTATAAAGAGCACTAAATTTGTTTAGTATATCTTCTTCTGTGTATCCTGCAATTTCAAAAGCTTTAAGCATAATCTTTGGATCATGGTTTCTGACTGCACCAGAAGAAAGTTCTATACCATTGCAAACCAAATCGTATTGATATGCAAGAACATCCAAAGGATTCTTATTTTCAAGGGCTTCAAGTCCTCCTTGTGGCATAGAGAAAGGATTATGAGTAAATATAATCTTACCTGTTTCTTCATCTTCTTCATACATTGGGAAATCCACTATAAAACAAAACTCAAATTTTTCTTTGTCAATAAGATCAAGACGCTTTCCAAGTTCTGTTCTAATTTGACCGGCAAATTTAGGAGCGAATTTTTCACTATCTGCAATAAAATACGTAACACATCCCGGTTTGATAAGACACTTTTCAGCAAATAGTTGACGTTTTTCATCAGGAATAAACTTATTTATCGGACCGCTATATTCTCCGTTCTCATTGACCTTAATATAGCCAAGACCTTTCATTCCTATTTCAAGAGCAAAATCATTCATTTTATCGAAAAACTTTCTGGGTTTTCCAGCACAATCAGGAACAGTTATCGCGCGAACGGTTTTACCTTCAAAAGCAGCAAATCCGGAACCTTGAAAAATTTCAGATATATCAACTATTTCAAGAGGATTTCTTAAATCCGGTTTATCAGATCCGTATTTAAGCATAGATTCAGCATAAGGAATTTTCTTAAACGGTTTTGAAGAAACTTTTTTATTTGAAAATTTTGTAAAAGTATCATAAATGACTTCTTCTGTTACTTTGAAAACATCTTCTTGAGTTGCAAAAGACATTTCATAATCAAGTTGATAAAATTCTCCGGGAGAACGGTCAGCACGAGCATCTTCATCTCTAAAACAAGGTGCTATTTGAAAATATCTGTCAAACCCGGAAACCATTAAAAGCTGCTTAAATATCTGAGGTGCTTGAGGAAGAGCATAGAATTTGCCATGATGTTTTCTGCTTGGAATTAAATAATCTCTTGCACCTTCCGGTGAAGAAGCAGACATAAGAGGAGTTTGTATCTCTGTAAAGCCAAGTTCATGCATTTTATTTCTTAAGAAGTGAAGAATTTCGGATCTTAAAGATATATTTTTATGAACATGAAAATTTCTGAGATCTAAAAATCTATATTTAAGACGAAGCTCTTCTTTAGTTTCTGTAGAATCCGAAACCTCAAAAGGAAGCATAGCACTACACTTACCGACAAGCTCAATACTTTCACATTTTACTTCAAGCTTACCTGTTTCAAGTTTAGGATTTATATTTTCTTCGGATCTAAGACAAACTTTACCGTAAACAGAAACTGCACTTTCTCTTGAAATATTTTTTATCATTTCGCAATCATTAATTACTATCTGCACATATCCATAGTGGTCTCTCAAGTCGATAAATGTAATTCCGCCATGATCTCTTATATTTTCAACCCATCCTGCTAAACGAATATTTTTTCCAACCATTTTTTCATTAACTTTGCCACAATATTCACTGCGGTATTTATTCTCGATTTTCATAATCCTTTTCCTTTCTGAATTAAAATATATTCTTGAAAAATTTGACCATATACTTATATTATTTTTCCAATTACCTTGCATTATATCATTATCTGCTATCATCTTCAAATATTTATTTACAGAATACAATTTATACATAAATTCAAATGCGATTACAAATAATAAGTAAATATTAAATAAACCTTACATATCTTGTTGATATTTTGTAATTTTTTGTTATAATTAATTAAGAAATAGTTTTTTAGACTTTTTCAAAAAGATGTCGAAATTTAAGGAAGTATAGGAGGTTTATGTATACAGTATGCGTTTTTATAGTTCAAAACACAGTGAAAAAAAATGCTTAATACCAATTAAAAAATTTTCATTTCCTGTTGTAACAAGCTTAATATTCATGGCGACTGTTTTATACTGGAACAATCAAAACTACGGTCTTGCACTGGAATATAACGGTCAACAAATAGCAACTGTTAATCATGAGCGGGTTTATGAGGAAGCTGAGCAACTAATTAGAAATCAAATTCCTTTAAATGAAAAACATAAAATTTCAAAAGCAAATACCAAACTGAAGGTATCCACAGTTGAAAAAAAAGAATGCTGTGAAAAACCCGAAACAGTAAAAAACAAAATCATAGAAAACTCAGGAGAGTCTTTAAAATCCGGATTTGCAGTTTATATTAAGGGAAAAGTTATAGCTGTTTCTGATTCAAAAGAAGAAATAGAAAAAATTTTAGATCAAATGCTTAAAGACAGCAAAAAACAATTTGAAAATTCAACAGCTGTTTTTACAGATGAAATAGAAATAAAAGAAGAACTTTTTCCATCCGAAAAAATTCAGTCAAAAGAAGAAATAAATAATAAAATTAATTCAAAAGTTGAAAATATTGTTCCATATATAGTGAAAGAAACAGATAGTATAGTAAGTATAGCTGAAAAATTCGGAATGAAACCGGAAACATTACTTGCAATTAATAATAAAAAACATGGAGAATCTATATATCCGGGAGACGTAATCAGTGTTATAGAAACAGATACATTACTCCATATAAAAATAATTGCACATACAAGTGAAGAAACAGAAATTCCCTACAAAACCGTTATAAATGAAGATCCTAATTTAGAAAAAGGAAAAACTATAACAGTAACGCAGGGAATTAACGGAAAAGAAAAAGTGAATTACAATGTAACTTATTTAGACGGAAAAGAAATAAAAAAGGAAGAAATAAAAAGAGAAATTATACTAGACCCTGTTGATCAAGAAGAAACCATTGGAACAAAAAAAGAAGAATTTATTTGGCCAGTACCATATACCTTTAATATTACAAGTCCTTATGGATTACGTGAAAAAAATGAATTTCATCGTGGAATAGATATAGCTTCCGGTGGTGTTTTAGGAAAAGATATATTAGCGGCAAAAGACGGCACTATAGAAGTTTCAGCCACGAGCAACAGAGGATATGGTAACCACATCATAATTGACCACAATGATGGTACAAAAACTGTTTACGGGCATTGTAGCAGTTTAAATGTAAAAAAAGGTCAAAGTGTTAAACAAGGTGATGTGATTGCTAAAGTTGGTACAACTGGTCAATCTACAGGACCACATCTTCACTTCGAGATAAGAAAAAGAGAAAACCCAAAAGGTGAGTATAAAGCCATCAATCCAATTAAATATCTAAAAAATTTATGTAATTAAAAACAATTCGATTTCATATTGCAGTATGGAATCGAATTTTACTTTCCATAAAAAGTTAACATCACAATTCACTGTTTTTTATGGCTAAAAATTAAGCCATATATTTATTGTAGTTTATTGATAAAAAAAGTCAATTATTATTTTAATAAATATATATTTATGACTTATTAACCCCTATTATTCCGCCTATAGAACTAATAGATACTCCAACAGCATATTTAATAGCAGAAAACCAACTAATACCTTGATTCCCTGTAATCATTCCTCCGATAATCATTATAATGAACAAAGCGGTTCCGCAAAAAAAACCGTAAATAAGACCTTTTATTTTTGATATATACCCTGCTGTATAACCCGAAGCAAAAGCACTGGCAGCCAAAATAAATAGATTTATTCCATCCAGTAATTCTTCTCCTAAACTACCACTCTTTAGAAGTAAAAAAGTTATTGAAGAAAGCATGAAAAAAGAACTTATTATACCTACAATTATGCCTGCGACTATAGGTTTTAAAGAAAAATATGTTTTAGAACTATTCATATTCCACCTCAAATTATTTTTATTAATATAATTTATATTTCTTAATTAATTTAAAAATCCCATAACTAAAAAAAAAAATAAAAATCTCAGCATTAAGCTAAGATTTTTTTATACTTTTTATTTATTTGCTTCTTTTTCTTTCTCAACTAATTGTTTATTGAGATCTTCTAATTTTTGGTCAAAGAAATTATTAACAAACAATTCTACATTACAATTTTTATAAACACCTTTAAGATTTTTCATACATTCATCGATTTCACTGAAAATATTTCTACTAAGAGTTACACTAATTGTACCGCCATTATCGGAAACTACATTAGCAATTGAATATAAGTCACTATTTTTATTTCCATAATTTTTAATAAGGTCTAAGCACTCTGTTTTACATAGTAATTTTACATAAATTTTTCTAAGTATAAATTCAACGTTGGAATTTTTATTATTATAGCAAGGTCCTGAAGTTGTAAATTTATAACTAGAACTTCCAAAAAATTTAGTTGTTCTGTCAGAAACCAATCCAGCCCATACTTTTTCCAATTTTTCGTTTAATTTAATTTTAATTAATTCGTCCATAACTGTTTCTACGTCAATTTTGCTACTGTCTTTAGTTCCTATAATCTTTTTGACTTTCTCTAAATCTTTAACAATTTCTTCATAGCATTTTGTCTCATTATCTTTATTATTAAGTTTATCTTTATATAAGTTGTTAATACTTTCCCTTAATTTTTTGATATCATTTTCTTTGCTTTCACTATTAACAATACCAAACACAATACTAATAACAGCAGCTGTTACTCCCATTGCACCGAAGCAACAAGCTATTGCAGGTGTCAAATTAGTTTTGGCAAAGTTTGTAACTTTATCTTTAATGCTACATTCTGCTTTTACACCCGGTAAAAATGAACCTCCTGCCATAACTAAAGACATAACACTTGCAAGTGCTTTGTTTTTATTTAATTTCATAGTAATTCCCCCTACTAGTTCATACAATTTCTCAAAACCTTGCTTATTATAATTAATCAATAATGAATGAACGAATTCACTACCAACTCATAACATATGTATAATATAATATATTTTTATTCATTTGTCAACCAAAAATTAAAAAAACAGTAGAATATACAAAAATACCTTTTAAAATATGAATTTGGTCATAAAAATTGACTGACATTAAAAAATAAAGTCAGTCACAAATAAATATTAAACTATATTTTAACCTGCAGAAAGCATTTGAAGTCTAAGTCTGTCACTAATCATTGCAATAAATTCAGAATTTGTCGGTTTACCTCGCGAAGTATGAATAGTATACCCAAAATAAGAATTAAGTACATCAACATCTCCTCTATCCCAAGCCACTTCTATAGCATGTCTTATTGCACGTTCAACCCTAGATGAAGTTGTTTCAAAGTTTTGAGCAACTGCCGGATAAAGTCGTTTAGTAACAGAATTTATTATATCAGGTGTTTCAATCGACATTTTAATAGAATCTCTTAAATAATGGTATCCTTTTATATGTGCAGGAACTCCTATTTGATGAAGTACTTCGGTTATTTTAACATCTAAATGACTTAAACTCTCTTTATGTAAAGGAACAGGTGTACTTTGCTGTGAACTTTTAGCAAGCCTTTCTTTACTGTACGAAATTTGAAGTATTTTTTCTATGATATCCGAAAAATTAACAGGCTTAACAAGAAAATAGGAGGCCCCTGCAGACATTACTTCTCTTTCAAGAGAAGGTCTCCCAAAACCGGAAACTACAATAAATGTCGGCATCTCTATACGTCTGTTTTTTCTTATAGTATTGATTATACCTATTGCATCAATGCGAGGCATAAATAAGTCAATCAAAACTATATCCGGGGAAGAATTTTCGATTATCTCGATGATTTTAAAACCATCTTTGGGCAAAAATGATAAATCCATAGAATAATGCTTGAACATTTCTAAGGCTTCTCTGCTGAATTCGATGCAATCTTCTGACGTTAGTATTTTTAACGTATTTTGCATAATTTTTCCTCCTAATAATTTTTTTATGATATTTATATTTACATAAATTACCAAAAATGTCAATGGTTTTCCAGTAAATAAAAATTATTCATATAGAATGTCAAAATAAGTTATTTTTCACGAAATATTTTTATACTCTAAATTAAGAAAAAAGTTGGAATTTGTCGTCATTGTCTCTGCAAATATAGCATATCCTCTGGTAGGGTTATTAACAAATACATGTGTAACCGCTCCTACCAGGTAACCGTTTTGAATTATAGGACTACCGCTCATGCCTTGTACTATTCCTCCTGTTTTTTCTATTAATTTCGGGTCAGTAACTGAAATTTTCATATTTTTCGTTGGAATAGTAACATCGTAATTAATAGAATCAATGTTTATGTCGTAAAGCATAGGATTTCCACCTTCTATAGTAGTTAAAATTTTTGCTGCACCTTTTCTAACATTTTGCTTTGGAGAAACAGATATTTCTTTTTCAAAAGGGATATTTTTAGAAAACTTTCCATAAAGACCCGTTTCATTATTTACTAAAATTGATCCTATTGATTCAGGATTTGTAAAGCAACCTTTTAATTCTCCAGGCATTCCTGGGAAGCTTTTAACTACACTTGTTATCGAAGCTTCTACAATATCTCCGTGGGCAAGAGGCAATAGCTCAGAAGTATCAACATCGCACACACCATGGCCAAGTCCTGCAAATGTTTTGTTTTCGCTATCAAAAAATGTAAGTGTTCCTATTCCGGCCGAACTGTCTCTAACCCATGCTCCTATACGATATTTATTATCCTCGATAGATTTTATAGGCTTTAAATCCGTAGAAAATTCACTGTCTTCCCTTATTATTTTGAAAGTTATTTTATCTCCGTTAGAATTTTGTATTATCTCTTCTAAATCATCATTGTTCAAAATTTCTTTTCCATTTCCTTCAACTATAACATCTCCCTTTTTTATGCCGGCCAAACTCCAAGGCTCTATGATCTCGTTTTCAGATTTTACACTGGAAGTTCCAACAATAACGGCTCCTTTAGTATAAAGCTTAACCCCAAAAGGCACTCCGCAAGGAACAACTTTTTTACTTTCCGAAACATCTATTTTTACATTTTTCATTGGAAACAAATTCATAAACATTAATTTACCTGAATAACTTTCATGTTTTTCTGAAGAATTTAATCCCGAAGAAATACACTCTGCAATCGGTCTTTCGGATACAACAGAAAAAGGATAAACAGAAAAATTCAAACTTTCCCCTGCATTAACATGATAAAAATCAGGCAATTTTAAAGAAACATAATACGATCCCATAAAAATAAGAGATATAAAAAAAGTAAAAATATAAAATGAATATCTAATATATTTTTTCAAATCCGGCACCCCCAAAATAAAATCTTCAAGAAAAAGTTTACAAAAATGTTATATGTTTTATTATTTGCATTTTAACAAAATTACACAAAAGAAATTTTTGGTTAATTAAGTGACATTTTTTCAGTTTTATATTAAAATCATAAATGTGATATTATTTCTACTATGAAACATAATAAGGAGCTGAAATGATTTTGAATAAAAATTATTTTGAAACTATTCTAGAAAAGATTTCTGAAGTATTAAAAACAGGAGCTATTAAAGAAAATTGCTTTAAAATAGAAAAGGAAGATAAAGTTTACGAAATTCAAAAAAATCAAAATAAAAAAGTAATTGTTTTAAAAGAAATTTTTGAAGATTCCGAAAAAATGCTTTCTTCATGGATGTTCGATGAAGAGAATATTTCCAGTAAAGATTTAAAAATGATAACAGAAGATTTTATAAGTATCATTAATTCAACAAATAAAAATAATTCTAAACAGTTTAAAAAAAGAAATTCACAAAATCGTGAAAGTTCACCGGGACTGTTCTTTGCAAACAGAATGGTAAATATATTTCCCGAAATAAAAGAAAAAATTCAAATAGAAAAAGAAAAATACAGTGAATTTAGATCAACTGTATTTATAAAAGAAATTTTAGTTCCAAAAATAAATAATCTTTTAAATAATCAAAGTGGCAAAAATGCAGCAATAAAGAAACTTGGCAAACTTTTAAGTGACTTATATTCAAGTGGAACTTTAGACACCAAAAGCATAATTACAATGGGAGTTCTTAATAATTTAGAAAATTCAGAAATTTTAAAATCATACCTGAGTGACGAATTAAAAAAAGCAGCAGAATGTTCTTTAAAATATAAAGGAAAAAAGGTCAAACCTGAAAATCCTAAAAAGAAATCTTCTTGGATGACAAAAGCATTTGAATATCAACAAGAATACGAAAAAAACAATAAATAAAAATTAAAGCCTTGGTAAAGCAAACCAAGGCTTTTTATATGTTAAAAAATGTAAAATCATCATCACAATTAAACCATCCGTCGATTAACTTAATATATAACTTCCAATCAAATTTTTATTTTTGCTTCTTTGCCAAATTTCATTAATTCTATTCTTACATATCGCATAAAGTAAAAAACAGGATTTTTCGCTTTCTGAAATTGATATACCAAAAAAATTGAAAATATTTTCAGCAAGAAAGTAAGTTGTGTTTTCATACAATGCACTTACATTTGTTAAAAAAATCATTTGACCAACCATAAACATACTTAAAATCAATGTAGATACTTTTTAGGTAAACTGATTTTTAATCCACTATTGATAAAATTTAATATAAAAACCACTTACCAAACTGATTAATACATTTACTTAAAAAAACTTGAAAATTCATTTTCATTTATCACGTCTATTTTTAATTTCTCTGCTTTTTCAAGTTTACTTCCGGGATTTTCTCCAACAACAACATAATCCACTCTTTTAGATACACTTGAAACAACTTTTCCCCCTGATTTTTCTATAAGTTCGGTTGCTTCCAAACGTGTATAATTTTTTAGGGAGCCGGTTAAAACAAAAATTTTACCTTCAAGAAATTTGTCTACAATTTCTTCATCAAAAGACATTTTAACTCCATAATTTTTAAACTCTTCAATTAAATTCAAATTCTCAGGAACTAAAAAATAATTTTTAATACTTTCCGCAATTATTTCTCCTATACCTTCAATTTGAGAAATTTCATTCATAGAAGCATTTATTATGTTTTCGATACTTTTAAATTTTTCGGCTAAAAGTTTTGCCGCTTTTTCCCCTACATGCCTTATACCCAAAGCAAATATGAACTTATCAAGACCTCTGGTTTTAGAATTTTCAATAGCATTTATTATATTTTCCGATGATTTTTCACCCATACGTTCTATTTTAACAAGATCTTCTTTTTTCATTTTATATAAGTCAGAAGGAGAATTTATAATATTATTATTTATTAAATTCACAGCCATTTTTTCGCCAAGACCATCTATATTCATAGCTTGCCTTGATGCAAAATGAATCACATTTTCAATTAATTGTTGCGGGCAATCCGTATTAATACACCTAACAGCAACTTCATCTTCAATATTAATGACTTCAGAGCCACATGAAGGACACAATTTAGGAAAAACAAATTTTTTAGAATTTTTATCACTTTTGACAACCTTTATAACCTCAGGTATTATTTCTCCTGCTTTTCTAATAAGTAAAATATCACCTATTTTTATATTTTTTTCATTTATAAAATCTTTATTATGGAGTGACACTCTGCTAACAGTAGTCCCAGAAATGGTCACAGGGCTAAGAATTCCTGTGGGAGTAAGAACTCCTGTTCTTCCAACATTTATTTCTATATCAAGCAGTTTCGTTTCTTTCTCTTCAGGCGGATATTTATATGCTTCTGCCCATCTTGGAAATTTAGAAGTACTTCCAAGAATATTTCTTTTGCTTAAAGAATCCAGTTTTACAACCGCTCCGTCTATTTGAAAAGGAAGTGAATTTTTTATTTCTCCTATGCGGTCTATCTCTGTTAAAACATCATCTATGTTTAAATACAAATTATAAAAAGGAGGTACGGGAAATCCCAGCTTTTTTAAAAAATCCAGAGATTCTTTATGACTTTCAAAACCTTTACCTTCTATTCTTTGAATATTAAAAATTATAATCTGTAAATTTCTTGAAGCCGCTATTTTACCGTTTTTTTGTCTTAATGATCCCGCGGCAGCATTACGTGGATTTTTAAAAGTTTTAACTCCATTTGATTCTTGAAATTTAACCAAATTTAAAAAATTTTCTTTTGAAATATATACTTCTCCTCTAACTTCAAGAAAAGGTACTTTTTCATTTAGAATTTTAGGTAAATCAGAAACTGTTAAAATATTCTCAGTTATATCTTCGCCATAAACACCGTTTCCTCTGGTAGATGCTCTAAAAATTTTACCTTCTTTATATTCGACGGAAACAGAAAGCCCATCTATTTTGGGCTCTACAACATATTTTGGAAAATCGACTGTATTTTTAATACGCATATCAAAAGCTGCTATTTCGTCTTTTGAAAAAGAATCATGCAGGCTTTCCATTTTGACTTCATGTTTAACTTGAGAAAATTTTTCCAGTGCTTTACCACCTATCTTACGAGTAGGAGAATCAAAAGAAATAATTTCCGGAAATTGTTTTTCTAAGTTTTCTAAATTTCTAAGAAGCATATCGTATTCAAAATCATCTATTTCAGGCGAATCTTCTTCATAATACTTTTTATTGTGATATTCTATTTCTTTCTTGTACTTTTCTGCTAGCTTTTTTGCTTCTTCTAAATTCAAATTAAGCATCCTTTCAAAAAACTAAATTGAAGAATGAATTTTTGTTCCTTCAAATCTAATTTCGGCTTGTATCAAAGGTGACTTTTTACTTGGTTTATCTGAAAATTCAATAGCATCTTTTATTATTTCTTCCGCAATTTTACATTTTTCCATATTTGAAGAATAAAGAGTTGCAATCAATTCACCTTCAGAAACTTTATCACCGATTTTTTTATTTAAAATTATTCCCGCATAAGGGTCGATATATTCATCTTTTGTTTCTCGTCCTGCACCTAAAATCATAGCCGCTTTTCCTAAAAGAGAACTTTGCATTTTAGATATGTACCCACTTTTACCTGAAAAATATTCACATGTTACTTTGGAATCACTCATATAAACTTCTTCTGTCGGTAGACTTTGAATTCTTCCTTGGAGAGCCGTCATTTCAGCAAATTTTTTGAAGGCACTTCCGTCTTCAAGAGATTTTAGAGCCATTCTTTCACATTCTTCATAGGTGCCTTTACCGCAAAGTCTCAACATTTCAGATGAAAGGTATATGCAAATTTCTTTTAAATCTTTAGGACCTTTCCCATTTAAAACTTGACAAGCCTCCCATACTTCTACAAAATTTCCTATAGCATTACCAAGTGGTTGATCCATACTTGTTATTGCTGCAGTAACTTTTTTTCCAAACTCATGACCTATATTTACCATAATTTTTGAAAGCTTAACAGCATCATCTATATTCTTCATAAAAGCACCATCACCGACTTTAACGTCAAGCAAAATGCAATCTGCACCTGAAGCAAGTTTTTTACTCATTATACTGGAAGCTATCAAAGGTATACTTTCAACAGTAGCCGTAACATCCCTTAAAGCATAAATTTTTTTATCTGCCGGAACAAGATTACCTGTTTGACTAACTATACAACATCCTGTTTTTTCGACTATATCAAAAAATTTTTCCCTTTCGAGTGCAGTTTTTACACCATCAAGTGATTCAAGCTTATCGATAGTGCCTCCGGTATACCCAAGACCTCTTCCTGACATTTTTGCAACCTTAGCTCCACATGCAGCAACAATAGGAGCAACTATTAAAGTTGTTTTGTCGCCTATACCTCCTGTACTGTGTTTATCAACTTTTATTCCGTCGATTCCAGACAAATCTACTGTTTCACCAGAATTGAGCATACACTTTGTTAAAAATTCCACTTCTTTATGGTTCATTCCTTTTAAGTAAACAGCCATTAAAAAAGCTGACATCTGGTAATCCGGAATTTTTCCTTCCACATATCCGTTAACAATAAAACTAATTTCATATTCATTTAGTTCATTACCATCTCTTTTTTTAGCTATTATATCATAAGTACGCATATTAAAACCTCTACTTAAATGAATTTATTTTTTAGATTCAATATTCTTTGGCAATTATATATTTCATCTAAAGCATTTAATAAAAATCAATTTAAACTCTTAAAACACTTAATTAATAGTTCTGCAAATCTTAATTGATTTTCTATCATACTCCAGACCACCAAATTTACTTTTTAATCATTTTATCCTTTAAAATTTTTATAATTCTACTTGTTCCCAGTCTTGAAGCACCGGAATTTATAAATGCTTCAGCATCTTCCAGAGTTTTTATCCCTCCTGCAGCTTTAATTTTAACTTCATTACTTAGATATTTTTTAAAAAGTAAAATATCTTCTATTTTTGCACCGCTTTTTGAAAATCCGGTTGAAGTTTTTATGAAATCAGCTCCTGAACTTGAAACAATTTTACACATGGTAATTTTTTCTTCTTCATCTAAAAGACACGTTTCGATTATAACTTTAAGTATTTTATCATTACAAGTTTTTTTAACATCTCTTATTTCATTCTCAACATACTTAAAATTTTTTTCTTTCAGTTTTCCTATGTTTATAACCATGTCAATTTCATCTGCACCATTATTAAGCGCATCGTAAGTTTCAAAAATTTTAGATTTAGAAGTCGAGTATCCATTAGGAAAGCCTACCACTGTGCAAATTTTTAATTTATTTTTCAAATAATCTTTTGCATCTTTTACAAATCCCGGAGCTATACAAACAGAAGCAGTTTTATATTCAACTGCTTCATCACAAATTATTTTTATATCTTCAAATTTTGCATCAACTTTTAAAAGGGTATGATCTACTTTAGAAAGTATAGATTTTATATCCATAATTATTAACTCCTTTAAAAATTTATCTTGCACCTTTTTCATAAGGTATTCCCGAAGCTTTTGGAGCCGAAGAACGACCAACAAATAATATAAGCATTAGTATTGTTAAAACATATGGTATCATAGCAAGTAATGTTGAAGGTACACTAACTGCTCCCCCACCGAGCATAACAACAAGTGCCTGAGAAAATCCAAATAAAAGACATGCCAGATAAGCTCCAAAAGGTCTCCATTTTCCGAATATAACAGCTGCAAGAGCAATGAATCCCTGACCACTTATTGCCGTAGGAGTAAATTGAGAAATTATTGCAAGTGTAACTGTTCCACCACCAAGTCCTGCTAAAACTCCAGAAAGAATAACGCAAAAATATCTTGATTTATAAACAGAAACTCCAACCGTGTCGACAGCAGCAGGATGCTCTCCCATTGCTCTTATTCTAAGTCCCCATTTAGTTTTGTAAAGTAAAAACCAAACTAAAACAACAACCACAGCAGCCAAAATAACAGTTACATCAATACTAAAATTACTAAACATTGTATTTTCAAGACATTTAGAGTCCAAAACCTTTGGAAGTTTATTGGGAACAGGTAAGCTTAAAGTTGCACCATTAAAAAAATGTCTTGATAAAAACATTGCAAGTCCAGGGCCAATAAGATTCAAGGCTATGCCCGAAACAGTTTGATCAGCTCTAAATGTTATAGAAGCTATAGCATGAAGTAATGACAAAAGTCCTCCTGCAATTCCTGCACAAAAAAGTCCAAGCCATGCATTACCTGAAAAATACCCGACTGTAGCACCGGCAAGAGCTCCTATGCTCATCATACCTTCTATTCCGATGTTTACAACTCCGGAACGCTCAGATATAACTCCTCCCATAGCCGCAAGAGCCAAAGGTGCCGAATACATCAAAGTTATTGATATTGCTATAAATATATTACTTAGCATTTAATTTTTCCCTCTTTTCCAAAAATTTATTAATTAGAGAAGGAATTATTCTAACCAGTGCAACGAAAAACACTATTATCCCTATCATAATATTAACTATTTCCGAAGGAACTCCTATTTTAAATTGAAGCGACTGACCTGAATATATAAGTCCGCTAAACATAAGTCCTGCAAATATGCATCCTATAGGAGAACTTCCGGCAATTAAAGCAACTGAAAGACCGTTAAATCCGTAATTTTCAAATACAGCAAGTGTTTGAATTCCATGAATTGAAGTACCGGTAATTGAAAGTGCTCCCGCGAGACCCGAAAGTGCACCAGAAATAAGCATAGTATAAACTATATTTCTCGAAACATTTATACCCGCATTTTGTGCCGCATCCGGATTAAGCCCCGCAACTCTAAATTCGTAACCTTTTTTGGTTTTGTAAATAACAATCCAAGTTAAAGCAGCCATAGCAACGGCTATAAGAAAATTTAAATTGAAATCGGTTTTCAAAATAACTTCATTTAGAAAATGATTATTTTTTAAAAATTCAATTCCCTCAGGTGAAAACTTCCAATCATTAAACAGAAGAGTATATCCAGAAGGATTTATAGGGTAAGTTCCATCTGTATCGGGTTTGTGAAAAGGATCAAGATTTACTACATAATTGCACATATAAAGTGCTATCCAGTTTAGCATAATACTTGTTAAAACTTCGTTTATACCGAACTTAGACTTTAAAATTCCAACCAAGCCGCCAAAAATTGCACCTGCTAAGACTCCTGAAAAAATAACAAGCGGAATTTGAATAACCGGGTGAAAATTAAAACTTATTCCAACTATTGTAGAAAATACAGTAGAAGCTATGTATTGCCCCTCTGATCCTATATTGAAAAGTCCTGCTTTGAAAGCAAAAGCGACACTGAGTGCAGTTAAAATAAGCGGTGTGCTTTTAAGAATAACATTGACTATAAACTTTGGTCTCGAAAAAATAGAATCTATTATAATAGCTAAAGATTGACTGGCACTGTAACCTGTTACAAGTAAAATCGCACATGCTACCATAAATCCACAAATTACCGCAATAGAAGTGCATGCAAATGGCGTTTTTAAGAATTTAGCTATTTTTTTAATCATTACATTTACCCCCTGCCATTAAAAGACCGACGTTTTGCTCATTTGCATCTTTTTGTTCAAATTCTCCAGCTACGGATCCGTCATATATAACTCCTATCCTGTCAGAAACATCCAAAATTTCGTCAAGTTCAAGTGATATCAAAAGTATGGCTTTTCCTTTATCTCTAAGATTTATAAGTATTTTATGTACATACTCTATCGCTCCAACATCAAGACCTCTAGTAGGTTGGACTGCTATTAGAAGATCAGGATCATTGGAAATTTCTCTTCCGATTACAAGTTTCTGTTGATTTCCTCCGGAAAGATTTCTTATTTTGGTATTTTTACATCCAATCGGTCTTACATCATAATCTTCGATAAGATTATTTGCAAAACTGTCTCTTTGTTCGTAATCAAGAAAACCACCTTTGCAAAAAGGAGCTTTTCTATATTTTTCCAGTATTGCATTATCTGAAACAGACATCTGCAAAACAATGCTGTCTTTATGCCTGTCTTCATGAATTACAGAAATTTTGCTGTCAAGAACATTTCTGATGCCCGTATTTTGAACTTCTTTTCCATTTATTAAAATTTTACCTGATTCACAGTGACGCTTACCTATGACAGCTTCCAAAAGTTCTTTTTGACCATTTCCTTCAATTCCTGCAAGTCCGTAAATTTCACCTTTTCGAATTGATAAATTAAAATTTTTAACGGCTTCAAGTCCTCTCTCACATTTAACAAAAAGATTTTTTATTTCAAAAACAATTTCACCCGGATTTGAGGATTTCTTATCTACAGAAAGTTTAACTTTTCTACCTACCATCTTTTCAGCAAGACTTTGTTCACTCTCTTGTGAAACATCAACTCTGTCAATGAATTTACCTTTTCTAATAATTGTACATTCTTTAGACGATTTTTTTATCTCTTTGAGCTTATGAGTTATTATTATAATGGTTTTGCCGTCTTTTTTCAGACTTTCTATAATTTCAAGAAGTTCATCTATCTCATACGGAGTAAGAACAGCAGTAGGCTCATCAAGTATTAATATTTCAGCACCTCTGTAAAGAGCTTTTAATATTTCGACTTTTTGCTGCATTCCAACTGATATATTTCTGATTTTTCTTTTTAAATCAACTTTCATACCATATTTTTCAATTATTTCTAAAACTTTTTTCTTAGCTTTTCTAGTGTTAATAATGCCAAATTTGTCGGTTGTTTCATTACCAAGAATTATATTTTGCATAACAGTAAATTTTTCTATGAGCATAAAATGTTGATGTACCATGCCTATACCATGATTTATTGCACAACTTGAATTAGAAATATCAACTTTTTCACCTTTTATATATATTTCTCCGCAATCTGCACCATAAAGCCCATAAAGTATATTCATGAGAGTGCTTTTTCCCGCACCGTTTTCTCCAAGTATAGCATGAGTTTCACCTTTTTTTACATCTAAATCCACATTATCAAGTGCTTTAGAGTTTCCAAAAGTCTTGGTTATGCTTCGCATTTGAACAGCATAATCTTTACTTATTTCCATAAATTATCCTCCTTTCCGAAAATTAAATTTTAAGACTTGGTAGTTTTTTGTTATATTCTTCATACAAGGCGAGTGTTCCCGGTGGAACAATTTCTCCATCACTGATTTTTTTCTCTATTAGTTTCAAATTATTTTTTACTTTTTCTTCTATGTAAGGATTGTTCTCAGGTATACCTACGCAACCTTCTTTTATGCCGTAAGAAAAAGTTTTACCTCCTATTTTTTCGCCATTAATAAGTTTTTCTGAAACCATTTTAACTGCTTTTCCTACATCTTTTATCGAAGAAGTCAAAACATTTTTGGGTGCCAAAAACGACTGATCCATATCAGCACCTATTGCATACAGTCCTCTTTCTTTCGCGGCTTCAATAACACCTACTCCCGCACCACCGGCAGCATGAAATATGCAGTCACATTCATCAAACATTTTTATAGCTATTGCTTTACCTTTTGCGGAATCTGTAAAGCTTTCGGCATATTGAATTTTAACTTCAATGTTTTGCCCTTTTTCTTTTGCGGCATATGCAACACCTGCACGATATCCATATTCAAATTGGTCTATAACAAGACTTTTCATTCCACCGATAAATCCAACTTTATTGACTTTTGTGGTCATACCTGCTACATATCCCACCAAAAATGAGGACTCTTCCGCTCTAAATACAACACACGTGACATTCTTAGGTATATTTTCTCCAAAAGAGAAATCCGCAAGTGCATAATTCAATTCAGGGTTTATTTTTGAAGCAGATTCAAGCGGACCTGCAAGCTTATAACCTATTCCCCATATAAGATTTGCTTTCTCATCCGCCAATTTATCCAGATTCAATGAATAGTCCGAAGCTTGCTGACACTCAACATATCCTACTTTTACTTCGTCGGTGTTTTGGAATTCCTTTAATCCTTTCCAAGCAGATTCTTGAAATGATTGGTCGTTTATTCCTCCTCCGTCAGTTACCATTGCAATAAAAAACCTATCATCATTCATTGCACCTTTAGCTATTAAAATACCTGTTTTTACAATAAGAGAAATAAATCCCAATGATATTACCGCCACAAGAACAATAATAGATTTAGAAATTATTTTTTTCATTATTTCCTCCCAATCGAGCAAGTAAAAATTTTATTTAAAACATCTATTTGACAACAGTATTCAAAGCAATTTCAACCATTTTTCCAAACCCTTTTTCTCTTTCTTCACTACTGAGAGATTCTCCTTTAAGCGGGCAATCGGAAACAGTCAATATACAAAGTGCATTTTTATTTAAACGTGCAGCATTCATGTATAAAGCCGCAGATTCCATTTCAACAGCCAAAACACCCATTTTTTGCCAATCATAAAGGGAGTTTATATCACTGTAAAATACATCACTTGAAAGAACATTTCCGACAAACGGCTTTACTCCCGAATTTACCGAAGATTTAACCGCTAAATCAAGTAAATTGAAACTAGCGACAGGAGCAAAACTTCCACTTAACCTATACTGCATTGCGTAATTCGAGTCAGTGCAAGCTCCCATCGCTATAACTATATCTTTCATATTTACTTTTTCGTTTATTGCCCCGGCACTTCCTATTCTCACTATGTTTTCAACACCATAAAAATTAAAAAGTTCATAAGAATATATACCCATGGAAGCCATACCCATACCGCTTCCCATAACGGAAACAGTTTCGTTTTTGTATTTTCCGGTATAACCGAGCATATTTCTTACATTATTAACACATTTAACATCAGAAAGAAAATTTTCAGCAATAAATTTAGCTCTAAGCGGATCGCCCGGCATTAAAACACTTTTTGCTATATCTTCTTTTTTAGCTGAGATATGAGGAGTTGGTAAATTTGACATAATAGTAAAAGACCGAATAAATTATATACTTATACACTATATTCGGTCTATAGACACCACCTTTTATTAAGAATATTTAATATAATTTGTAAAAACATAAAAAAATCTTTCGATAATTTTAAATTTAGCTAAATCAATTTTCGCAATTGGATTTTATCATAAGCTTTATTGTCTTGTCAACAAACTCAGTAACTTTTTGTATTGCAGGACCCCCAACAATAACACAAACTAAGGTTATAATTCCAGAAGTTCCACCCATTATGATTCCAATAACTAAAGTAATTGCATCTTGTAAAAATCTTATAAGTCTAAAGGACTTACCCGTTTTTTGGCATATTATAAGCGATGCTGCACTCCAAGGATCTATTCCTATATCAATTGATATGTACATTCCAATCCCGATGAAAGCTAAAACGCACCCAAAAATCGAAACTAAAAATCTAGCTGTCCAGGTATTCGGTATACAACATAAATCATATAAATAAACTCCCATATTAACAAAAACTCCTAAAAAGACAACATATATAAGAGTTCCTATATGAATATATTTTCGTTTCACAAAAAACACAACCGCTGTAAGAACAAAATTAATTAAATTTATCGTCATTCCAAGATTACTATGAAAAAAGTTGCTCACACCATCGTAAAATACTGTTATGGGATCTGCACCTAAATCAGCTTTTATGTTAATAGCTCCTGAAAGTCCAAGAAGAAAAATGCTAAGTGTACAAATAAAAATTTTTTCCGCCCATAAAACAATATTTTTTTTGTTTAAATTCAAATTTTTAACACCTCTTCCAAGAACGACTCACCTTTTATTTTATTTTTTAACCCAAAATAATCAAGTACTGTAGAGCCTATATCACCAAAAAACTCTCTTGTACCTAAACTTATTCCACTTTTTATCATTTTTCCGTATATTATCATAGGAGTGTATTCTCTTGAATGATCTGTAGAAGGGGTACAAGGATCGCAACCATGGTCAGCTGTTATTATTAAAATATCTTCGTTTTTTAATTTATTAATAATTTCAGGTAATTTTGAATCAAAATATGAAAGTGCAGAAGCATATCCCTGAACATCATTTCTATGACCGTAAAGCATGTCAAAATCAACAAGATTAACAAAGCAAAGACCTTCAAAATCTTCTTCCATTACATTCAAAGTTTTTTCTATTCCGTCTGCATTGTTTACAGTCTTTATTGATTTAGTTACTCCTCTTCCCCCGAAAATATCACTTATTTTTCCAATTGCCACAACATCTTTGCTGTTTTTATTGAGTACATCCAGCATCGTTTCTCCAGGAGCGGTAAGTGCATAATCATGCCTTCCCGAAGTACGGTAAAAATCCGGGTAAACCCCTTTAAATGGTCTTGCTATAACTCTTCCTACTCCATTTTTGCCTTTAAGCATTTTACGTGCTATTTCACATACTCTGTAAAGCTCTTCAAGTGGTACAAAATCTTCATGAGCAGCTATTTGAAAAACACTGTCAGCCGAAGTATAAACTATAAGCTTACCAGTTTCGATACTTTCTTTACCATAGTCTTTAATAACCTCTGTACCTGAGTAAGGTTTATGACATAAAGTTTTATACCCTGATTTTTCTTCAAATTCCTTTATAAGATTGCTCGGGAATCCTTCAGGGTATGTAGGAAGCGGACTTTCGGATTCTATCCCCGCAATTTCCCAATGTCCTATTATTGTATCTTTACCTTTCGATTTTTCTTTCATTCTTGCAAAACTTCCTAAAGGATTTTTTTCTGATGAAATATAATCAACACCGTCAATATTAAAAAGTCCTAGCTTTTTCATATTCGGCATGCAAAATTTACTGCTCTTGCTACAAGACCTCAAAGTGTTACTTCCTTTATCGCCATAAAATTCCGCATCGGGCATTTCTCCTATTCCAAAGCTGTCAAGTACAATTAAAAATGCTCTTTTCATTTTTTCCTCCTAAATTTTATAAAATTGTCATTTGCTGGCAAGTATCCATAGCAAGGTACTTTCCTGTTGACGGTAAATTTTTTGCAAAATAACTTTCTGAATCTTTCAAACTTCCTTCTTTAAATAATTCTGCACTGATTAATCTGTGACCCTTTTTTTGTTTCATAACCATAATACCTTGAGTATTTTTCGACTGTTTAATATTTATGCTTTGACTGTTAAACAAAAGTATTTTCCCGGAAGATGATTTTAAAATAAAATTATTATCTAGGATCATATGCATACATGAAATAAGATTGTCACCATCAAAGAATGCTTTTATCAATTTTTTTCTGTTCGTTTTAGTAGAATATGACTTCATATCAACTTTTGCTACACGACCAGAAGCAAAGAAAAATATCATAAACCCACTATAATCATTCGTAGAAGTCATATAAACAACTTTTTCATTTTTATCAAAGTTAAGAACGGCAGGTATATATTCTCCTATTAAGCTGGCTTTAATGTCTTTGAAGCTGTCAGCTTTTGCTTTGTAAACAACTGATTTATTCGTAAAAAACAGTAAATCATCTTTATTATTACCAAGAATACTTCCGGAAATTTCATCATCATTTTTAAGGTTTTGCTCAGAGCTCATTTTAAGAGACTGCGGTGTTATTTTTTTGAAATACCCTTCTTTACTAATGAAAAAATGCACCGGATAATCAGGTACTTCTATTTCTTCCTCAGGTAATTCCTTAGGAGAAACTATTTCGCATAAACGAGGTTTACCGTAATTTTTAGAAACAGATTTTAAATCATTCAGTATAATTTCATCTATTTTAGATTTATCTTTAAGAATACTTTCTAAATCATCTATACCGCTTTTTAAGTCTCCTATTTCTTCTGTACGCTTTAATATATACTCTCTGTTTAAATGGCGCAGTTTTATATCCGCAACGTGTGATGCTTGTATTTCATCTATCTCAAATCCTCTCATCAAGTTGGGAACAACACTCATTTCTTCTTTTGTATTCTTTATGATTTCTATCGCTTTGTCTATATCCATCAATATTTTAGCAAGGCCTTCCAAAAGATGCAGCTTACTCTTCAGCTTTTTTAATTCAAAAACAGTTCTTCTTTTCACACATTCTTCACGAAACAATGTCCATTCTTTTATAATTTCTCTTATGCCTAAAACTTTTGGAGTTTGATCAATGAGAATATTAAAATTACAAGAAAAAGTATCTTCAAGTTGGGTTAAACGGAAAAGTTTACACATAAGCTTCTCCGGATCAACTCCACGTTTGAGGTCAATTGTTATTTTTAACCCTTCAAGACCTGTTTCATCTCTAATATCAGAAATTTCTCTTAACTTTCCGCTTTTTATAAGTTCTGCAATTTTTTCAATTATGAGTTCACTTGTTGTTGTTGGAGGAATATTTTTTATATCTATACAGTTATATTTTTTATCGTATACATATTTTGCTCTTACTTTTATTCCTCCGCGACCTGTTTCATAAATTGACTTAAGTTTTTCTCTGTCATAAATTATTTCACCGCCACCCGGAAAATCCGGGGCAATTAATGTACTTAAAATATCATGGTCAGGATTTTTTATTAAGTTTGCCGCAGTATCACAAACTTCTTTAAGATTAAACGAACATATCGAGCTTGCCATACCAACAGCTATTCCTGTATTTGAATTAACCAAAATACTCGGAAAAGTACAGGGCAAAAGTGAAGGTTCCTTCAAAGTATTGTCGTAGTTATCAACAAAATCAACAGTATCTTTATCTATATCTTTAAAAATTTCTTTGCAAATATTCTCAAGCTTTGCTTCTGTGTATCTCGAAGCTGCACATGCCATATCTCGAGAATAAAATTTTCCGAAGTTCCCTTTTGAATCAACATAAGGATGAAGAAGTGCTTCATATCCTCTGCTCATTCTAACCATAGTTTCATAAATTGCACTGTCTCCATGAGGGTTAAGCTTCATTGTTTGACCTACAATATTTGCTGATTTTGTTCTTACACCGTCTAAAAGACCCATTTTAAACATAGTATAAATTAATTTTCTGTGTGATGGTTTAAATCCATCTATTTCAGGTATGGCTCTTGACATTATAACACTCATCGCATAGGGCATATAATTTTTTCTTAAAGTGTCAACTATTTTTTCCTCAACCACTTTTCCGGCATTATAGATAAAACCATTTACCTGAGTTGTGGATTGTTTGTTTTTAATTCTTTTCGCCATTTTCGAGACTCCTTAACTTACATCTAAATTATCCGTATATAAATGGCCGTTTTCAACTATATACTCTTTTCTTCCACTTAAATTATCCCCTAAGAGGATATCAAACATTTCAGCAGTCTTTTTAATATCTTGAGGCATAACTTTTATAAGCCTTCTTGTTCTTGGGTCCATAGTTGTAAAGCTCATCATATCAGGTTCGTTTTCACCGAGACCTTTAGATCTCTGAATGGTGTATTTTTTATTTCCTATTTTTTTTATAAAATCTTCTTTTTCACTTTCATTATAAGCAAAATAAGTTTCTCCGGAAGAATTTATTTCGTAAAGCGGGGATTCTGCTATAAAGACTTTTCCTTCTTCTATTAGTTTAGGAGTAAGCTGGTAAATCATTGTCAAAAGAAGAGTCCTTATCTGAAATCCGTCAACATCTGCATCGGTACAAAGAATAACTTTATTCCATCTAAGAGAATTTATATTGAAGGAAGAAAGTTCTTTCGCAGCTTTAGAATTTCTAATTTCTACTCCGCATCCCAAAACTTTTATAAGATCAACTATTATTTCACTTTTAAATATTCTGTTCAAATCGGCTTTTAGACAGTTAAGGATTTTTCCTCTTATCGGAATAATTGCTTGAAAATCGGGATTTCTTGCTTGTTTACAAGCTCCCAAAGCGGAATCTCCTTCAACTATAAAAAGTTCTCTTTGACTTAAATCTTTGCTTCTGCAATCAACAAATTTTGCAACTCTACTTGAAATATCCATTGAAGTTGTCAATTTCTTTTTCAAATTCTGACGTGTCTTCTCGGCATCTTCTCGACTTCTTTTATTTATAAGTATTTGAGAAATTATTTTTTCCGCATCTTCTGGATGTTCTATGAAATATATTTCCAAATATTCTTTAAGTGCAGCAGTTAATGCATCTTGAATACCTTTATTAGTAATTGATTTTTTAGTTTGATTTTCGTAAGAAGTCATTGTAGAAAATGAAGAAATTATTATGACAAGTGAATCTTCTATATCTGAGTAAGAAATTTTATTTTCATTCTTTGTGTACTTGCCGGACTTTTTTATGAAATTATCTATTTGGTATAAAAAAGCATTCTTGACTGCTTTTTCAGGAGCTCCTCCGTGCTCCAAGAAACTCGAATTATGGTAATATTCAGCTAGTTTTAATTTTCTCGAGAAAGCAACCGCTACAGATGCTTTTAATTTGTAAAACGGCTTATCTTCTCGATCTCTGACTTCTTTTTCAAGAGACCAACTTTGAATAGGAGTCAAATAATCTCCATTCAAAATTTCTTCGACGTAGTCAACTATTCCATGCGGATATTTAAATTTCATTTCTTTGAAATTACCGTCAGGCTCCCGAAATTTAAGATAAAATTCTATCCCTGAGTTTACAACCGCTTGACGTTTTAAAACATCGGTTAAATATTCAAACGGTACACTAATATCTGTAAATACGGTTATATCCGGTTTCCAACGAATCTTAGTGCCTGTGTCTTTCTTTTTATAGGAGTTTTTTTTCATTCCTCCTATATTTTCACCTTTTTCAAAATGAAGATTATATATATATCCGTCTCTTTTTATTTCAACATCCATATATTCAGAAGCATATTGAGTCGAACAAAGCCCCAAGCCATTTAAACCTAAAGAATACTCATAATTTCCCTGAAAATTTCCTCCGTATTTTCCTCCTGCATAAAGCTCACAAAATAATAGTTCCCAGTTAAATCTTTTTTCGTTTTTATTGTAATCTACAGGTATTCCCCTGCCATGATCTTCAATTTCAATAGAGTAATCTTTAAAATAAGTCACATTTATAACATCACCGTGACCTTCACGAGCTTCATCTATAGAATTCGAAAGTATTTCAAAAATAGAATGTTCACAACCTTCTATACCATCGGACCCAAATATTACTCCAGGGCGTTTTCTTACTCTTTCAGCACCCTTTAATGAAGATATACTTTCATTTCCATATGTTTTTTTATCCAAGTATATTTTCTCCTTTACGTATTTTTTTACTATATTATATTACCTAAAGGTAAATGAGTCAAACAAAGGGAATGTATGGTAAAAAATATCTCAAAGAGATTTACCCTTTGAGATATAAAGCTTTATTTTTACTGAGTATACCCACTGGAAGTAAAAGTTGTATTTTTAGATTTTTCAGTAAACAGTGATCCGTTGAAATATAAATTTGCTTTATCAGTTATAACTTTATAACTCGTGCCACTGTATACACTTCCCAAAAGAATAGACCCGGAAGTTACGGATAACCTCACATTTGTTCCTCCAGCGGCATCACTGCCAATTTGAAATGATGGATGATTATAAGCTTGCAATGAATTTGTTCCTTCACTGGTCACATAAATTTCCATGGGAGCATTACCAGAAATATATCCAAGAGTACACCAATCATAAGCTTTAAGAACTAAATCTTTAAATTTGACTTTTATAGTTTTAGTAGTTGAATAAGTATTTTCAAAAATTATTGAAGGAGTACTCGAACTTGTTCCTGTAAAAGTTCCCGTTAATACATAAGTGCCCGTAAACGAAGTCATACTCGAAGAATCGGAAGGATAATAATATCCGTCAGGTGTTATTTTAATACTTGGATTTGAAGAATTTATAGTAAATACTTTAGTGTTTCCTACGATAATTTCTTCTAAAACTGCCAAATTAAGAACTCCGTCTTTCAAAACAACCGTATAATTCGACTCGTCGGATGTAAAATAACTTGCACTTGAAGCTGCTTCACCACTTTTAGAAATAGTCACGGGAGATGAAGATGTAGGTACTGTCTCTGACTTTATTCCTATTTTACTTCCTGATTTTAAACCTTTTGTATTAATAGATCCTCCGGAAACCAAATAAAGATTATCGCTAGCAGTTCCAAAAGTATTGCCGTTTACAGTAACCACACCGCTTAAAGATAATGTTCCATTTTTATTTTGATAAACCCCAGAACCGTAACCGGTAAGTGAGCCGCTACCTGATCCGGTTAAACTTTTGTTGTTTGTTATACTGCAATCTGTTATTGTCATGGTACTTTCATTAAATACACCTGCTGACTGACATATAGTAGAATGACCTGAAGTTTTAGAAAAAGTATTGTCGTAAATTTTGCAATTCGTTAAATTAGTAATCGCACCGGATTCGGAGCAATATACACCTACACCATAAAAGTTTAATGTAATTGTCGAAGAGTTTTTAGGTAAAATAGTGTTTCCGTGGATATTACAATTAATAACATCAACCGTTCCTCCACCTTTATTGCAAATGCCAACACCTCTTCCGTACGTATTTCCTGAAACTTCAGACCTATTATTTACAATCTCTACATTTTTTATTGTTGCAGAAACTGTGTTTGATATATAAATCGCTGCACCATTTTTAGCATTGCAATGCTGAATAGTAACATTTTCTACACTCAAACTTTTTCCTTTTGTTCCTGCCCAAAATCCGCCACCACCTCCGGTATTTGCAATATCTGAACCATCTATCACAAGATTGGATCCTGTTTCGCCTTTAATACTACAATTATTTTTTATGTTAATCATAGCATTATTGACTGTAAAATTCTTCTTTATTGTTAAACTCTTTCCATAAGGTACAATTATACTTTCGTCTCCGGAGTAAAGATTATATTCAGAATCCAAATAAATTATTTTTTTATTATGAATTATATTAACCGCATCGGAAAGCTTTGTTATTGCATTACCCGAAGAATTCAAAACTTTATTTGTATGACTTGAATCAGTATAAAAATATCCTTGTGTAGTTTGACTTCCTGCCGATCCGTAATAGTAGTAATAATTTGGTGGATATTCAAGTTGCAAATCTCCACCGGAGCTTTTAGATACATAATAGTCTTCATTATCTGAAAAAAAGTAGTCTATTGTTGAAGTCGCTTTGCTACTTGGAGAAAATACAACAGGAGAGTTAAGTGTGGGATTGACTTGTGAAGTAATCCCGATATAGCTTCCTGATGATAAATCTTTTGTGGACATTTGGCAATTTTTAGATATTTGAATATTACTTGGGATTTCAGTATTTGAATATTTATAAATATTATCTTTTACAATTACTTTTCCTTTCACAGTCATGTTACCTGAAGAAGACCAACTTACCGCTCCTCCACTTGAATCAGTATTTGCAACAGATACCACTTGATTTCCTGAAATTTCAGTTTCATTTAAAACTAAATTTCCATAATAAAATCCAACTGCACTTGCAAATGAATCTTTACCTGAAGACAAAGCCGACACAACATTATTTGAAATTGTGCAGCGCGTTAAAGTTGCTGTTCCTGTACTTAATCCGTAAATCGCTCCACCAACCGAAGAGCCACTTTGAGAATAAATACCATTTCCTGAAATTACACTGTCAGTAGCAACCAAATCACCGCTCATCATTCCAATCGCTCCTCCGTATGATGTGCTACTGGAAGTAGCATTTCCGACATTATCACATATTTTTGTGTTACTTAAAGTGATAACATTTCCATCTTGACCAACCAAATTAATTGCTACTCCAAAACAACTTTCGTATTTGGATTTATGATTCTTTACAATTATATTTTGAGTACCACTGTAACCTTTTAAAGTCAAGCTTCCACCATTTATGAAAATTCCCCCACCTGAATCCGAAGATCCACTTACAGTGGATTCAATTCCACAACCGTCTAAAGTTATCTGTGAAGAAGAATCAAAAGTTTGGATTGTAAAATCATGATTTACAATACTTAGCATTGACCCGACAGTAAAAGTGGAATATCTTTTGATATTAACTGTTTTCTTTGTCGGAACATCAATTTTTTCATCTGAAGAAGGCGAATACTGTGTAACAAGAAAAATATTTCCATCAAACCCGATTTGATTAACCGCTTCGTAAAGTTTAGTTATAGGAGTGGTTTTGTCACTCGAAGAAAGTACCTTATTTTTAAGGTCTTCTTCTTTGTAGAAATATCCTTGACTGTAGTAATATTCTTCGGTAGCAATTTGTAAATTTCCACCATACTGTTTAACAATATATTTTTCATTATCTGAAAAAAAGTAACTCAAATTTGAAGAAGATTCTCCATTTGAGGAAAAGGTTACTGCATTATCCGAAGTAGGAGAAACCACAGTAGTTACCCCTATTTTACTGGTTCCTTTACCTGAGTCTAAATTTTTTGTGTTTACAGTGGTATTTTCATCAACACATAAATTACTTTGCATCTCGCTAACAGTATTTTCATTTTCACTGATGACAACATCGTTAATTAAAGTTACACTTGCTGTATTTTTTACATATAAGGATCCATAATCACTAGAAGCAGAAATGGTGTTTTTTGTAATTTCACTGTTTTCAAATGTTAATGTTCCCATAGCACAAATTATGGATCCGTAAATATTACCAGAGGAGGAAATTTTATTTTCTTTAATAGAAACATTTTCAAAATTTACATTTCCTTCTTGAGCTATATAAAATATTCCTCCATTTATAGCCGAAGTTGAAACATTATTTTGAATTATAATATTTTTGGTTCCCTCTCCGCAAACACTTAAAGTTCCATTTGTATCAACATAAAAGACCGATCCATTTTCAACTTCACTTTCAATTTCTTGACCATCTATAACCAATGCCGAATCTGCGCTCACAGATATATTTAAACTGCTTCCCGAAGTAACTTTAATTAATGAAGAGTCCCTATAACTTTCATGACGTTTAATTATAATATTTTTTCCTGAAATATTTATATCTTCATTTTCATCAACTGAGTATTCCGACAAAATATATATATTATTACCATCTGACATTTGACTTACAACATCAGTCATTTTAGTAAGATAATCTTTCTTTGAAACTGACCAAACTTTGTTTTCACAATTCTCATCGGAATAAAAATACCCGCCTTTATAGTAATAATCATTTATTTCTTTAGCTAAGACTTTCCCACTTCCAATTATATTTAAAGTGGAAGTCAGAATAGCATAAATTACTGACAAAAACATAATAGAAGCAATCATGAAGAGACCCGGCAAAAAGAAACTACTGTTTTTAAAATATTTAAATTTATTTTTTAACATAATAAATCCCCTTTTGCCTTTATTTCAAATCTTCATTTTCCTTCAAAAGGTATCTATAAATGGTTTTGTCATCAACAACCATAAACCACGACTCTTTTCCCTTTTCAATTTCTAAAAAAAGTATTGGTTTATTAAGACAATCTCTTATATTTAATAAATCTATAAATTCTTTTGCTTCTATAAATTCGTTATTTGGCAAGTTTGAAAAATCTTCCATATTAGAAATAATTTTGCTGTAGTAATGTAAAATATAATTTTTATTTTTCTCGTATTTACTCTCCGATTTTGAAATTTCTCTGTAAGATTTAAAAATATTGAAAAGAATTGCAACAGCCACAAATGCACTTAAAATACCCAATCCAAAGAAAACTTTATTCCATAGCTTATCGGAAGACACTTCAACTTTTTCACTTTTTTTATCTATATCTTTATATTCAAAATTAATCGCTAAGGTTTTATCCGTGAGAGGAACATTCAAGCTGATTTCACTTTTATCATTTATCGGAGATTCAAAATAATCGCTTGTTCCTTTAAGCTCTACAAAAAGTGAAATTTCAACATTGTTCTTCATTCCCGAAAGTCCATACTTAGTATTAAAATCATTCACAATTTTATTACATTCATCGTAGCTGATACTAACCGTTTCAGACAAACTTGCTTCCTCTTGCCCATTAAATTCTCTTATTTGACTTTCAAGCAAATATTTGTCATTTTCATAGATTAATTTACTTTCATCACTATTATCTTTAACGGCTGTTTTCGCAATTATATAATAATTAAGTGTATAATCCATAGGTTTATCGCCTTTGAATTTATAATTATATTCAATGTCTATATGGTCTATAAGACTGGCTATATACTTCCTGTCTTCCCCTAAATAAGTAGTATTGAAATCATCATTAGATTTCAAGTACACTTTGTAATTCAAATTACCTTCTTCGCTATAAGACAATTTTTGTTCTATTTTAAAAGTAACTGCACCATAAAACGACAAAAAAGACAAAGAAACAAATATTATAGCAAGAAAAATATACCATTTCTTTATTTTTTTCAAAATTATTTCACCTTCTTACTTAGCTAGAAATTTGCAAGCTCTTTAAGCCATACAGTTGGTGCACCAATTTGGTGAACTTTAAAAAGAACTATTCCTATTGCATCTTCCTCTTTAGTTATAAAATTATCTTCAAAATTATTGAAATCTCCTTTAGTTCTAAAAAAAAGTTCCCCCTTAGAGTTTATAATTTTTCTTATTCTGTGAACTAAAACTATATTTGATTTTTTAAAAGCAAGAATATCCCCTATAGAGAGTTTTCGGAGTTCTTCTGAATTTAATTTCCTAATCATCACAGCATCACCTTTTAGAATCGTTGGTGTCATAGACTCCGAGCCAACTGCTAAAAGTTGATATTTAAAAAAGCCACTGATTAATGCTACAAATACACTCATAACTACAATAAGTGATATTTGTATACTTAATTTTATTGTTTTTATTTTAGGATCCTCAAAAGTAACGGATTTTCGCGGACTGAATTTTTTCCAGAAATAAGCAAAAACACACATAGGTACAGCAATATTGAGTATAGTTTGGACGTATTCACCTGTATTTGGGAAAATCGGTAAAAAATATTCCGGAAGCTCCATAAAAAATCTGTAAAAAATAGTTGGTTTAAAGCCTACTTTTAAAGCTATATAAGTTAAAGCTGTATTTTTAATTACACTTGGAACAACTGAAAATCCAATAAGGGCTATAGTATCACTTATATCATTAAAATTGCACTTATAAATTAAATCAGATACATCGCACAAGCTCAAAACAATCACAAGTAAAGTTAAACTAATTTTACTTTTAGGTTCTTTTGTTGCGACCATGTATCTGAACATTTCACAAAATACTATATACGCTCCAAATTTAAAAATATTTGTTAATATTCCTTTAAGCGTAAAATTGTTTGAATTTGTGCAAAAACCCGATATCAGACCAAAAAGATATATGAGTATATAATAAGAAGCAACTATTATTGTTATTGTTTCTATCGCATCACTAACATATCGTCTGTTATCGGGCTCTAATTTCATAAGGGCAACTAAGATTAAAAAGAGCAATGCTATAACACATGTCAAAAAGTTTATGGATACTATATCTCTTATAAAGCTGTCCACAATCAACATGCTCGCAAGTAGACATTCAATAGAAATTAAAATGTTTTTATACTTATTCAATCTATTTACCCTACACATAAAAAATCTTCTTATTCAATTAAGCTGCTTTCCATACAGGTACAACAGTGAAGGTGAAGGTTCCGTCTTTCAATTCCCATTCAGGGCTTGCGCCTTTGCTGTATTGATTATAGTAAACCTTTACGTACCAAGATGTTGTACCTCCATCGGTTTTTGCTCCGCCTGCATCAGCTGTTGTGGCTTTTGCAAGCCAGTTTCCTTTGTCATTGCCTGTTGTTGCGTCTCCGTCTTGCCATGCTGCAAGTTCATTTTTGCAAGCTGCATCACTATAAAGATTTACTTTGACACGATCTTTTATAGTATCATCACTGGCTGTTACTACTACCTCCGGTGCTTCATCAAGTTTCATATCATTCGAAGCAAGGTTTTGAAGGTCAAGCTGATAGACGACATATGAACCCCATTCATAAAGTTCTGTTCCTGTAATTGTCATTTTATCATTTTTTCTTACTCTATCCATACCATCTAATGTATCTCCTAAAGTACCTATCTCACATTTTCCAAGTTTTCCTAAAGCTTTAGCCTTTGCATCGTTTTCCTCAGCTTTCTTGAATGATATCTCACTGCCTTTGGTATCATCACCTATCGCATATCCTTCTCCCTTTAAGAATTCAACACCGTGAGTATTGATTTTTGTAGTATCACCTTTAATTTGAAGTGTTGAAGAAAGTGCTGCATATGCTATAGAAAGCACACCTAAACCTGCAATCAATCCGATTGCCCATGTCATTTTTCTACCTTCTTTTTTCATTACTAAGTCCTCCTTGTATATTTTTCGTGTATATAATATATAAACAAAAAATAAATGTCAATAGTTTTTATACAAAATATCTTAAATTTATTATTAAATATTCATTCTAAAAATTAATTTTCAAAATATCTTAAACAATATGAATTACTCCTAATTTGGAGGAACAAAAAATTAATTTAAAGAGAAACGTTTAAGGAAATGAAGTAATGCGAGAGAACAAGAAGAGATAAACAAAGAGATAGAGAGGAGGACGAAAGAGAAT
>CAKVEA010000003.1 GCA_934728355.1 uncultured Eubacteriales bacterium
CTGGTATTATATTTTCTTTTTCATTTAAGTTGCCTGTTGTGTTATTTAATGTAGATTCTTTTCCGATTAGGTCGTTCGGGCTATCTGGTATTATATTTTCTTTTTCATTTAAGTTGCCTGTTGTGTTATTTAATGTAGATTCTTTTCCGATTAGGTCGTTCGGGCTATCTGGTATTATATTTTCTTTTTCATTTAAGTTGCCTGTTATGTTATCTGATGTAGATTTTTCTTCGATTGGATTATTTGTGGTGCCTATTGTGGTATTACTACTTTTTTTTTCTCCACTTAATTCACCCAGTTCAGCATTTATAATGTTGTTTTCATTTTCCTCTTCGTTTTTTGTATAACTTCTAATTTCTTTAGCCAATTCATTATTTATAATACTGTTTTTATCCTGAGGTGTTTTATTATTTATAATATTGTCTAGTATTTTATTTTTTATATCTCGCCAATATTCATTTGCACTTAAAAGTGAAGCAGCAAAGCTTGTATATCCATAAGATTCATCATCTTCTTCTATAAGATATTTTTCATATTCATTAATATTTGCATTAACCAATTTTTTTGCTACAGAAAGACTAAGTTGTCTATCACTACTCAATTTCAGCATCCTCCTAATAAAATATTTATCTTATAGCTGTTACCAGACCTAATGCAGTTCTATTTGCTATATTGCTTGCTTGTTCATAGGCTTTGATTTCCGTATAACCTAACGTGCTAGAATCTTTTGCAAATAGTTGATCATCTCCTATTTCAAGCATTACAGTTACATCGCATTTTAAAGGCTCTCCCCAACGTGAGAAAGCTTTGTATCTACAGTTTAAGTCCTCGAAACTACCAAAATATTGCATAGTACCCCATTTAAAGAGTGTGCGAACAGAAGTGTCCCTCGAATAGGCTATGAGCTTTGGTAAACTAGTTAGTTTTTCATTCTTTAGCGATATGTCGCTGAAAAAATTGTCTCCACCGTCAGGGGTTGAAATAAGTCCGTCCATAGTTCTAATATTATATTCATCATATATATCGTAATGAAGTTCAATAGAAATTTTATCTTTGTTATTTTGAATAGATATATTTATTTCTGAAGAACGGTTTGCACCTGCGGCTAAGTCTTGAAATTTAGAAGTTTTTTTAGTAAAGTCTTCTTTTAATTCATCAGGGTTTATTTGGACCGGTAAAGCTGCCACAAATTCTAATTTTTCGGTTGATGCCGCATAGAATTTATTAGTTTCTCGGAAAATGTAGAACACTGCCTTTGAAACTATACTGAAATCACTTACTACACCTGTTCTGTAATTGCTTCCCATCATGGAGTCTTTAAAACCCATTTTTTATACCTTCCTTTAAATAAAATTAGTAGTATAATATAATATTTAGTGATAATTATATATCTAATAGTATAATATGTCAATGACTGTTTTTTTAAACATATAATTCTAAAAGGGTTGAAAGCATGGCTTTTTATGATAAAATTATAAATATTGAAATTTAATTTACGGAGGAAGTTTTTTGAAAAGTAAGATATTTATTCTACTTTGTGTGCCACTTGTTTTATCTGGGTGTTCAAGCGAGAATTTTTTCGACATTCAATCTTCGATGAAATCTCCTGATTTTACAAAACAGCAGCAAAACTTAATAGATATTGTAGTTAAGTATTTAGGGAGTGATTTTTCTTGGGGATACTGTATGGTAAATGACAGATACTGTGCTATTTCCGATCACAAATTTGATGATGATAATGTTTATAAAATAATGTTTTGTCATCCTGAAAATGATCCGGGAAATTTACATATTTTATTTTTGCGTGAAGGTATTGACGAAACCCGAAAAATTTTCGGAGAAATAGTAGGACTTTCAAAAGATATTGAAAAGATTTACTTTAAAGATATTAATAATGACGGAATTGACGAAATTTTGATTTGCAAAAATACATCAAATCCGCAAGTAGAAGTTTATCGTTTTAATGAGTCAAAAATTGAAAAAATCAAAATAATAAATGATTTTATAAATTAATTAAAGAGGAGAATATAAATTGAAAAGAGTACTTATTGCTGAAGATGAAACTGCCATTCGTGAATTTGAGGTCATAAATTTAGAACGTTCGGGGTATGAAGTTGTTGACACAGAAAGTGGAGAAAAAGCACTTGAAATGTTTGAACATTACAACGGTGACTTTGACCTGGCTGTTCTTGATATAATGTTGCCCGGTATAGACGGGATAAAAGTTTGCAAAGAACTTAGAAAAAAAAGCAGTACTATAGGAATAATTCTTCTTACTGCAAAAACTCAAGAAATAGATAAGGTTAGTGGTTTGATGCTCGGGGCCGATGACTACATTACTAAACCTTTTAGTCCTTCTGAGCTTGTCGCAAGAGTAGATGCACTTTACAGACGTGTGGCACTCAATTCCATGAGAGCAGAAAATAAATTTAAAGAAGAAATTAAGTTCGGAGAATTTGTCTTGAATTTAAGAAACAGAGCACTTAAAAAAAGAGGGCATGTTATAGAACTTACTCAGGTGGAATTTCAAATTATGGAGTATTTTTTCTCTAATCCGGGAACGGTTTTAAGCAGGTCTCAAATATTTAATCAAGTTTGGAGAAGTTCAAAAAGCGGTGAAGAAAAAATAGTTGATGTGAATATAAGAAGACTTAGAATGAAAATCGAAGATGATCCATCCGCTCCGAGACATATAATTACTGTTTGGGGTATGGGTTATAAATGGGAGAATTAAAAAATGACAGTAATTAAAGGTATTAAAAAGCGATGGATGCTTAATAATGTAGGATTCGTAATTGGAATTTTTACCTTGCTTGTAATTGCTTTTAATTTTATACTACAAGGATATTTTTACAGTGGTGTACAGCAGACTCTGGTTGGAAGGTCAAATGAAGTTTACAGTGTATTCAAAAATTTTTGTTCCAAAAGTGAAAGTACATTTCTTGATAAAGCTGTTTACTATGTTGAAGATATTCCTAAAGAAGAAAATTTCGAAGTTATGATTTTTGATGAAAATGATGAAGTAGTTATTTCATCAATGGGATTTTTGCCTCAGGAAACTCAAATCTACCCTGATTATTGGCAAGCTAAAAAAGAAGGTACCGGAATATGGAAAGGAAAAAGTATTGAAGGAGAAACTTTGCTATGTGTAAGCAGAAGTCTCTACGATTGCGAAGGTAAATATATAGGTTCTGTTAGATATGTGGTTTCACTTGAAAATGTTAAAACCAAGATTTTTATAGGAACATTTTTACTAATACTAATTGAACTTATAGTTATATTTTTTATGGTTATTTCCGGTACTTATTTTATTAAATCGATTGTTAATCCTGTAAGTGATATTTGCAAAAAGTCAAAGTTAATTGCACAGGGTGACTTTAATGTTAAAATTGATAAAAAGTATAATGATGAGATTGGTGAACTAAGTGATGCTATAAACAATATGGCTGCTGAGCTTAAACAATCTGAGAAATTAAAAAATGATTTCATTTCTTCTATATCTCATGAATTAAGAACTCCTCTTACAGCAATAAAAGGTTGGGCGGAAACAATGCAACTTTGCGATTCAGATCCTTCAACGATGAAAAGAGGGCTTGAGACTATCGCAAGAGAAACAGAACGATTGTCGGGAATAGTAGAAGAAATGCTTGATTTTTCAAGTATAAGAGAAAAAAAGGTAAATCTAGTTAAAGAAAAAGTTGATATTCTTGCGGAAATCGGTGAAGCGGTTTATATGTTTAAAAACAGAGCTGATGCAGAAAACAAAACTCTTATATATTCTGAGCCTAAAATGCTTTCTGCAGTTTTGGGCGACAGAAACAGATTAAAACAAGTTTTTATAAATATTCTTGACAATGCACTTAAATACACTAATGAAGGCGGGGGAATAAGTGTTAATGTTAGTGAAAAAGAAGATAATATTGTTATAAGTGTAACAGACAATGGTTGCGGAATACCGGTAAATCATTTACCTAATGTTACCAAAAAATTTTACAAAGCAAATCATTTAAAAAGAGGATCGGGAATAGGACTTGCAATAGTTGATGAAATAGTTGACCTTCATGGCGGAAAACTTGTAATAATAAGTGAGGAAGGTTTTGGAACTACTGTGACTGTGAGTTTACCTATTTATAAGCCTGAATAATATTGCGAGGAAACCAATTATGAATATACGTGAATTTTATGAATACTCGAAGAAAAATCTCCCTGATTTAGATAATCATACTTTACAAAATGAAGTAAATATAATTTTGGAAAATTACTTGAATTTAAGTTATACGAATCTTTTTTTAAACAGAAATGAAGAGATAAGCTCTGAAAACTTGAAAGTTTTAAAAGAGGCTGTTTATAAGCGTTCTCAAGGAATACCTTTGCAATATATTTTAGGCCATTGGGACTTTATGGGTTTGGATTTGCTGGTAGGCGAAGGGGTGTTAATCCCGAGAGAAGATACTGTAGCAGTTATAGATCTTGCACTGAACTGTATAAGGTCTGAAGAAAAAAGCAATATTATTGATATTTGTAGTGGAAGTGGTTGTATTGCACTTTCGATTGAAAAATTTTTGAAAAGTAATTCTGATATCTATGCCCTTGAATATTATTCGGATGCTTTTTGTTATCTTAAAAAAAATATGGAAAAAGAAAACAGTAGTGTAAAGCCCATTTTTGGAAATCTTTATGAGAAATATAAAGACTTTAAAAATAATTTCTTCGATTTGATTCTATCTAACCCTCCATATATTAAAACAAATGAAATAGAAACACTCGAAAAAGAGATTTTTTTTGAGCCTCGAGTTGCATTGGATGGTGGTATTGACGGTCTTGATTTCTATAGAGGTATATGTAAATTGTGGTCATCTAAATTAAAAATTGGCGGAAGTCTTGTTTTTGAGATAGGAAAAAATCAATTTGAAGACGTGAAAAGAATAATGGAAAATTCAGGATATAATTCAATTGAATTTAAAAAGGATATAAATGGTATTATTCGAGCAATAAGTGGTATAAGAAGTGTGTAATTTTGAAAAATATATAAATTTATAAAAATAATTTAATAACTTATAGTAAATTATTGTAATATATTGTGGATTTTAAGCATAGTCTACAATATTTTTTATTTTTAAAGGGATGATTTACATGCCTGATAAAGCATTAAAGGCAATTAATTTAAAAGATGAATAAAAAGTTTTCGGCGGATGTATTGAAGATAAAGATATATTTACCAGTAGCGATAGATTTGGTACCCATAAAATGAGATACAGAATATATAAAGGCGATGATTATTACGATGATGTTCCTGTAGTAGAGCAAATCGAAACATATGAATAAACTAAAAAGAGAAAAAAATAAAAATTAAATTACTTTTAAAGAATTAAAAAAAGCATTGTCTAAAAACAATGCTTTTTTACTTTTCTGTAGGCATTACCAAAGCACATAAAAGATATGCAATAAAGCCAAATCCAAATATTAAGGAAGAAATTATCCATATTATTCTTACTAATGTCGAATCGATTTCAAAATATTCAGCAATTCCTCCGCAAACACCAAATATCTTTTTATCTTTTTTCGATCGAGTTAATCTTTTAATCATTGTATATTATCCTCCACATAATTAATACTTATAGACTAATTATACAGGAATAAATAGTTATATTCAACACATTATTTCTCTTCTCTTTTTTTCCTTACAGCTTTAGAAATTTTATCTACTATGTCTGGTGTCATTGCAATAATTCTGTCTAAAGTAGTGTTAAATGATTCAACTTGAAGAAGTTTTACATCTCCTTCAGATATTACTAAAAAAGCAACCGGAACGATATTTACTCCCGCACCATTTCCTCCTCCGAACATATCTTTTGAGTCTTTTGTTGAAAAATCGGATCCTCCTGAGGCAAAACCGTAGCTTACTTTTGAAACCGGTATAACAACTGTTCCGTCAGGAGTGGTTATTGATTCTCCTATTACTGTGTTTGCATTTACTATAGATTTTATTTTTTCAAGAGCTGAATCCATTAAATTTTCAATTTTATTACTCATATTTTTTCACCCTCACGATTTAATTTTTGATATTGTTTTTAATTTTTTCGAGTATTTTAAAAAACTTAAGATTAAGTAAATTAGTTTGAATTCTATTTCCAAGTTTAAAATAAAAGAATTTTTATTTTCAGTAAAATCAGGAATTACTTTAACTTGATAGTTTTGTGGACATTTTAAAGAATATAATATACCAAATGAAGAATAAACCAGAGTAGAAGCTTGTCCATATACCAAAGCTGTATTGAAGGAATTTTCACTCCCGACTTTTATAATAAAAGTTAAATCATTTATTTCTGTTTTTTCTAAAATTTCCTTTAATAATTTTCTTGAAGTATTAAAAAAATTATAGACGGATTTTATTGAGTTTGTAATTCCTTGCTTTTTTGCCTTAGAAAAAATATTTTCGGAGTAATTGTTATTTGAATAGCCCATTGATTTATTTTTTGAATGTTTCTTTTTTTTATTGCTATACAAAGTAATTTTTAACATAAATATTTTTAGTTGGATTTCTAAATTTTTGTTGTGGCTTATTTTTAGTTTAATAGGAATAAATAAAATGACTGTCAAAATAACTATTAAAATCAATAAAGTAAGTAATATAACATACATATTGCCCTCAATAAATAATAAGATTATTTAGATTATATCCATAACCATCCGATTATATTCATCGCTAAAGTTAAAAATTTATTGGTATGTGAGTTATTTTTATCACAAAGTTATAAAGAGTTCTCTCAACAAATATCAATGGATAATCAAAAAAACCAAATAAAAGCAAAATAAGAATTATCCATATAATAACTCTAATATTTTTATAGTATGCTTCAATGAATTTTTCAGGTATGAATGCTTCTAAAATTTTAAAACCGTCAAATGATGGAATAGGGAATAAGTTAAAAGCGGCAAGTAATGCGTTTATTGATATATAATAGGAAAGCAAATCAGCAAAAGCCATAGCTATGTCTTTGGAGGGCATAAACTGCGTTAAATTAAGTAAAAGACCTCCTACAAGTGCTGCTATGATATTTGAAACAGGACCTGCTAATGAAACGAGAGCACTGTCTCTTTTGGGATTTTTAAAATTTCTTATGTCGATTGTAACCGGTTTGGCCCATCCAAAATCGAAAAGAAGCATACAAATTGCTCCCCAAACAGAAAAATGAGCAACAGGGTTTAGTGTTAGTCTCCCTTGGAATCTCGGAGTATCATCTCCTAATTTACATGCTACCCAGGCATGAGAAAATTCATGCAGTGGAAGTACTAAAAAAATTATAACAAGTATTGCTAATATTCTTAAAATAAGATCATAAAAAGTTATTCCGGGCTGTAAAAACCACATTTAAATTCACCTCAGAGTAATTATATCATATAACTTATATAAATGTCATATTTTTTTTAGCTTTGATATAGAGGTGCCGGGATAGTACCATGAAAGTATTTTTTGATAATTTGCTCCTTGTTTTGCCATATATTGTGCACCGCTTTGACTCATTCCTACACCATGACCATAACCTTTTACAGTAAATATTATTTTTTCTTCCTCTGAGTTGAAATCTACGGTAAAATCTGAGGATCTCAGACCAAAAATTTTTCTTATTTGCTGACCTTTGAAAGATTCAGAACATATCGTTATTTCTTTTACCATACCACCTTGAGTTCTTGAATTAATTTTTATCCAGTCTGAAGGATTTCCTTCAAAAGATATATTTTTACTGTTATTTTTAATTTTTTCTTTGAATTCCTGGAGAGATATTTCTGTTTTGGTTTCGTACCCGGATGCAAGTTTGTCTCCGGGACTTTCAACATTTGTCAGATATTTAAGATCTCCTCCGAAAACATCTTGGCACTTTTCGGTTTCTCCGGAAGAAATTGCATGATATGCTGCAAAAATTAAATTTCCGTTTTCTTCTACAACTTGCGGGAAAACTTCATTTACGCAAGTTTTTATTCTAGTATAGTATTTCTCAAAGTTATTTCCCCATTTTATTTTCATTTGGTCTTCAGGAATATAATTTATCCATTTCGAGGTATCGGCAGTGAAATCATATTCCTTTGAATTTTCTTTTCTTGAATTTGATCTTTCTCTACAAAAATATGTATAAGATGCAACCGCTTGAGCTTTAATGGCTTCTTTTTCATATAAAGCCGGCATTTCACAGCTTACAACACTGTATAAAAATTCTTCATCCGGTACTTTTATAATTTTTCCGCTGGATTTGTCAAGAATTTTAAAAAAGTTTGAATTTGATTCTTTTCTCTCTTCTGATAATTTTAAGGGTGATTCTAAATTTATTAATTCTCTTTTTTTACTTACCGAAAGAAGCGGAATGAAAACCATCGAAATAAAAATAAAAAATAAAATAAGTAATTTTCTTTGCATTTCTTGTTTCATAAAAATTCACGTCCCTTTGTATTTGTCCAGATTTCTAAACTTTTTTGTAATACGTGCGTATTGACTTTAGAGTCGGCTTAATATAAACTGATAGTTTAGAAAGCTCCGTATAATATAGATTATATGGACGAGATATTGAGGTTATGTTTAAAACTTCAAAAGTCTAAAAAATTTAATTTCATTGGAGGTATTAACAATGTATCTTAGAATTGCTAGAGCATTAACAGGTATTTTGTTGTTTGTGATTGTCTTTTTAAGTTTTAATGATTATTTCAAACTGGGTTCTGTTACGAATTTTGTAGAGTCAGGATGGTTTACTGCTTTATTTTTTGGTGCCATAATGGCTATTTTATTATTGATAAAATTTTCTAAAATAGAAATAAAAAATCTTAAAGTAAAGCGAGATATTCCTCTTGCTGTAATGAGTGTTTTAGTTGCACTTAGTTTTTTCACTTGTATATCAACATATTATAATGCTAAATCTATTTATGATTTTGAGTGGCAACCGGTTATGATGGTCGCTTTGTCGATTCTTTCTTGTTTAACTTTTGTTATAATGACAATTACTTTATTAACCGGGAAAAATTTATTTTCATTTTTGTCGTTTTTCATATACTGTCCTGTTTTTTGGTATGCTTTCCAACTAATTTTATTTTTATCGGTTCAAAATGATAATTCAAATATTTATGACATAACTTTAACCGCTTTTTCGGCACTTTTCTTTTTGTATTATACTCAAGTATTTTCAACATCTTCGAACCTCAACATTGTAAAATTAATTATTGGATTTGGAACTGCAACGGTTATACTTACAGCTATGAAAGCAGTTAATTATTATGTTATTATAAAGGGTTCATCGGTGGTAAATGAAGTTGAAAGTACTACATTAAATCTACAAGGTATGATTGCGGTTTATATATTATCTGTAGTAATATATGCATATGGAGAAATAAGAAAGAGCAAAATTAGTTCTGGTAATGATTCTCAAAAAATTTAGTATATATTTTCTTTAATTATCAGTATAATTTATTATGTAGAAAATTAAATTGAGAGGTGCTTATTTATGGCAATAAAAATAGGAATAAACGGTTTTGGAAGAATAGGTAAAATGGTTTTACGTATTGCTTTGGAAAAACCTGAAATTTTTCAAGTGGTCGGAATAAACGATCCTTTTGTAAGTGCGGAATATATGGCTTATCTGTTAAAATATGATTCTGTTCACGGGACATTCAATCATGATATAACCGAGAAAGACGGTATGCTGTATGTTGATGATATGGAAATAAATACTTTTTCGGAAAAATCTCCTGAAAATATTCCCTGGGGTCATGTGGGAGCTTCTTATATTGTTGAATCAACAGGAGTATTTTGTTCTACCGAAGCAGCATCAGCTCATTTGAAAGCAGGAGCTAAAAAAGTCGTTATTTCCGCTCCGGCAAAAGATTCTATAACTCCAACTTTTGTTTGCGGTGTAAATCTTGAAAAATATAATAAAAACATGAATGTAGTTTCAAATGCTTCTTGTACTACGAATTGTTTAGCACCTCTCGCTAAAGTTATAAATGATGAATTCGGTATTGAAGAAGGACTTATGACAACAGTCCATGCTGTAACCAATACTCAAAATGCCGTAGACGGACTTTCAAGAAAAGATTGGCGTGGTGGAAGAGCTTCAAGCGGTAATATAATTCCTTCTTCAACAGGTGCTGCAAAAGCAGTCGGTCTTGTTATTCCGGAACTTAAGGGTAAACTTACCGGAATGTCGTTTAGAGTTCCTGTCCTTAATGTTTCAGTTGTTGATTTAACATGTAAACTTTCAAGAAGTGCAGATAAAACAGATATTTTCAGAGCGATTAAGCTTGCTTCGGAAGGTTGTATGAAAGGTATACTCGGATACAACGATGAAAATTTAGTTTCCAGTGATTTATGCGGAGACAGCAGAATTTCGATATTCGATGAAAAAGCAAGCATAATGCTTAATGACAAATTTGTAAAATTAATATCATGGTATGATAACGAATGGGCTTATAGTTCTAAGCTTTTAGATTTAATAGCCCACATGGTAAAAGTAGATAATAAATAAAATAAAAGTTCCTCACTTTTAAAGTGAGGAATTAATTTTTAGTCTAATTTCGTTCCCATAAGATAATAATCTTCTCTTGTGGCTTTACCTAAATACTTAGAGAAATTTTTTAATACTTTAAATCCCATTTTTTCATATATATTAACGCTTGGATTATTTTTGTAAACATATAATTCTAAATTTTTTAGACTCATTTTTTTCGAAGTATTTTTTATTATGTCCATTATTTTTTTGCCTATTCCTTGGCCTCTGACTTTTGAGTCAAGATAAAATTTAGATAAAAACACTTTTTTCTTTTTTTCATTAATATTTACGGCAATATACCCGATATTGGTTTCATTTGATTTTACTATGTAATATTTATCTCCTTGAAGGATGGCTTTTTCTATTGCGTCCGGGCTTTGATATGTATCGTATATTTTTTTTACACAAACAGGACTGTAAAATTTACTGTAGTAATCAATATATATGTTTTTTACAAGGCTGTTTATTTCTTGTAGTAAAAACTTGTTGTTACCTACAAATTCAAAGCTTAAATTTGGTTGCGTTGCAATCATGGTTTAAAATACTCCTTTCAAAATAAAAATATATAAATATCATATTATATTATATTATTTACTAAAAAAATTATCAACTATATCAAATAAAATTATTTGTTTTCGGCTGAAAATTTATAAACTTGAAAAATATACTTAATTATGTTAAAATAAAAAAATCACTTGAAAATTACTGTTTCGAAGGTGGCTGTATGGGACTTTTAGAAGTAAAAAATCTGTCTTTTTCGTATGCAGACAGAATATTATATAAAAATTCTTCTTTTGAAATTTTTAAAGGAGAGCATGTAGGGCTTGTTGGTAAAAATGGTTGTGGGAAAACCACACTTTTAAATACCATAAGAGGGGAAACAATCCCCGATGAAGGGCAAATAAAATGGCAAAAAGGAATTAAAGTAGGATATTTAGATCAATATGCAAGTATTAGCGGTGAACAGACTATACTTCAGTATTTAAAAACAGCTTTTAACTATCTTTATGATATTGAATCTGAACTTCAAAAAATTTATTCTGAAATGTCTGAAAACTTTACGCAAGAGATATTTGATAAATCTACAGAGTATCAAAATATTTTGGAAAATGCAGGATTTTATGAAATAGAAAGTACAGTACTTAAAGTTGCTGGAGGTCTCGGACTTATCCCAATAGGTCTTGATAAACCTTTAAATAAGTTAAGTGGTGGGCAAAAAGAAAAAGTCATGCTTGCTAAGCTTCTTCTTGAAAAACCAGATATGCTTCTTATGGACGAGCCTACAAACTTTTTAGATAAAGAACATATAGAATGGTTAAAAGGCTATCTTAAGGGATTTAAAGGTGCATTTATAGTTATTTCTCATGATTTCGATTTTTTAAATGAAATATCCAATTTTATAATTGATATTGAATTTGAAGAAATCAAAAAATATCCTGGAAATTTTTCTAAATTCTTAAAAATAAAAGACATAAAAAAAGAAACTTATTTAAGAGAATTTAAAGCTCAACAAAAAGAAATAAAGAAACATGAGGAATTTATTGCTAAAAACCGTGTTAGAGCTTCAACGGCAAAACAGGCTCAGAGTAGAATAAAAAAACTTGAAAAAATGAATTTAATTTCACCACCGGAAAAAAGTATAAAACCTAGATTTAACTTCAAATATTTGCCAATTGAAGAACAAAAAGTACTGATAGTTAAAGATTTGGCAGTGGGATATAACAAACGCTTGATTCCCAAAATAAGCTTCGAAATGAAATCTTGTGATAAAATAGTTATAACCGGGTTTAATGGTACAGGTAAGTCTACTTTACTTAAAACTTTAGTCGGAGAAATTAAACCTATTTCCGGATGGTTCCATTTTTCGGAGGAGACAAAGGTATCTTATTTTGAACAAGAGTTTAATTGGGAAGATGATTCAAAATCACCTCTTGAGGAGCTTGGCGAAAGATTTTTTAAATTGCCTCAAAGTGAAATAAGAAAGAATTTGTCTTTGTGCGGACTTAAATCCGATCATGTTTTTCAGCCACTTAAATCATTAAGCGGTGGAGAGCAAGCTAAAGTAAAAATATGTGACCTCATGCTTAAAAAATCTAATTTTCTTATACTTGATGAGCCTACCAATCATCTTGATGAAGATGCAAAAGAATGTCTTAAAAAGCAACTGGAAATTTGGCCGGGGGCAATTATACTTGTTTCGCATGATGTAAAGTTTTATAAAGATTGGTGCGATAAAATTATTAATATAAAAAAGTAAAAATATTGACACTTATGAGATTTAGTATTATAATAATATTAAAAATGAGAATAGTTTGATTAAAAGGAGAATTTAGCAATGAATGCATTGGATAATGTTTTAAAAATTAGTGGTGTTGTTTGTTTAACTACTGTTACTCTTTTTACAGGTGTGGTTGGTGTTAAAGTTTATAAAGTTGTAAATAGTTTTAGTGGTGTTGGTGAGTCTTTAAATGAAGCATCTAAAATTGGAGTTGATTTCTTAAGTACTTTGAGAAAGAGCATCAGTAGTGAAGATTTCGAAAGGTTTAGATATTTTTGTTCGAGTCTCGGTAGATTTCTTCAAGAACCTAATTCCCTTGAAAATCTTTCTCCGGAGGATAAAAAAAATGTTTCGCCTATCATAGTTAATTTTGTTGAGTTTTTGAACAAGCTGTTAGATAATCTTAATAAAAGTAGTGAAGGTGCCGAATTAGTTGGTAAGATTAGTGGATTAGTTGGAACTTTGAATGGAATATTGAGAGATTTCCGAGAAAACGGTTTTGGATGTCGTATTGCAAATTTTAAGATTCCTAAAAAATAAAAGTCGAGCAGTGTCACATTTTATAAAAATTGTAAGTAAAAAAAGAACCTCTTTTGAAAGAGGCTCTTTTTTATGTAACCTTTTTACCTTGATTTAAACATTTCTCTTACTTTACGAATCTCTGCAAGTGAACTGGTGATAGTTTCATCAAGTTCTTTCATAACGTTTCCTGCATATTCATCTGTTGAAGAACGTATACTTTTAGATTGAGATTCAGCTTGAGAAAGTATTTCTTTTGCTTTTTCTTGAGCAAGTTTTACTATTTCACTGTTATTAACAAGTTCTTTTATTTTACTTTCGGAACTTTTTATCATCATTTCGGCTTCTTCTCGAGCTTTGTCTATAATATTTGAACGGTCCTGAACTATTTTTTTAGCTTGTACTATTTCCATTGGTAAATTTTCTTTTGTTGCTTCAATCAATTTTTTTATTTCTTTGACTTCAACTAAAACTTTTCCGCCTGACATAGGAAGTTGCCATGCTGATTCCAATTCTGATTCGATACTTTCGATTAATTTTTCAATGCTTGTCATAAAAAGTTCTCTCCTTCATATTGTACTAATTATTTTTTTCATACAAATACAGCGATATTTTACCATAACGATACTTTTTTCGCAAATAAAATTTTTTTTCATCAATAGAAATTTGCTGCGAAGATAATGCTTCTACAGCGAGTATATCAGGCAAATGTTTTGAGTTCAAAATTTCTTTTAAAGATTTTGTGAGTAGTTCTGTATTTTTATATGGAGGATCTAAAAAAATTATATCATACTTTTCAGACGAGTTTTTTAAAAAATCTACTGCCTCTTGATTATATGCTTTAATATTATAAGGTATTTTTATTTTTTTTATGTTTTCTTTTATAATTCTGAAATTTTCTCTTTCAAGCTCAACTATTGTAACTGATTTTGCTCCTTGGCTAAAAGCCTCAATTCCAATTTGACCTGTTCCACCGAATAAATCAAGAAATGTTTTACCTTGAATTTGAATTCTGAGAATATCAAATAATGATTTTTTTATTCTGTCCTTAGTGGGCCTTAAATCAGGATTTTTTGCTGAGTTTAATTTTAGACCTCTCATATTTCCGGATATTACTTGCATATTTTTTACCTAACCTTCAGATTTATATTCATTTATTTCTACTTTTTCAATTTTAATTTCGGTTTTCGGTTTATCATTTTCATCTGTTTCGGAATTTGAAATTTTTTCTACAACATCAAGTCCTTCAAAGACTTGTCCGAAAACAGTATGACCTTCTCCGGAAGTGCTGTAGTACCCATCGAGAAATGGATTACCGCCCTTTTGAGAATAAAGATTTTTAACTTCTTCGGTTACTTTAGACATGTCTATTGTTTTTCCGTATCTGGCTTTGAAAGCTTTTGGATTTTTTTTGTAAATTTTATAATTGCTTTCAAAAACTTCCCAACCTTTAAAATTTTTAGGGTCTTGGAAATTTATAAAAAATTGACTTCCATTTGTGTTTTTACCTTTGTTTGCCATAGAAAGAGACCCGGTTATATTTAATAGATCTTTGGAAAACTCATCTTCAAAAGGCTTATTCCACTTACTTTCTCCTCCTGTTCCTGTACCAGTAGGATCACCTGATTGAATCATAAAATCTTTTATTACTCTATGAAAAATCAAGTTATTGTAATATCCGTTTGAAGCTAAAGTTTTAAAATTTTCTACCGCTTTTGGAGCTTTTTCGGGGAACAATCTTATTTTAATTTCGCCTACATTTGTTTTTATGACAGCTATTTCTTCATTTTCTTTTGGATTTTCAAGTTGATATCCTGGAAAAGACTGAACTTCTTCTTTAGTATTATTTTCCACTTTTGTTTCACCTTTTTTCATAAATAAAAAATAAGAAAGTACTACTCCTAGAATTGTTAAACAAACCAAAGCCGAAACAGCTATTTTATTTTTCATTGTTTTGTTTTCCTTTCTGCAATTTATTTTTGTAGTATATTAGTACTTTAGAAATTATATCTCAATTTTTTAGGTAGTACAATAAAATTTTAAAAAATAAATTAACCTAAATGAAGTATCTGAATAGTATGGTTATAGAGGCTGCATTTTGGATGTGGTTCTCTAAGAAATTAAAATTAAAATTATTTAGGAGGTTTATTATTTATGGAGTATGAAAAATCTTACGGACACTGCCCGGAATTTTGTTCTGCTTTAGGCTTTCAAGATGTTATGGTAGGTGTTCCTGTTGAAGTCAAACCTTTTGCCGAAGTTGGAAAAGTTAAAACGCAGTGTTTGGGTAAGCCTATGATTGAAAGAGGAAGTATGGAATGTGAAGGAAAACATGGTGAGACTTGTAAATTTGTTATAAGACAAAAAATGCGTATTGAAGTTCCTGTTGCATTTGGTGCCAAGACGGAAATCGGAAAAGCAAAAATAGATTGCAAATGTCGTGAAAAATTTGAGGAAGTTCATGGCGGCGAATGTGAAGGTCATGAACAAGGCTGCGGAGGAATGATTTGATAATTTAAATATATATTTTTAAGACTTATTAAACAGCAAAAATTTTTTGATTCAAAAAACTAAATATATAAATTAACAGACTTTTTTGGAATTGTTTCCAAAAAGGTCTTTTTGTATAAATTTTGAATAAATTTAAATAAAAATATTGAAAAATAAAGTGTATTAATATATAATACTCTTTAAATATATTAATTAGAAGGAGAAGATGTAAAAATGAAAAATAACAATTTTAGAGAGCTTACCGAAAGCGAAATAGAAAATGTTTCCGGTGGATACGATATTACTTATTCTGCACATAATGATGTTAAATTAAGCAGAGAAGAGTACGACTTTTTAAAACAAAAGGGTATAATTGACGAGGAAGGAAAATTAAAACATAAAGACGTTCAAAATGCTGAAAAAGCACTACTTGATGCAGGATATAAAGCCGGGGAAGTACGTCATCTTAAATTTATGTATAAGAATTATAAACCACCTTTATATGCAAATATTACTATTGTAGGAGATAAAAACGAAGGCGAAGAGAATTAATCATAAATTTTATGTAGGTACAGCTTTAACATTTAAGCTGTATCTTATTTTTTTATTCATGTGTATATTTAATATATCTTTATTCTCATTTTTAGTATGATAAAGGTAAACATAAAAATATATGAATTGAATATAAATTTTTAAATATTGGTGGAATAAATATAAAAAACATAATTTTTTATGAATAAAATCGGTATGTGAAAAATAAACTATTGCAAAATAATATTAATTGTATATAATAAATAAAAGAGGCTATTCAGAATAGTTGTAATTATGGGAAACTCAAAAGTATAAATAATAAAGAGAGGTAAAGTATGTCTAACAGATTATTTCAAAACATTATAAGGCAAACGATGGAAGCTATTGATAAAACCATCGGTGTTGTTGATGATTCATGTGTTATAGTTGCATGCAGTGATTCGTCGAGAATAGGTGAAACGGTTACAGATATTAAACCGGAGTCTTTTTTATCTACGGATATTTTTACAACAGAAGGTGCAACATATAAACCTTTTGGTAGTCCTTCTTGTCCGGAATTTGCAGTTTTTGTCGCAGGAACTGATGAATCTTGCAAAAAAGATGTAATAGTTCTTTCTGTTGCTATGAATAGTGTAAAGCAACATTATGATGATAAATATGACAAAGTCAGCTTTATAAAAAATGTTTTGCTTGATAATATCCTCCCTGGAGATGTTTATATTAAAGCAAGAGAGCTTCGTTTCAATAATGATGTAAACAGAGTTTGCATGATAGTTAAAACAACATCTAAAACAGATGTTTCTGTTTATGAAGTTATTCAGAGCTTATTCCCGGATAAAAACAAGGACTTTGTTGTAAGCATAAATGAAACTGATATTGCTCTTGTTAAAGAAGTCGGAAAAGATTTAGAAAGTAAATCATTTGAAAAACTTGCAGCTTCCATTATCGATACTCTTTCAGGTGAGTACTATGTTCACAGTGTAATAGGTATAGGAACCGCTGTTTCGAATATTCGTGATTTGTCGCGTTCGTTTACCGAAGCTCAAATAGCTATTGAAGTTGGAAAAGTTTTTGATACTGAAAAAAGTGTTGTTCCTTATGATAATTTAGGTATAGCAAGACTTGTTTACCAGCTTCCTACAACTCTTTGTGAAACATTTTTGAAAGAAGTATTCAAAAAGGGATCTGTAGAAGCAATGGATCGTGAAACACTTTTCACTATTCAAAAATTCTTTGAAAATAATTTGAACGTTTCTGAAACTTCACGTAAACTCTTTGTACACCGTAATACCTTAGTTTACAGGCTTGAAAAAATAAAGAAAATTACAGGTCTTGACCTTCGTGAATTTGAAGATGCCATTGTTTTCAAGGTAGCTTTGATGGTTAAAAAGTACCTTATGTCAAACCCTGTTAAATTTTAGAAGTTGATTTTTATAGAGTAGTGTTGTAAAATGCTTTTCGTAAGGTGATACATATAGACTTATGAGAAACTTTGCCGGCATATAACGGCACTTTATACGTGGCCATAGTTTTTTGTGATGTGTTACCTGGAATTTTTTGTTGGGTAACACATTAATTTTTTAGTATAGATGGGTGAGATGATGATAGAGTTTAGAAATGTTGTTAAATTTTATGACAAAAATACTAAAGCACTAAATGGTCTGACTTTAACTATTCCTACAGGGCAATTTGTTTTTATTGTCGGTGCTTCCGGGTCGGGTAAAAGTACGATGATTAAAATTTTAACTAAAGAAGAAGAGCCGACTACCGGCAGGGTTATTGTGGATGGACAAGACTTGTCTTTGATAAAAAGGAAAAATGTTCCTTATTATCGTAGAAGTTTAGGAGTTGTATTTCAGGACTTTAGGCTTCTTGAAAAAATGACAGTGTTTGAAAATGTGGCTTTTGCTATGCATGTTATAGGTGCGAATAACAAAGAAATAAAAAAGCGAGTTGATTATGTTTTAAGTTTGGTTGAACTTATGGACAAGTCCAGTAAAAAAGTTTCTGAACTTTCCGGTGGAGAAAAACAAAGAGTAGGACTTGCAAGAGCCCTTGTAAATAATCCAAGCATTTTATTGGCAGATGAGCCCACAGGAAACATTGATCCCCATATGTCTATTGAAATAGTGAATTTACTGAGACATATAAACAAATGCGGAACAACTGTTATAATGGTCACTCATGATGTATCTCTTGTTAAAATGTTTCCATTTCGTGTTGTTGAAATTTCAAAAGGCAAAGTTATAAGTACTAGAGAAAGTGGGGGTGATATTTAGTGAGATGGAGTATTATAAAGTATAATGTTCAAGAAGGACTAAAGAATGTATTTATTAACAGTTTTATGTCTTTGGCTTCAATTTCTGTTATGATATGTTGTATGATATTAACCGGAAGTGCAGTTTTGTTATCGGTTAATCTGAGTCAAATGCTTAAATCCGTTGAAAATCAAAATAGCATAACTGTTTTTTTAAAAAAAGGTGTGACATCTTCTCAAACATCGGTAATACAAAAGAAAATAGAATCAGTTCCAAATATAATGAAATGCGAATATTATTCAAGTGATGAAGCATCGGAAAAATACAGAGAAGTTCTTGGCGGACTTTACGGCATTTTGCAAAAGGGAGGTAGTTTATTTCCGGAAGCTTTTCATATTACTATGAATGATCTTTCGCTTTATAAAGAAACAGTGAAAAATTTAAAAGCTATTGAAGGTGTAGATTCTATAAGCGATAGAAGTGAAACTGCTCAAAAGCTTTCTGATTTAAGCAAACTTATTTCCGTTTCAGGATTATGGACAGTTATTTCTTTAGGCATTATTTCACTTTTCATAATAATAAATACTATAAAATTAACTATTTATAGTCGGAGAGTTGAAATAAGTATAATGAAATCTGTCGGTGCAACAAATTCATTTATAAGAGCTCCATTTATAGTTGAGGGCATAATTATAGGGCTAATGGCAGCTTTTATTTCCAGTGCTGTGCTTGCACTTGCGTATAAAAGCTTTATGGATGTAATAAGCTCAATAATAAGTTTTGAAGGCATGTATGTAAAAAATATTTTTGAAATTGTTTTGGTAAGTTTTATTGTGGCCGGATTGTTTTTTGGAATAGTTGGCAGTTTGGTATCTATAAGACGTTATTTAAAAAAAGAAGGTGTTAATTTTGCAATATAAAAACAGATTTAAAATATTACTTTCTTCTGCAACTGTGATTTCTATGCTTTTTGCTTGTTCTTATACTCCAGGAACTTTTTCTTTAAATGTTGAAGAAAAGAAAAAGATTAAAAATCATTTGCAAACTAAATCCGAAGAGCTCAGAAAAGAATTGATTTCCACTCAGAAAAATATAGAGGAAGAAACAAAAAACAAAGAAAAACTTGATGCTCAAATAAAAGAAGTAGAAGAAAAAATCGACAAATCTAATGAGTACATAAATAATTTGAGACAACAAATTGTATCTATTGAAGAACATATTAAAGAAATTGAAGAAGATATTGACAAAAAAGCCGAACTTTTAAAAGAAGCACTTGTTCTTATGTATAAAGCAGGAGATGCTACTACTATAGATATAGTTTTAGGATCTAAAAATTTTAAGGATTTCCTTGAAAAAAGTGATATAGTTAAATCCGTTAGCGATAAAATAGAAGAAATCATTAATGCACTTAATGAGAAATCAGCTGAGCTTTCAGAAGAAAAAAACAGTTTGGATGAAACAAAGAAAAAACAAGAAGAAGAAAATAAAATTTTGGAAGAAAATAAAATCGAACTTGAAGATTTAATTAAAAAAAGTGATGAGCTTTTAGAAAATTATAAAAATGAAAAAGAAAATGCTGAAAAACAAATTGAAGAAACTGACGAAGATATAAAAGCAGTTGAAAAATTAATAAATGAATATTACTCTGAACAAAGAAGAAAAGAAGAAGAAAAGAGAAGTAAAAATAAGGGACAACCCCAAAAACCTATTGAAGATTCATCTGAGGTTGTAGCAAATCAAGGAGATTATGAATGGCCTGTTCCGGGATTTACAAATATTACTTCAGGATTTGGAGACAGAAATGGCAGAAGCAAACCACATGGAGCAATAGATATAGGCAGAACAAATGGTAAAAGTATTTATGGAGCAAATGTTGTGGCGGCAGGGTCTGGAATAGTAATTTCTGCGGGTGTTATAGGCGGATATGGAAACAGTGTTTTAATCGATCACGGAAATAAAGTTGTTACAAGGTATTCTCATTTAAGTAAGATTGCCGTTTCTGCGAAACAAAAAGTTTCTCGCAAACAAATAATAGGTCAAGTTGGTAGTACTGGATTTTCTACCGGTCCACATTTGGATTTTGAATTTATGGTAGACGGTGTAAAAAGAGATCCTACTAAATACGTAAAACCCAATCTGGTACCTTTATCTTAAAATACATAAAATAAATTAATCCTGTAATCAGCGGTTGATTACAGGATAAAAATCTTATTAAGGGGGATTTACTTTGAAATTATTTGATAAGAAAGTATCTTTGGTAAAGGCAATTGCAGTAATGTTTGTTATTTCTTCAGGTGTTTATTCTCTTGGATATAAAATAGCTATGGATAAATTTAACTCTTTAGTTTCTTTTTCTCAAGAAAAACAAAAAATGTATGGAGATTTAAGCGAAATAGATTACAACATAAGGAATGAATATATAGGTCAAGTCGACGAAATGAAAATTTTAGATAGTCTCTACAGGGGTTATATTTCAGGTGTTGATGATTGTAAGTTTCTGGACAAAAACCAATATGATGAATATAAAAAAGAAAATGAAAATATTCCTGCAGAAGTCTCCTGGGATAAAATAGAAGGAGTAGGGTACCTTAGATGTAAATCTTTAGGAAAAGGCTCTGCTGACATGCTAATAGATAAATTAGAAGATTTTTTACTAAATGGAACTCATAATATTGTATTGGATTTAAGAATTTCTGAAAATGGAAATATCGATGAGGTATTTAAAATATTACAGTATATTGCTCCATCAGGAGACATAATTTATACTGTTGATAAAAATGGTAAAACGGAAGTAGCATGTAAGTCAAATGGTGAAGGAATTAATTGTAAAATTTCTGTTTTAACTAGTAAAGACTGTTCTAAATATGCAGAAATTTTAGCACTCGGTTTGAAACATTCTTTAAATGTTAAAATTGTAGGTGAAAATACAAAAGGAAATTTCGAAAGAGAAAAAGTGACTTTGATTTCTGAAAATTCAGTAATAATTTTTCCGGATGCTAAATATATTACTTCTACAGAAGATTTAGATAAAAAAGGTATTTCGCCTGATAAATTTGTAGAACTTTCAGAAGAAAATGCTTTACTTCTGAAAGAAGAAAAACTTCCGTACACAGAAGATAATCAACTTCAAAGTGCAATTGATTCACTTAAAGAATAATGGTGGTGAAAATAAAAAATGTTTAAAAATATAATAGATAAAATCTTGGATCTTATTTATCCTAATAAATGTGTTCTTTGCAATAAAGAAATAGTGAAACGGAAAGATTATTTATGTAAAAAATGCAGTAAAGCTTTAAATTTAAACGGAAAATCCTTTTATATTGAATCAGATGGAAATAGAGGTATAAAATGTCTTTCTGCATTTGAATATTCTGGCGATATAAAAAGTGCTATTTGGAGATTTAAATTTAAAGGGTATAAAAATTACTCTGAATTTTTTGCCAACATAATGTCTGAAGAAATTCAAAGTAAATTCAAGGATATAAAATTTGATTTTATTTGTTTTGTTCCTCTAAGAAAGGAAAGAAAAAGAAATAGAGGATATAACCAGTCTCAATGTATTGCAGAAGGAATTTCTGCTAGAACAAATATTCCTTGTAAAGATGCACTTGTTAAAATAAAAAATAATCATGTTCAACATGAGCTTGATCTCGCAAGCAGAAAAGAAAATGTGAAAGGTGTTTATGAAGTCAATAAAAATTGTAATGTAAAAGGAAAAATCATTCTTCTTTGCGATGATATTGTAACAAGTGGAAATACTTTGAGTGAATGTGCAAAAATTCTTCTTGAAGCCGGTGCACAAAAAGTATACTGTATTACTATAGCTTACATTCCTAAACGAGTGTTTTCAAATAAGAATCAATAAAACCGTCTATATTTCCGTCCATAACAGACTCAACGTTTCCGTTTTCAAATCCGGTCCGATGATCTTTTACAAGTGTATAAGGCATAAATGTATATGAGCGTATTTGCGACCCCCATGCAATTTCTTTTTGAATACCTTTAATATCTTCTATTTTTTCCAATTTTTCTCTTTCTTTTATCTCTAAAAGTTTTGATTTAAGAATTTTCATTGCAGTGTCTCTATTTTGAAATTGACTTCTTTCGTTTTGACAAGCAACTACTAACCCCGTGGGAATATGAGTTAGTCTTACAGCGGAAGAAGTTTTGTTTACGTGCTGACCTCCTGCTCCGCTTGCTCTGTAGACATCCATTTTTATGTCTTCGGGGTCGATTTCTATTTTAATATCATCGTTTATTTCAGGAATAACTTCTATTGAAGCAAAAGAGGTATGTCTTCTTCCGGAAGCATCAAAAGGTGAAATTCTTACAAGCCTGTGAACACCGTTTTCTCCCTTTAGAAATCCGTAGGCATTAGTACCTTCTATTAATATTGAAGCACTTTTTATTCCTGCTTCTTCTCCATTCAAGCAATCAAGCATTTTTATTTTGTAATTATGTTTTTCAGCCCATCTGGAGTACATTCTAAGTAGCATCTCTACCCAATCTTGGGCCTCTGTTCCGCCTGCTCCGGAATGTAAAGTCATAATTGCGTTTTGAGAATCATATTCACCACATAAAAGTGTTGAAAGAGTTTGATTTTCTATGTCTTTATTTAAAGATTTAAGTTTTGATTGAATTTCATTTAAGTATGATTCATCATTTTCTTCTATTGAAAGTTCTATTAAAACTTCTAATTCTTCAAAATTGCTGCTAAGTGAAGTATAATTTTTTACTTTTGAACTTAAAATTTTTATTTGAGAAAGAATTTTTTTAGAGTTACTTCCGTCTGACCAAAAATTAGGGTCAGATGTTTTCTTTTCTAAAATTTCCAAACTCTTTTTGGATTCTTCGATTTTAAGTGCTTCTTTAAGAGACTCTAATTTAGGTTTTATTTTAATAAGTTCTAAACGTGCTTCTTCCAGCTGTAAAATTTCAAGTCACCTCTTAAATCAAATTAGATTATTCTTTTTCAAATTTTTTTTTATATGATTCAATTGCATTTTTTATAGTTTCAACTGCAAATTCCCTTGTCATTATATCTTCAACTGTTGTGGATTTGTTTTCAAGCATTTTATAAACGCTGAAGAAGTGTTTCATCTCTTCAAATATATGAGGAGAAAGTTCAGAAACATCACGATATCTATTATATGTCGGATCGTCTTTCGGTATAGCAATAATTTTTTCATCATTACTTCCTGAATCTATCATGGTTATCATTCCGATAGGGTAGCATTTAACTAAAGTCATAGGATAAATATGTTCCGAACACAGTACCAAGACGTCGAGAGGGTCTCCGTCGCTTGCAAATGTTTTTGGAATGAAACCATAGTTTGCAGGATACTGAGTTGATGTGTATAGAATTCTATCTAGTTTAAGCATACCTGTTTCTTTATCGAGTTCGTATTTAACTTTGCTTCCTTTTGGTATTTCAACAACTGCCATAAATTCCTCAGGGGTTATTCTTTCTGAATTGATATCATGCCAAATATTCATTTTAAATCTCCTTCAATTTTATTTTTTCTTGTACTTTTGCCGCTTTTACGGTATTTTTCATTAACATTGCAACTGTTAACGGCCCAACGCCTCCCGGAACGGGGGTTATATATGAGCAAATAGAACTAACATTTTCAAAATCCACATCTCCGCAAAGATTTCCGTTTTGGTCTCTGTTTATCCCAACGTCTATAACTACAACTCCTTCTTTTAGCATATCTTTTAACAGAAATTTCGGTTTTCCGACTGCACAAATAATTATATCTGAAATTTTGCAAAGCTCCTTTAGATTTTTTGTTTTGCTATGACATATAGTTACAGTTGCATCATTTTGTAGCAAAAGTATAGCAAGCGGCTTTCCTACTATACCACTTCTTCCTATTACTGTGCAATGCTTTCCTTGTAAATTTATTTTTTCATGCTTTAAAATTTCAATTATTCCCGCAGGAGTGCATGGAATTAATTCGCTGGTTCCTTGCATTAATTTTCCTATGTTTATTTGTGTAAAAGCATCTACATCTTTTGTAGGATTTATGCTATTACAAATCTTTTCTTTTTCTAAGTGTGCAGGTAATGGAAGTTGCACTAAAATTCCCGATGTATTTTGATCTTCATTAAGCTTTAAAATTAAATTTATTATTTCTTCTTGACTCACATTTTCAGGCAAAGCATACTCTTTTGAATGTATTCCTATTTTACTGCACGCACTTTTTTTATTTTTTATGTATGTTTTCGAAGCTTGATTGTTTCCTACAGAAATAACAGCCAAACCAGGTGAAATACCGATTTCCTTTAAATTTAATACTTCTTTTTTTAAATCCTCAAGTATTTCGTTTGCTATTTCCTTTCCATTTATTTTCATTTATATTTCACTTTCCTTGATTTAAATCTGATTAGCACGTAAAATATAAGCGCTTTGAAAAATATTATATCATATATTGGAGGATTTTAAAAGTGAAAATAAAAAAAGCCGTTATTCCGGCCGCAGGATTCGGAACAAGAATTTTACCGTCGACAAAATCAATGCCAAAAGAAATGTACCCTCTCATAGACAGACCTACAATTGATTATATAGTCAGAGAAGCGGTGGATTCAGGTATAGAAGATATACTCGTAATAACTTCAAGAGGCAAAAATATCATAGAAGACTATTTTGATGAAAGTCCCGAGCTTGAAAAATCTCTTGAAAAAACCGGAAAACTTGAAATTAAAAAAGAGATTAGAGAAATATCAAATTTGGCAAATATATATTTTATACGTCAAAAAGAAGCAAAAGGTCTCGGAGATGCAATTCTTCATGCGAAAAGTTTTGTTGGAAATGAACCGTTTGCTGTTCTTTACGGAGACGATGTGATGACTTCTTCTAAAAAACCTGTATGTCGTCAACTTATTGATGCATATGAAGAATTTAATCTTGCGGTAGTTGCGGCAAAAGAAATGCCGAGAAGTCAAATAAGTAGGTATGGATCTTTAAAAGTTGATAATATAAGAGATAATATTTTTAAATGTACTGATATGGTTGAAAAACCAACACCGGACAAAGTTTTGTCTTTGTATTCAATTTTAGGCAGATGTGTGCTTACCCCCGAAATATTTGAAATACTTGAAAATACTGCTCCCGGAGTCGGAGGAGAGCTTCAACTTACAGATGCAATGAAAGTTTTAGCAAGAAGAGATGGTATGATAGCATTAGATTTTGAAGGTAAAAGATATGATATGGGAAGCAAAATAGGGATTCTAAAGGCATTTTTTGAAATTGGAATCGGACATAGTGAAGTGGGAGAAGAGTTTAGAAATTATGTCAAAGAAGAAATCAAAAATTTATAAAACTTTTTAGAAAATAATGCTTGCAAATAAAATTTATTTATGTTAGTATTAAGCTATATATGCTGCGAGAATGTCGCGGTATATTGAAAATATCAGCGTTCCTCTGTTTGGAAAAGCGCCGAACACGAACGTGTAGATTAGATGGAGGAAAAGTATGGATTCATTATTAAAAATATCGGAATCATCCATGAAAAACACTTTGCCTGTATTCAACGTCGGAGATACTGTTAAAGTTGACGTTAATATAAAAGAAGGCAACAGAGAAAGAGTTCAGGTATTTGAAGGAATAGTTATTGCCAGAAAAGGCAGTGGAATTTCCGAAACTTTTACGGTTAGAAAAATTTCTTACGGCTGTGGAGTAGAAAGAACTTTCCCGATGCATTCTCCTAGTGTTAAAGACGTAAAGGTAGTAAGAAAAGGACTCGTTCGTAGAGCCAAACTTTACTATTTGAGAGATCGTGTCGGAAAAGCAGCAAAAGTTAAAGAAAAAATTAACTAAAAGACATGAGGGGAATATATCCCCCCTGTTTTTTCTAGTATTTTGTAGCATTTTAAATAGTTTATACCTAATTTTATTTATATATTTTGATTTTTTGTAAAAAATAGGGGCGTGAATATTATGAATGAAAAAAACAAAGAAGAAAATACTAGTGAATTTGAAAATCCTGCGGGTAAATTTTCTGCATTTTGTTTTGAGTGGAGTGAAACTATAGTACAAGCTTTTATACTGGTTGTTTTAGTTTTTACATTTTTATTTCGCGGATTTACCGTTGATGGGCAATCTATGATGGATACTCTTCATCACGGGGACAAAGTTGCGGTTATAAGGTGGAAATATGTTCCTACTGATGGAGATGTTGTGGTTATTAAACATGGAGAGAAATTTGATAAACCACTCATAAAAAGGATTATTGCAACTGAAGGTCAAAGTCTTAAAATAAATTTTAGTGACGGCAGTGTGTATGTAAACGGTGAAAAACTTAATGAAACATACATTAAAGAGCCCATGTGGCTTAGAGGAGATGCAGTTATTCCCGCAGTTATTCCTCAAGGATATTGTTTCGTTATGGGAGACAACAGAAACAATTCTTCGGATAGTAGAACTAAAGTAATAGGACTTATACCATATGAAAATATTATAGGTAAAGCGAAATTCATATTTTACCCATTTAACCGCATAAAAGTTATTGAATAGAATTTCATAATCTGAAAAGGATTGAAACTTTTATGCAAACAACTCGTAAAAAAAACAAGCCGGAATATACTTCTAAAAAATGGAAGTTCAAACTTAAATCCGGCTGTTTTGATTTTTTAGAGTCATTTATTCAAGCAATTATAATAGTTGTATTTGTTATGAATTTTGTTTTAAGAATAGTTAATGTTAGTGGTGAATCGATGAGAAATACACTACATAATAATGACAAAATTATTATTTCTTGCTGGAAATTCACTCCCCAAAGTGGCGATATTTTGGTTATAAAAAGAGGTCAAAAGCTAGATTTTCCTATAATAAAAAGAGTAATTGCGGTTGGAGGTCAAAGACTCAAAATAGACTTTGAAAACGGAAATGTTGAAGTAGACGGAAATCTTTTAAAAGAAGATTACATAAAAGAAAAGATGTGGCTTAAAGGAGATTTTGCAGTACCTGAAATTATTCCTCAAGGCTACTGTTTTGTTATGGGGGATAATAGAAATAATTCTATTGACAGCAGATTTTCTGAAATCGGACTGATATCCTATAAAGATATACTAGGTAAAGCAAGCTTTATAATTTACCCATTTAACAGGTTTAAAATAATAAAAAATAATTTGGAAAATCAGTAAGTAAAATGTTATATCTAAATTGTTAAAAGGTAAATTAATTAATAAGTAAGGTGAAAAAATGATGAGTAATGAAAATAAAACCAATATAAATTGGTTTCCTGGCCATATGGCTAAAACTAAAAATCAAATTAAAGAAGATTTAAAGCAGGTTGATTTAATAGCAGAAATAGTAGATGCACGAATACCTATTTCAAGCTGTAATATTGACCTTGAATCAATATACGAATCCAAACCTAAAATTATTGTTCTGAATAAATCTGATTTAGTTAAAAAAGAAGATATTATGAAATGGGTTAAATTTTATTCTGAAAGAAATATTCCTTGTATTTCATTTAGTATGAAAGATTCAAGATGTAAAAAATTTTTTAAAGACAAAGTAAAATCGGTCATAAAAGAAAAATTAAATCGCTGGAAATCAAGAAATGTCGGAGAAAGAAGTATAAGAATTATGATAGTAGGAATCCCGAATGTAGGGAAGTCTGCGTTTATAAATTCTTTTGCAAAAAGTAAAAAAGCCAAGGTTGAAAATAAACCTGGGGTAACAAGAAAAAATCAATGGTTTTCGGTGGGTGATGGTCTCGAATTTTTAGATACTCCGGGAGTACTTCAACCTAAAATAGAAACAGAAACCGCAGCATATAATTTAGCTTTAACAGGAGCTATTAAAGATTCGATTTTGGATGTAGAAGATTTGGCTGTTCTTTTTGCATCAAAAGCAAAAAATAGTTTTCCTCAGGATTTAAAAGTAAGATATAAGCTTGAGGATCAAGACTTTGAAAATATGACTCCTTTTGAAATCATAGAATTAATAGGTAAAAAAAGGGGAATGATTATTTCAGGCGGAGAAATCGACACTTTAAGAGTTTCCAAAATGGTGATTGAAGAGTTCAGAAGCGGAAAAATAGGTAAAATAATGATTGAAAAGCCGCAAGATTAAGGGGGATTAATATGGATTGGCTTGCTTATGAAAAGGAGTATTTATCTCAGGGGAAAAAATTTATTTGTGGAGTCGATGAAGCCGGGAGAGGACCTCTTGCCGGACCTGTTTATGCTGCTGCTGTGATTTTACCGCCGGACGGACTTATAATAGATGAAGATGTTAATGACTCTAAAAAAATATCTGAAAAAAAGAGAAACCGCCTTTATGATGTTATATGCAGTAAAGCTTATAAATTTTCAATTGCATCGGCTTCAGTTGAAGAAATCGACAGTATAAATATTTTAAATGCTACATATTTGGCTATGAAAAGAGCAGTTGAAGGACTTATGATTGACCCTGATATCGTTTTGGTTGACGGTAATATGCTACCTAAATGGAAATACAATTCTAAAGCTATTGTAAAAGGAGATGCTACTTGCCACAGTATAGCTTGCGCTTCTATTTTGGCAAAAGTTTCAAGAGATAGATTTATGATTTCAGAATCTGAAAAATATCCGGAATACGTGTTTGAAAAACATAAAGGTTACGGTACAAAACTTCATATTGAGATGATAAAAAAATATGGTGCTTGTCCACTCCACAGAAAAACATTTTTAAGGAATATACTCAAATGAATAATTCATCAAAAATTGGGAAAAAAGGTGAACTTTTAACGGGTGAATATCTGGAAAGTCGTGGATTCAAAATAATTTGTTTCAATTATCATAGCAGATATGGAGAAATAGATATAATCTCGGAAAATGATAAATACATTATTTTTGTAGAAGTAAAAACCAGAAAGAATTTTACATTTTCGAGAGCAATAGAAGCAGTTGATAAATTTAAGAGAATAAAAATAATTAAGACAGCTTATGATTACATTTCTAAAAATGATGTTTTTAAGCAAATTCGTTTTGATGTGTCGGAAGTACTGTATGAAAGAGAAAAAAATCCAAAAATATTTTATTATGAAAATGTTTTCGATGCGGAGGAATTAAATGCGTTTTTTTGATTTGCATTGTGATACCCTTTACGAGATGGTTACTAAAAATACTGAAATTTATAAAAATAATCTTCATGTTTCAGTTGAAAAATCCGAAAAGTATAATCCTTACATCGGTTGTTTTGCAGTTTGGATTCCAGATAGTTTAAGAAATGAGGAAGCTTTTAATTTTTTTAAAAAATGTTATAACACTCTTGTTTCTCAAGAAAAATTATATAAAAATAAATTTAAAATATGTAAATCATCTCAAGATTTAAATTTAACTTTAGATTCCGGAAAAAGCGGAATAATCCTAACTGTTGAAGGATCTTCCGCAATTGGAGGAAATCTTTCAAATATTGAGTATTTAAGTCGTTGTGGGGTTAAAATGATGACTATGACTTGGAATGGTCTTTGTGAGGCTGGAAGTGGAGCAGAATGTGAAAAAAATATCGGACTTACAAATTTCGGCAAAAAAATTGTTCATTTAATGAATAAATATGGTATAATAGCTGACGTGTCCCATGCCGGCGAAAAACTTTTTTATGATGTGTTAGAAGTTTCTGAAAAACCTATAGTTGCAAGTCATTCAAATTCTCGTAAAATATGTAATCACAAACGAAATATTTCAGACTCTCAATTTAAATGCATAAAGGAAACAGGTGGGCTTGTTGGTATAACTTTTTGCAAAAAATTTTTGAATTCCAGTGGTAATGAGGAAATAGAAGATATTTTTAGTCATGTTGAGCATTTTTTGTCACTTGGAGGAGAAAACACACTTGCTTTTGGAAGTGATTTTGACGGTGCCGAAATGCCAAGGGGTATTAATGGACTGGAATCAATTGAGAATATTTGTGAATATTTTTTAGTTAAGAATTACAAAGAGGACTTACTTGATAAAATCTTCTTCTCGAATGCCTATCATTTTATGAATTCGTTCTTTCAGAAAGGAGAATAAATGGCTGTTTTTACTATATCAGATTTACACCTTTCTCTCAGTTCAAATAAGTCAATGGAAATTTTTGAAGGATGGGAAAATTATGTGCAAAAGCTTAAGAAAAACTGGACTGAAACAGTAACATCTCAGGACACTGTGGTAATTATAGGTGATGTTTCTTGGGCAATGAAAATTGAAGAATCATATGAAGATCTCAAGTTTATAGATGAGTTACCCGGTAAAAAGATAATAATTAAGGGAAATCATGATTTTTGGTGGAACACACTTTCCAAAGTAAAAGATTTTATTGAAAAAAATAATTTTAAAACTATTTCTGTTCTTTACAATACTGCAACAGAAGTTGACGGAATCTGTATATGCGGTACAAGGGGATGGATGTGCAGATCAGAAACGGATCAAGATAAGAAAGTTTTGTCTCGTGAAGCAGGAAGACTTAGGCGGTCTCTTGAAATTGCAGAAAGTAAAAAATTAACTCCGATTGTGTTTCTTCATTATCCTCCTATTTACAGAAATATAGAATCCGAGGATATTATAAATCTTTTAATTGAAAAAAAAGTTAAAAAATGTTACTATGGTCATATTCATGGCAATGGGGCAATTAAGAAAATTTTTGAAGGTGAATATAAAGGCATAGATTTAAAGCTTGTGTCTTGTGATTACATAAATTTTTGCCCTTTGCTTGTAAAATAAAAATTAATGAAAAGGAAGGATTACTAATGGGATTAAAGTCGTCAAAAAAAGTAGCTGTCAATCGTTATGAATTAGAAATTGAGGTGCCAGCAGAAGAATTTTCAGAAGCAGTTGAAAAATCTTATCTTAAACAAAAAAATAAAATTGTGATTCCCGGATTCAGAAAAGGAAAAGCTCCAAGAAGCTTCATAGAAAAATATTACGGAGAAAAAGTATTTTTTGAAGAAGCAATAAATATTGTTTACGGACCTGCTTTGGAATCTGCTGCAAAAGAAGCCGGTTTGGAACTTGTGGATGATCAAGTTAAATTTGATGTTGTTAAGCTTGAAAAAGGTGAGAATTTTATTTTTAAAGTAGAAGTGACCGTTATGCCGGAAGTTAGCATTGAAGGTTATAAGTCGATAGAAATTGAAAAGAAATCTGCTCCCAGAGTTACTGTTAAGGATGTAGATCAAAAAATAAAATCAATTCAAGAACAAAATGCACGTCTTGTTGCTGTTGAAGACGGCAAAGCTGAAAAAGGTGATGTGGTCACAATAAACTTTAAAGGTTTTGTTGATGGTGAAGCTTTTGAAGGCGGAGAAGCAGAGGACGTTGAAATTGAGATAGGTAAAGGACAATTTATACCGGGATTTGAAGATCAAATAATAGGGCATAAATCAGGTGAGGATTTTGAAATAAAAGTAACATTCCCAAAAGAGTATCATGCTCAAAAATTAGCCGGAAAAGAAGCAATTTTTAAATCGAAGCTGAGCAAAATTCAGAAAAAAGAATTGCCTGCAATTGATGATGAATTTGTAAAAGATGTAAGTGAATTTAATACTTTGGAAGATTATAAAAAAGATTTAAAAGAAAAACTTGTTAAAGAAAACAAACAAAATTTTGAGCATCAAAAAGAAAATGAAATCATGGACAAATTTTTAGAACTCGTTAAAGCTGATATCCCTGAAGCTTTGATTAAAAATAAATCTTTGGATTTAGCTCGCGATTTCGAGTATAAGCTCAGAACTCAAGGATTAAGCATTAAAGATTATATGAAATATACTGGAACAACAGCAGAAAAATTAATGGAAAATTTCAGACCTGAAGCAGAAAAATCAGTTAAAATGTCACTTGGACTTGCTGAAGTTTCTAAGCTTGAAAAATTTGAAGTTTCCGATGAGGAAATTGAAAAAGAATATGAAAATCTATCTAAAGTTTATTCCATGAAACCAGAACAAGTTAAGAAATTAGTTTCTTCTGAAAATCTCAAAAATGATATTTTAGTCAGAAAATCTATTGAATGTATAAAGAGTAATGCATCTGAAAAATAATTAATGTATTAAGGAGAGTGTTGATTATGGGTTTAGTTCCTTATGTTGTAGAGAACACTGGTCGTGGAGAACGTTCTTATGATATATATTCAAGACTTTTAAATGACCGTATTATAATGCTCAACGGAGAAGTAAATTCTGATAGTTCAAATTTGGTAATTGCTCAGCTTCTTTATTTGGAAAGCCAAGATGCATCTAAAGATATAAGTCTTTATATAAACAGCCCTGGCGGCTCTGTAACCGACGGAATGGCTATACATGACACTATGAATTATATTAGATGCAGTGTTTCTACAATTTGTGTTGGACTCGCTGCAAGCATGGGTGCTTTTTTACTTGCCTCAGGTGAGAAAGGAAAAAGATATTCACTTCCTAACAGTGATATAATGATTCATCAACCAAGCGGTGGTGCAAAGGGTCAAGCAACTGACATTAATATTCATGCTACGCATATTTTAAAAACAAAAGAGAAGCTAAATAGAATGCTTTCAGAAAAAACAGGTCAAAGTTACGAAAAAATTGCAGCTGACACAGAAAGAGATAATTTTATGAGTGCGAAAGAAGCACTTGAATATGGTATAATAGACGAAATTCTTGTTAAAAGATAATTTTAAGTGAGCTTTGCCACGAGAAATTTGTGGCATTTGCTCACTGCTTAATAAATTGATATTTTTAGTAATTAAAATATTAATTTTGTTTGATTTATAAATTTTCATGAAGATAATAAATTTAGGAATCGGTGGTTTTAAAATATGAGTATGGATAAAGGAAGTAATGACAGAGAACTTTGCTGTTCATTTTGTGGTAAACCTCAAGGAGAAGCAAAAAAATTAGTTGCAGGACCCGGAGTTTGCATTTGTGATGAGTGCATAGATTTGTGTGTTGATATTTTGGAAGAAGAAGTTCCGGGCTTTAAAAATTCTCGAAATAATTCAGTTTCAAAACCTCAAAATATAAACCAAAATGCTGGTAAAGAAAAAGTGCTGCCAAAGCCGAAAGAAATAAAAAAGTATCTTGATGAATATGTTATAGGTCAAGATAGTGCGAAAATAGCTCTTTCGGTGGCGGTTTATAATCATTACAAAAGAATATTTTTTGGAAAAAGCGATGATGTGGAAATAAAAAAGAGTAATGTTCTTATGCTTGGCCCTACAGGTGTGGGTAAAACACTTCTTGCACAAACACTTGCTAAAATTTTGGATGTTCCTTTTGCTATCGCGGATGCTACCACTTTAACCGAAGCAGGATATGTCGGAGAAGATGTTGAAAATATACTTTTAAGACTTATTCAAGCGGCAGAATATGATGTTGAAAGAGCTCAGCGTGGTATAATTTATGTGGATGAAGTAGATAAAATAGCCAGAAAATCAGAAAATGCTTCTATTACCAGAGATGTTAGCGGCGAGGGAGTTCAACAGGCTTTACTGAAAATTCTTGAAGGAACTGTTTCATCTGTACCTCCGAAGGGCGGAAGGAAGCATCCTCAACAAGAATTTATACAAATAGACACTTCTAATATTTTATTTATTTGTGGTGGAGCTTTTGAAGGAATTGAAAAAATTATCGAAAAAAGGGTAAATACGTCTTCTCTTGGTTTCGGTGTCGAAATCAAAACTAGGAAAGAACTTGATTCAACCGATTGGATGAGTAAGGTAATTCCTCAAGACTTTGTAAAATATGGTCTTATTCCTGAACTTGTTGGAAGATTACCTATTATAACTTCTCTTAAAGGTCTTGATGAAGAAGCTTTAATAAAAGTTCTTTCTGAGCCTAAAAACTCACTTGTAAAACAATATAAGAAATTATTTTCGCTTGATAATGTCGAACTCGAATTTAAAGATTCCGCTCTAAGAGCAATTGCTAAAAAAGCTATAGAAAGAAATATTGGTGCAAGGGGTCTCAGATCAATAATGGAAGAAACTTTACAAAATATTATGTTTGAAGTTCCTTCGGATTACACAATTGAAAAAGTAATTATTGATGAAGATACAATTGAAGGAAAACAAAAACCTGAATTTTTGTACAATGAAAAAAGAAAACCTATTAATATCTCTATAAATATTGACGATTTAAAAGGTAAAGATGTTAAAGGTAATTAATAAAAGGACTGAGGTGATTTAAAATAGAGGAGATAATAAAACAATATGATTTGGTTGTCCCGGTAATTTCGCTTTGTGAGTTTGTAATGTTTCCTAATGTCAATTTACATTTTGATATTAGTAAAGAGAGTTCTGTTATAGCTGTTGAAGAATCTTTTAAGTCAGATAGAAAAATATTTTTAGTTACTCAAAAAGATCCAAAAGTGTATGATGAAAAAAATGTTTACTCTATGGGAGTTTTGGTGACTGTAAAAGAAATACTAAGACAGACGGACAATACAATGAGAATTTTGGTCAAAGGTGAGTGTAGAGCTCAAGCGGTTGAGTTTATTGATCAAAGTGAAAATTTTATTAAAGCAAAAATTTTAAAGCTTCATACCGAAGAAACAGAAAAAGATGTAGTTGATGAAGCTATTATTCGTAATGCAAGAGAAGTTTTTACACAGTATCTGTCTCTTTCTTCTACTAAAGTTTCCGGGGAGCTTATATTCGATATTACAAGCTTAGATGATGCAGGTAAAACAGCGGATTATATTCTTGCGAACATTAGTATTAAATCAAAAATAAAGCAGTCTCTTTTAGAAGAAATGAATCCTATAGTCAGACTTCAAAAGACAGTTTTAATACTTTCGAAAGAAAATGAAATACTTAAATTTAAAAATCAGATAGATTCAAAAATTAAGGTGAGTTTGGAACAATCTCAAAAAGAATATTTATTAAGGGAACAAATGAGAACTATTTCTCAGGAACTGGGGGAAGATGAAGACCCTTTAAGTGAAGCAGAAGAGTTTAAAAGTAAAATTGAAAGCTTTAATTTACCAAATGATACTCGAGAAAAACTCTTAAAAGAATGCAAGAACTTTTCTAGAATTCCTTCAGTTTCTCCCGAAGCTGCTATTTCAAGAAATTATTTGGAATTTTGTTGTTCTTTACCTTGGAATAAATCAAGCAGAGAGACAATTAATTTAGACAAATCTAAAAAAATTCTTGATTCTGCTCATTATGGTCTTGATGAAGTAAAGCAAAGAGTAATGGAATTTTTAGCGGTTAAAAAACTCGCACCAAGTATAAAAGGCCAAATAATTTGTTTTTCAGGACCTCCTGGTGTGGGAAAAACTTCGATTGTTAAATCACTTGCTAAAGCTTTAAATAGGAAGTATATTAGAATATCCCTTGGAGGAGTTAATGATGAAAGCGAAATCAGAGGTCATAGAAAAACTTATATAGGAGCTATGCCCGGACGTATTTTGTCGTCTATAAATCAGGTTAAAGTTAATAATCCTATAATACTTTTAGACGAAGTAGATAAGCTTTCCAAAGATTATAAAGGAGACCCGGCATCTGCACTTTTGGAACTTTTAGATCCGGAGCAAAATTCTGAATTTCATGATAGATACTTAGATGTTCCTTTTGATTTGAGTAAAGTAATGTTTATAGCAACAGCAAATGATAAAAACTTAATTCCAAGACCTCTTTATGATCGCATGGAAATAATAGATCTTTACAGCTACACTTATGAAGAAAAATTTCAAATAGCGGTTAATCATTTGATATCCAAACAGCTTAAAAAACATGGTCTTAACAATAAAAATTTTTCTATAACAGATGAAGCTATTAAAAAACTTATAGAATGTTACACCAGAGAAGCAGGAGTCCGTGAACTTGAAAGACAAATTTCTTCTTTAATGAGGAAAACTGCAAAAAGCATAGTAGAAGGAAAAGTTGAGTCGGTTTGCATTGATGAAATTAAACTTACGGAAATGCTTGGACCTGAAAAGTTTAAAATCGAAAAACGAAGTAAAGAAAATGAAATCGGTGTTGTTAATGGTTTAGCTTGGACTTCGGTTGGAGGAGAAACTATGCCGATAGAAGTTGCTTTAATGAAGGGAAAAGGAAAAGTTCAAGTTACGGGATTGCTTGGTGACGTTATGAAAGAGTCAGCTCAAATAGCTGTTAGTTACATAAGAAGTAATTCTGAAAAACTTGGAATTGATTCGGATTTCTATAAAAATTTTGATATTCATATTCATGCCCCTGAAGGAGCTGTTCCGAAAGATGGTCCGTCTGCAGGTGTAAGTATGGCAACAGCACTTGTGTCTGCTCTCAGTAAAAAACCTGTTTTGTCTGATGTAGCAATGACTGGAGAAATCAGTCTTAAGGGGAAAGTTTTGCCAATTGGCGGACTTAGAGAAAAAACAATGGCAGCATATAAAAAAGGAATAAAAACAGTTATTATTCCTTCCGGTAATGAAAATGATATTCAAAAAATAGATGAAAACGTGAAGAAATCTCTTAAATTTGTTATGGCGGATAATTTAGACACTGTTTTTAAAAATGCTCTTGCTACACCACTTAAATCAAGGAATGTTGAAAATGATAAATTTTAATAATGCTAAATTTTTAGGCTCAATAGGTAATTTAAACCAGCTTAAAAAGGATAATTTGCCGGAAATAGTTTTTTCCGGTCGTTCTAATGTGGGAAAGTCTTCGCTTATAAACAAAGTTTTAAATAGAAAATCTTTAGCAAGAGTAAGCAGCCAACCTGGTAAAACGATAAATATAAATCTATATGATTTGGTAAAAGCAAGATTTGTCGATTTGCCTGGGTACGGGTATGCAAAAGTTTCATTTGAAGAAAAAAAACGTTGGTCAAAATTGATAGAAGGATATTTTGAAAATAATTTTAATATAGCTCTTGTTGTTCAAATAATTGATATGAGACATCCTCCTTCTGTGCTTGATATTCAAATGATGGAGTTTCTGAAAAATAAGGGATACAATTTTGTAATTGTAGCTTCAAAAAGCGACAAATTAAGAAAAACTGCAAAAGCAGAAAGAGAAAGCCTTATGAAAACAGAGCTTAAAGATTTTGAAGGTATCGAAAAAATTATTTTTTCCTCTTTAAATGGTGAGGGAGTTGAAAAATTAAAAGGACTTATTTGTAAATATTGCGAAGATTGGAGAAAATGAAATAATGTGTGAAACTATGGACAAAAATTATAATCCAAAGGAAGTGGAAGACAAGCTTTATAAATATTGGGAAGAAAGTGGATTTTTTAAATCTGAAATTGACAAAAATAAAAAACCTTATGCTGTTGTTATGCCACCTCCTAATATTACCGGTAAATTACATATGGGTCATGCTCTTGACCAAACCATGCAGGATGTTCTTATAAGATTTAAGAGGATGCAAGGGTACTCCACTATGTGGGTCCCAGGTACGGATCATGCATCAATTGCAACAGAAGCTAAAATAGTGGAACAGTTAAAAAAAGAGGGACTTTCTAAAGAGCAAATAGGAAGAGAAGAATTTTTGAAACGTGCTTGGAAATGGAAAGAAACTTATGGAGAAAACATAAAAAATCAGCTTAGAAAATTAGGTATTTCTTGTGATTGGTCAAGAGAAAGATTTACTTTAGATGAAGGTTGTTCTAAAGCTGTTAAGGAATTTTTTATTCGTCTTTATGAAAAAGGTCTTATTTATCGTGGAGAAAAAATAATAAATTGGTGTCCTTACTGTAAAACTTCAATTTCTGATTCCGAGGTTGAGTTTAAAGAGCAAGACAGTCATTTTTGGTATCTTAAATATTATCTTGAAGGAAGCAATGAATATCTTGAGGTTGCAACCACCAGGCCGGAAACAATTTTTGGAGATGTGGCGATTGCTGTTAATCCCTCGGATGAAAGATATAAAGAATTTATAGGAAAAAATGTTATAATCCCAATAGTCGGAAGAAGTATTCCCATTGTGGCAGATGATTACGTAGACAAAGAACTTGGAACGGGAGTTTTAAAAATAACTCCGGCGCATGATCCAAACGATTTTGAAATAGGACTAAGACATAATCTTCCTGTTATAAAAGTTATGGATGAAAGTGCGTACATGAATGAAAAAGCAGGAAAATACAAAGGCCTTGAGAGATTTGAGGCTAGAAAATTAGTCACTAAAGAACTTGAAGATTTGAATCTTCTTTCAAAAACAGAAGACATAAAACACAGTGTTGGTACTTGCTATAGATGTTCTCATACTGTTGAGCCTTCGGTTTCAAAACAATGGTTTGTTAGAATGAAACCACTCGCCGAGATGGCTATAAAATGTGTTAAAAATAAAGAAACTATTTTTATTCCCGAAAGATTCGAAAAAATTTATTATCATTGGCTTGAAAATATAAAAGATTGGTGTATTTCAAGACAGCTTTGGTGGGGCCATAGAATACCTATTTGGTATTGTAAAGATTGTGGAGAGGTTATAGTTTCAAAAGAGGAAAGTATAAAGAAATGTCACAAATGCTCTTCTGAAAATTTGGAAGCTGAAACAGATACTTTGGATACCTGGTTTTCTTCGGGGCTTTGGCCGTTTTCAAATTTAGGATGGCCTGAAGAAACTCCGGAATATAAATATTTTTTCCCTGCGAGTACTCTTGTTACCGGCCATGATTTAGTATTTTTCTGGATAATAAGAATGATAGTTTCCTCTCTTGCAATGACTGGTAAAGCTCCATTTGAAAAAATTTTAATTCATGGACTCATTAGAGATAAGAATGGACTTAAAATGTCTAAATCACTTGGTAATGGAATCGACCCGCTTGAAATAATAGACATGTACGGAGCTGATGCTTTAAGGTTTTCTTTGATGCTTGGAAATACTCCTGGAAATGATTTAAGATTCTTTGTTGAAAAAGTAGAATCAAGTAGAAACTTTGCAAATAAAATATGGAATGCAGCAAGATATATTCATATGAAAGCTACCGATATCAAAAAGCCCGAAACTTTTGATATTTCAGATAAGTGGATTATAAGCAGATTAAATAAAGTAATAAATGAGGTAACTACAGCTTTTGACAAATTGGATTTAGGTCTTGCAGCGCAAAAAATATATGATTTTACTTGGAATGAATTTTGTGATTGGTATATAGAGTTTTCGAAGCTTTCTTCTAAAGGTTATGTTTTACTTTATGTAATGGAAAATATTTTAAAATTAATGCATCCTTTTATGCCTTTCCTTACAGAAAAAATCTGGGAATCTTTTTCATTCTCCGATAAATCTTTAATGATTTCCGAGTATCCTAAATATGATGTTTCTAAAATAAATGAAGAAGCAGAAAAAAATATTGAGATTTTAATGACAATTATTAAATCCATAAGAAATATGCGCCGTGAAATGAATGTGGCTCAAAATAAAAGGCCTGTTGTCTATATAGAAACTTCAGATAAAAATATTTTAAATATTTTAAATCAAAATAGAGAAATAATTTCTAAACTATCATTTTCAAAAGAAATAGAAGTTTCTGATTCTTTTAATATTCCTAAATGTGCAAGTGCAGTTAATGAGTATTCTAAAGTTTATATTCCTATGAATCAACTTATAGATGTAAATGCAGAAATTTCAAGATTAAAAAAAGAACTTGATGAAACAAAAATTCAGCTTGAAAGAGTAACCAGTAGATTAAACGATCAAAATTTTATATCTAAAGCCCCGCAAAAAGTTATTGATGGATCAAAAGATATGGCTGCTAAGCTTGAAAGTAAAATAGAAAAGCTTACTCAAAGTATAAATGAATTTTCACTCGACTGAATTCTACAGATTAATTAATTCAAAACCTTTATCCTAGTAAGTGTGGTAAAGGTTTTGTTTTTTTGAAAAAATTTATCTTAAGGAGGAAACTTTGAAGTTTAAGAATTTGAAAAATACAAGGAGGTACATATGGGTGTTAAAGTATCATTTTCCGGCAGTATTATGATAGCGGCTATTGAAGGAGATATAGATCATCATACCGCAAAGGATATTCGAGAAGGTATAGATTGTTTAGTTAATGAAAAAAATCCAAGTGTTTTAAAACTTGACTTTAGTGGTGTCTCTATTATGGATAGCTCCGGAATAGGACTTATTATGGGAAGATATAAAGTTGTAAATTCATATGGAGGAAAATTAAAAGTTATAAATGTTCCAAAAAGACTTGAAAGAATAATAAAACTTTCAGGTTTGGGAGTTCTTAAAGTATTTGAAAGCGAGGGAATTTAATGCAAGAAGTAATAAATGAAATGAATTTAAATTTTTTAAGTAGATCATGTAATGAAGGATTTGCAAGAACTACGATAGCATCTTTTGTTTCTCAGCTTGATCCGACCATAGATGAGCTTGCTGATATAAAAACAGCAGTTTCTGAAGCAGTTACTAACTCGATAGTTCATGGATATAAATCCGGAATAGGTAAAATATATATTTCTTCCAAGATTTACGACGGAGGAAAAATAATTATAAAAATTAAAGACAAAGGATGCGGCATAGAAAATGTACCGCAAGCAATGGAACCACTTTTTACCACGGGTGGAAGTGAAAGATCTGGGCTTGGATTTGCAGTTATGCAAAGTTTTATGGATAAAATAAAAGTTACATCTAAGGTAGGTAAAGGAACTACTGTAACTTTAGAAAAATTTATAATTCGAAGAGCTATAAATAATAATGAAAAATAATAGTGATATCAATATTGAAAAACATTTGGGTCTTGTCCATTTGTGTTGCCAACGATTTAAGGGAAGAGGAGCATCCTATGATGATATTTTTCAATGTGGATGTATAGGACTTGCAAAGGCTTCTAAAAATTTTGATGCTTCGAAAGAAGTAAAATTTTCTACATATGCAGTACCTATGATTTTAGGAGAAATAAAATCATTTTTCAGAGATAACAGTCCTATCAAAGTAAGTAGAAATTTAAAAGAAATATCTGCTAAAATTCGTTTAATTGAAGAAAAATTTTCAATTGAAAATTCAAGACTTCCTACATTAAAAGAGTTATCTGATTCTTTAGGAATTGAAAAAGATCAGATTTTAGAAGCTATGGAATCTTCTAAACCTCTTGCTTCTCTTGATGAAATAAATCAAGAGGGAAGAGAGCCTCAAATTAACTTTAATGACGATAATATTAATCTTAAAATTTCTATTAAGGATGCCCTCAAATCTTTAGATCTTATTGATAAAAATCTTGTTTATTTAAGATTTTTTGAATATAAAACCCAATCTCAAACAGCTAAAGAGCTTGGAAAAAACCAAGTATGGGTCTCGAGACGAGAAAAAGTTATTTTGAAAGTTTTAAGAGATAAATTAACTTAATTTTTCGGATATTTCTATTAATTTTTTTAATCTGTGGTTTACACCCGATTTACTAATTGGCTTTTCGTAAAGTTTGGAAAGCTCTTGAAGGGAAACATAAGGATGTTTAAGTCTAAGAGTAGCTGTTTCTTTTAAACTGGAGGGTAATGAGGAAAATTTATTTTTTCTCATTATTTTTTTTATGGCTTTTATATGTTCTGAAGAAGAGGAAGTCGTTTTTGAAAGATTAGCCGTTTCAAAATTTATACTTCTGTTGATATTATTTCTGACTTCTTTAATCATTTTAACTTGCATAAATTCCATTGCACAGCTTTTGGCTCCTATTAAAACTAGGAAATCTTCTATTTTTTCATTTTCTTTTATATATATTGAATAACTGTTTCTTCTTTTTAGAGTTTTGGGGTTAAAATTTATTTTCTTAAAGGAATTAAGACAATGAATAAGTATATTACAGAGACTTTCATTAGAAACATTAAATTCAAGATGATAGTCTACGTTAGGGTTGGTTACACTTCCGCAGGATAAAAACACTCCTGCAAGAAATAAGTTTAGGTTTTTGGGTAAATCCTTTTTATCAAAGTTTTTTATATAATCAAAAATTTTTTCTTTAGAACTTATTTTTATTAAATGTATGCTTTTTTTTGAAATTTTTTCGAAGTATAAATTTGGAAAAACAAAATTCATTAAAAAATTTATCCTACTAAATAAAAAATCATGTTCACAAGAAATAACTAAATTTTCTTCTTTAAACTTTGATCCAAAAATAAAAATACCGCAAAGCTCTGCGAAAGCTTCGTTCTTATTTTCTATTTTTTTTAATGAAAGTTCGTTTTTTACTTTACCTGAAAATGAAATCATAAAATTACTGCTGACTCCAATTTAAATTTTTATATTTCCAAGTGTTTTTACTTCACATTCCATTACAACTTTAAAATCTTTATATATTTTCTCTTTTATTAAATAAATAAGGTCTATAACATCTTGGGCAGTTGCATTTCCGGTGTTTACTATAAATCCTGAATGCTTTGTACTAACCATTGCGCCACCTACAGATGTGCCTTTAAGTCCGGAGGACTCTATAAGTGCCGCAGCATAATAACCTCCACCCGGTCTTTTAAAAGTGCTGCCTGCACTTGGATAATCAAGCGGTTGCTTTGATTTTCTTTTTGAAATAATTTCGTACATTTTAGATTTTATAGCTTCTTTTTTAGAGTTTAAAAGACCAAACTTTAAAGAAAGTATTATCGAATTGCTCTCGCAGTATACACTTTTTCTGTACGAAAGACTCATTTTGTCTTTTGTAAAAGTTTCTATTTTTCCGTCAGGTGTGATGTGTGTTGCTTCAAGTATAACATCCGAAATATCATTTCCGTATGCACCTGCATTCATAAAAAGTGCTCCTCCGCATGATCCGGGAATCCCCCATGCAAATTCAAGACCGGAAAGTTCATTTTGCATAGAAAAAACACATGCTTTAGCAAGCGAAGTTCCCGCTGCACAAACTATATTTTCATTTTCTCGGGTTATATTTTTAAAATCTGATTCTAAAGATATGACTACTCCTCGATATCCTTCATCGGCAACCAGCAAATTCGACCCTTTACCGATTATGAAGAAAGGGATATTTTTAGAATTTATTTCCTTCATTATCTTTTTTAAGCTATCAATATTTTTTACATGTAAAAATAAATCAGCAGGACCGCCTATTTTAAATGAAGTATGCTTTTTTAGTATCTCGTTTTCCAAAAAATCACATTTAAGTTCTTTACATAAGCATATAAGCTCTTTATATTTTGAGTTTAAAATATTTTGTTTCTCCTTTCGTTTTATAAACCACTTTAGATTTAAAAATATTTTTTTACTGTAAATCCCAGATGCATTTTTTAATTTGCGGTGTATTTGATGAATGGTCGGGGCAATTTATTCCTAAATTTATAAACAATTCTCTTGCTGCACTGTAACCGAGTTTTCGTTGCCTATTATTCATTGCTGCAACTTCTATTATGACTGCTAAATTTCTTCCTGGTTTCACAGGTATATCTATATAGGGTACTTTAACCCCTAAAATTTCTGTATATATACATTGATCTCCCATGCGATCGTACTCTTTATCTTCTTTCCAAGCACCTAAATTAACAACCATATCAATGGTTTCAGTTAATTTTACGGCACCTATTCCGAAAATTCTCCTTGCATTTATTATACCTATGCCTCTAACTTCTATAAAATGACGAAGATTTTCGGGTGCAGAGCCAAGTAAAGTGTTTTTTGGAATCTTCCTTATTTCAACTAAATCATCTGAAATTAATTTATGACCTCTTTTTAAAAGCTCTATAGCGGTTTCACTTTTTCCTACTCCGCTTTCACCTATTATAAGGACCCCTTCACCATGAACATTCATTAGTCCACCAGAACGGGTTATTCTTGAAGCCAAACGAAGGTTTAAAAACGGTGAAAGTTCGTTTGTTATATCCGCTGCTGATTCTTTAGATATCAAAATGGGTATGTTGTACTTTTTGGCGACGGATATGATTTCAAGCATCGGACTTATATTGTTTGTAATAATTAAAACGGGAGGATTTAGAGAAAGTATAGCTTCGACTGATTTATATATTTCTTCGGAAGAAAGAGTAGATAAGAAATGATTTTCACTTTTTCCCATTAATATAAGTTTTCTATTGTCAAAATGATCAAGCGACCCAATAAGTTCAAGTCCCATACGGTTTATGTTTCTTGAAACTATTTTTATATCCTTTGGATCTTTCGGCATGAGCTCAATTTCAAAAGAAAATTCTTTTATTATGTCTGCTAAAGTTACAAAAAATTCCGAAGACATTATTGTTATTCTCCTTTCAAATTTTTTTCTTTATATGTGCAAAGATTAAAAAGAGCACATCTTTTACACAGCGGATTTCTGGATTTGCATATATTCCTGCCATGAAAAACTATTAAATGGCAAAAAATTAAAGATTTTTCTTCTGGTACTATTTTTTTCATTTCGAATTCAATTTTTACCGGATTTTCTAAATTGTGAAATCCTAAACGTTTTGTTATTCTCGAAAAGTGAGTGTCAACTATTATAGCGGGCTTACCGAAGATTTCACCTCTTATTAAATTGGCTGTCTTTCTTCCTATACCCGGGAGTGAAACTAAATCCTCCATATCGCATGGTATTTCACCATTAAAATCCGAAACAATTTTTTTGCATGCAAGTATTATACTTAGCGATTTTGTTTTATAAAGTCCGCACGGTTTTATAATTTTTTCAATATCTGATTTTTCTGCATTTGCAAAATCTTTTACCGATTTGAATTTTGAAAATAAATGAGGTGTTACTGAGTTGACTTTCTTGTCCGTACATTGAGCAGAAAGTCTTGCAGCTATTAGAAGTTCCAAAGGTGTGTTATATATCAATTCACATTTTACATTTGGATATTCTTTCTCAAGAATCTTAATAATAGTTTCGATTTTGGATTTTTTTGTAGTGAGTTTTGTGTTTATAAATTCATTTTTCATAGTAGTAATATATCATTTTTTTGTAATTAAATCAATATAAGGACATGCACAATTTAATTTATTTACTCATAATAATTATATACAGTCATAAATTTTTTTGAACAGGTGATATTATCTATGTGGTGGATTTCTTTTTTAGAAGCAATTTTAAATTTACCTTTTTTAGCATTGCATTTGGTGTCTAAAAATTCTTTTCCTAAACCTCTTACAAAAAAAGATGAAATCAAATTTATAGAAAAACTGCGAATAGGGGATAGAGAAGCAAAAAATAAATTAATAAAGCACAATTTGAGATTAGTTGCTCATATTTCAAAGAAATACCATTTTAAAAGTTGCGATGTTGATGATTTAATTTCTATAGGAACTATAGGACTTATAAAAGCAGTTAACACTTATAATCCTGACAAAGGAGTAAGACTTTCAAGTTATGCCTCAAGATGTATAGAAAATTCTATTCTCACACTGTGGCTACAAGATATTCTAAACTGTTCAATATAAAATCCAAAAATTTAGAAAATATTAAAACCGTTGAGGAAAAGTTTATATATTATGAATACAAAAGCACTTTAGTTAAAAATATTTAGTAAAGCATAAAAAATTAAAGTCAGTAATCAAAGAAGTTGAGTAAGTTATATTTTTTTGTAGCTTTTAATAATTTCATCGAGCAATTTAATTTTCTGTTTTTTGCTACATTTTAAATTCTCTACTTTATGTTTTACAGCTGAGCCGTAAATTTTTGCAACTTTATTACTTAATTCATTTAGTTTTTCTTTGTTCTTCGGTATGTGTAAAATTATTCTCATACAGCTACAGCCTCCTTTTTATAATGTTTACGTCCTTAATACTTTCAAAATTCGTTTAATTTTAACTTTAATGTTTTTTAGTCACATTTTTAAAAACTTGTTGAATCAAAAAATTAATTTTTAGATAAAATAAAAAAGCTCATTTGAGCTCGAATTTTTACTTTACTTTTAGAGCAGTAGTAATAAGCTATTTTTAAATGATAGATTATGATAGTTTTTTGACTTTTAAAACATAAATAATGACCGAATAATCGGTCATTATTTTGTCAGACAAAATTGTATAAATGTGAACTTAAATTACTCAATTTTTTTTGCTATAGTCCCTTATACTACAAAGTCCTTGCTTTTTACTATAATCTTTAATTTTAAAAATGCTTGTAGCTGCAGCATAGTCCTTGATAGCACCAAGGTTTCGAATACCGGTATTGACTGGAGTATTTTGTACTTTCAATTCTCTTTTATTAAAGTTTCCGATTTCTCCTTCTGTTTCAGACGGAGTGTAGATTACTTCAAAAGATTTATTTACATTTTCATCAAGTTCAAAATTAAACAGGGCATATATATTTTGTTCAAGATCAAATTTAGCTCGTGCTTGTTTATCGGTATCATTGTAAATGTAATTAGCCATATGCTCCAGTGTTTCAGGTGAAAAAACAACATTATCTATTTTGAAATCACCATTATGATTTAATAGATTTTTTTTAACTCTTTTCACCATGTCATCTATTATTTTTTTGCAGCAATTAAAATCCAATTTATCAAATTCTATTACATTTATTCTTTGGACACCGCCACCTTTAGCACCTCTGTATCCAAATTTTGAATATAAATCTTCTTTGGATTCATTGCTTGTTATAAAAAATAAAGTTTTTCTGCAATCAACTTTATTGTTTCCAACATCATACTCGCCACGATCGGATATTGATTTAATTATTTCATCTGCTGTGCGATCTTCATAATCTTCAGGAGCTTCTGCCGGTCTACATGCTAATTTCATTTTATCATATTCGTCAATTATTACTACAGACTCGCAGTAATTGAATATGTGTTGTAATATGCGAGTAGCAACCCTTATATCATAGGAACCTTCTTCATTATCTTTAATATCTAATGTGCCCCACAAATTCTTAAAATTTTTATCTTTCTTTAAATTTACAGATTTTGTAGTTGTCTTGAAAAGTTGTTCGCCTAATGGTTGTTCATTATTTACAGAATTACTATCTATAAAAAGACAGGTTTTTTCCGGATGCTTTAAAAAAGCATTTGCTAATGCTTTAGCCATAGTTGTTTTTCCAACTCCGGATGGGCCAATCATATATACTACATTTCCTCTTATCTCAGAAAAATCACCATAAATATTTCCCAAACATCCGGAAAGCGCAGCAGCACATTGTCTTTTAGCACGATCTTGACCATAAATTCTAATAGGAGATACCCCATTAACAACATCTTTAATAAGTGCAGTAACTTCTTGTCTGGATTTGAAACCTTTATATTTCTCGATTTCCTGTTTAAGCTTACTAGCTTCATCGTAATTATGTTTAATTAATATACCGTCTTTAATTATAGCATATATAAATCCTACTGCATTCGCACCGATACCTATAGCTGTAGATACTATCATACATGCGGATGAAGGATCTATTGCTTTAACCTTTTGTTCAGTTTTAAAACTACATAATAAACTAATGCTTGCAATCCAAGCGAGTGTTTTTTTAAACTTCATATACTTTGCTCCTTATGAAATATTTCTGAAATTAATAAACAAATAGTTTTCAATTTTTTGCACCGTGACTCAACAAATATGCTGCGACATGGTTATGTCCAAATTTTGTTGATATTTCGTAAGGTGTGATACCATATTTGTTAGCTTTATTTACATCTGCACCATAATCTACAAGAATTTTTACTGTTTCAAGATTGCCTTCAGCTGACGCACTGTAAAGTGGTGTATCATACTTATTTAAAATGTTGACATCGGCTCCCAACTTGCATAAAAGCTCCACACTTTCTGTATAGCCTAAATAAGCAGCTTCTCTCAAAGCGGTATAACCTGTTTCTTCTCCAAATGATTGATTTATATCTTTGCCTTTTTCTATTAGGTAATTTATGACATCGGTAAAATCGTTGCTAGCCGCAAAAATTAAACTATTGTCTTTCAAAAATATTTCATGATTATACCCGTTTTCAAGTAAGAATTTAATTACATCAAGTCGTCCGTACATTGCAGCAAACTCAATTATTGTGTTCCATTCATAACTTGAAGAAGTATAAGGATTTATTCCAAGTGAAAGTAAAAATTTAATTGTTTCTATTGTGGAATCATTTAAAACGGCATATTCAAACCATGTATTCTTGTAGTTATCATCCGGTAATGGCATATTGTTATCATCTAGCCATTTATTAACTATGTCTACCTTTTCTCTTTTGAAATCTTTATACTGTGATTTGTTCATACGACATTTATCGTCGCATAATATGGGGTCTTTACCACAACTTTCATTTTTAGCTGCTTCATAAGCAGCCTCTTCATTTATTTGAGCAAACCAAGGTGAAGGTATTCTACCACCACGTTTAATGAATGCAAGATTCGGATCCGCACCGCTTTTTAGTAGATATTCTGCTAAATTATCATATCCGTTATATATAGCAGCCTCATAAGCTGTTGAACCGTCTTTTGTTATGTAATTTATATTTGCACCATATTTCAAAAGTATTTTCACAATTTCAATATTATTTTTAATTACTGCAGCATATAGTGGAGTTTCGCCATCACAAACTATGTCAATTTTGGCTCCTAGTTCACATAATGCTTTTATGCTTTCCGTGTTTTCTGCTTCAACAGCCATAATCAGCGCTGTATACTTATTATCCATAAGCATATTTATGTTTTTACCCTGCATAAATAAATATTTTATAATTTCAGGATAATTTCCTTGTGCGGCATAAACAAGGCTGTTGTCGTTTAAAAATTCTTCTTTATCGAATTTAGGTATAAGGTATTTTAAAATTTCCAATTGGCCATAACTTGCTGCCATTTCTATTGCAGTATTCCAAAAATCATTTGAATAATAGTGTATATCAGCTCCGTTTTTTGTTAAATACTTTACTACTTCCAAATCGCCATCATTAATTGCAATTTCAAATAGGGTGCATTTAAATTCTCCGGTATCAGGTCTAGTTATAGTAATTATATTATTTATGTTATTATTTTCTAACCATTGTTCAATATCCGGAATATCAGTAGAACAAATTTTACGTTTTTCAGTAATAAATTTCAAATTACGTTCCAAGTTTTATCACCTGACCTACTCTTAGTTTGTTTGGGTCTTTAATTCCATTTATTGATTGCAATTTTTTAATATCGAGCCCATATTTCTTAGCTATTCCCCACAAAGTGTCTCCGGGAGATATAGTTACTGATTTTGGGTAAGTGAAATGCTTTTGTGGGGTATTAGGTTTAAGTTTACTTCTGTCAGTTTGAAAATGTGGTTTTCCACTACCACCTTTTCCATTCGGGTGCCCATTTGGATGATGTTCACTATCTGTGGGTCTTCTGGAACCTTTTCCTCCATTTTCTCCACTACCTTTTTTGTAGTCGCGTTCTACCGCATGCTTCCATTTTTCGAGAGCCTTTTTCCGTCCTGATGATGGGATAGTCACTTGCGGGGGATTAGGATTTCTAAGAAAATCAGCATGAGGAATAGTTATTGCCGGTGCTATATCAGTTACTGTGGGTATTTGTGGTATATTTATTGGCTTGAAAGTAATATCTATAAAAGGTTTTGGAATTACAGCACTGTTTGCACTTAGTATGCCCATCATTGCATATGTACTGTTACAATTAGATATTGCAGCTAATATTGCTAAAAAAATAGTATATTTTATTGACTGTTTACTCATGGTTAAATACCCCCATTTTTTTGTACAAAAAATTTCAAATAATATTTTATATTAATTAAGTTTTTTATTATAAAAGTGTGCAGAAATCTTTTTTATCATTGACTGAAAATTCCTTGATATTAATTCCTTTATCCGGATCTTGACTATAAAGTTCCATGCTTTTACTCGATTCTATAATAAATTCTTTCAAATCTTGTATACCTCTATTTTCTTTTGAAGAAGTTAATGTAAATGAGCTATCTGATAGTTGTGCTACACTTTTTAAGAGTTTTACTTGTTTTGAAGCATTTACTATTTTTTGATGACGTTTATCATATTTACTGCCTATAAACATAATTCGTCCATCAGGTCTGATTTTATTGTAAATATCTCTGTAAATTCTTTCCAAGTATGGCGATGCGCTATCATCAAAAGGTGCACTTATATCATGGACGATAAAAACTAAATTGGCTTCCTTTGTAAATTCTACTACTTCATTATAATACTTGTCCGCTCCGGCTGTATCCCAAATTTTAAATTCTACATTATTTCCATCAACATTTTCTATAAAATAATCAGATTGCATGAAATCCGAGCGTTGTTCGGTACTGTCATAGCCTGCACCCTTTAATCGTTTCCAAATGGAAGTTTTTCCACTACTATAGTTTCCGACAAATATTATTTTCATATAGTAGTCAACATTTGCAGCAAATACACTGCAATTTACAGTTATCAACATTAACAAACAACAAAAACAATATCTTATAAATTTCATATTAATCTCCTCTATTTTTAATTACCAATACTTAAAAAAAACTAAATTGTAAAAAATATATAAAAATAATCAATTCAATTATGCATAATATTGAATATCATTAAAATTATCTTTATTTATAGTATCTATTTCATTAATTTAAATAATCACTTTAATATACTTAATTTAAATTGTTCTTTTTATTTTATGATTTTACCAGAATTTATTGTTAAACCCATCTATCAGCTATACTTCTTCTGGCTTCTCCGGAAATCCAAAATAAAGTTTTTTTCCAAGAATTATCCGTAGATAAATCTTGGTGACCACGTCCCCACTTGTTATCCACTTTATAATAATGTTCTAATTCACATGTGAAAGAATTTAATTTTTCATGAATCATCTCATAATCGGAAGCTGATAAGTTCTCCTTACCGTATGTTACAAAATTTATTGCATTGTACCATCCGTAAAATTTAAAACCAAGTAAAGAAATAGTCTTATATTGCAAATCACAAATATATTTTACAAGCGGACTTTGTGTTGACATCAACATTTGAAAATTGTTTTTGCTATATGTATCACTTGATATTATTGGATTTAGTCTTTTATCTGATATATCATATAAAATCACAGCACCACTACATTTTTTTAGAACACCGATATTCACGTTATCTATTAAATTAAATGTAATATGATAATTTGTATCTAAGAATTCTACATATAGTTCAGTACAATTTTTTTCTGAAGTTTCTGATTTACCAATTAATGCTACAGACATGTCCGATGGAACTAAAACAAATTTTTTGTGACACATTTTGTCTATAAACTCTTTGCCTTTTTCCTTATTTTCGCATAAAATTGCGATATTAACATTATAGTCTGTTACTGCGTCCACATAAAATGTACATAAATTGAAAAAAATTGATAAAACAAGAAAAACTCTAAAATATTTTTTTACCAAACTCATTTATTTCCTTTCTCTAATGTTTTTTTACTTAAAAGTAAATTTTTTCCTTATACACCACCTCTTTATTTTTTCTCAAATCAGCACAGATAAATAAAACCTATAAAACTATTTTGTTAGATTTTTTCAATCACCCTCTTATCCCATCCACAAAACCAAAACAGTTTATGGGCATGATAAAGCATCTTGATTTTACATTAAAAGTTAAAATTTTAACAAATTTTTTTAATATTTCAGATGCTATTTTGCAAACTATACTATAATTTGCAGTTTATAGTTCGAATTGTAAACTATTAAATTCATAAAATCAATGAAAAATACCATTTTCTGCCTTATAGATGATTTTTTATTTCGTAAATTAATTAAATCATATAGTGTATACATAAAATTATATGAAATTCTATATAAAATATATTGTTAATTATTAATTAAATAGTGCAATGATACAAGAAATGGTTTGATACTGTACTGTATGTGTATTCTCAATCATAAATTGTTTTTTCTTTGCTTTCTACAAAAATTCGATAAGATTATATATTGTTTTTTGATTTTATTTAAAAGTAAATCAAGTATTTGAAAAGTGAAGAAGGCATACTTTTAAGTGGGAATTTTTTTAGACATTAAAGAGAAAAATGATACTGCATATATATGTGATAAAATCAATACAATAGATTGGTGAGTAAAATGACAGTAAAAAATATTTAAAATATACTGTATTAGTACAAAAAGCAATTTTGGATTTCATATGTAAATTTGAAGTAAAAAGATAAATAAGTGAAATTATTTCAAAAATTTAGGATTTAAAATGTAGTATTTATAATTATGAAAATTTGTGTAAAATCGTTCAATTTCAAATTTATTCTAAGAAATAATTTCATATTACACATAATGAAAGGAACAATAAAATGTACTATATTTATAGTCGAAAATCTAAGTACACAGGCAAAGGCGAATCTATTGAAAATCAAGTAGAAATGTGTAAAGAATATCTTTATTCTCATATTAAGAATATAAATGAAAAAGATATTGTTGTTTATGAAGATGAAGGATTTTCCGCAAAAAATTTGGAAAGACCAATGTTTAAAAAAATGATGGCTGATTCCGGAAGTCAAAAAGTTTATTATATAGTTTGCTATAGACTTGATAGAATAAGTAGAAATGTAAGTGATTTTTCTTCACTTATAGCTGACTTAAACAGTCGAAATATATCATTTGTGTCAGTAAAAGAACAATTTGATACATCAACACCCATGGGCAGAGCTATGATGTATATAGCATCTGTTTTTTCACAACTTGAAAGAGAAACAATTGCTGAACGAATACGAGATAATATGGTTATGTTAGCAAAAACCGGTAGATGGCTTGGCGGAACAGCTCCTACCGGATATAAATCCGAGAAACTTCAGCAAATTTTAGATGATGGAAAATCTAAGCAAATGTTTAAACTTAAAATTATTTCTGACGAAGCAAAGTTAGTAAAGTTTATATACAAAAAGTTCTTAGAAACCAACTCTCTTACAAAAGTAGAAACTTATCTTATTCAGAATAATATTAAAACTAAAAACGGAAGAGCTTTTAGTCGTTTTGCAATAAAAAATATTTTACAAAATCCGGTATATATGGTAGCTGATGAAAATGCTTTTAAGTTTTTCTCAGATAGAGGAGTGGAATTTGCAAATGAAGATAATATAAAGAAAAAATTTAATGGTAAATATGGAGTAATGTCTTACAATAAAACACTTCAAACAAACGGAAAAGCTCACCAAACAAGAGATATAAAAGATTGGATTATATCCATTGGCAAACATGAAGGCTTAATCTCTTCATTGGATTGGATTGATGTTCAGCAAAAATTATCTCAAAATTCTTTAAAGTCATATCGCAAACCAAAAAGTAATGTTGCACTACTTTCAGGTCTTTTATTTTGTGGATTCTGTGAGCATTATATGCGACCGAAACTGAGTAAAAGAAGAAATTCTGATGGCGAGTATATTTACAGTTATCTTTGTGAATTAAAAGAAAAAAGCAGATGCCATAATTGCCAAATGAAAAACCTAAACGGTAATGTTCTCGATAAAACAGTATGTGAGGAAATTAAAAAAATTACACTGAATACTTCCGAGTTTTTAATTCAGATTAATAAAGCAAAAAAAGAGATTTTTATGCAAAGTGAAAATTATGTAGATGAAATTTCAAAGATAGATGAAACAATTTTAAGAATTAAAAATAAAATATCATCATTAGTTAAAGCTCTTGTTAGTGCTTCAAACACTTCCGCTCAAAAATACATAACAGATAATATAAATGATTTTGATGATGAAAAAAACAAGTTACTTCTAAAGAAAGAAGAACTTGAAAATTTACTCAGAAGCCAAGATTTGTCTCAAGCAGATTTTGATAACTTAAAGAATAATGCTTTATTTTTTAGTAAAATTTTTGATGAAATGGATATAGAGCAAAAAAGAGAAGTGCTCAGAACTCTTATAAATAAAGTGATTTGGGATGGAGAAAACATTCATATATATTTGGTTGGTATTGAAAACGATGAAGTTGTATTTAATACTTTTAATTTAACAGAGCCGCAATGTGTGTATACCAAATGAAATATTGATGCATTTCAGAAATTTATCGAAAGCTTCTCTTGATGTCTCTATGGATGAACCTATTGAAACAGATAAAAATGGAAATGCTTTGACTCTTATCGATACAATTGCCAGCGATAAATCTATAGCTGATGAAATTGATTTGAAACTGGATATTCAAAAATTGAGCAGTCATATTTCAAAACTTCTGGCCCCCAGAGAACGATTGATTATATCTTTGAGATACGGTCTTGGAGGAATAAAACCTCTTCCTCAACGTGAAGTTGCAAAAAAGCTTAAAATTTCGAGATCCTATGTTTCAAGACTCGAAAAGAAATCTATTAATATCTTGAAACAATCTTTAAAAAAACAAATATAAAAAATTTATACCACCATAAGTGAAAATTCCGCTCAAAACTTATTTTAGCGGAATAGTATCGGAAATCTTTTTTAGCAATCCGGTTTTGTTGTTATTCAAATATAAGTTGATTTTGTTTAATTCCGTAAGCTGTGAATTTAAAACATTTATACAATCTTCCAATTGTGATATTATTTTTTCATTTTCTTTTGATTGACTTTTTAAAGAGTTGTATATTTTTATATATTTCGTCATCTGATTTTTTATTTTGTTAAATTTTTTGATTTCTTCTTTACACTCTTCTTGTAACTTTTTGAGAGATTTTTCTTTCGGTTTTCCTTTTAAAGCTTTTTCAACTTTTTGTGAGGCATTGTTTAAGGTTGTTTCTGTAAGATTAATTGTATTAATATAATTGTTTATAAGATTATCTAAAATGTTTTTTAAGTCGTTTATTTTTTCGTCTTGCTTATTAACTTTTTCATCCAATTTATCTGTTTTTTTATTTATTTCATTAATAACTTCACTATATTCACTCAGTTTACTTTTGAATTTTTTAAGCTCTTTAATGCTGAAAGAATTATAATTTTCTTTGAATTCTATTTTCTTAAATGATTTTATAAAATTTTTTGATTCGTTTGGAATTATTTCTTTATAGATGGAAATTTTAGATTCAATTGTAATTAAATTATCGTTAATGTTTTGCAGCAATGATGAAATTTCTTTTTTTAATTTTTCTTTCTCATCGTTTTGTTTTGTTATTTCCTTAGACATAGAATCAAGATTAACAACAATTTTATTTAATTTTTGTATTGTATCTTCTATTGTAGATGTTTGACTATTGAGTTTTTCTATATTTCTATAGTCTTTTTTAAGTGATTCTATTTTCTTTAAATTATCGGTAAATAATTTTACTTGCGGCTCTAGTTTCAAAATAATTTTTTCGCATTTATTTCTTTGTCCCAGATATTCTTTACTGTTTTTGCTACAATTATTAGAAGTTGTACTTTCAAGAATTTTTTTAGTTTTCTCTATAAAGTTATTATATTCTTTGGATTTTTTGAATAATTGCTCCATTATTTTGTACAAATTAGAATAGTTTGAAAGAAATTTTTTTACATCGCCGGATTCTTTATTTAATTTTTCAACAGCATTGTAATATGCCAAATACAAGCTGGCATTTTCAATAAACAATGTAATGTTTTGGCCGCGTGATTTATCGGCCACTTCTCGATATTTTTTTGAAACTTCAAGTAATTTTTCTACTCCTATTGCACCAGGATATGAATATTTGCCATTTTCTTTTAGGTACTCTTTTAAAATAGTTCCAATATTTTTTTTCTTTTCATCAACTGCTCCTTCCATTACTTTCACCATTTTTTCCAAATTTACATAAGGTTTCAAATCAAGTTCACGACTATATTTTGTTTCAAGACTTTTTAAATCTACCCCTAACGCAGTTATGTCAAAACCGTTGTTCTTTAACTTGTTAACTGTATAATCGACACATTTACACATTCCCTTTTGAAAGTCTTCAAGAGATTTGTCTTTGAATTTAAAATATTCAGCCGTTGAGCCGTGCCCCACAACTTCTTTCAAACTTTTATTTGAAAAACCGGAATTTGGTGTGCTATTTTTTTTAATATCCAATAATTTGTTGGAAATTATATGTTTAGTGTTAAAGTAATTGAAGAACTCAGAGTGGGCAATATTAGTATTCGTTTCGTTAATTAACATTTTATATTCTGTTAACTTTTTTATTATTAGTTTCGAATATTCCGTTGCATCTTCTTTAAATTCTTTCAGAGAGTCGATTTGATTAATAGCAGCATCCCTGTTAGTGGTATTTATTCTTTTTAAGTACATATCAAGAGATCTGCATATACTTTCTGAAACTCTAACAGAAAGAATCTTTTTGCTAAATTTACTATAGGGAAAGGCTAGCGGTACACCCGGAAAGACTTCGCCAAATACAAAATTTTTTACTCTGGTATAAAGTGTTTTCTTCTCCATATTAATACCTCTTTTATAAAAAGGATTATTTGATTTATTTATCTTTCGTTTTTTCTTTGATGTATTTATTTAAAAAATTTATTCCTTCAGAATCGGTCACGGCTGAAAAAAAGTTGAGTATAACATTTTTGGTTGCTGGATCGTTTATATTTTTTAATACACAGAGCTGTAAATCTTCAGGTTTGAATTTTTTTGACGTTACCCATGAGCGAATATGGCATCCTGCTTTTCCTTTATTGGTCATTTCACTATCCAAAAAATTTATGCAGTCTGAATCTAATTTATCTTTTTTTCCGTTCATAACTTCGAGCAGTTCTTTAAAATATTTATAACTTTTAGATTGGTCTTTAGAGCTTGTATTTTTAGTGGCTTCCACTAATTTTTCTGCGTATATTACAGATTTTTCTAATTTTTTCTCTTGATCTGTTTCCATAAAGGTTTTTATTTGATGGACCAATGATGAAATCTCTTCAGTTGCTTTCTTCTTAATTAAATATAATTGGGCTTCTTGTTCTTTTTTTTTGAAATCTTTCAGATTTTCATCCAGATTTTCTATTTCTTCGCATATTTGTTTTATACTTAATTTTTTTGTTGGATTAATTACTGTGCTATCTAGAATTTTCTTTATTTTTTTACATCTTTTTTTCAGAAGAGAATTTAAAAAATTTGTAATATTTAACTTAAAATTGTGAAAATATTTTAAAGAAAATTCTGACAAACGAGTGCTGATACCGTTTTTTGCAAGAATGCTTCTAACCCGCTTATCGCGTGTTAATTCAGTCATTTCAGTTTGAGAAATATTACCTAATTCATCATTGACAGCATTAAAGTTTTTAATATAGTTGTTTATTTTTTTAATAGTATTTTTCTTTTCAATCGGATGAAAATTTTTATATTTTATATTGTTTATATATTCAAGATGTGAATCGTTTTTATTATAAAAATTATAAATATTATTTTTCATATTCTATTCTCTCCTTTTTTGTATATATTGTATTTAATATTTTTTCAAAAGTCAATATTTTAATTTAAAATATTAAATATGATTGCAAAGTTGTACTTTATATTGTATAATGAATCTACTTATTTTAAAAAACATATTTTGGAGGAAGTATTAGTATGTGTGGAATATGTGGGTTTGTTGGAGATGTTCCCGATAAATCTAAAACTATTGAAAATATGACTGGTATAATAACTCATAGAGGACCTGACGATGCAGGTTATTTTGTAGACAAAGAAATATCGATGGGCTTCAGAAGACTTAGCATAATAGACCTTGATGGCGGAGAACAACCGATTTATAACGAAACAAATAATTTAGTATTGACTTTTAACGGAGAAATCTATAATTACAAAGAGATAAAAAAAGAATTAATTGAAAAAGGACATAAATTTTATACTCAAACAGACTCAGAAGTTTTGATTCACGGTTTCGAAGAATGGGGAAAAGATATTGTCAAAAAACTCAGAGGAATGTTTGGATTTGCTATTTGGGACAGACAAAATAAATCTCTTTTCCTCGCAAGGGACCCTTTTGGTATAAAACCGCTTCATTATGCGATTTCAGAAAAGAATTTTATTTATGCTTCTGAAATTAAAAGTATACTTTTATTTCCTGGGTTTGAAAAGAAATTCAATTATAAAATGCTTGACAATTATCTTTCTTTTCAGTATGCTTTCCCTCCAGAAACATTTTTCGAAGGAATAAAGTGCCTTATGCCCGGTCATATTTTGACTTACAAAGACGGACAGATTTCAATCGAAAGATATTTTGAAGCAAAATTTGAAGCAGATGAAAATTTGTCTCTTGAAAAAGCATCAAAGGAAATAGAGGAGGCTTTTAAGAATTCTGTTGAAGCCCATAGAATAAGCGATGTAGAAGTAGGATGTTTTTTATCAAGTGGTATCGACTCCAGTTATGTTGCGTCATATTTTGAAGGCCAAAAAGCATTTACAGTCGGATTTGAACATGGAAAAAGATATAATGAGATATCATGGGCAGAAAATTTATCTAAAAAAATAAAAGTAAATCATTTTCATAAAATCATTTCTTCTGAAGAGTTTTGGGATTCAATAAAAAAAGTCCAGTATCATATGGATCAACCTCTTGCGGATCCTTCATGTATTGCCCTTTATTTTGTTTCGAAGCTTGCAAGCGAACATGTTAAAGTAGTTCTTTCTGGCGAAGGAGCGGACGAGCTTTTCGGAGGTTACAATATTTATCATGAACCAAGTTCTTTTAATGTATACAATAAAATTTTTCCTAAAACTTTCAGAAAATTTTTAGCTAAGATTGTAAATAAAATTCCATTTGGATTCAAAGGAAAAAATTATATTATAAGGGGATCCAAAGACCTAACTGAAAGATACATAGGGAATGCATATATGTTTTCCAAAGAAGAAAAAGAAAAAATTCTTAAAGACAAGTCTTTGGCAAGTAACCCTTCTAAAATATGTGAAAGTATTTATGAAAGAGTTAAAAATTATGACGATGTAACCAAAATGCAATACCTAGATATAAATACATGGATGATAGGGGATATACTTTTAAAAGCCGACAGAATGAGCATGGCTAATTCTCTTGAACTTCGAGTTCCTTTCTTAGACAAAGAAGTATTTAAAATCGCTTCGAAACTTCCTACAAAATTAAGAGTTTGCAGAGAAAACACAAAATATGCGCTTCGTCATGCTGCTTCTAAAAGACTTCCGATTGAAACAGCTCAAAAAAGAAAACTTGGATTTCCTGTTCCTACAAGAGTATGGCTTAGAGATAAAAAATACTATGAGATAGTTCAAAAAGCATTTCTTTCTGAAACTGCAGAAAAATTTTTTAACTGCGAAGAGCTTATTTCGATTCTAGAAGATCATTATACAGGTAAGACGGATAACAGCCGTAAAATTTGGACAATCTATATTTTCATTATTTGGTATGATATTTATTTCGGAGATATTAACAGTTAAGGAAGTGAAAAAAACTTGGAGTATAAATTAAATCTAGGTCAATGGGAATTTATATTTGCTGTTCCGTGCAGTGTAGTTGACAAGTACATCAAATCTTCAAGTTTATCCGAGTTAAAAACTCTCCTTTGGATTTTGAGAAACAAAGAAATAAATGAAAAAAAAGCTTCGGATTTTTTGGATATAAGCAGAGAGGAATTTGAAAAGTCTGTTAAACGATGGGCAAATCTTGGAATTTTTTGTTCAGGCGAAAATAAAGTTTCAGAAGAAATTTCTGAAAATTCGGTGCAAAGTAATTCTGAAAATAAAACTTTGAAATACAAAAGACCAAGCGGTTTTCATATTGCTTCGAGAATAAGAGAATCAACAGAGATAAGCACACTTATAAAGGAATCTGAGATGGCTCTCGGCAGACCTATTTCAGGTACCGACAGTGCAGTTTTGATTATGCTTCATGATAATGAGGGCCTTCCTTCAGATGTTATACTTATGCTTATCGAATATGCTGTAAGCATAGGAAAAGGAAATATAAGATTTATTGAAAGCATGGGTAATCGGTGGGCGAGAGAAGAAATAGACAGTATTGAGAAGGCAGAAAAGAAAATAAATAGTCTTGATAAAACAAGAGTGCTTTGGAAAAAATTTGAGAATATTATAGGTATTGAGCATCGTTCGCCGACTACTCAAGAGCAAGAAGCCGTTTTAAGATGGCATGATGAGTGGAAGTGTAAAGAAAATTTAGTAAGGTATGCATATGAAATATGTGTTGACACAAAAGGAAGATACAACATAAGATATATGGATGGTATTTTAAAAAGATGGTACCTTAAAGGGATATCCGCTCCGGAGCAAGTTATTAAATATCAGAAAGAGTATCGCCAAGAAAAATTAGGAATGAATTTAAATTCATACAGTATTGAAGATTTTAAAAATTACAATCCTTTTGAAAATTAAATACTCAAAATTATAACAATAGGGAAATCGAAAGGTGATTATGAGTTACGACAGAGAAATTTACGAGAAAGTAAAAAATGAACTTTACAATATAAGATTGTCTGCCAGAGAAAAATTAGAGAAAAAAAAGAAAATTTTTTATACCAGATTTCCAAGAGCAAAAGAAATAGAGTCCGAAATCGCAAGGACTTCTATTAATATTGCAAGAGCGGTTGTTCAAGGAAAGGAAGTTCGGAATGCACTTTCTGAGCTCAAAGCCAGAAATGATCGTTTAAATGAAGAACTTTCTGAAATAATGAGGAGTGCAGGAATACCAAGTAATTATTTTGAAATAAGTTACAGATGCCCTAAATGTAAAGACGAAGGGTATGTAAACGGAAAAATGTGTATATGCATGAAGAACCTTCTTAAAAAAGAATCTTATAAAAAATTTAATTCTATTTCTCCACTTGGAAATTGTAATTTTAATAGTTTTTCTCTTGAATATTATCCTGATTTTGAAGTTTCCGGAAATAAATTAACACCAAAAAGACGCATGTCAGACATACTTCGATACTGTAAAGAATACGCAAAAAATTTTAATTTAAAGTCTAAAAGTATGCTTTTTATGGGTAAAACCGGTCTCGGAAAAACACACCTTTCTCTTTCGATTGCTAGCGAAGTTATAAATAATGGGTATAATGTTATATATACTTCTGCCTGGAATATGATTTCTACTCTTGAGAATGAAAGATTTAAAAATATTTCCGCAAAATCTTTCTCAAGTAGTAGAGAAGATTTTATAAACTGTGATTTACTTATTATAGATGACTTGGGTACAGAATTTTCAACCGGATTTTCAAATTCTGCTCTTTACGACATTATCGACACAAGACTTATATTTCAAAGACCTATTATAATAAGTACAAATCTGTCGATTGAGGAATTTTGTAAAAAATATAGTCCTCAAATCGTTTCAAGAGTTTTGGGAAGTTATGAAATACTGGAATTTTTAGGAAAAGATATACGCCCTAAACTTAGGCCTGAAAGAAGAAAATAATGAATATTCCACATTTTGCATAAAAAATATCGTTTTTTGGATCGATTAATTATAACGTAAAATGTCAAAAAATTTTAAATAAATACTTGACATTAAATTTGATAAATGGTATTATCTAAATGCTGGTGCTTGAGAGTTATAGAAAGACTCGAGATTCAACTTAGTTTTATTGAATTTTAAGGGAGCATAGCTCAGTTGGTTAGAGCACTTGCCTTACAAGCAAGGGGTCACAGGTTCGAGTCCTGTTGTTCCCACCAGTTTCTAAAGAAATGGCCCGGTAGTTCAGTTGGTTAGAACGCTAGCCTGTCACGCTAGAGGTCGACGGTTCGAGCCCGTTCCGGGTCGCCACTTGTATTAAAAAGTGTAATAATTTTTTGTTTGGTTTAGTATATTTATTATAGGTAGCATTAAAAATCGGAAGTTAAGATGCCTCTGTAGCTCAGTCGGTAGAGCAAAGGACTGAAAATCCTTGTGTCGGTGGTTCGATTCCACCCGGAGGCACCAAAGTGCGGATGTAGCTCATCTGGTAGAGCGCCACCTTGCCAAGGTGGAGGTAGCGGGTTCGAGCCCCGTCGTCCGCTCCAATTTTTTATTATGGCGCTATAGCCAAGTGGTAAGGCCGAGGTCTGCAAAACCTCTATTCCCCAGTTCGAATCTGGGTGGCGCCTCCAAATAATCTGAGTTTTGTCTTTTAGGAGCATGGTTTTGAAATTATTTAATGTAGGTTTTGGAAATTACATTGTGCTTGACAAGGTTATGGGTGTTTTTAGCATAGATTCTGCACCCATAAAAAGGCTTATTCATATAGCAAAAGAGAAAAATTCTTTAATTGATGCTACATGTGGAAGAAAAACTCAGTCTGTTATTGTTATGATTACTGGTCATATAGTTCTTTCAGCTGTTTCATCTGATACTCTGTCTTTGAAAATTGCTAAAGAATGTGGCTGATTTTGTTTTTTATTTGATTATTTTGAAGGAGTTAGTTTATGACGGATGACAATCAAGGGTTTTTAGTAGTTCTTTCTGGTCCTTCAGGTGTTGGAAAGGGTTCTGTTTTAAATAAGGTTATGGGAAGAAGAAAAAATTTAAAATTGTCTGTTTCATATACTACAAGGTTGCCCCGTGAAGGCGAAGTTAACGGGGTGCATTATAATTTCGTAACTAAAGAGGAATTTTTATCTTTAGTGAAAAGCGGTGAAATGCTTGAGTATGCTGAATACTGCGGAAATTATTATGGTACTCCGAGAAAGTCTGTTGAAAATGAGATTAAAAATGGTAATAATGTTATTCTAGAAATTGAAGTTCAGGGTGGGAAGCAGGTTTTAGATAAATGTCCTGAGGCTGTTGGAATTTTTATTGTCCCTCCATCCATTAAGGTACTTTATAGTCGTTTGAATTTAAGAGCTTTGGATTCTGAAGAGATAATTTTGAGCAGAATGGAAGAGTGCCGTAGAGAAATAGAGTTTGCAAGGAACTATGATTATATTGTTGTAAACGAGTGTATTGAAGATTGTGCAAGCAATATTTTGAAGATTATTGATTCTCAATGTATGAAATTCGAGAGTATGAAATCGAAAATTGAGGAGGTTTTGAAAGATGCGTAGACTTTCTGTAGATGATATGATTATGGGAAAAGTAAGTAATTATCCCTTAGTGGTGGCTGTAGCAAAGAGAGCTCGGCAAATAACTGATGATATAATTATGAATAGTAAAGTAGTGACTGAAAAACCTGTAAAAATGGCATTTGAGGAAATAAAAAACCATGAATATGATATTTTTGAACCGGAAGACTAGATATTGGTGAGTGCATTTAAGTGTGTAACGTAGATGTGTTTGTTTACGTTACACATTTTTATTTGACATATTATTTTAAAGTAGTATAATTTGTTTAAAATAATGTTATTTGAAAGGTATATTATTTTATGGAAAACGATATTCTTAAATTTAGTTATAATTAAAAAAGGAGATAATTTTGAAAGTAACGTTTTTTACTTAAAAAATATACTGAAAAATTTAATAGCACATATAAAGTTAAAATTATTAACTATTTTGATAAGAAATCTAATAAATTATTTGATAAATTTTATAAAAGTTTAACACATAACGGACTTAGAATTGATAAATTGGATAACACTTTATATGAGTATGAAAAATACTTAAAAACTAATTGAGTGTGCAATAGATATTTTTAATAAAATAGAGTGTGAGTTAGTTTAAAAATGAATATGATTGCTAAAGTAGTGATAAGTAGAATAAATTATGAGAATGATTTACTTTATAGTTACAAAATACCGTTAAGTCTTCAGAGTTATGTCGAAATTGGTAAAAGAGTGATAGTGCCTTTTGGAAGAAGCAATAGAAAATATCAGGGATTTATTTTTGATATTGACTTTAGTGAAAGTACTGAAGGTTTAAAAAGTATTCAAGTGGTGCTTGATGAAGTACCGCTTATTTCTTGTGAAATGATTAAAATTGCAAAAATGATTAAGTCTAATTGTTTCTGTTCTTATGGTGAAGCTATAAATTTAATGATTCCAAAAGAAATAGGGGGAAAAATAAAGAAAGTAAAATATTTTTTAAACAGTAATGAAAGTGTTGGTGAGCTTAGCACTTGTGAAAGAGATTTTATAAATAAAATTAAAAATAAAAAATTTTTTTCGATTGAAGATTTAAAAAATTTAAAAATTAAAAATGCGAATTCTATTTTAAATTCTCTTTTAGATAAAAAAGTTATTTACGAAAGTATTGACATTTCCAAACAAACAAAAAAGAAAGCTGTTAATTTTATAAAGATAAATCCCGAAATTTTTTCAGATCAAATTTTGCTTACTAAAAAACAAGAAAAAGTATATGATTTTCTAGAGCAAAATAAAGTTTCAAGTGTAAAAGAAATATGTGAAAAACTTTCTGTAAGTAGTTACTGTGTTAATACTCTTATTAAAAAAAATATTTTAATTAAAATTGAAAATAATATAAGCGAAGAAAATTCAAAAAATGCTAAGAACTTTATTCTTTCCCCTGTTCAGAATGAAGTATTCGAAGGCATGATTAAAATTTTTAAGGAAGAAAATTATAAAGTTTCTTTAATCAGAGGTATTACAGGTAGCGGAAAAACTCAAGTAATTCTAAAAATAATTGATGAAGTCTTAAAAATGGGTAAAAGTGTTATTTTCCTTGTACCGGAAATTTCATTGACACTTCAATTTACTGAAATTTTAACATCCAGGTATTTTGAAAAAGTAGCCGTTATGCATAGCAAAATTACAGGATATGAAAAAGCAAAAGCTTGGAAGGAAATATCTGAAGGGAAAATAAAAGTTGTTGTAGGAGCCAGAAGCGCTATATTTGCCCCTGTTAAAAATTTAGGACTTGTGGTAATTGATGAAGAACATGAATTTACTTATAAATCCGAACAAAATCCCCGATTTGATGCCAGAGACGTCGCAAAACTCAGATGCAAAATAAATAATTGCATGATGATTCTCTCTTCTGCTACTCCTTCGCTTGAAAGTTATTATATGGCGAAAAAAGGAAAATACAGTTTATTTCGCTTAGATCAAAGATATGGGGAATACTCACTACCAAATGTTAAAATAGTTGATATGAACGGAAAGTTTAACAGTGAGGGACAAGTTCTTTTTAGTAATTTTCTTATTTCTGAAATTGAAAAAACTTTTAAAAATGGAAAGCAATCCATAATTCTTCTTAATAGAAGAGGGTATAATACATTTGTTAAATGCTTAGAATGTGGAAAAGTTCAAATGTGTCCTAATTGTAGTGTTTCTCTTAGCTATCATAAAGTCGGTCATAAGCTCTTATGTCATTACTGTGGATATCAAAGAGATTTATTTGATACTTGCTTGGATTGCAAATCTGAAAAAATTGCTTACCTTGGATTTGGAACACAAAGGGCTCAAATGCAGCTTGAAGAGCTACTGCCTGAAGCTAAAATACTAAGAGCAGATTCAGATACCAAAGATTTTTTAAATCATAGTGTTATAAAAGATTTTGAAGAAGGTAAATACGATATTTTACTGGGAACACAAATGATATCCAAAGGATTTAATTTTCCCGAAGTTACTCTTGTAGGTGTTCTTATGGCAGACCAATACCTTTACAGTGAAGATTTTAGAGCTTCCGAAAAAACTTTTTCTTTAATTACTCAAACCGTTGGTAGGGCGGGTAGATTTAAATATCCGGGGAAAGCAATAATACAAACTTTTACTCCTGAAAGTAATGTTTTAAAACTTGCTGCCAAACAAGATTATGAAGGTTTTTTCAATTATGAAATTGCTTTAAGAAAGCTTATGCTTAATCCTCCTTTCGCAGATATTTGTTTAATAATTTTCAGAGGTAAAAAACAAGAAAATATCCGTAACATGAGTTACGAATTTTTTAGTGAAATAATAAATTTTTCGGAGGGTACTTATAGGGGAATTCCTTTAAGAGTTTTTCCGCCTATGTCTGCAAGCATTGAGAAAATAGCTGGATTTTACAGGTATAAAATTGTAATTAAATGCAGGAATTCAGAAAAGTTTAGAAATATGATAAATGAAATAATTATGAAGCTAAAAAAAATCAGTAAATATAAAAATACTTCAATAATAGTGGATATTAATCCTGTTTCGATTTTATAAATTCCTTTATAACTATAGCAGCATTTTTTGAAGATGTTTCTAAAAATGAATAAAAATCTATATGAGAGTTATTGTCTGCACTATCAGAAATACTTCTAACAGAAACAAATTTGATTTTGTTTAAAAAACAAACTTGAGCTATACTTCCTGTTTCCATATCGCATGCAAGACCACCGAATTCGTCTTTTAATTCTTTTAATTTTTCTTTTGAATTTATAAATTGGTCACCCGTTAAAATAGTTCCAATATGTATAGTGGTGCTTTTTAGATATTTTTTTGCACTTTTTAAAATTTTATCTGAAGTTTCTTTGCAACAAGGTATACTTACTGCATTTATACCGCTTATTTCTCCTTTTTTTCTGTTTGGAAATGCCGAAATATCAAAATCATATTCTATAGCATAGTCCGAGATTACTATGTCTCCGACTTTTATTTTTTTATCTATTGCTCCGGCAACACCAACATTTAAAATTATTTCCGGTCTATATTTATTAATTAAACTTTGAGCACACATAGCCGCATTTACTTTTCCGACACCGCAAAGTGCAGCGGTACATTCGATATTATTTATTTTTCCAAAGATAAATTTAAAAATACCAAAAGTTTCATATTTTATGTTTTCCATAAGTTTTATTATCTCTTTCAGTTCTTGTTCCATGGCACATATAATTGTAATCATTTTACTTACTCCGTATTCTTAGAATATTTATATCATTATTTTCGCATACTAACTATATTATAAATATTTTTATAAATAATAAAAGCATAAATGAGGAGGATTTATTTTGGATTACTTAAAAGCTTTTGTAGTAGGGGGATTTATTTGCGTTTTAGCACAGATACTTATTGATAAAACTAAAATGACTCCTGCAAGAATACTGGTTTTACTGGTTGTTTCAGGTGTCTGTTTGACAGCAATCGGAGTTTATGAGCCTATAGTTAAATTTGCTGGTGCGGGAGCAACTGTTCCACTTTGTGGATTTGGATATTTAATGGCTACAGGAGTTGTGGAAGCAATTAAAGAGCAGGGAATACTAGGAATTATATCAGGAGGATTAACTGCAGGTGCTGCAGGAATTTCTGCGGCTGTATTTTGTGGATATTTAGCAGCACTTTGCTCGAGGTCTCAAGATAAGTCATGAATAAAGTTTATTCAATCCCATGAACTGTTAAAAGGTCATGGGATTATACATTTAGCTATTGTGAAAAAATAATATATTGATATAATAAAATTAAAAAAGTTATTTAGGAGAATTAGATTGAAAGATTTATCAAATATAAAAACAGTAAAAGAAATTATTTCAAAAAATGGTTTTAAATTTTCGAAAAGTTTAGGCCAAAACTTTATAATTGATCCCGAAGTTTGTCCAAAAATGGCACAATCTTGCACTGAGAGCGAAGGAATTATAGAAATTGGTCCTGGAATAGGAACTTTAACACTTGAACTTGCAAAAAGATTTAAAAAAGTTGTTGCTATTGAAATAGACAAAAGACTGATTCCTATTATTAAAAGTAATTTTGAAGAGTTTACAAATATTTCGATTCTGAACCAAGATATTTTAAAAACCGATATTGATGAAATTATAAATAAAGAATTTAAGGGTTTTAAGAGTGTTGGTATTTGTGCAAATCTTCCTTATTACATAACATCTGAAGTAATAATGCATTTGCTTGAAAGTAGATTTAAAATAAATTCTATTACTGTAATGGTACAAAAAGAGGCTGCCGAACGAATATGTGCTCTTCCGGGAACAAGAAAATCAGGTGCTATTAGTGTTGCGGTTAGGTATTTTGGAAATCCTAAAATTCTTTTTAATGTCAACAAAACTTGTTTTATTCCTACTCCCAATGTAGATTCCAGTGTTATGAAAATAGATATAAAAAACAGCAATTCGGCTCAAATTAAAGATAAAGATATATTTTTTAAAGTTGTTAAAGCAGCTTATTTTCAAAGAAGAAAAAATTTGCTTAATTCTTTAAGTGCCGGTCTTAGTATTTCTAAAAAAGAAATTTCGTTGATTTTAGAAAAATCGTTTGTAAACCCAAGTTTGAGAGCAGAGAATTTAAAGTTTGAAAATTTTATTAGTATATCAAATGTAATCTGTGAAAATTATATTCGGAAAAATAACTAAATTATTATAAATAAAAAAGCCTTGACTTTTAAGCCAAGACTTTTTTTAATTTAAATTTCTTTAAGATATTATCTTCTCCAAAAGAACAATGCAGAAGCAACAGATTTTACAGCAACGGTTGCAGCAGTTTTTGTGGTACTACCTAATGCACTTAATAAACGAATAGGAGCCCCAAATAATACAGCATGTTTAGAATTTACTTTTACGTTGTCATCAAAATAATTTTCTTCTTTGCTATCCTTTAATTTAAGTGTTTCATCTACCATTGTAGAAATACTGTGCCATGAAAGTATATTTAGGTAGTTAAGAATACCTTCACTGGGTGCTCTATTAATACCCCAAGATTCTCCAAAATGTTCATAACCTAATAATCCCATTCCAACTTTTGCAACAGTATCTCCAACACGCCAAATAAGAAGTGCATGGCTTCTGATTTCCGGAAGAACCAGACGTGCAGCATTGTGTGCAGCTCTAGACAAAACGCGAGGTTAGCAGAAAGTTATCATTTGAATGCGGCCTTTAAAAGCTTTAGGTTGTTGTTGTAAATCTAAAGCTGCTAATGTTGCAAGTGCACCGCCTAGACTATGTCCTGTTACTAAAACTTTAGGTTTCATATTGGTTTTTTTATAGCATTCTTCTACTTTTTCTATCATTTCTTTACGAAATTCTTCATATCTATTATAAAATCCCGCATGCACACTTGCATTCCCTAAAAATTCACAATCTCTACCAACAAGTGCATTTAAATCAGTCGCAGCATCTCTCAAGTTAGCTGTTCCATGGAAAGTAACTACGACGTATGATTCGCCGTCTATTTCTTCATACTTTACAAACCCAGCAGCAACTCCTCCTATATTTCCAAAAATGTTTTCTTCGTTACTATTAGGTTTTTTAATAATTACTATGAATATTGTATTTTTTAAATACAAGTTAATTTTTGTTTATTTATAATTTAGTTATATTTTAAAATTTTTAAATCATATTTAAAAATATTTAGATAAACTTATTCAGAAAATTTTTAAGCAAAAAATCATATATAAAAATATCAAATTAAATTTATATCTAGACTATACTACTGGAGATTTTAGAATATCAATGTTTTACATCTTTAAATTTACCAAGTATCATTGCTCAGATTGGAATTTGCCAATCTTTAATGTTTCTTATTTTTATTAAATCACTGTTGCACAGTGCTTCCGTATTGCGAAAAATTTTATCTGCATCCTAATACTACCAGTTGAGATTGATTAAATATAAAATAAGATTTTCACCAAACCGCTATCGAATTATTCGACAAGGATTTCCACCTGCAATGCAATAAGGCGGAACATCTTTTGCTACAATTGCATTAGCGGCAATGATGGCACCGTCTTCAATATGTATACCTGGCATAACAGTTACATTTTGTACAATCCACAAATCATTTCTGATTACTGTGTCTCTTTTCAGCGGAAGGTTATTAATAGTTGGTGTGAATTTTTCCCATCCACCACCCATTATATTAAAAGGATAGGTTGAGACACTTTGCATTCGATGGTTTGCGCAGTTCATTACAAATTCAATTCCCTTTGCAATAGCACAAAACTTTCCGATAATAAGTTTATCTCCTAAAAACTCATAATGATGTATGACGTGTTCCTCAAACTTTTCCGCACTGTCCACGTCATCATAGTAGGTATAATCGCCAATAGTGATATTAGGGCGGGTAATGACATTTTTGATATACACGACTTGTTTGATGCTGTAATTAGGATAGATTTTGTTTGGGTCCGGTCCTATCATATTTTTAGGTCACATCTGTAAACTCCGATTTATTTAAAACTTATTATCTCATTAAAGAAAAAATCACTAAACAAGAAATAGTACAAAAAAATTCACCGCAATTTTTATAAAATTACGGTGAATCATTGGCGGAGAAGGAGGGATTTGAACCCTCGCGCCGATCGCTCGACCTACACCCTTAGCAGGGGCGCCTCTTCAGCCACTTGAGTACTTCTCCAAAACTATACTATTATGCTGGCGGAGAGAGTGGGATTCGAACCCACGGTCCCTTGCGGGATCACCAGTTTTCAAGACTGGCTCCTTAAACCACTCGGACACCTCTCCAAATGCACTATGGTTATTCTATCACAAGTTGTAAATGTATGTCAAGAGTAAAATTTCATAAATAATGAATTTTTAATACTAAACTTTCAGAATTTTTATTGCAAAGAAACTTGATACTGGTATATACTCAAAACAAAAAGCATAATAGTGCTTTAAAATTGAACTATAATTTATATTTTGGAGGACATTTAATAATGAGAGGTATTAATAAATTTTTTTCTTTTATTGGTTTGACTGCTATATTAACACTTAATTTTTCTATAATATCTGCAATTAATTTTTACAAAGATAATTTAAATTGTGATTCTGTTTACATGGTTAATTTTAATTCCGGTATGCCTGTGGTTGAAAAAAATATATCTAAAAGAAGGAGCCCTGCATCACTTACAAAAATTATGACTTTTATAGTAGTATATGAAAATTCCGAAAACAGAGACAATACTAAAGTGCTTATAACAAAAGAAATTCTTGATAATGTTGACCCTGAAAGTTCCGGATCTAAACTTAAAGAAGGAGAGTCTATATCTATTACGGATTTACTTCATTGTATGATGATATCTTCTTCGGGTTATTGTGCTCAAGCTTTAGCAAACTATATCGGAGGAGGAGATGCTCAAAAGTTTGTTTCTATGATGAATGAAAAAGCATTGAGCCTTGAATGTGAAAATACTCATTTTGAAAATCCTGACGGTATATACAATGAAAATCAATATACAACAGCTGCTGATATGTATAAAATTACAAAATATTCTATGAGTAATCCTGAGTTTTTAAATATAGTCTCGAAAAGTGAATATACAATGTTCGGAGATGAAAGAGATCCTGTTATAACGACTAATCATATGATCGATAAAAAAAGAGGCGGAAAATATTATTGCCCTTGGGTCAAAGGGATTAAAACAGGATATGTAAACGAAGCTGGAAGATGTCTTGTTTCTTATGCTTCGAAAGATGGTAAAACTTATGTAACCGTTGCAATGGGAGGTCCAACTAAAGACAGTGAAGGTAATGCCATTTCGGATAACATGGCAATGATTGATACACTTGCGCTTTATAATTGGGCTTATGAGAATTTAAAAAATATTACAGTTTGTACAAGATATGAGCCTTTGGTTCAAACCGGCTTAAAATTTGTATGGGGAAAAGACAATATTTTTTTATCTTCAAATCAAGATGTAAGTATTATAGTTCCAAAAGAAGCTTCAAAAGATAATATTTCTTTGAAATATAATGTACCCGAAGAAATTGCATCTCCTGTAAAAAAAGATGATCTTTTGGGTGATGCCGAAATATTTTATGAAGGAGAAAAAATAAAATCCATACCTCTTTGTTCTTCTCAAGACTTTAAAAAAAGTTACTTACTTGTCGCATTTGATTTCTTAAGAAAAGTTTTTACATCTAAAATTTTTATATTTTCATTATGTGCTTTCTCAGCAATTTTGATTTTATATATTTTATATGTTATAAAGTACAACATGAAAATGAAAAGAAAAAATAAAGTCATTAAATTATCAAAATTTAAAAAATAAACAGCTTTAGAATATTATGCACTCTACCTGACATATAAATTTATTATGCAAATATAACTGGAGGGTGTAAAAAATGATAGAATTTTATCCTGAGGGTAAACTAATAGATAAGCTAAACAATATTAACTTTATGGCTTCTATGGAAAACCTCGAAGAAGCATGTCGCAGTAAAAAAATAATGGAAGCAAAAGCTGTGATGTGCGACAGTGAACACAATTTAATAGTTGATTTAGGTAAAATCAAAGGTGTAATACCTCGAGAAGAAGGAGCTATCGGAATTAAAGAAGGGTCCGTTAGAGATATAGCTGTTATTTCTAAAGTAAACAGACCAGTATGTTTCGTTATTGAGGGTTTTAAAAAAGACAGTCTCGGAAACACTGTAGCAATTCTTTCGAGACGGCATGCTCAGGAAATATGCATGCAGAATTATATTATTAATCTTAGACCGGGAGATGTAATTCCCGCAAAAGTAACTCATATGGAAAGCTTTGGAGTTTTTGCAGATATAGGATGTGGTATAGTTTCATTCCTTCCAATAGATACAATTTCTGTTTCGAGAATTTCTCATCCCAAAGAAAGATTTTCGCTTGGAATGGATATAAAAGTAATAGTGAAATATTTTGAAGGACTGAGAGTCCATTTGACTCACAAAGAACTTTTAGGTACTTGGGAAGAGAATGCATCAATGTTTTCGATTGGAGAAACTGTGGGAGGAATTGTAAGGTCAGTTGAGGATTATGGTATTTTTGTAGAGCTTACTCCTAATCTTGCAGGACTTGCCGAACCTAAAGAAGGGGTAGAGGTAGGAGATGAAGCAAGTGTTTACATTAAAAATATAGTGCCTGAGAAAATGAAGATTAAATTAGTTATAATAGATACCTTCAGTCGCACAGATATTAATCAAAAAGTTAAATATTTTTACAATAAAAATCATATTGAAAACTTTCTTTATTCTCCTTCAAGCTGCTTGAAAGTTATAGAAACTGATTTTAGATCTTTCGAAAATGCATGCACTAAAGCAAGATAAAATAAAGCCATACTTTTTAAAAGTATGGCTTTCATAATATTTAAATTCTATTTTATAAATATTTCTAATTCTTCGTCATCAACAGATACTTTTTTAGAATTTCTAGGATTTTCTATTTCTTTTATTTCTGAAAGAGTTTCTTTTGCGATATCATTCGTATAAAATTTCAACACTTCTTCAATTTTAGAAGAATTTGTTTTGAAGCTGATATTAACTCTGTCTGAAACGTCGAATCCGGATTCTTTTCTAAGGACTTGGCAATGTCTTAAAATTTCTCTGTAAATTCCTTCTGAGCGCAAAAATGAAGTTATTAATGTATTTAAAGCAACGTCTATTTCAGGATCAATTACTATGTTTTCTTTTTCTTTCTTAGTTAAAGTGAAACAATTTGAAGGAACTTCGCCATATCCTGGAATGTCTATATTTTCTTTACTTGATAATGAAGAAGCTAAAATTTTATTCTCTTCATTGCTTAAATTGATTATTGCATTTTTGACTTTATTTGAATCTGATTTTAATATCTTTCCTGCAACTTGGAAATTAAGAGCAATAAAGCTTTCTTTCAAAGTATCAAAATTTTCAAGATATTCTATATTTTTTACATTCAACTCTTCTTTAACGATACTTTCATACTTAGAAACACTTTTTTCAAAAGATTTTCCTATATAAAGATCGGAAAGCGGTTGTTTTACTTTAATCGATTTTTCATTTCTTAGTTTAAGTGCATGAGTTACAACAGATCTGACTTCTTTTACATCTTCAAGTATTTCAGAGTCATAATTTTCCGATATTTCAGGGAAATTCGAAAGATGAACGGATTCTTCTGAATTCTCATATTTTTTAACCATATTCTGCCAAATTTGTTCAGACATAAACGGAATTATTGGTGCCATAACTTGGCATATATTTTTAACAGCATAATAAAGGGTATTATATGCGTCTTGTTTATCTTTGTCTAAGCTGTTTTTCCAAAATCTTCTTCTGTTTATTCTTACGTACCAATTTGAAACATCGTCTATACATTGTTCAAATTCTTTAATAACATCATTTATGCTGTATTCTTCATAAGCTTTTTTTGATTTCTCTATAAAGTAATCAATGCGATTTCTGAGCCATTTATCTATTAGATTTTCAGATTTAAGATTTTGAATTGTTGGATTGTCAATTTCTGCGTATGTCATAAAGAAAGAGTATATATTCCAAAAACCGAGAAGTTTGCGTCTGGCTTCTTCTCCTATCGAATATCCAAATCTGACATCTCCTGCCATAGGAGCGCTTGCAAATAAATATCTAGTTGCATCGGCTCCTATTTTGTCGGCTGCTTCATCGAATTTTATCATAAATCCTGTTTTTGAAAATTTTGTTCCGTCTTCGGCAACTACTTTTCCGTAAGACTGTACTTTTTCATAAGGAGCTTTTCCTGTTAAAGTTACACTCATAAATAAGAGTGAATAAAACCAAAGTCTTACTTGCTCTTGCATTTCGGTAACCCATTCAGCCGGGAAATTTTTTTCCCATTCTGAGCGATCTTTAAAATATCCTAAAGTTGAAAAAGGAACTATTCCTGCATCAAGCCAAACATCTCCGATATCGGGTACTCTTGAAATTTCTTTTCCGCAATGAGGACAATTGATTTTTATTTTGTCAATCCAAGGACGATGAAGTTCCGGTAAAAAAACATCTTTTTCTGTACTAAGCTCAAGAAGTTCTTCTTTTGAGCCTATCACAGTTAAATGACCACATTCTTCACAGTGATAAAAGGGAAGCGGTAATCCATAAAATCTTTTTCTTGATATATTCCAATCACCCATGTTTGAAAGCCAATCTTGCATTCTTTTTCCGATGAAGGAAGGCTGCCAATTAACTTTTTCGGCTGCTTTTATAAGCTGCGGACGTATTTCGTCTGTTTTAATATACCATTCTTTAACCAGTCTGAAAAGAATATCTGTTTTGCATCTCCAGCAAACAGGATAACTGTGAGTATAATCATGGACTTTAAAAAGTTTGCCTTGAGATTTTAAATTTTCAAAAACCAATTGAGAAACTTCTGAAGCAAGTTTTCCACTCAAAAAGTCATATTCAGGTGTAAAAATTCCCATTTCATTTATAGGACATATTTCAGGTAAGCCATTACGTTTTCCTAGTTCATAGTCTTCTGCACCACATCCGGGAGCAATGTGTACAACTCCGCATCCTTCACTTTCATCGACGTCTTCCCATGCGATGACTTTATGAGTAATTTCTTTTTGAACACTCAACCACGGAAAAAATGTTTCGTATTCTATCCCTAAAAGTTCTTTTCCTTTTATTATTTCAATGACCTTTTTTTCGCCGTCTATATATTTTATTGCATTTTTTGCAAGTATTATCGGCTTTTCAAAACCCTCGCATTTAACTACTGCATAATCAAGCTCAGGATTAACTGCTAAAGCTACATTAGCCGACAAAGTCCACGGCGTAGTAGTCCAGACTAAAACATCAAAGTCTTTGTTTTTTGTTTTTGCGATGCAGAAAACCGCTTTATGAGTAACATCTTTGTGAGATCCTGACATTTCATGTTCCGAAAGGGAAGTTCCGCATCTTGGGCACCAAGGCATTGGACGGCTTGCCCTTGCTATCCATCCTCTTTCATGACAAACTTTTAAAAAATGCCATATACCGGAAATATTTTCATCGGTATGAGTAAAATAAGAATTTTCCCAATCCATCCATTGACCAAGCCTTTTAGATTGAGAGATTATAACTTTTGAAAATTTATCTATTCTTTCTATACATTTTTTCGTAAATTTGTCCATTCCATAATTTTCAATATCCTTTTTATTTTTAAAACCAAGCTCTTTTTCTACTTCAACTTCAACCCAAAGGCCTTGAGTGTCGAATCCGTTCCTATATAAACATGAAAAACCATTCATCGCTTTGAATTTAAGCATTATGTCTTTTATGCTTCTACCCCAAGCATGATGAACTCCCATAGGGTTGTTTGCTGTAATTGGGCCATCCAGAAATCTAAATCTTTTTCCATTTTTGTTTTTTTCTTTCAATTTTTCAAAACATTTATTTTTTTCCCAAAAATTCAAAATATCCTGTTCTGATTTTATAAAATCAGGCTTATTTTCGACTGACATTTTTAATTAAAACCTCCAAATAAATGATTTTATTCTTTCAAAATAATCACAATAGATTATACTACATAACTCAGTTTTTGTAAAACACATTATGGAAAACAAATTAATTTAACATGAAAGTTAATTTTTATTAAAAATATAGAACTTATTAAATTAATTGAATACTATAAATGAAAGTGTTATAATACTATTGTCTGTAGGTTAAAACAGATGTTGTTAAATTAAAATTTAGGAGTAAATAAATGGAAAAATTTAAAAATTCAAAGAAAGCAATAGCAATTTTATTGACATCGACTTCTATTTTAAGTTTTTTACCTCAAGCTAATGCAAAATCAACAGTTAAAGATTTTTTAAATGAACATAAAGTACTTAGTTATATGCTTAAAGCTTCTGCGGCGATCGGTGGAGCCTTAACAGTTGGTGTGGGGGGATACTATGTTGGAAACACGGTACTTAATATCATAAAACCCGAAAGAGCACAAGAAAAAAAATTGTGTGAAGAAGCCCTCAAGAAGAAACGAGTTCTCCAAAAAGAACTCTTGGAAGTTTATAAAGAAGATAATGATGATGACAAAATAACTGAAATAAATCGCAAAATAGCTGATGTTCAAAATACGATTAATTTATGTAAAAGTAAAGAATCTGCTTTGGAAGTTATAAAAGGAGTACCGATTGTAGGTGCTGCGGTAACATGTGCCGGCTTAGCTTTTAATGTACTTGATTTAGCTGGAAGTATGTCTAAGAAAATAACCAGTATAAGTTACCTTAGATATGCAGGTGATCATCTTAAAAAAGTAAAAGAGGATATTGTAAAATTATTTGAACCTTCTCCAAGAGAGCATACAAAAGATGAAGTGTTTAATAAGTTTGACACTATTTTTGAAGGAATTGAAGGTCAAGATGAAGCAATTAAAGAGGTCAAAAATCATCTTTATGATATAGTTGTTGCTAAGAATCAAGCGGCTTGGAAAGGCGAAAAATATTCTCATGGAGACGTTCTTTATTTCCATGGACCATCAGGTGTAGGAAAGTCTTCTGTTTCTAAAAAAATAGCCGAAGCACTTTATTCTAATCCAAAAGTATATACTGTAACTACTTCAGATGTTGACACCGATAAAAAAGACAGTGTTGTAACTCAGCTTTTTGGATCTCCTTCAAATATGAATAATCCTTATTTCCCACTTCCTGTAAATACAAATTCATTAGCTAACTTCTTGAAATCAAATCCAAATTCGATTGTTAAAATAGAGGAATACGATAAAATTTGTACACCTGCTTTAGATGAAGTTCTAAGAACAATTATGGAATGTGGCATAGTTAATATTAACGGGGAAAAAGTTGACTGTTCAGGAATGCTTTTTATACTTACTTCTAACGAAGACAAGGTTTCTATGGAAGGATTTGAAAAATCGGATGAAAGTAAGTTAGATAAAGACAGTTTAAGTAAAGGATATACAAGAGTATGGCATGATAAATCTTTCCTTAATCGTATAAGAAAAGTAGAGTTTAAAAACTTGAATAGTGATGCGTATAAAAAGATTTTGAAAAAACACTTCGAAGACATTAACAGCTATTGGTCAGATTCCAAAAATGCAGGAATAAAGTTGAAAATAGATGAAGAATCAATTAATAATTTGTCTTTAAAAATTGAAAAGATGAATCAAGGCGCAAGACCTATCGATTTATCTATTCTTCCTGTGATTCAAGGTGAAATAGGAAACAAAATTAAAGCGGCTCCTAGCCTCGACTTCTATAAAGATAGAACATTTAATGTTTCGTATGATCCGGAAAAAGAGAAATTTTCAGTAGATGCCAATTAAGCTTATTTCATAAAACAATAATTAAAACCACCTATTTAACAAGGTGGTTTTTACAATATTTTTCAGTCTAGATCTATTTTGTCTCTTGTATCATTTTCGTGTATTATTCTTCTGTATGAGGTGGTGGGTCTATACCTATTTTGTCTCTTGTATTATCTTCGTGTATTATTCTGTATAGTGTATCACCGTCGATCTGATTAGGACGTTGACCTAAATAGTTAGCTGCTTGTCTTGCTTCTTCCAAACATTCGCATCTTAACATAACTTTCCCGGTAATATCATTTATTACCTCGTATTGGTGAGTTGGCTTATACTCTGCGTTGTATATATATCCTCCACTTGCTTTTTCTAGATCTTTGCCTTTCAACAAAGACTTGCCCTCATTTTTTTCAACTTCATTTTTCATAATTGTATACCTCCTTGCAAAAATATTTATTTGACGTTACATTGGTAACATTTAATATTATATATTTTTATTTATATTTGTCAAATATTTTATTCTAAAAATTTATTTTTCATACTATTAAACAAAAAACTACATAAGCAATCGCTTCTGTAGCCTCATTAATTTATTTTTTACTTAAATTTATTTTGAAAATACTTTTTTGAAAATTTTCTTTCCTTTTTTAATTATTATTCCTTGTTTTAACTTTTCATATGAAATCCTAAAATTTACATCAGAAATTTTATTTCCGTCTATAGATATTCCACCTTGTTCAACTAGCCTTCTTGCTTCACTTTTTGAAGTAGCAATAGAAGATAGTTTTAAAATTGACAAAATATCTGTTTCTGAGTCTTTTAAATAATCAGGGGAAACTTCAAATGATGGCATGTTTTCATCATTTTTGCCTTGATTTTCAAAAAGAGATTTTGCTGCATTATGAGCTTTCATTGCTTCCTCTTCACCATGAACAAGCTTTGTTATTTCAAAGGCAAGACGTTCTTTTGCTTTATTGATTTCACTTCCGTTTAAGTTTTTAAAACTTAAAATTTCATCTGTAGGCAAAAATGTTAGCATATTAAAACAATTTAAAACATCTTTATCATCAATGTTTCTCCAATACTGGTAAAAATCGTAAGGGGAGGTTTTATTAGCATCAAGCCAAAGAGCTCCTTTTTCTGTTTTACCCATTTTTTTACCTTCAGACGTTGTTAGAAGTTTAAAAGTTAACCCATAAACTTCTTTTTTGTCCATTTTTCTTACCAATTCTACTCCACCTATGATGTTGCTCCATTGATCGTCTCCGCCAAGTTCAAAGGTACAGTCATAGTTTCTATTTAACATAAGAAAATCGTAGCTTTGCATAAGCATATAGTTAAGTTCGAAAAATGTAAGACCTTTTTCAAGTCTTTGTTTATAGCATTCTGCGGCAAGCATTCTGTTAACTGAAAAATGTACACCGATTTCTCTTAAAAATTTTATATAGTTAAGATTTCCAAGCCACTCATAATTATTAAGTATTAGAGCTTTATTAGGTGAAAAGTCAATAAATTTAGAAGCTTGCTTTATAAAACATTCTATATTGTGATTTATGGTTTCCTGAGTCATCATTTTCCTCATATCTGTTTTTCCGGAAGGATCGCCTACAAGTGCGGTTGCTCCTCCGAATAGAATAATCGGGAAATGACCCTCCTTTTGCAATCTGGAAGCAATCATGAGTTGTACAAAATGTCCGACATGAAGACTGTCTGCAGTAGGCTCAAATCCAATGTAAAATTTTACTTTTTCGTTTTGTAATATATTTTTAACTTTTTCTTCGTTTGTGCATTGAGCAATAAGATCACGTTTTTTTAGTTCTTCATATAGATTTTTCATTTTAAAATTTCCTTTCGTTTGAGTTTTAAGGCTAATTTATTCAATATATTTTCTTGACAATGCATTTTACATATGATATCATATTAAACTACATTGTAGATTAAATCAATTTGTAAATTTTCTATATGATAGCATTAAAATTTATGTAAATCAAGCTAATTAATGGTAAAAATATGAAAGTTTATATGATTATTTGTAAAAGAGGTGAAGTTAAAGAAATTGAGATTTGTTTAGCTCACCTAAGTTTTCGTGGTGAAAAAGTATTTTAAAACGGAAATAATACTTAAAGATTATGAATGGAGTGTTTTAAATCTATGGTAAATGTTAAACCTGTAAAGCTTGGCAAAACTACCAGGATGAGTTTTTCTAAGATTGATGAGGTAATAAAAGTTCCTAATCTTGTTGAAATTCAGCAAAATTCCTATAAATGGTTTCTTGAGGAGGGGCTTAGAGAGGTTTTCAAAAGTGTTTCCGGCATAACTGACCATACAGGAAACTTAGTGCTTGATTTTCTCGACTATACAATGGATGTAAATCACCCCACTTACAGTATAAACGAGTGCAAAGAAAGAGATACCACATATGCTGCGGCACTGAGAGTTACCGCAAGACTTCTCAATAAAGAAACAAATCAAGTTAAAGAATCTGAAGTTTTTATGGGTGACTTTCCATTGATGACCGAGAGTGGCACGTTCGTTATAAATGGTGCTGAACGTGTTGTTATATCTCAGCTTGTGAGATCTCCGGGTGTCTATTTCAAAATGGAATATGATAAAAGCGGAAGAGAACTTTACAGCTCCACTATAATTCCAAACAGAGGAGCATGGATTGAATATGAAACAGATTCAAATGAAGTTCTCTATGTAAGAATAGATAAAAACCGCAAGATTCCTTTAACTGTTTTCATAAGGGTAATGGGTCTTGGGACAGATGCGGAAATTCTTGACTATTTCGGTGAAGATGAAAGAATTAGAGCAACTCTCGAGAAAGATACTTGCAAGAATATGGAAGAAGCTTTTTTTGAAATATACAGAAAACTTCGTCCGGGTGAACCTCCGACACTTGAAAACTCTCAGGCTCATATAAATTCACTGCTTTTCGATGCAAGAAGATACGACCTTTCAAGAGTGGGAAGATATAAGTACAATAAGAAATTAGGTATAGCTTCAAGACTTAAAGGAAATAAACTTACAAGACCTTTGGCAAATCCTTTAACAGGAGAAATTATTGCTGATATTGGTGAAGTAATATCAGAAGAAAAAGCACTTGAAATTGAAAATAGCGGTGTTTGTGTAGCTTATGTTGAAGTTGGAAAAGATAAAGAATTAAAAATTATATCTAACGGAATGGTTGATATAAATAAATTTTTGGATTTTGATGCCAAAGAAGAATGTGGAGTCCGTGAAAAAGTTAGATTTGATGTTCTTTGTGACATTTTGTCTTCCTGTTCAAACCAAAATGAAATAAAAAATGCTATCAAAAATAGAGTAGATGAATTAATTCCGAATCATATAATAATTGATGATATTTTCGCTTCCATAAACTATATGAATTGCCTTACACACGGTATAGGTGTAACAGATGATATAGACCATTTGGCTAACAGAAGAATAAGATCAGTGGGAGAATTGCTTCAAAATCAAATGAGAATAGGTTTTTCACGTCTTGAAAGAGTTATAAAAGAAAGAATGACTCTTCAATCTCAGGATTTAGAAGTCATTACTCCGAATGCTCTTATAAACATAAGACCTATAGTTGCGGCTATAAAAGAATTCTTTGGATCTTCGCCGCTTTCACAGTTCATGGATCAAAACAATCCTCTTTCCGAACTTACTCATAAACGTCGTCTTTCGGCATTGGGACCTGGAGGACTTTCCAGAGACAGAGCAGGATTTGAAGTTCGTGACGTTCATTATAGCCATTATGGCCGTATGTGCCCAATAGAGACTCCTGAAGGACCTAACATAGGACTTATTTCTTATCTTTCAACTTTTGCAAAAGTTAATGAATACGGATTTATTGAAGCACCTTTCAGAAAAATAGATAAATCCACAGGTAAAGTGACTTCTGAAGTTGTTTATCTCAGCGCTGATGAAGAAGATAAATACATAGTGGCACAAGGAAGTGAGCCGCTTGATGAAGAGGGTCGTTTTGTAAATGCAAAAGTAAATGGCAGATTTAGAGATCAATTCGTTGAAGTCGAAAGGGAAAAAGCCGACTTTATGGACGTTTCTCCGAGAATGATGGTTTCGGTTGCAACTGCTATGATTCCTTTCCTTGGAAACGACGACGCAAACCGTGCTTTGATGGGTGCAAACATGCAAAAGCAAGCAGTCCCACTTCTTAGATCTGAGGCTCCTATAGTAGCAACAGGTATGGAATATCAAGCAGGAGTGGATTCAGGTGTTTGTATTCTTGCGAAAGAAGATGGAAAAGTTAAAAAAGTTGATGCCGACAGGATAGAAGTAGTTTATAATTCCGGAAGAGAAGATACATTCGAGCTCATTAAATTTATGCGTTCAAACCAAAGTACTTGCATAAATCAAGTTCCGATAGTTTCACCCGGATATTCATTTAAAGCTGGTGAAGTTTTAGCTGACGGGCCTGCTACATGCGGCGGTGAGATAAGTCTTGGAAAAAATGCTTTAATCGGATTTATGAACTGGGAAGGTTATAACTACGAAGATGCCGTTTTGATAAGCGAAAAAATAGTTAGAGAAGATGTTTATACTTCTATTCATATTGAAGAATATGAACTGGAATCAAGAGATACAAAGCTTGGACCTGAAGAAATTACAAGAGATATTCCTAATGTTAATGAAGATCTTCTTAAAGATTTAGATGAAGATGGTATTATCCGTATAGGTGCTGAAGTTCATGCGGGAGATATACTCGTGGGTAAGGTTACTCCAAAAGGTGAAACCGAGTTAACCGCTGAAGAACGTCTTCTGAGAGCTATTTTCGGTGAAAAAGCAAGAGAAGTCAGAGATACTTCGCTTCGTGTGCCTCATGGTGAATACGGAATAGTTGTGGACGTTAAAATATTTACTCGTGAAAACAGTAAAAATGAGCTTCAACCAGGGGTTAATAAAGTTGTCAGATGTTATATTGCTCAAAAGCGTAAAATTTCAGTTGGAGACAAAATGGCAGGACGACATGGTAATAAGGGTGTTGTTTCAAGAATTCTTCCTGTTGAAGATATGCCGTTTTTACCTGACGGAACTCCGCTTGATATAGTTCTTAACCCGCTTGGTGTTCCTTCACGTATGAATATTGGTCAGGTTTTGGAAGTTCATTTAGGTTATGCTGCTAAAGCTCTTGGTTGGAAAGTTTCAACACCGGTTTTTGACGGTGCGCGCGAAAGTGATATATTTGAATGCTTAAAAAATGCCGGTTATGATGAAAGCGGTAAAATTTGGCTTAAAGACGGAAGAACAGGAGAATATTTTGATAATCCTGTTACTGTTGGGTATATGTATTACCTTAAATTACATCACTTGGTAGATGATAAAATTCATGCTCGTTCTACGGGACCTTATTCACTTGTTACACAGCAACCTCTGGGAGGTAAAGCTCAATTTGGTGGTCAACGTTTCGGAGAAATGGAAGTTTGGGCTCTTGAAGCTTATGGTGCGGCTTATACACTTCAAGAAGTGCTTACGGTAAAATCGGACGATGTTGTCGGAAGAGTCAAAACTTATGAATCTATCGTTAAAGGACAAAATGTTCCTAAGCCGGGAATACCTGAATCATTTAAAGTCCTTATAAAAGAGCTTCAATCTATTGGTCTTGATTTAAGTGTCTTAGATGCTGATAACAATGAAATAGATTTAAGAAGAGATTTTGATGAGGAAAACGATTTTGGAATACCGATTCAAAAAGAGGCTATGGATTCTGAAGATATGATTCCGGATGAAGATGAAGAAGATGATGACTATGATATGGACTTACCGGAAGATGACTATGAAGAAGATGATGAATTTATTGAAGAAGACAGTGATGATGAGTTCCTGTTTGACTAAATTTTAAATTTAAAGCTAGATAAATTTTATTAATTTTTAAATCGGGAAACAAGGAAAAAGCTTACAAGCTTTTTCCTTAAACTCGAAATAAGTTGTTGTATGAAAATTCATATGATGAATGCTAAGGGGTTGTGGTATGGACTTTAATATTTTTCAATCAATAAAAATAGGTCTTGCGTCGCCTGAAAAAATACGCAGTTGGTCGTACGGAGAGGTAAAAAAACCCGAAACTATCAACTATAGAACTTTAAAGCCTGAGACTGACGGACTTTTCTGTGAAAGAATATTTGGGCCGCAAAAAGATTGGGAATGTCATTGCGGAAAGTACAAAAGAATAAGATATAAAGGTAAAGTTTGTGATCGCTGTGGGGTAGAAGTTACAAAATCTAAAGTACGTCGTGAAAGAATGGGGCATATAGAGCTTGCTGCTCCTGTTTCACACATATGGTACTTTAAGGGTATTCCTTCAAGAATGGGTCTTTTACTTGATATTTCCCCAAGAATGCTTGAAAAAGTTCTTTATTTTTCAACTTATATTGTTATAAATCCTGGAAATGTTCCTGAGCTTGCTCATCAACAATTTTTGACTGAAAAAGAATATCGTGACATGCGTGAAAAATATGAAGATGATTTTGAAGCGGGAATGGGTGCGGAAGCTATTAAAAAATTGCTTCAAAATATAGATTTGGAAAAACTTTCTGAAGAACTTAAAGACGAACTCAGAACAGCAATCGGACAAAAAAGAGTCAGACTTCTAAAACGCTTTGAAGCAGTAGAAGCATTTAGAACTTCTGGAAATAGGCCTGAATGGATGATACTTGATGTTCTTCCGGTAATTCCTCCGGACATAAGACCAATGGTTCAACTTGATGGTGGAAGATTTGCAACTTCAGACTTAAATGACCTTTACAGACGAGTAATAAACAGAAATAATCGTTTGAAAAGGCTTATTGATCTCGGAGCACCTGATATAATCGTCAGAAATGAAAAAAGAATGCTTCAAGAATCAGTAGATGCACTTATAGACAATGGTAGACGCGGAAGACCAGTTACAGGACCAAACAATAGGTCTCTTAAATCTCTTTCTGAAATGCTTAAAGGTAAACATGGACGTTTCCGTCAAAACTTGCTTGGTAAACGTGTAGACTATTCAGGAAGATCGGTTATTGTTGTCGGACCTGAACTTAAAATATATCAATGTGGGTTGCCGAAAGAAATGGCACTTGAACTATTTAAACCTTTCGTTATGAAAAGACTTGTAGAGGTTGGAGCTGTAAATAATATTAAAGCAGCAAGAAAAGCTGTTGACAGATCTAAACCTGAAGTTTGGGATGCTCTTGAAATAGTAATTAAAGATCATCCTGTTCTTTTAAACCGTGCACCTACACTTCACCGCCTGGGAATTCAAGCATTTGAGCCGGTACTGGTTGAAGGTAGAGCTCTTAAGCTTCATCCGCTTGTTTGTTCCGCATTTAATGCTGACTTCGATGGAGACCAAATGGCTGTTCATGTTCCTCTTTCTGCGGAAGCTCAAGCAGAAGCAATGTTTTTAATGCTTTCTTCCGGAAACCTTCTTAAACCTTCAGACGGTAAACCTGTTACAGTTCCTTCTCAGGACATGGTACTTGGTGCGTATTATTTAACAATGGAAAAAGAAGGAGAATTAGGTGAAGGAAAAGTTTTCAGAGATTTCAATGAAGCTCTGATGGCTTATGGATCTCATGTTATTAGTTTACATGCTAAAATTAAAGTCCGTCATAAAACCCTTTTAGGTGAAAACAGACTTATAAGTACAACTGTAGGAAGAATAATATTCAATGAGCCTATTCCTCAAGACTTGAAATTCGTTGACAGAAGTATTCCTGAAAATGCTGCTGATTTGGAAATCAATTTCTTAGTTGGTAAAAAGCAATTAGGATTAATAGTGGATGCTTGTATAAAAAATCATGGAACTAAGAAAACTTCCGAGGTCCTTGATAATATAAAAGCACTGGGATTTAAATATTCAACTCGCGGTGCAATTACTGTAGCTGTAGGAGATGCAGTTATTCCTCCTGCTAAAAAAGATATAATTTCAGAAGCTGAAAAAGAAATAGACAGCATATCAAGAGAATATAAAAGAGGTTTGTTTTCTGATCAAGAAAGAAGAAATCATACTCTTAAAATTTGGGAAAAAGCAACTAATGATGTTTCTAAAGCTTTGCAGGATAATCTTGATAAGTATAATCCTATTTTCATGATGGCAGATTCGGGAGCACGTGGATCTATGAGTCAGATCCGTCAGCTTGCTGGTATGCGTGGACTTATAGCAAATACTTCTGGTGCTGCTATTGAAATTCCTATTCGTGCAAATTATCGTGAAGGTCTTAATGTGCTTGAATACTTTATTTCTTCACGTGGCGCAAGAAAAGGTTCTGCAGATACTGCACTTAGAACTGCAGACTCAGGTTATTTAACAAGAAGGCTTGTAGATGTTTCTCAAGATGTTATTATTCGTGAAGATGATTGCGGATCGACATCCGGTATACAGGTATTTGAAATTAAAGACGGTAAGGAATGTATCGAGAAATTTGAAGAACGTCTTATTGGTAGATATCTTTGTCATGATTTTGTTGATGAAAATACCGGAAAAGTTTTGGTTTCTAAAGATAAACTCATGGATGATGAAGATGCAAAAATAATAGTTGATAGCGGAGTAGAAAAAATTGAAATAAGATCTATTCTGAATTGCAAATCAAGTCATGGTGTCTGTAAAAAATGTTACGGTGCTAACCTCGCAAATGGTTTACCTGCCGCAGTTGGTGAAGCAGTTGGAATAATTGCTGCTCAATCAATCGGTGAGCCGGGTACTCAGCTTACCATGAGAACATTCCACACCGGAGGTATCGCCGGAGCAGGGGATATTACTCAAGGTTTGCCTCGTGTTGAAGAACTTTTTGAAGGACGTAAACCTAAACATTTAGCAATAATAAGTGAAATTGGCGGAAAAGTTAGATTTGAAGAAGTAAAAAAGAGCAAAAATATAATTGTATATGATGAAAATACAAAAGAAGAAAGAACATATTTAATTCCGTTCGGTTCCAGGATTCGTATCGAAGATGGAGATACAATTGAAGCAGGGGATATGATTACAGAAGGTTCTGTAAATCCACATGATGTACTTGCTATTAAAGGAGCAGCTGCTGTAGAGGCTTATTTAATACAAGAAGTACAACGGGTTTATAGGCTCCAGGGTGTTGATATAAATGATAAACACATTGAAGTAATAGTAAGGCAAATGATGCGTAAAGTTAAAATTGAAGATTCGGGGGATACGAATCTTATTCAGAATTCACTTGCCGATAAATCAGAAGCTTTGCGTGCAAATGATGAAATAAGAAAGAGAATTTCAAATGGTGAAACAAACTTGAAAGAAGCCGTTATTTCCCCTGTACTTTTAGGTATTACAAAAGCATCTCTTGCAACTGATTCATTCCTTTCAGCCGCTTCGTTCCAAGAAACTACCAGAGTTTTAACAGATGCTGCTATTAAAGGTAAAGTTGATCCGCTTTTGGGTCTTAAAGAGAATGTTATTATCGGAAAACTTCTTCCTGCGGGTACCGGTGTTCATCGCTATAGTGATGTTGAAGTTAAAAAATCATCCGGTGGAGTATTTAATGCGATTTCCGAGCAAAAATTAAAAAAAATTCGTGAAATGATGAATTTTTAGTTTAATGAAAATAATCAGACAGCCGTAAAAATCGGCTGTCTTTAATTTTTACCTCATACAAGACGGAATAGAATATTTATTTATAGGTACTGCTTTGGTGTAATTATTATTGAAAAACATTTCTAATTCTTCAGCTCTTCTTTTTAATAGCCCTCTAAAACATTTTCCACCTGCATGATGATATTTTATGAATTCATTTGCAAATCTTGATTTATCTATTGAATTTAAATTTCTTCCGTTTGTTCCGCATACTCTAATATAATCTGAGCAACAATATCCTTCTTTCCCTGAGCTGCTCCTAACATGGTACCAATTACCGTTTTGTTTTTCTTTACTTAAAAGTGTTACATTACTATTGAAGTATAAAGAAGCAATGCGTTTGTGACTTGTTGAAGGTCCTTGTCTTAAATAAATACCATTGGACGAAGTTACAGTTCCTTGGTTTTCTCCACTGGAACATTCTAAAATAATATTTTTTAAATCACTTTTGTATAACCATGTTTTACCTAAATTATATGTAAAGCTTACTAATGCATCAAATTGATGTTGATTAAATGATATACCATTGTTCATAAGAAAATTATTTACTTCGAGTGATATACCTTTATTATTTATTGTGTTATATATTTCCTGAAATCCTTCTTCTTTAGTCATATTATTATAAAACGTGGTATATGGAAAAATTAATTTTCCCATTCCGATAGTTAAATACTTTGCAACATCTACATATGGAGTTGGTTTAAATCCTTCCTTCCTAGAAATAAATTCTGCTCCCTCACGACTTAAATATTTTCTAGAAGTTGAACAACTGGTTTTATCTTCTTCATTCTGAGGAATAACCAAAGATATAGTTCCAAAACGGCTTGATTTCCAAGAATTATTCATTTTACTTGTTACTTTAATTTTATATGTTCCTTTTTTAAGAGGAGGTACACATACTTTCCATAAAAACATATTTGACATATCAGCTTTATTATTACTGTAAAATTCTTTATAGTAGTTTGGACCTTCTATTTCAAATTTCACTTCACTTACATTTGATGGTGTTACTGCATATATATAAAAACTCTTGTTTTCTACCGGAGAATGTGAATAAACATGTCTAACTGCTTCGGGATCTGTAACATTTATTGTGCAGGAATACTTTTTTCCTCTATGTGATGCTGTTATTATTGTTGTTCCTCGAGAATTTGCATTAACTACTCCATAAGAATCAACATTGGCAACAGAAGGATTACTTGAGTGCCATACTATGTCATTATGTACCATTTTATATGGTGAAACTAACATACTGATTCCCTGAGGTAAAGAGTAGTTACTTGAAGAAAAAAAACCGCTTGAAAAATTTGAATTTAACAAAATGAAAAGTATACTAAATAGAATTAAACTTTTGAAAAAAATTTTTTGAATAGTTTTCTGCATTTTTAAACATCATTCCTCACTTTATTTATAAAAACAGTTTAGTTTTAATTTTACATATTTTTCTTCATATAAACCATTTTTACTACTAAACAAAATAGTCTCATAGCTGATTTTAATTCATTAAGTGAAGGATAGGTCGGTGCTATACGAATATTTCGGTCGAGAGGATCAACTCCATAAGGAAAAGTCGCACCAGCATTTGTTAAAATAACACCTGCTTCTTTACACAAAGAAACCACCTCTTTCGCACACCCTTTAGAAGTGTTCACACTTATGAAATATCCGCCTTTCGGGTTTTCCCATTGAAGTATTTCTTTATGATTTTTAAACTCTTCCTCTAAGATATCAATGACGGCTTTAAATTTAGGTTTTAAAATTTCACTTTGCTTTTTCATATGATTAGATAAATTTTCAGAGTTTTTTAAAAACTTAACATGTCTCATTTGATTAATTTTATCAAATCCTACAGTTTTAAAGGAATAGTTCTCTTTTAGTTGTTTTAAATTTCCGTTTGCGCAAGCCATAAAAGCTATTCCTGAGCCTGCGAAAGTTATTTTAGAAGTCGAGAAGAACAAAATCGGCAATTCGGGATTTCCTGCTTTTTCACATTCATCCATAATGTTCAAAAGTTTCTCATCATTTTCTTCGAGACTATGAACAAAATATGCATTGTCCCAAAAAATTCTGAAATCTTTTGCAGAAGGCTTTAAATTTGCGATTCTCTTTACTGTTTCTGGAGAATAAGTTATACCTTGAGGATTTGAATACTTTGGTACGCACCACATTCCTTTTATGGTACTATCGTTTGAAACTAAATTTTCTACAATATCCATATTCGGACCAGTTTCTGTCATAGGTATTGTTATAAGTTCCATTCCGAAGTACTCACACATTGCAAAATGACGATCATACCCAGGTGAAGGACATAAAAACTTTATTTTATTTTGTTTTAACCAAGGAGTTTCTCCTTGAACTCCGTGAATCATAAAACACGATATAGTATCAAACATCATACTAAGGCTTGAATTTCCGCCTACTATAAAGTTTTCTTTTTCTATTGAAGTTACGTTAGAAATAAATTCTTTTATTTCAGGTATTCCATCCATATTTCCGTAATTTCGGCAATCTGTATTATCCTCTGAGATTAAATCTGAAGAATTTTTTAAGCAGCTAAGCATAGGCATTGAAAGATCAAGTTGGTTTGTGCACGGTTTTCCTCTCGCCATATTTAAAGTAATATTTTTGTTTTTAAAGTCATCATACTTTTTTTGGTATTCTTTAAATAGTGTTGAAGTGGCCAAATTACCGAAATTTTTTGAAATTTTCATATGAATTATTACCGCCCTTGAATTTATTTTGTTTTGGTAACGACTTATTAATTTACACCATATTATATAAAATATGAAACAGGAGGTTTTATACTTATGATTTCAAACGAAACATTTGGAATAATCGGTGGGGATATGCGACAAGTGCACCTTGCAAGAAAACTTATTTGTGATGGAAACAGTGTTTTAATGCATGGCTTTGAAAATGCTGATGATTTAGACTGTTTAGCATCTAAAAATAAAAATTTAGAAAATGTTATTCAAAATTCAAAATATTTGATTTTGCCAGTTCCTGTATCCAGAGACAGAAAAAAATTAAATGCTCCATTTTCTGAAAATCCAATACAAATAAATAAAAAATTTGCAGCTCTCCTTAAAAATAAAGTCGTATTTGGCGGAATTATATCACCATTGCTTGAATATGTCAATAAACCAAGTGAATTTTGCATAAAAGATTATTATGAAAGAGAAGATTTTTTGATATATAATGCTGCTTTAACTGCGGAAGGTGCCATAAAAACAATGGTACAAAATATAGGTATACCTATTTCTGAGTCTAAGTGTTTAGTAGCAGGGTATGGAAGAATCGGGAAAATACTTTCAAAGCTTCTTAAAAATTTAGGTGCAAATGTTACGGTTAGTGCTAGAAACTTAAAAGACACTTCTTTAGCGGAAATAAATGGTTTTGAAGTTATAAACGTAAAAGAAATAAATGAAAATCATTATTTCGATGTAATATTTAATACTGTGCCTGCAGTTATATTTGACTTTGAAGTTCTCAAATTTTTAAAATCTAATAAACTAATAATTGATCTTGCCTCACTTCCTGGAGGCATAGATAAAAATTCAGCAGAAAAATTTAGTATGAAAATAATAAATGACCTTGGAATACCCGGAAAATATTATCCTAAGCCTTCAGGAGAAATTTTAGCAAAAGTAATATACAAAATTATTAAGGAGGAACATTTATGAGTAAAGTAAAAATCGGTTTTGCGCTTTGCGGATCTTTTTGTACACTTGAAAAATCCATAAATCAAATGAAAAAGCTTTCCGAAATGAATTATGATATAATTCCGATTATGTCTTTTAATGCATATAATTTGGATACTAAATTTGGAAAAGCAAAAGATTTTATAAAAAAAATAGAAGATATAAGCGGTAAAAAAGTGCTAAATTCTTTGACTCAAGTTGAGCCTATAGGACCTAAAAATTTAACTGATATTATGCTTGTGTGTCCTTGTACGGGAAACACATTAGGAAAAATTTGCAGAGCTTCTACCAACACAGCGGTTACTTTGGCAGTTAAATCTCATTTGAGAGTTCAAAAGCCTGTTGTTATAGCACTTGCTACAAATGATGCACTTGGGGCATCGGCTATTAATTTTGGTAAAGCACTTAATATGAAACACTTTTATTTTGTTCCTTTGAGCCAAGATGATTTTGAAAATAAACCAACTTCACTTGTTGCTCATTTTGATTTAGTACCCGAAACCATAGAGTTTGCACTCGAAGGTAAACAAATTCAGCCTATATTAAGATGAAGCTGTAAAAAATATTGATTTTAATATTGAAATACTGTACTCTATAGAAAATTATTGATTTTAAAAAAGGAGGAAAAAGGTACATTTTTATACCTTAAATTTTTGTGATAATTAATAAAGATTATAAAATCGGATTGAGAGCCGTGAAAACAGCTATAGCTGTTACAATTTGTGCACTTATCTCTATGTTTTTGAAACATGAAGATATATTTTGCGCATGTATAGCTTCTGTTATATGCATGGAGCAAACATACAAACAGACTCTCGATACCGGAACAAATAGATTTATAGGTACCATTATAGGAGGTACTATTGGATACATGGCTCTGGAGCTTTGTTGTGTGTCGTGGAGTTATAATTGGTTTAAAATTATAGCTTTACCAATTGGAATCTTAATGGTAGTTTATATTTGCAATTTTATAAACAGAAAATCGGCAGTGTCTATAGGTTGTGTTGTTGTAATAGTAATTTTATCGAGATCTGAAAGCAGTGTGGGAAGTACACTTACCTATGTTGTTCAACGTGTTTGCGATACTTTAATCGGGGTATTTGTTGCAATGATTGTAAATAGAATTAAATTTAATAAAAATAAAGATAAACCTATATGCTAATTTGATTTTTTAATGAAATGGTATGCTTGACTAGTGGTTTCAATATGTTAAAATATTCATTGAAATGAAATGTCTATAGCATATTTTGAAAGATTTTAAGTTTAAAAGTTTTTAGGGAATGATAAAAAATGGATAAAAAAAGAATTGAGAAATTAGTAAAAGATATAATTATTGAGCTAGGGGAAGATGCAGAAAGAGAAGGTCTCGTAGAAACTCCCAGAAGGGTTTCCGAAATGCTGGAAGAATTTTTTAAAAGTGAAGAAAAAAGTGAAGATTTAATAAAAGTATTTAAAGAAGACTTTGAAAATCAAGGATTGGTAGAAGTAAAAGACATAAGGTTTTGTTCTCTTTGCGAGCATCATATGCTTCCTTTTCGAGGGGTTGCTCATATAAAATATTTGCCTTCCGGAGGAAACTTAATCGGTATTTCTAAGCTCGCAAGGATTGTTAATTATTTTTCTAAAGGTCTTCAAATTCAAGAGAGAATTACCAACAAAGTAGCTGATTTTTTATTTTCAAAATTTCCTATAAAGGGTGTGGAAGTAACTCTTGAAGCAGAACACCTTTGCATGACTTTGCGAGGAGTAAAATCCCCTGGAGCAATTACGAAAACGTCTACAATTAGAGGAACATTAGTAAGTTAGCAAAGGAAGAAAATTATGAATATTTTTAATGCAGGTAAATACAGTTTAAAACTTAATAAAACTCTAGTTATGGGAATACTTAATGTAACTCCCGATTCTTTTTCTGACGGAGGACTTTATAACGAGTGTGAAAAAGCAGTAGAAAGAGCTTTTGAAATTCAAAAACTTGGAGCTGATATTTTAGATATAGGGGCTCAATCTACTCGTCCCGGATTTACAAAAATTTCACCTGATGAAGAATGGAAAAGGCTTTTTCCTGTACTTCAAAAAATCAAAGACAAGCTCAACATACCAATTTCAATAGATACTTTTTATCCTGAAGTGGCTGAAAAATCTCTTGAATTCGGTGCAAGCATAATAAATGATGTTTGTGGATTTGAAAACGAAAAAATGTTTGAAATTGCTTCAAAAAGTGATTGCGGTGTGGTAATCATGAGAAATGGAAGTAATATGAAAATAAAAAATTTTTTTGAAAGTAAGCTTGAAATAGCAAAAAAATATAACATAGATGAAAAAAGAATTTGTTTTGATCCCGGAGTGGGATTTACTGAAACTCGAGAACAAGATTTGTTCATAATTAATAACATAGAAAAATTCAAAATTAAAAAGATTCCTATTTTAGTTGGACTTTCAAGAAAAAGAGTAGTTTCGCAGTACTGTGAAAGTAAAGATAATTATTCTAAACTTTCTGGAACAATAGCATTAAATGCTATAGCTATTGAAAGAGGAGCAAATATTATTCGTGTTCATGACGTAAAAGAAGGTGTTGTAACCGCTAGAGCAGTGGACGATGTTATTAAATTTTAAGGAGTTTTTATGAATCAAATTATAATTAAAAATTTTAAAGTATATGCATATCATGGAGTACATGATTTTGAAAAAGAGCAGGGACAATGCTTTTTTTTTGACTTAATAGTAGATGTACCAAATATTTATACCGATGACATAGAAAAAGTTGTGAGCTATTCGGATATTATAAAAAAGGTAAAAGAGGTAGCAGTTAAAAATAAATTTAATTTAATAGAAAAGCTTGCCAATGAAATTATAAGCTGTCTTTTTTTATGCTTTAAAGAAATACAAGCAGTTGATATAATCGTCAAAAAACCAAATGCACCTATAAAGGAAGAATTTGATTATGTTGCTGTAAGAATGAAAAAAGAAAGGATTGAAATTTAAATGGTAAGAGCGGTCCTTTCACTTGGAAGCAATATTGGAAATCGAAAAAAATATATAGATGAAGCAATAAAAATTATTGAGAATACAACTAAAATAAATATTCAAAAAATATCTTCTTATTATGAAACCAAGCCGTATGGAGTTAAAGATTTTCAATGTAATTATATAAATTGCTGTGTGGAAATTTTGACTGATTTAAATCCATTTACTCTTCTGGGAGTTTGTTTGGGGATAGAATCATCATTAGGAAGAAAAAGGCCGTATAGATTTTCTCCTCGTACTATAGATATAGACTTAATATTTTATGGAAATGAAAAGATAGAATCCGAAGATTTGATTTTACCGCATCCCAGAACTTTTGAAAGAGCTTTTGTTCTTATTCCTATGCAGGAAATTTTTCCGAGTGGATATTTTGAAAACTTTAACTTCTTAAAATGGCTGGAAACTTGTGACAACTCGGGAATTGAAAAAGTATAAATTATGTAAAAAAATAAAAAAGCACTTGACATTATTTTATACAAGATATATATATATATATATAAGTGCTATATATATTTAGTTTAAATTTAAGGAAGGTGTTTTTATGAGTAAATCTTTCATGAGTAAGAATTTTAAAGATAAGATTGAAAGAACAAGAAAAGCAATAGTCGGTCTTGAAGCTTATGTTCCTATAGATGCAGAAAAAACCATTAGGGCACTATATAAAGAAATATGTAGTGTAAATAAAGACTTTGGTACAGTCCATAGAATGGCTTCCAGAGTAAAAAATATTTTAAAGAGTAAATATGAAGGTTCCCTAGAAAAAAAGAAGAATAAGTTAAAAGCCCTAATTAAAGAATTTAATATTTTAACTGGATTTTTCGTTTATGCTAAGTATAGCAATGAAGCTGCTATAGATAAAATGTTGAAGAAGGTTAAAGAGATAGTAGAAGAGAAAGATAAAGAGCACAGCAGTTGGAAAATTGGTAGCAGTACTGAGTATAAAAGGTTTTCAGAATCAGAATATTTGAGCAAAAATTTTTTTAATAACATCAAAGGTTGCGAAAAAGTATTTAAGGGCATTGATATGAAAAAAAAGACTTATATTAACTATATAAACCATTTCCGAGGTAATGTATGCGAAGTACTTTGGGCGAAAAAAACAACAGATGGTAAAAATGTTTTCGACAGAGTAGCAAACTATTTAGATTTATTAGCTGGTGAAACTAGCAAGCATGATAATATAAAAGGCTACTCAAGTAATGTTGACGCAACAAAAGGAGATATAAACGAAATTATATCAAGATTTTCTAAAGTAAAAGAAATGTATAAATGGGTAGACGAACGTGCTTCGGAATCTGAAGTATATAAGTTGTTTTTAAAATCTAGAAAGCCAAAAGGATATGAAAGTATACCCGGTTTAATTAATCAATATAGTAGAATGGTTAAGGATGTTTATGATGTAGTAACGTATGGAAATTATAAAAATAAAGATAATGGTGGTACTCTTAGGACTTCTATTACAAGCTCTAGAGATATATGCATACGTTTTATGAGTTTAGTTTCATCTATGGTTAAACTTATTACCAAAGGGTCCGGTTTTGAAGCATTTGATAAAAGTTCATTGTTAGAAGATCAATTTGGTTTTATTGAAAACCTCAAACTTAAAATAGATGACGTTAAGAAAAATAGCGAAGAAAAAAAAGAAAACTTTCTTGATGAGGAATTATCTAAGGTTAGTGATGGTCGTATGAACAATATAAATGAGGTTAATGATAAATTAAATACTCTTATAGCTGAATTAGGTAAAATTAAAGGTAATATTAAAACTTATGAAGATAGTATTAAGAATTATGAAATGGAAGTAAAGAAAAAACGTTCTCCAATAGCAAGAGCAAAACTTGTACTTAAAATTATTGCTATCGTTATAGGAATATCCGGTCAATTAATAGATCTTTTTGGTAAAATAGTGTAAATTTTTGCATGAAAATACAGCAACCAATTTCAAGCGGTTGCTGTATAATTATTTTTATTTTCCTTTGAATAGAGACATTATATCGTAAAAATTATCTCTGCCCAAATCTTGATTAAATTCCTTTGTTTGAGACATATCGTCTGAAGGATAGTTTATTTGAGGCTGAGGTTTTTCTGTTTTCACAGGAGCTGATTTAATGCTGGAAGATGAATGAGAAACCGGGAAATATGATCCTCTGGTTTCAAAACCAGTTGCAATAACCGTTACGCTGATTTCATCATCCATTGATTCATCAAATGCTGCACCCCAAATAATATTTGCATTTTCATCTGCTTGTTGAGCAATAAGAGAAGAAGCGATTTCTATTTCATCCAGACCTATATCAGGCGAAGCGGTAACATTTATAATTACACCTTTTGCTCCATTAATTGCTGTTTCCAAAAGCGGACTTGAAATCGCCATATTTGCAGCTGTTTCTGCTTTGTCTTTTCCTTGTGCACGGCCAACACCCATATGAGCATATCCTGCATCTTTCATTGTCGCAGTTACATCAGCAAAATCAAGATTAACAAGACCCGGAAGAACAATAAGGTCAGATATACTTTGAACACCTTGTCTTAAAACATCGTCCGCGACTATAAATGCATTCATAAGAGTTATTCTTTGCTGACTTGCAAGTTTTAAACGTTCGTTCGGTATAACTACTAATGAATCTACTTGTTCACGAAGTTCTGAAATTCCTTGTTCTGCTTGAGCCATACGCTTTTGACCCTCAAATGAGAAAGGTTTGGTTACGATACCTATTGTTAAAATTCCCATTTCTCTTGCAACTTGAGCAACAACCGGGGCAGCTCCGGTTCCGGTTCCACCACCCATACCTGCTGTAATAAATACCATGTCGGCACCTTTTAAAGCTGCAACTATTTCGTCACGGCTTTCTTCTGCTGCACGTTGACCTATTTCAGGTTTCGATCCTGCACCTTTTCCTCTGGTTATTTTCTCTCCTATTTGAATCTTATGGGTTGCTTTTGAGCGCATAAGAGCTTGTCTGTCTGTGTTTATGCATATGAATTCAACGCATTTTACTCCGGAGTCAATCATTCGGTTAACTGCGTTTCCGCCGCCTCCGCCAACACCAATTACTTTTATTTGTACTATTTCCTCTTCCATATTATCGAATTCTAATTCCATTAATGATTCCTCCGTAATTTATAGTAAAGTTTTATATTCTTTGATTGTATGTACTTATATTTATGACATCATACCTATCTTAGTGTACCACAAAGTTTATATTTTTTCAAGAAAATGATTTAATTTCCAAAATTTATCATCATGTTATATAATTTGTATTATTTTTATTATTAAAATATATCCTTTATATCTGTATTTTTCGATTTAATAACATTTAAAAGTACTTTTATTGACGATTTTAATGCAATTATATATAATATCGCGTAGAATATTTTGAATTTTATATTATAATACATTTTAAAAAAACATAAAATATATGAATCGAGGTAGTTCTGTGAAAGTATCTGTTATGGGGTGCGGTAGATGGGGAAGTTTTATTGCATGGTATTTAAATAAAATAGGTAAAGAAGTTTTACTTTGGGGCAGAGATTCTTCAGAAAAGATTGTTAAATTAAAAAGTGACAGACAAAATGATTTTTTGTGTATTGATGAAAAAGTAATTATAACATCTGATGAAGAAAAAGCTATAAATTTTTCTGATGTCATAATTATTTCTATAAGCGCACAATCTTTGAGAAGTTTTTTAAATAAACTTAAGGGAACATTTAAAAAAAATCTTGAAAATAAAATTTTTGTGCTGTGTATGAAAGGAATAGAAGAAAAAACAGGTAAAAGACTTTCTGTTGTTTTGAAAGAGTGTTTAGGAGAAAATTCCAAAGTTGCCGTTTGGGTAGGCCCAGGGCATGTTCAAGATTTTCTTAAGGGTATTCCTAATTGCATGGTAATAGATTCCGAAGATGATAATGTGAAAAATTTTCTTGTAAAGGAATTTTCCAGCAAACTTATAAGATTCTATTACGGCAAAGACATGATAGGTAGTGAAATAGGTGCCGCATCCAAAAATGTTATGGGTATTGCAGCCGGGATACTGGATGCCATAGGGTATACATCACTTAAAGGCGCTTTGATGTCTCGTGGCACAAGAGAAATTTCGAGGCTTATAAAAGCTCTTGGGGGAAGTGAACTTTCTGCATATGGGCTTGCACATCTCGGAGATTATGAAGCTACTTTATTTTCTCCTCATAGTAATAACAGAAAGTTCGGAGAATCACTTGCTTTGTCGGGAAAATATCAAAAGCTTGCAGAAGGAGTAGCAACTTCTCATGCTTTACAAATTTTAAGTGAAGAAACCGGAGTTGAACTTCCAATTTGCCGTGCTGTACACGAAACAATAATCGGTGAAATGTCTCCCAGAGAATGTATTTCGAAACTTTTTTTGAGAAGTCTTAAATCCGAATTTTAAATTTCACTGTACACATTTTGATAAATTATTTCCTTAATTTTTTCAAAATCTTTGTTTCCAAGAACTTTTGGGTAACTCATTAGATATAATTTCTGAGGCATTGAGTTTTTTCTTAGTGGTTTTTGAAAATATTCGTATTCATTTAAAAAAAATCCGTTTTTTTCGTAAAAATGAATTCTCTTTTTAGAAATTTCGTCAGTAGGTATTTCTACTTCCAAAATGATAGGTTTATCTTGACTTTTTATAAATTCTTTTATCATTTTGCTTCCTATTCCTTGACCTCTGGTGTTTTGATTTACTGCGAAATGTTCTATAAAATTGAAATCTTTAAATTTCCAAAAAGATATGAACGCAATCAAATCGCCATTTTCATTTATTTTTGTACTTATTTCATATCTAGGATTATTTAATAATCTTTTTTGAGATTCATATTCTCTGTATTCTTCTTTTGGAAATGAAATTTCCATTAATTTAAAAACTTTTTCAAAAATATTGTTCATATTTTACCTCCTGATATTTTTTATACTATTTTATGAAAAGCAAGTATAGTTATAAATTAATTTAATTTAATGAAGAAACTGTAAAATAGAAATTAATTTTTATATTTTTTTCAAAAAAGAGTGAATTCAATTGTAAAATATGTTAAAATCCACATAGCGGTTTTTAAATATTATTTATTATTGAAAATTTTGCGGAATTTTTATAAAATTAATTCCGGATATTTTAAGTTAAGTATTTTAAAGTTATCAATTTAACAGAAAATTATATGTCCATCAAATGAAATAGAGGTGTTTGCTATGAGTTTTTTGAAACTTATGTTTGGAAATTACAGTAAAAGAGAGCTCAAGCGTATAAATCCAATATGCAATAGTGTTTTAGAGCTTGAAAAAAAATATTTGAATATGTCTGACGAAGAACTTTCCGGGCAAACTGAGGTGCTTAGGCAGCGCCTAAATTCGGGTGAAACGCTTGATGATATTTTACCTGATGCTTTCGCTGTTTGTCGTGAGACTGCAAGCAGAGTTTTGGGGATGAAACATTTTCCAGTTCAGGTAATAGGTGGTATAGTTCTTCATCAAGGAAGAATAAGCCAAATGATGACAGGGGAAGGAAAAACTCTTGTGGAGACTCTTCCTGCTTATCTAAATGCTCTTACAGGAAAAGGAGTTCATATAGTAACTGTTAATGATTATCTTGCAAAAAGAGACTCTGAACTTATGGGTAAAGTATATAAGTTTTTAGGTCTTAGTGTAGGACTTATTGTTTCGGGTATGAACAATACAAAAAGAGCAGAAGCTTATAAAGCAGATATAACATATGGTACAAATAATGAATTTGGTTTCGATTATCTTCGTGACAACATGGTTACTACAAAATCTCAAAAAGTTCAAAGAGGCCATAATTTTGCAATAGTAGATGAAGTAGACTCTATTTTAATAGATGAAGCAAGAACTCCACTTATTATTTCGGGTGAAGGAAGTAAATCAACCGAGCTTTATACTATTGCCGATGATTTTGTTAAAACTCTGAGTATGCTTAAGGTCGAAGAAATAGACTCAAAAGAAGATAATGAAGAGCTTTTTGAAAATTATGATTATGTAGTGGATGAAAAAGCAAAAACCGCAACCCTTACTAAAGAAGGAGTTGAAAAAGCCGAAAAATACTTTAATATAGAAAATCTTACTGATCCTGAACATTTAACTCTTCAGCATCATATAAATCAAGCACTTAAAGCAAACGGAGTTATGCAAAATGATATTGATTATGTTGTAAGAGGCGGAGAAATTCTCATAGTAGACGAATTTACAGGCAGAATTATGCAGGGAAGAAGATATAATGATGGTCTTCACCAAGCAATAGAAGCAAAAGAAAAAGTTGAAATACAAAAAGAATCAAAAACTCTTGCTTCAATTACTTTCCAGAATTATTTTAGACTTTATAGTAAACTTTCCGGCATGACCGGTACCGCTACTACAGAAGAAGAGGAATTCAGAGAAATTTATAAACTTGATATAGTTGAAATCCCAACAAATAAACCTGTTCTTAGAATTGATTTACCGGATGTTGTGTATGCAACCCAAAACGGAAAATTCAAAGCTATAGTTGAAGAAATAATAGAAGCTCATAAAAAGGGTCAGCCGATTTTGGTGGGAACTGTTTCAATAGAAAAATCGGAAATTTTGAGTAATTTGCTTAAAGAAAAAAATGTTCCTCATCAGGTATTGAATGCTAAATATCATGAAAAAGAAGCGGAAATAATAGCTCAGGCAGGTAAAAAAGGTGCGATTACAATAGCAACAAATATGGCCGGAAGAGGAACGGATATAGTATTGGGCGGTAATGCTGAATACATGGCAAAGTCCGATTTGAAACGTTTAGGATATCAAGATGAAATTCTTGCCGAAGCTGACGGATTTTCAGAAACAGATGACCCGGATATTTTGAAAGTACGTGAGAAATATAAAGAGCTTCATATAAAACACAAAGAAGAATTAAAAGGTGCTGCAGATGAGGTGAGAAGCCTTGGCGGACTTTATGTTATAGGTACAGAACGCCATGAAACGAGAAGAATAGACAATCAGCTCAGAGGTCGTGCAGGCAGACAAGGAGACCCGGGAAAGAGTAGATTTTATCTTTCTTTGGAAGATGACCTTATGAGACTTTTTGGCGGAGACAGAATTAAGAATCTTATGGCAGTGTTTAAATTGGAAGAAGATGCTCCTTTAGAAGCTAAAATGCTTACAAAGTCTATAGAATCGGCTCAAAGAAAAATCGAAGGCAGAAATTTTGCTATAAGAAAGAATGTTCTTCAATATGACGACGTTTTAAATCGTCAACGTGAAATTATTTATAGTCAACGTGATCAGGTACTTGACGGTGAAGATATTAAAGATCAAATTTTGAAAATGATAGATGAAAGTGTTGAAAATGTTGTTTCAAGATATGTGTCCGCTATTACTCCTAAAACCGAATGGAATATAGAAGGACTTAAAAATTACTATATGGATTGGGTTTTAACACCTGAAGATTTATATTATGATTCTGAAAATCCTATTGATATGACTTGTGATGAAATAGTTAGCTTTATTAAAACAAGATGTCACGAAATTTATGAAAAACATGAAGAACTTTTGGGAGAAGTATCCTCTCAAATGCTTGAAAGAAGTATTTTACTTCACAATGTTGATGAACAATGGATGGATCATATAGATGCTATGGAACAACTTAAGCAAGGTATAAATCTTCGTTCATACGGACAAAGAGATCCGGTAGTTGAGTATCGTGTTGAAGGTTTTGATATGTTTGAAGATATGATTGCAACCATAAAAGAAAATACCATTAATATGATTTTAAGTTTTAAATTAGGAACATTTGGTAGGATTAGCGTCAACTAGAACTGTATTTTTGAGTTTCTTCGTGGATTCGAAGAAACTCCTTTTTACGAGTATAAAAATTTTTATTTTTAGTATTGACTTTTATTTTTATATCATTTAGAATTAGAAATGTAATTTAAGTGGAGCAAATTTGCTTTCACCTACACAATATTGTTTGTGATAGGTCAATATTTGGAGTCTTGTATGTTCAAGGCAATCGATTTATTGTATGAGCAGGTTTGCTGCCCATGCAATTTTTTTGGTTAGGGTTAGCCTATTTTCTAAACAATTTTTACGGAGGTGCTTGAGTATTAGCAGCAGAGACATTCAAATTAATGGTGAAATAAAAGACAAAGAGGTTAGACTTATAGACTCCAATGGTGAACAACACGGAGTGGTTCCTATCGCACAGGCGTACGCTATAGCAAAAGCTCAAAATTTGGATTTAGTTAAGGTAGCAAGCAAAGCGAATCCGCCGGTCTGTAAGATACTTGACTATGGAAAATATTGCTTTGAAATGGCAAAAAAAGAAAAGGAATCCAGAAAAAATCAACGCATTGTCGATATAAAAGAAATAAGGCTTTCCGTCAACATTGGCACCAATGATTTAAATACTAAAGTCGCTCATGCTCAGAGATTTATAAATAACGGTGACAAAGTTAAGGTTTCAATACGTTTCAGAGGTCGTGAAATGGGTCACCCCGAAGTGGGATATGATCTTATGAAAAAGTTTTCGGATCTTTGCGCAGAATTTGCCGCTGTTGAGCGTCCGGCTAAATTGGATGGCAAAAATATGCTAATGTTCTTATATTCAAAGCCTAAATCAGGCAATTCAGCAAAAAATACTTCATCAGAAAAAAATAATAAGAAAGGTAGTGAAGAGGGTAAAGATAAAATCTAAGCCCGAGGAATATGTACAAGATTAAAACTCACAGTGGAGCAAAAAAACGTTTCAAATTCACAGCAACCGGCAAAATTTTAAGAGCACATGCAAATAAAAGTCATATTTTAAATAAGAAAACAAGAAAAAGAAAAAGATTTTTGAGAACAACAACTACTCTCGATAAAACAAATGTATTTCAAATAAAGACTTTAATGAATTGTAGATAAGAGATATTTTAAAACTAAAAAAGTAAAGAATAATCATGATTAAACGGAGGTATATTTAATGGCACGTATAAAATACGCAAAAGTAACAAGAAGCAGAAGAAAAAAAGTTCTTAAATTAGCAAAAGGATATTGGGGTGCAAAAAGCAAACACTTTAAAATGGCTAAACAAGCCGTTATGAAATCAGGAAATTATGCTTACATAGGAAGAAGACAGAAAAAGCGTGATTTCAGAAGATTATGGATTACCAGAATTTCAGCAGCTTGCCGTTTAAATGGAATCACATATTCCAATTTTATGGATAGAATCAAAAAATCCGGTATAGAACTTAATAGAAAAATGCTTTCCGAGATTGCTATTTCAGACCCTGAAGGATTCGCAGGTCTTGTTAAAAAAGTTAAATAGTAAGTGATTTTTGCGCTTAGGTTTAAGCCTGAGCGTAATTTTTTAATTAATTTTCTAAAGGAAGAATAATAAACTATGGTTGAGATATCAAGTAAAAATAATGAAAATATTAAATTTGCACGAAAAATTATTACAATGTCTAAAGTAAGATATAAAGAAAAATTATTTGCTGTTGAGGGAATCAGACTTTGCAGCGAAGTTTTTGAAAACGGAGTAAAAACAGTAAAAATTTTTTATACCAAAAAATGCTATGAAAAATATAAATGTTTAATAGATAGAATTTTAAATAAAGATAAACCGGAAGAATATGTTTTAAGTGAAACTGTAATGAAATATTTAAGTGATACCGAAGGACCTCAAGGAATAATTTGTTTGTGTGAATTTATTGACAAAAAAGTAAATATAACTAAAATAAAGTCATGCTCTAATATTATTTTGCTTGAAAATCTTCAAAATCCTTCTAATTTAGGAAGTATATTTAGAAGTCTAAATGCTTTCAATATAGATTTAGTGGTTATGAGTTCAAATTCATGCGATATATATAATCAAAAAGTTTTAAGAGGAAGCATGGGTGCAGTATTTAAATTAAATATAATCAATGCGGAAAACTTTTCTGAATTTATACTCCTTCTTAAAAATCAAGGTTTCAAAACATTTGCAACTGTTCCAAAAAATGGAGTTAAATCCGTAACATGTCTTTGTGAAGTACCTAAAAAAGCTGTTGTTATGGGAAATGAAGGAAATGGCATAAGCAGTGAAGTTTTAGAGCTGTGTGATAATAAAGTAACAATTCCTATGAACAAAAATTGTGAGTCGCTTAGTGTCGCGGTTGCTGCCGGAATAGTTGCATGGGAAATGTCAAAAAAGGAGGAAGAGGAATGGACGAGCGAATTTATATGATATGGCTCCAACAATCTTTGGGTTATGGAAATGCTGAGATAAAAATTATTGTTGAGAACAATATAAGCATAAAATCTTTTTATGAGTCCGGTGAATTCGGTTGGAGACTTTGTGGATGCTTTACTAATGCACAAATAAAAAATATGAAAAAACATGAAAATATAGAAAAAGCATACAGAATTTTTGAGAAATGTCAAAAACTAGGGTATGATATTGTAACTCTAGCTGACAGCAGATATCCTTATCTTTTAAAAGAAATTTCAAATCCTCCTGCTGTTCTTTACGTTAAAGGTGATGTTGATTGTTTTAAAAATAAAATCCCGATTGCTATTATAGGTAGCAGAGATCCTACTATTTACGGAGAAGAAATATGCACTGATATGGCTAGTCAGATGGCTTGTGAAGGGGCTATGATAGTGAGCGGAGGAGCCATGGGAATTGATGCAGTAGCTCACGAGGGAGCAATCTTTTCGGGAAATAAAACTATTGCAGTTTTAGGTTGTGGTATAGACTATAAGTATCTTTGGACAAATAAAGAATTACGAGATAAAATTTCAAAAAATGGTATCTTAGTTTCAGAGTATCCTCCCGGATACCCTGCTTATCCTTACAATTTTCCGAGAAGAAACAGAATTATTTCCGGTCTTTCCTTAGCTGTTATTGTTGTAGAAGCAGGAGAAAAAAGTGGTTCTTTAATTACAGCTAATTTCGCCTTGGAACAAAACAGAGATGTTCTTGTGGCTCCGGTTGATATGGAAAATCCTTTAAGTAAAGGTATAATTTCTCTTCTGAATGATGGTGCTCAAGTAGTTGAAAATCCTAAAGATTTAATTGAAAGCTATAAATTTAAATTTTCTCAGAAAAAACCAAAACTAACCCTCAAGCATAATTATGATATTGAAAAAGAAAACTTTAATTTCGAAACGGAGCCTAACTTACAAGATAAACCTCAAAAAGAAACTTTTGATTTTTCTTTGGTTTCGAAGTATGCAGAAAAAGTCCATTCTCTTTTTGAAAATGAAACTAAAATTGATGTTGATTATATATGCAAAAAACTTGGTATGGAAGTAAAAAAAGTCTCTATAGCTTTGACAGAACTTGAAATTTATGGTCTAATAAAAAATGTTAACGGTGTATTTTATGAAAAAATTCGTGATTAAATTTAAAATACTTATGTTTGGATGGATTTAATATGAATAATTTAGTAATAGTTGAGTCGCCGGCAAAGGCAAAAACAATAAAAAAGTATCTTGGAAAAGATTATGAAATTACATCTTCAATGGGTCATATCAGAGATTTGCCTCCCAAAAGATTAAGTGTGGATGTAAAAAAGAATTTTGAACCAAAATATCAAATAATAAAAGGAAAAGAAGAAATAGTAAAAGAACTGAAGGAGAAAGCTAAGTCTGCAGACAGGGTAATTCTTGCCACCGACCCTGACCGTGAAGGAGAAGCAATTTCCTGGCATTTGGCATATCTTCTTAATCTTAATCTTGATGATGAGAATAGAGTCACTTTTAATGAAATAACTAAAAACGGAGTACAAAACGGTATAAAATCCCCCAGAAAAGTTGATATTGACCTTGTAAATGCTCAGCAAAGCAGAAGAGTTTTGGACAGATTGGTAGGGTATAAAGTAAGTCCGTTTTTATCTCAAAAAATATGTAAAGGTCTTTCTGCCGGGAGAGTTCAATCAGTTGCGCTCAGAATGGTTGTAGACAGAGAAAATGAAATAAAAAAATTTGTACCGAGTGAATACTGGACTATAGACGCACAGTTTATCCCAAAAGGATCGAGAAAAAGTTTCAGTGCTTCTTTTTACGGTACTGAAAAAGAAAAAATAGAAATTAAATCTAAATCTCAAGCGGACGAAATTCTTGCGGATCTTGAAAGCAGAATGTATGAAGTAGGAAAACTTAAAAAAGGAAAAAGAAGAAAATCTCCTGCGGCACCATTTATAACTTCTACCTTGCAGCAGGAAGCTTCCAGAAAACTTAATTTTACCGCAAAACGTACTATGGCTGCTGCTCAGACTCTTTATGAAGGTGTTGAAGTGTCTGATAAAGGTCCTGTGGGACTTATAACCTACATGAGAACAGACTCTTTAAGAATTTCGGAAGAAGCTTTGAAATCTGCACGGGAATATATTTTAGAAAAATGGGGAGAAAAATATCTTCCTGATTCTCCAAGAAAATTTAAAACAAAAGCCGGTGCTCAAGACGGCCATGAAGCAATCAGACCTACAAACCCCTCAATTAGTCCTGATCGAGTAAAAGAAAGTTTAAGTTCGGATCAATATAAAATATATAAACTTGTTTGGGAACGTTTTATAGCAAGTCAAATGTCTAATTGTATTCAAAACACTACACAAGTTGATATTTATGCAAAAAAAGAAAACAGTGAACATAAATATTTATTTAAAGCTTCCGCTTATGATATTGCTTTTGATGGTTTTATGATTTTATATGTTGAGGGTAAAGATACTCAGCAGGAAAAAGCTAAAATTTTACCTGAACTTTTAGAAAATATGCCGTTAAAATTGAAAAGTATTGAACCAAATCAGCATTTTACCGAGCCTCCTGCAAGATATACCGAAGCTTCTTTGATAAAAGCTCTTGAAGAAGAAGGAATAGGCAGACCTTCAACATATGCTTCGATTATTTCGACTATAACTTCAAGGGAATATGTTATTAAAGAAGCAAAATCACTTAAACCGACTGAGCTCGGTGAAGTAGTTAGCAATTTAATGACTGAAAGATTTTCAAAAATAGTGAATCTTAAATTTACCGCTCAAATGGAAAGTGATTTAGACAAAGTTGCAGAAGGAAAAATGCAATGGACTCAACCTCTTAGTAAATTTTACGAAGATCTTACTAAAATGCTTGAAAAAGCAAAAAAAGAAATGGAAGGCATAAAAATACAACTTGAAGAGGATAAAACCGATAAAATATGTGAAAAATGCGGTAAACCTATGGTTATAAAAAGAGGAAGATACGGGAAATTTATAGGATGTTCTGGTTATCCGGAGTGCAAAAATATTCAAAAATTAGTGGAAGAAATAGGAGTAAACTGCCCGAAATGTGGGGGAAATATCATAAAAAGAACAAGCAAAAGAAAACGTGTGTTCTATGGTTGTGGAAATTATCCTAATTGTAATTTTATCTCTTGGGATGAGCCTTTAAATGAAAGATGTCCCAGATGCGGCGAGATGCTTTTAAAGAAAAATACCAAAAAACCGAAAATTTATTGTTCTTCAAAAGAATGTGGATACGAAAAGGAATCTGAAAATGAATAAAAAAGTAAATGTTATTGGTGCCGGCCTTGCCGGATGCGAAGCTGCTTGGCAAATTGCTGGTTTAGGAATAGAAGTAAACCTTTATGAAATGAAACCTAAAAAATTTTCTCCTGCACATAAAAGCAGTAATCTTTGTGAACTTGTTTGTTCGAACTCTTTTAAAGCATATCGGTTAGAAAGTGCTTCGGGGCTTTTAAAAGAAGAAATGAGAGTTTTGAATTCTTTAATTTTAAGTTGTGCAGACAATTGCAGAGTACCTGCAGGTGGAGCATTAGCGGTTGACAGAGAAAAATTTTCAAAGTTGGTTACAGAAAAAATTAAAGGTAATGAATTTATAAATCTAATCTCGAATGAAGTAAATAAAATTGATTTGAATGAAATTACAATAGTCGCAACAGGTCCGCTTACCTCTGAGATACTTTCTGAGGAAATAAAAAATATTTGTGGCGGGTATTTAAGCTTTTTTGATGCTGCTGCACCTATAGTAACAGCCGAAAGTATCAATATGGATAAAGCATTTTTTGCTTCAAGGTACGGCAGAGGAAACCCTGAGGATTATTTAAATTGTCCGCTTTCAAAGGAAGAATATGAAATTTTTTATAATGAGCTTGTAAATGCTGAACGTGCAAAGCTTCATGATATCGACAAAGTAAATGTTTATGAGGGATGTATGCCTGTTGAAATAATGGCTGCCAGAGGATTCGACACCTTGAGATACGGTCCTATGAAACCGGTTGGACTAAAAAATCCAAAATCAGAAGAAAAACCATTTGCGGTTGTTCAGTTAAGAAAAGAGACTGTTAGCGGAGAACTTTATAATATGGTGGGATTTCAAACCAATCTTAAATTTCAGGAACAAAAAAGAGTTTTTGGATTGATCCCTGCACTTGAAAATCTTGAAATAGTAAGATATGGTGTTATGCATAGAAATACTTTCATAAATTCACCCAAGCTTTTAAATTGTGATTACAGCATGAGAAGTATTCCAAATTTATTTTTTGCCGGGCAAATAACGGGGGTTGAAGGTTATATAGAATCAGCTTCTTCAGGCCTTATTGCCGGAAAAAGTGCAGCAATGAAAATTTTACAAAACAAGAGTTTTGAATTACCTAAATCTACAATGATGGGTGCTTTAGCAGGGTATATAAGTGATGAGTCAGTGAAAAACTTTCAACCAATGGGTGCTAATTTCGGTATTATAGATTCACTTGAAGAAAAAATTAGAGATAAAAAAGAAAGGTACAAAAAAATTTCTGAAAAATCAATTGAAATTTTAAAAGGATTAAAGTAAAAAAATTTTACGGAGGATTTGGTTTATGAAGATAATAGTTGATGCTTGCGGTGGAGATAAAGGTAGCTTGGAAGTTTTAAGAGCCTCCAGAATGGCTTCGGATGAGCTTGGATACGAAATAGTTTTGGTCGGTGATGAAAATAATCTTAAATCCGAAAGCGAGAAAAATGGAATTTCACTAAAAGGAATAAATATTTTTCATGCACCTGATATTATAACCATGAACGATACACCGACTGAAATTTTAAAATCTAAAAAAGAAAGTTCTATGGCAATAGGACTTAAAATGCTTGCGGAGGAAAAAGGAGATGCTTTTGTTTCCTCGGGAAATTCAGGAGCCTTAGCAGTTGGTACAAGTTTGATAGTTAAAAGAATAAAAAAAGTTAAAAGATGTGCTTTTGCACCTGTTATACCCCACGATAAAGGAGCATTTATGCTTATCGACAGCGGTGCAAACATAGATTGTAGACCTGAAATGCTTTGCCAGTTTGGACTTATGGGATATATATACATGAAAAATGTTATGGTTGTTAAAGATCCGAAAGTAGGGCTTGTAAATATAGGAGTAGAAAAGTGTAAAGGCGGAGAAATTCGTGAAAAAGCTTATGAGCTTCTTGAAAAAAGTAACATAAATTTTATAGGTAATTTAGAAGCAAGAGACATTCCTAAAGGAACAGCAGATGTTGTTGTTGCAGACGGGTTTACCGGAAATGTAATTTTAAAACTTTATGAAGGAATGGCAACTGAAATATTCGGAAAATTCAAAAGTATACTTACGAAGAACTTTAAAAATAAAATAGCTGCTTCAATTATACAGCAAGATTTATTAGATTTAAAAAAACAAATGGATCACACCGAATTCGGTGGTGCTCCACTTATAGGTGCATCTAAGCCCGTATTTAAAGCCCATGGCAATTCAGATGCAAAAACTTTTAAAAATGCTATCAGACTTGCAGGTGAATATTCAAAAAGAAATGTTATCAAATTGATGACTGAAGCAATTTCAGAAATCGATTTTTCTCAAGATACCTAAAAAACATAAAGGAGATGACAGATTTGATAGATGAACTCGAAAAGAAAATAGATTATACTTTCAAAAATAAAAAATTAATTAAAACCGCTTTGACACACTCTTCTTTTGCAAATGAATCAGGTGGAAAATTCGAAAGTTATGAGCGTTTTGAGTTTTTGGGTGACTCTGTTTTGGGAATTATTACTTCCGATTATATATTTAAAACTTTCCCTTGCCTCCCTGAAGGGGAATTAACAAAACTTCGTGCATTTCTTGTATGTGAAAAGCAGCTTTTCGCTTTTTCTAAAGAAATAGGTCTTAGTAAATATATAAAACTCAGCAGAGGTGAGCGCCATTGTATGGGTCAAAACAGGCCGTCCATTCTCGCCGATGTTTTTGAAGCTATATGTGCTGCAATTTACCTTGATTCCGGAATAGAAAGTGCAAGGAAATTTGTACTTAAATTTATAGTTCCTGCAATTAAGAACCCAAAAATCAAAGATGCTCAAGACTATAAAACCGACTTACAAGAAATTGTTCAAAAAAATCCAGGAGAAACCATAGAATATGCACTCATTAAGGAAACAGGTCCTGACCACAACAAAAGATTCACTGTTGAAGTAAAAATTAATAATAATTCTCTTGGTAAGGGTGTTGGAAAGAGTAAAAAAGAAGCCGAACAACATGCAGCAAAAGAAGCACTTATTCTTATGGGATTATTTTAAATCAAATAAAAAGGAGGCAGTTAGATGGGAATTTTTGATAAAATCAAAGAAGGACTGAAAAAAACAAGAAATAATATAACGCAAAAAATAGATAGTATAGTTAAGTCTTTTACTAAAATAGATGAAGAATTTTTTGAAGAGCTCGAAGAAATTTTAATAAGCAGTGACGTTGGAGTTAAAACATCTGAGTTGATATGTGAAAATCTTAAATCTGAAGTTAAAAAAAGAGGAGAGAAAGACCCTGAAAAAATCAAAAAAATTCTTGCTGAAGTAGTTGAAGACATGATTAAAGGAGAAAATGAACTTCATATACAGGGAAAACCTTCTGTTATTCTTGTAGTTGGAGTTAACGGAGTAGGAAAAACCACTTCCATAGGAAAGCTTGCCGGTATGCTCAGAAATGAAGGTAAAAGTGTTGTTCTCGCGGCAGGAGACACTTTCAGAGCGGCAGCGACCGAACAACTTGAAATTTGGGCAGAAAGATCTAAATGTCATTTAGTAAAACAGCCCGAAGGTTCAGATTCTGCTGCTGTTATATTTGATGCTATATCTTCAGCTAAAGCAAGAAAAGCTGATGTTGTAATATGCGATACAGCTGGTAGACTTCATAACAAACAAAATTTAATGAGAGAACTTGAAAAAATAAATAAAGTTATAAACAGAGAGCTTCCTGAAAGTGATAAAGAAATCCTTTTGGTAATTGATGCTTCAACAGGTCAAAACGGACTTAATCAAGCTTTAGAATTTAAAAAAATTCTTGATTTAACAGGGATTATTTTAACTAAGCTCGACGGTAGTGCCAAAGGAGGAATAGTTTTAGCAATAAAGAATGAGCTTGAAGTTCCGGTTAAATTTATAGGTATAGGTGAAGACATAGATAGCCTTAGAAAATTTAATGCCGAAGAGTTTTCAAGGGCTATGTTTGAAAAAGGAGATGAAGAAAAAAATGTATGATTTGATTGAAATTTGTAAAGATTTGAAAAGCAAAGTTTCTGAAAAAAGATATAATCATTGTGTGAATGTTGGAAATATGGCAAAAAAACTTGCAAAAGTTCACGGAGCGGATGAAAAAAAAGCATATATTGCTGGCATACTTCATGATATTGCTAAAGAAATGTCTTATAAAGAACAGCTTGAAGTTTTAGGGGAAAGAAATTTTTATCCTTCTGAATATTCAAGTAAAAATTATAGGATTTTTCATGGTTGGGTTGGAAGTATATACGTAAAAAAGAATTTTAATATAGATGATGAGGACGTTCTGAATGCAATAAGATATCATACAACCGGAAGAAAAAGTATGAGCAAACTAGAAAAAATAATTTACAATGCAGATTGCGTTTCTGTAGAAAGAAGATTTGAAGGTGTAGAATATTTTAGACGTGCTTCTTTATCGAATTTAGATATAGTTATAATAGATAAGCTAGCGGGGGCTATGAAAGATTGTTTGAAAAAACAAAGAATTATAATGCGTGATACTTACGAAGCTTATAATGATTTGATAGAAAATTATAAATAAAACACTTTGAAAAGAGGTAAAATTTAAGTGAAATCTGATTATAAGTATTTGGAAATAGAAAAAAAGTGGCAGAGAATTTGGGAGGAAAAAAGTGCATTTAAAGCTTTGAATTCTTATGAAAAACCAAAATATTATGCTTTGGTGGAATTTCCGTACCCTTCAGGTCAAGGACTTCATGTTGGGCATCCAAGAAGTTATACAGCTATTGATATAATTGCAAGAAAAAAAAGAATGCAAGGTTACAATGTTCTTTACCCTATGGGGTGGGATGCGTTTGGGCTTCCTACTGAAAATTTTGCAATAAAAAATAATATACATCCTGCAATAGTTACAAAAAATAATATTGCAAGGTTTAAATCTCAACTTAAATCTTTAGGGCTCTCTTTTGATTGGTCTCGAGAAATAAATACTACCGACCCGGAATATTATAAGTGGACTCAGTGGATATTTTTGCAACTTTTTAAAAAAGGTCTTGCTTATAAAAGTGAAGCTGCTGTCAATTGGTGCACTTCTTGTAAATGTGTTCTTGCAAATGAGGAAGTTATAGACGGTAAATGCGAAAGATGTTCAAGTGAAGTTATTAAAAAGACTAAATCTCAATGGATGCTTAAAATAACAAGTTATGCACAGCGGCTCGTTGATGATCTTAAGCTTGTTGATTATCCCGAAAAAGTTAAAAATCAACAAATAAATTGGATTGGAAAGTCTGTTGGCGGAGAAATTTTTTTTGAAACTAACACAGGAGAAAGCATTAAGGTTTTTACAACCAGACCGGAAACAATTTTCGGAGTTACATATTTAGTGATTTCTCCGGAACATTTATTTATAGAAAAATACAATAAATTTATAAAAAATATTGATGAAATCAGAGATTATCAAGAACAAGCAAAGAAAAAATCAGACCTTCAAAGATCTGAACTTTCAAAAGAAAAAACAGGTGTTAAATTAGTCGGTATTGAGGCGATAAATCCGGTAAACGGAGAAAAAATACCTGTATTTGTTGCCGATTATGTTTTAACGACCTATGCTTCCGGAGCTATTATGGCTGTTCCCGCACATGATGAAAGAGATAAAGAATTTGCAAAAAAATATGATATTCCAAAACTTGAAGTCATAAAAGAAGAAAAAGGAAAAGAAGTTTTAATAAATTCTGAGTTTTTAAACGGACTTAATCCAAAAGAAGCTAAAAAAACTATTTTGAATTGGCTTTATTCAAATAAAAAGGGAAATGAAAAAGTTAATTTCAAACTCAGAGATTGGGTATTTTCAAGACAAAGATATTGGGGTGAGCCTATACCTATAGTTAAATGCGAAAAATGTGGATTTGTCCCTATAGATGAATCTGAACTTCCGCTTACTTTGCCCAACCTTGAAAAATTTGAAGCTTCACATGATGGTGAATCTCCTCTTGCAAACGCAAAAGATTGGTTGCAAACTACTTGTCCTAAATGCGGAGGAAAAGCAGAAAGAGAAACCGACACAATGCCTCAATGGGCAGGGTCCTCTTGGTATTTTTTAAGGTATCTTGACCCTGAAAATAAAAATGAAATTGCATCTAAAGAAGCCATAAACTACTGGATGCCTGTAGATTGGTACAATGGTGGAATGGAGCATACAACTCTTCATCTTCTTTACAGCAGATTTTGGTATAAATTCTTATATGACTTAGGAATAGTTCCGTCTCCTGAACCATATAAAAAACGTACCAGTCATGGACTTATACTCGGAGAAAATGGCGAAAAAATGAGTAAATCCAAAGGAAACGTTGTTAACCCCGATGAAATAGTTGCAAATTACGGTGCAGATACGATGCGTATATATGAGATGTTTATAGGAGACTATGAACAGCCGGCCCCATGGAGTACTACAGGAATAAACGGAAGTAAAAGATTTTTAGAAAGATATTGGGGCCTTCAAAATCTTTTGAGTGATTTTGAAAATACTGAAAATAAAAAACTGGAATCTTCATTTCATAAAACTATTAAAAAAGTTACTAATGATATTGAAAATTTAAAATTCAATACTGCTATAGCTGCTTTGATGAGTTTAATAAACGAAATTTACACTTTTGGAAGTATATCAAAAGAACAATTAAAAATTTTTACTTGTTTGCTTTCTCCATTTGCACCGCATGTAACAGAAGAGATTTTTGAGAAATGTGGTTTGGGAACAGGTCTTGCTTCTCTTCAAAAATGGCCTTCTTATGACGAATCAAAATGCACAGACGATGAAATAGAAATGGTTTTACAAATCAACGGTAAAATAAAAGCTAAATTTATTTGCCAAAGAGGTCTTGAAAAAGAAGAAGTTTTTGAAAAATCAAAAGAAATAGAAAACTTTTCAAAAAATTTAGAGGGAAAAAATATAGTTAAAGTTATATATGTTCAAGACAAGCTTTTAAATATTGTTGTAAAATAAGATTTTAGAATATAAAAAATATAAAAATCATAAGCTTTAATGGTTATATCCGAATTTATCTTGAAGGGAGATAATTTAATGGATTTTGGAGCTAAAGAAAAAAATAAGCTTGATATTCTTGTTAATGAAGCTTCTGAAGCTCTTGATGAGTACATGAAAATGGACCAAAATCAAATAGATAAAATAGTAAAAGAAATGGCATATGCCGCAATGAAAAATCATGTCCGATTTGCTAAAATGGCTTTTTTTGAAACTAAAAGAGGAATATTTGAAGATAAAATTATAAAAAATATGTTTTCTTCGGAATATGTATATAATTATATAAAGAATAAAAAGACAGTTGGCATCATAAATGAGTCTTCAAGCGAAGAATATATAGAAATTGCCGATCCGCTTGGAGTAATTGCAGGTGTTACACCTGTAACAAATCCTACATCAACCACTATTTTTAAAGCTCTTTTATGTGTTAAAACAAGAAACCCGATAATATTCGGGTTTCATCCCGGAGCTAAAAATTGCTGTATTGAAACAGCAAAAATTTTAAAAGAAGCTGCAGTTAAAGCAGGTGCTCCCAAAGGATGCATAGGCTGGATAGAAGATCCTTGTATAGAAGCAACAAATGCTCTTATGAATCACAGTGGAGTTGACGTTGTTTTAGCAACAGGTGGAGCAGGAATGGTTAAAGCTGCTTATTCAACCGGTAAACCGGCGCTTGGAGTAGGGCCGGGAAATGTTCCTTGTTTTGTGGAAAAAACAGCAAACCTTTTAAGAGCATGTAATGATATTATTTTGTCAAAAACTTTTGACAATGGTATGATATGTGCTTCAGAACAGTCTGTTATTGTTGAAGAAGATATTAAAGAAGATTTTGAAAAAATAATGAAAAAAAACGGATGCGTATTTCTTAATGAAAATCAAACTGAAAAACTTTCTTCTTTTGTTTTTAAAAATGGAAAATTAAATTCTGAGATTGCAGGAAAATCCGCTTATGAAATAGCAATTATGTCCGGAATAGAAGTGCCTGAGAAAACTAAAATTTTAATTTCCAATCTTAAAGGCATAGGAGAAAAATTTCCTCTGTCGGCTGAAAAATTGTCTCCTATTTTGTCTTATTATATTGTTAAGAACTGCGAAGAAGCTTTTTCTAAATGCTGTGAAGTCCTTAATTTTTGGGGAAAAGGTCATACTGCATCGATACATAGTGAAAACGAAGAAGTTATTAGAAATTTCGGTATAAAAATGAATGCAGGAAGAATTATAGTTAATTCTCCTTCTTCTCAGGGTGCAATCGGAGGAATATACAATTCAAATATTCCATCACTTACACTTGGGTGTGGATCTCACGGAAAAAATTCGATTTCTACGAATCTCTCTTGTGATAATCTTATTAACATCAAAAAAATTTTTAAGAGGAGAAACAACATGCAATGGTTTAAAGTACCTCCTAAAATATATTTTGAAAAAAACAGTATTAAATATCTTGGAGAAGCATCCGATTTAAAAAATATTTTCATAGTTACGGATAAATCAATGGTTAAGCTCGGTATGCTTGAAAAGGTTACGAATTTGCTTAACAGTCGAAGTTTGAATTATAAAATTTTTGATGACGTTTTGCCGGACCCGGACGTAAAAACTGTTTTTGAGGGTCTTAAATTTATAAAAGAATTTAATCCAAACACTATTATTGCACTTGGTGGAGGCTCTGTTATTGATTGTGCTAAATGCATATGGCTTTTTAATGATGTAAAAGATGAAGATATGGATTTCGAAAAATTTCGTCTTAGATTTATGGATATAAGAAAAAGAATAATTGATTTTCCAAATATTCATAAGAAAATTAAATTTATTGCCATTCCGACAACTTCGGGAACAGGCTCTGAAGTAACTTCATTTTCCGTTATAACAGACAAATCAGGGAAAGAAGAAATAAAATACCCTTTAGCGGATTATTCTCTAACTCCAGACGTGGCAATAATTGATTCTGAGTTTGTTAAAACTCTTCCAAAATCATCTGTAGCAGATACAGGAATGGATGTTTTAACCCATGCCATAGAGGCTTATGTTTCAACTATGTCAAATGATTTTACAGATGGTTTGTGCATAAAAGCAGTAAACTTAATTCATAAACATTTAAAAAATTCTTATAAAATAGGGGACTCTTTATCTAGGGAAAAGGTTCATAATGCCGCTACAATTGCAGGAATGGCTTTTTCAAATGCATTTTTAGGACTTAATCATTCAATGGCACATAAACTCGGCGGAGAATTTCATATTTCTCATGGCAGAGCAAATGCAATTTTACTTCCGTATGTTATAAAATATAATTCTTCTCTTCCTTCAAAATTTTCTTGTTTTCCAAAATATGAACATTTTATTGCTGATGAAAAATATGCCGAAATTGCTAAAATTATTGGCAAGCCCGGTGAATCAAAAAAAGAGAGTATAGAAAATTTGATTGATTTTATAATAGATTTAAATAGAACATTTGGTATACCGCTTTCCCTTAAAGAGGCGAATATAAATGAAAATGAATTTTTAGATAAAGTAGATTTTCTTTCTGAGCTTGCTCATGAAGATCAATGCACACTCACTAATCCCAGATATCCGTTAATAAGCGAAATAAAAGACATTTATATTAAATGCTATTATGGAAATCTTTAGTTGATTTTCTGTAATTTAAATAATTTTCGAGTATAATTGATGCACTTAAAGTGTCAATTATGCTCTTTCTTTTTTTTCCGCGAACGTTTATTTCATTTAAGTAGTTATGAGCACTTATTGTTGTTCTTCTTTCATCCCAAAGTACTACTTCTATATCTATAATTGATTTCATCATATCTTTAAAATTTATTGCATTTTGTGCACTTTCGCCGATGCTTCCGTTCATGTTTTTCGGTAACCCCAAAACTAAAAGTTCTACATTCTTTTCTATTATTATTTCTTTTATTTTATCGGCTAACTTTTCAAAGTTTTTTTCTGTTATTGTACAAACCGGAAAAGAAATAATTTCATCTTTGTCGCAAAGGGCTAATCCCGTTCTTGTTTTTCCTAAGTCAATTGACATTATTATCATATGTATCGATTCCTTTCACTGTTTTTTATTTTTTAATACTGAAAATACTGGGATTTATGCGATTTCATAGCTTTCAATTAAAATTATTTATAAATTTTCAAAATTTTTTTAATTTAGGTATTGACATATTGAAAATATAGTGATAAGCTATATTTAGCACTCGAGAAGAGAGAGTGCTAACGGTTTAACAATCAGTGAGGTGATAAGTTTTGGATCCTATAGAAAGAAAATTTAAGATACTTGAAGAGATAATAAATCGTTATATATTAACGGGTGAACCGGTTGGATCTAAAACTGTCTCTGAGAATTCTGATTTATCGTTTTCTTCTGCGACCGTTCGGAATGAAATGGCCGATCTTGTAAGCTTTGGATATTTAACACAGCCGCATGTTTCTGCGGGGAGAGTCCCTTCAAGCAGGGGATACAGGTTATATATTAACAAATTAATGCATAAAAAGCCACTTTCAGAAAACGAAAAAAATCTTATAAACGGAATTTTAAGTAAATCCTCTACAGACCCTGAAAGTTTACTTAAGGCTGCAGCTGAAGCTCTTGCCGAAATAACCGGTTTTACTTCTGTTGTGACCACTCCTCTTAATCAAAAATCGAGAGTTCTTGACATAAAATTGGTTAAAATAAGCCGCAGAGGAGCAATGGTTGTATTAACAACCAGCAGCGGTATGGTAAAAAATAAACTTTTTCGGTGTGATTATGATATAAGCGATGAAATTTTAAAGACATTCGAAAAAATTTTATCCGAAGAATTTAGAGGAAAGCTTTTAAATAAGATAAATCCCGAAAGTGTTAGTATTTTGGTTACTGAAGAAAGTAGTATTTCTTTTCTTCTGCTTCCGATAATAAAAGTTTTTTTAGAAACTGCTCTAGAAGCTTCACAAGTTGAAGTTAAAATTTGTGGTCAGAAAAATCTTCTTTTAATTCCGGAAAGCACCTCCGAAATGACATACGGTATTTTTAAATTTTTAGAAGACAAAGAAAAAATTTTGAATCTTTTAAAGTGTGAAAATTACGGAATAAATTTTACAGTCGGGGAAGAGAATATATACAGAGAGCTTAAAAATTCAAGTGTTTGTTTTTCAAGATATAACGTGGCAGATAAGTTCGGAGGACTGGGCGTCATCGGACCTACAAGAATGGATTACGGCTATGTTACTTCTTATTTGCAGTATGTTTCTTCACTTATAGGAGTTTTTCTTGAAAGAATTCTTAAGGGATATTAGAAGAAATTACTTTGAAAGGGGATAATAGTTAAGTGTCAGAAAATAAAAAATCAAATCAAGAAATAGATTTGGAATCTTCATCCGAAAGCAAAGAGCTTGAAAATGAAGAAGTACCTGAAAATAAAAATGATAATGCTTTGGAAAAAGAAATTGCAGACTATAAGGACAAACTTTTAAGAATGGCTGCTGAATATGAAAATTTCAGAAAGCGAAGTGAAAAAGAAAAAGAGACTATTTACTCAGATGCTATTTCTTTCACGGTTATGAGCATTTTACCCATTGAAGACAGTTTGGAAGCTGCCCTCAGTTCTTCCGAAAATCAAAATGAAGAATATAAAAAAGGAATAAAACTTTTAAAAGACCAATTTGAAAAAGCTTTAAAAACATTAAAAGTAGAATCTTTCGGAGAAGTTGGAGAAAAGTTTGATCCAAGTATTCATAATGCTATATCCCATATAGAGGAGGAATCTGACAAAGAAAACGAAATATCAAAAGTATTTCAAAAAGGGTATAAATCAAGTACGCGTATAATACGCCATGCTATGGTTCAGGTAACAAATTAAATTTAGTAAATTAGTATATTAGGAGGAAAAATATATGTCAAAAATAATAGGTATTGATTTAGGTACTACAAACTCATGTGTTTCAGTAATTGAGGGTGGTGAAGCCGTTGTTATCCCTAATGCTGAAGGTGCAAGAACAACCCCATCTGTTGTTGCTTTTTCAAAAACAGGTGAAAGAATGGTTGGTCAAGTTGCAAAACGCCAAGCTATAACAAATCCGGAAAGAACCATAAGCTCTATAAAAAGAGAAATGGGAACTTCTCATAAAGTTACTATTGACGGAAAATCTTATACACCTCAAGAAATTTCAGCAATGATTCTCCAAAAACTTAAAGCTGATGCAGAAAGTTATATAGGAAGCAAGGTAACTGAAGCAGTTATAACTGTTCCTGCATATTTCACAGATGCTCAGCGTCAGGCAACAAAGGATGCAGGAAAAATAGCCGGTCTCGATGTTAAACGTATAATAAATGAGCCTACAGCAGCTGCTCTTTCTTACGGAATAGATAAAGAAAACGATCAAAAAGTGCTTGTTTATGATTTGGGTGGCGGTACTTTCGACGTTTCTATAATCGAAATGGGTGAAGGTGTACAAGAAGTTTTAGCAACAGCAGGAAATAACCACCTCGGTGGAGATGATTTCGATGCAAGAATAGTTGATTATTTAGTTTCGTCTTTTAAATCCGAAACCGGTGTTGATCTTAAATCCGATAAAATGGCAATGCAAAGACTTAAAGAAGCCGCTGAAAAAGCTAAAATTGAACTTTCTGGCATGACTTCGGCAAACATCAATCTTCCGTTTATTACAGCTGATGCAACAGGTCCTAAACACCTTGACATAACTTTGACAAGAGCTAAATTTAACGAACTTACTGCAGACCTCGTCGAAAATACAATGGTTCCTGTTCGTCAAGCTCTTAAAGATTCAGGACTTGAAATTTCTGCAATAGATAAAGTCTTAATGGTTGGAGGCTCTTCAAGAATTCCTGCTGTTCAAGAAGCAGTTAAAAATTTAATTGGTAAAGATCCGTTTAAGGGTATTAATCCTGACGAATGTGTTGCTATCGGTGCAGCTCTTCAAGGTGGCGTTTTAGGAGGAGATGTTAAAGGTCTTTTGCTTCTCGATGTTACTCCGCTTTCTTTGGGAATTGAAACAATGGGTGGAGTTATGACAAAAATCATCGAAAGGAATACAACTATTCCTACAAAGAAGAGTCAAGTATTTTCTACAGCAGCAGACGGTCAGACTCAAGTTGAAATAAATGTTTTACAAGGTGAACGTGAATTTGCAAGAGATAACAAACAACTCGGACTTTTCAGACTTGATGGTATAGCTCCTGCTCCGAGAGGAATACCACAAATTGAAGTTACATTTGATATCGATGCAAATGGTATAGTAAACGTTTCTGCTAAAGACAGAGGAACAGGTAAAGAACAACATATTACGATTACTTCGGGCGGAAATATGTCTAAAGAAGACATAGAAAAAGCTGTTCAAGATGCTGAAAAGTATGCTGAAGAAGATAAAAAACGCCGTGAAGAAGTAGATACCAAAAATGAAGCAGAAAATATGTGCTACGCAGTTGAAAAACTTTTAAAAGATAATGAAGGAAAAATCGATTCTTCCGATAAAGATTCTTTGGAGAGCAAAGTAAACAGCTTAAAAGAAAAAATCAAGTCTGGGGATTCATCTGCAATAAAGAGTGAGATGGAAGAACTTCAAAAGAGTATGTATGAAGTTTCTACAAAACTTTATCAAAGTGCTTCCGCAAATCAAGCGGCTCAAGGAGGAAATCCTTCTGAAAATGCTCAAAATTCAAATTCAGCAAATGGCGAAAATGTTTACAATGCGGATTATAAAGATGTAGATCCCGAACAAAATAAATAATTTTAAATCAAAGTCCCCCTTCATTGCCTAAGGGCGATAAGGGGGCAAAAATAATTTTTAAGAGGGTGAAGAGTTGCCTGAAAAAAGAGATTATTATGATGTCTTGGGAGTCAGTAAAGGGGCTTCGGAAGACGAAATAAAAAAAGCATACAGAAAGCTTGCAAAAAAATATCATCCTGATTTAAATCCGGGAGATAAAACCGCAGAGCAAAAATTCAAGGAAGTCGGCGAAGCTTATGATGTTTTGTCTGACAAATCAAAGCGCAGTAGATATGATCAATTCGGCCATGCAGGTACCGATCCGAATTATGGTGGTGGAAGCAGTGGAGGATACAGTTATTATTCAGAGAGTCCTTTTGGATCAGATATTGATCTCGGTGATATATTCGGAAGCTTTTTCGGTGGATTCGGCGGCGGAAGAACAAGACGTGACGGAAATGCCCCCAGAAGAGGTTCCGATGTTGAAATAACAGTTAATATTTCATTTTTAGAAGCAGCTAAAGGGTGTAAAAAGAAAATTTCTTACAATAATATAGACACATGTAAAAAATGTGGTGGCTCCGGGGCAAGACCGGGTACCTCTCCTAAGACATGCAGCATTTGCGGCGGAAGAGGTCAAGTTACCGTTAACCAAAGAACTCCTTTTGGAATGATGCAAACAACACGTACTTGTGACAGCTGTCACGGAAGCGGTAAAATTATAGACTCTCCATGCATGGATTGTGGTGGAAACGGAAAAGTCCGTTTAAATAAAGAAATTGAAGTTAGTATACCGGCAGGTATAAGTAATAATCAAATTTTAAATGTCAGCGGAAAGGGAGATGCCGGAAGAAACGGCGGAGAACACGGAGATTTACATCTTTACATAAATGTTGCTCCTCACCCTGTTTTTGAACGCAAAGACTATGATGTTTGGTGTGAAATACCGATAACATTTTCCCAAGCGGCACTAGGTGCGGACATTGTGGTACCTACTATAGATGGTAAAGTTGAATGTCATGTACATGAAGGCACACAAAACGGAGACATATTTAAATTAAAGGGTAAAGGTATACCAAAACTTCACGGAAGAGGTTGTGGCGACGAATTTGTAAAAGTGCATATTGAAGTGCCTAAAAATTTGACGTCTTACCAGAGAAAAGCCCTAAATGAGTTTGAAAAAACTTTAACAGAAAAAAACTATCAAAAAAGGAAATCCTTCTTTGATAGAATAAAGAATTTATTTGAGTAAACAAACATCAAATCTTTTTAATCCATGATATAGTATGTTTTACACCATCACGTATAGATTTGACTATTCCTATGTTTGCTACAATAGCACCTTCAATAACACCTCGTCCCAATTTATAGGCCACAGCACGTGGATTTCTACTTATAAACAATCCACCTGAAATGTTGCTGAGTTCTTTATCCGAAAGATTGATATTTTTTTCAATAGCTTCATTGATATTATCTGCTAAAACTTTCAATTCATCGTCTGTAACAGTTATTCCCTCACTCTTAAATAGAGCTTTCACTTCATCAGTTGATGCGCATTCTAAAATTTTTTTCATGAATTCACTATCACCTACAAGTTTATTAAATTTATCCATAAATGTCACCTTCCCATATTATTATTTTGATAACAATAAATAGTATATAATATACAAATAGATTTGTCAAACACTAATTAAAATGTTTTTATTAACAATTTCATATTACAAAGTCATAAGGTATAAATATAGTTGACATTTTTATAAAAAAATGCTAAGAATTGAGTAAATGTAATAAATTAAAAATATATATATAAAAATATAAATAATATAATTGACTATTCAATATAATTTAATTAGAATAGGAAGGGTAAACAATTTATTGGGAGGATTACAATGGACGAAAATTTTTCATCTGATATTATTACTTTAGTTGATGATGAGGGAATAGAAAGAGAGTTTGAAGTGCTGGATACTATAGAAAACTCTCATGGTAAATTTTATGCTTTAATGCCAAACTTTAAACTTCCTGAAGAAGAGTTGAACAGTGAAGAAACTTATTTTATATTCGAGATGATTGAAGAAAACGGCGAAGAGCAATTGGTTGAAGTTGACAATGATGAACTTCTGGATGAACTTTCTGATGAGTTCGAAAAAAGACTTGGAGCTGTATAACCGTTTAGATTTTTATGTTTCTGCTTAATTCGCGGACTGTGTCCATATAACCCTACAAGATTTAATAGGGAGTTTGATATCGTTTAAGATTGCAGGCCTTCTTTGTTATATAAGTAAAGGAAGCGTGAATACTCGATTAAAACACCCACCTGCTAATTGTGGCAGGTTATTTAGGACACGATACGATTAAGCGGATTTTTTATAAGTCCTTTTTTATTAAAAATAAATTAAGTTTAAATTTAAACAAAAATACATTACTGAAAATCTTGTGCTTTATCTGTTGATTTTTAGCAATATTTATAGTAAAATGACAAGGGTTTTTGGAATTTTGGAGGTAAAATAGTTGTTACCGATTTTAACGGACATAGGAATTATATTTATTTTTGCAACATCTATTGTTGTAGGATTTAAAAATGGTGTTTTAAAATCTTTTTTATTGTTTGTAGGTTTTGTAATTTCATGGTGTTTTTCAGTTTACATAGCTAAATTTTTATCATATAGCTTATATTATGATTTGATATCACCATACATATCAAAAAGTATTGAAAAATTTGTATGTGGTAATGAAAGTGAAATGATTTTTGGTGGTTTGTCCGATTTTATTTTTGCTGTTCTTCACAATTATGGAATAACACCGGAAAAAATTACTCATATTATAAATAGTGTAAGCAAAGAAAAATTACCAAATGAAATTTCAAAAATTTTAATGCCAGGAATTACAGAAATTTTAAAACCCGTATTTTCAGGTATGGTTTTTGCTATTTTGGGTTTAACCGGGAGAATATGCATAAGAAAAATTTTGAGTCTTTTAAGATTTAAAACGCTTAGTTTTTTAGACAGAGTGATTGGCTCAATTTTTGGGGCATTTAAAGGTTATGTTGCTGTTTTAGTGTGTTTATGTATAATAAGAATGCTTGTCCCTTTTATTCCTTTAAACAACCCGGTTAATAAATTTATTGACAAAGCTAATAACTCAACTTTGATTTTCAAGAAAATGTATAATGATAATATATTATATACGTTTATTAAGAAAGTTTAAAAAATAGGAGGCTTAAAATCAAGAATGAATAAAAACATTTATGAAAATTTAACTGTTCCGAATATTCTTTCCTTCTTAAGGATATTGATTTTAGTGCCTTTTGTTTTATTTGTAAATAATAATAATTATGTCGGTGGAGGAGTAATACTAATTTTGTCCGGACTTACAGATTTACTTGATGGATTCATAGCCAGAAAATTTAATCAAATAACACGTTTGGGTGAAATGCTTGACCCAACCGCTGACAAATTAACTTTAATGACCGTTATGATATGTGCAAGTATGAAATTTCCGAGAATTTTTCCATTCATGGCACTTTTAGCTTTGAAGGAAATTTTAATGCTTACTGCCGGAGCGGTTTTGTTGAAAAATAAAAAAAATCCTCCTGCATCAAAATGGTATGGAAAAGTTTCTACGGTTGTTTTTTATATTTCAATAACGACAATAATAGTAATAAAAGCTATTTGGGAAGTTGACATTGAGATTTTGGATATTTTCCTTATGTCGGTCACTTCTGTTTGCATGCTTTATTCTTTAGGCGGATATTTTAAAATTTTTATTTCGCTTATGAAAAGCAAAAATATAAATTAATTAAATTTTAAGGGGTATTAATATGCTATGTTCAAGGTGTAAAAAAAGAGCAGCAATATTTTTTATGTCTCTTGGTGTAAATGGAAAGGGAGAAGGTCTTTGCGAACAATGCGCACAAGAACTGGGTACTGGATCAATTAAAGATATGATGGAAAAAATGGGTGTTTCCGAAGAAGATTTTCTTAGTATTCAAGGGAAACTGGCAGATGCTTTTCAATCGAAAAATCAAGAAGAAATTCCTGAGGATACCGATTCTCAACCTTTAGTAAAAAATCTTTTTTCAAGCCTTATTTTTCCCGGTAAAGAAAACATTTTTGATGAAAATGAAAATAATGATAAAAAAGGGGATAAATCCTCAAAAAAATCAAAAAGGAAGTACTTAAATCTTTATTGCTCAAATTTAACTGGTAAAGCAAAAAACGGAAAACTTGACAGAGTAATAGGACGAGATGAAGAAATAAACAGGACTATTCAGATTTTGTGCAGAAGGACTAAAAATAATCCCTGCTTAATAGGTGAGCCGGGTGTAGGTAAAACCGCTATTGCTGAAGGTCTTGCAATTAGAATTGAAGAGGAAAAAGTTCCTTATTCAATGAAAAATAAAGAAATTTATCTTCTGGATTTAGCCGCTTTGGTTGCAGGTACTCAATTTAGAGGTCAATTTGAAAGCAGGATTAAAGGACTCGTGGAAGAAGTCAAAGAAAACGGAAATATTATACTATTCATAGATGAAATTCATAATTTAGTAGGAGCAGGAGATTCTGAAGGATCTATGAGCGCTGCGAATATTTTAAAGCCTGCACTTTCGAGAGGAGAAATCCAGGTTATAGGTGCAACTACTTTTGAAGAATACAGAAAACATATAGAAAAAGACAGTGCTTTGGAAAGACGTTTTCAACCTATTAAAATTGAAGAGCCTTCTTTGTCTAAAACTATTGATATTTTAATAGGTATTAAAGATTATTATGAAAATCATCACAGAGTAAAAATTTCAGACAGAATCATAAAAAGTTTGACAGTACTTTCTGAAAGGTATATTACCGACAGATTTTTACCGGATAAAGCAATAGATTTAATGGATGAATCGTGCACATATGCTTCTTTACACAGCAAAGCTTTGATTTCTTACGATAAAAAAGTTTCTGAAAGAGAAAATCTTAAAAAGGAAGAAGAAAAACTTCTTGCTTCGGGGGAAAATCAACAAACAGACTATGAAAGGCTTGCAAAAGTACGTTTCGAAATCGCAAAACTGGATGAAGAAATAGAAAAACTAAAACCCGAAGCATTTAAAACAGTTGTTACTCATGATGACGTAGCAAAAGTTATACAACTTTGGACGGGGATTCCTTCTACTAAAATAGAAGAACAAGAATTCAGTAAGCTTGAATTTTTAGAAGATGACTTGAAACGTAAAATCGTAGGTCAAGATGATGCAGTTAGCAAGGTAGTTTCGGCTATAAGAAGAAACAGGGTTCAAATAAGCCCAAGACGAAGACCGGCTTCGTTTATTTTCGCAGGGCCTACAGGTGTAGGGAAAACGGAACTTGTTAAGGCTCTTGCAAATGAACTTTTTGATTCTCCTGAAGCATTAATAAGACTTGACATGTCGGAATATATGGAAAAACATTCATCTTCAAAAATAGTTGGATCACCTCCGGGATATGTTGGGTATGATGAAGCAGGACAATTGACTGAAAAAGTCCGTCAGAGACCTTATAGTGTTATTCTTTTTGATGAAATCGAAAAAGCTCATCCCGATGTTATGAATATACTTCTTCAAGTTTTGGATGAAGGCAGAATTACCGATTCTCATGGAAGAATAGTTAATTTTGAAAATACTGTTATAGTTATGACTTCAAATGCAGGAAGCAGCAAATCAAATGATGCTTTGGGATTTGGAAAAAGTCAAAACACATTCTCAAAAGAAAAGACTTTGAAAGCACTTCGAGAATTTTTAAAACCGGAATTTTTAAGTCGTCTTGATGAAATAATAGTGTTTAACAATTTAACTGAAAAAGACTTTAAAAATATAGCTAAAATTATGCTTGATGAATATGTAAATTCTTTAGCTGAGCATAATATTAAATTCAGTTATGATGAAAAGTCACTGGAAGTTTTAGCGAAAAAATCTTTTGGTGGCAAAAGTGGAGCAAGAGATTTAAGAAACCTTATACGCAAAGAAATAGAAGATAAACTTTCAATAATGATAATAAAAAATGGCGGATTCGATATAGGAGATATTTTCCTTACTGCTACCGATGATAAACTTGAGATTAAAGTTTCAAAATAATTTGGAAGGATTGCTGACAGATATATGAAATGCCCATATTGCAGCTATGAAGATACAAAGGTTTTGGAGTCACGATGCGCCGATGATGGCTCAAGAGTCAGAAGAAGAAGAGCATGCGAAAATTGCGCTAAACGATTTACTACCTATGAAGCGGTGGAACATATGCCTGTTATGGTTGTAAAACGCGATGATTCAAGAGAACAATTCAGCAGAAAAAAAATATTTGACGGTATTTTTAAAGCATGCGAAAAAAGGCCCGTTCCTATGGCTGAAATAGAGCAAATAGTTCAAAATATAGAATCCGAAGTAGATGCTTCTTTAGATCGTGAAGTTTCTTCGGCTATGATAGGTGATCTCTGTATGAATGAGCTTAAAAAAAGAGATGAAGTGGCATATATAAGATTTGCTTCTGTATACCGTGAATTTAAAGATGTCCATTCTTTTATGGAAGAACTTGAAAATTTTTTAAATGAAAGAGATTAGAAATTGAAATTTATTTTCGATAAGCATTTATTTGTAAAAAGTAAATGCTTATTTTTTAATTCTGATAATAATGTTTTCTATAATAAAATTTTATATTTAATGTTTAAAAAAATAAAAATAAATTAAAACAAATAGGCTAATACAATGAATTTAATATTATTTTGAATATACGTGTTGAAAAAAATTTTATTATATGATAACATACTGAGCATAGGACGTTTAGCTCAGCTGGTAGAGCATTCGCTTGACGTGCGAAAGGTCAGCGGTTCGAGCCCGTTAACGTCCACCATTTTGCTCCTCAGTGTTTTGAGGAGCAGTATTTTTTTGTAAGGAGAAAATCATGAATTTTAGCGTCTTAACCTTTGGGTGCAAGGTAAACCAAGGTGAAAGTGAAGATATAATTTCAAAAATGATATCTTTTGGCTACGAATTTCAAGGAAAAAAGTCATCGGATATAGTTATAATAAATTCTTGTAGTGTTACAGCGGAAAGCGACAGAAAATTACGACAATGTATAAGGAAAATAAGAAAAGAAAACCCAAATGCTATTATTGTTTTGACCGGATGTATGCCACAGGCTTTTCCTGAAATTGCAAGTAGATTTTCGGAAGTACAAATTGTTGTTGGTAATACAAATAAATTTGATATTCCTGAATTAATAGAAAATTATGTTAAAAATAAAGAAAAAAAATTTGAAGTTGAAGATATAAGAAAAATTTCTAAGTATAATGAAAATTTTTTTGTTTCACAGTCTAAAGAAAGATATAGAGCATTTCTTAAAATTGAAGACGGTTGTGACAGGTTTTGCTCTTATTGTATAATCCCTTATGCCAGAGGCAAAGTTAGATCCAAACCTTTGCAGAACATAAAAGAAAATATTTTACAATTATGCGAAAATAATTATAAAGAAATAGTTTTAACAGGAATAAATTTATCTTCTTATGGCAAAGATTTAAATTGTAGTTTTGAAGATGCAATTAAAATTACATGCGACTGCAAAGATGTTAAAAGAGTCAGGCTTGGCTCCTTAGAACCTGATTTAATTACAGACAATCTTTTAAATTATTTGTCGAAAGAAAATAAATTTTGTCCTCAATTTCATTTAGCTCTTCAAAGCGGAAGTAACAATATATTAAAAAAAATGCGTCGCAGATATACAAGAGAACAGTATATAGATTTAGTTAATCTAATAAAAGAAAAGTTTCCTTTTGCTACTTTTACTACCGATATAATGGTTGGATTTCCCGGGGAAACAGAAGAAGATTTTATCGATACTCTTAATATTATAAAAGAAGTAGGATTTTTAAAAGTTCATGTTTTTCCTTATTCGATTCGTCCGGGTACTTTAGCAGCTGATTTTGATTTTCAAATTGACAAACATTTAAAAACTCAAAGAGTACAAAAAACGATTGACATTTCAAAGGAAACAAGTAGAATTATTTTGAGAAGTTTTATGAATTTTGATATGAATGTTCTTTATGAAAGTAAAGATGAGAATGGATTTTATAGGGGATATACTGATAATTATATACCTGTAAAAAGCAAAAGTAGTCAAGACATTATTGGAAAAATTTTGAAAACTTCAATTATAAAATTACCTGAAAATGAAGATTTTTGTATTGGGAAAATAATTTCTTAAAGAAAAGAGGTTTATGGATATTATGGAAAGAGACTTAGAAGAAAGTAAAGAAACAAAAGATTTAAAGTTTGAAATAGAGAGTTTTGAAGGACCGGTTTTAGTGGATGTTTTTGCTCCATGGTGCGGACCTTGTAAAATGCTTGCACCAGTGATTGAAAAAATTCGTAAAAAATACGGTGAAAGTCTTGAAGTCTTAAAAATAGATATTGATAAACATCAAGATATAGCAGAAAAATATGAAATCCGATCTGTTCCTACACTTTTATTTTTCTGTGGAAAAAAACTTTTAAGAAAAGAAGTAGGTTTTATGTCCGAAAGCGAAATTTGCAGCATAATTGATTCTGAACTTATGGTGAAAAATTAATGATGGAAAATTTAAATATGACAGATTTGGCTATAATAGGGGCAGGACCGGCAGGACTTACAGCTGCAATTTATGCATTAAGAGCGGGCATTAGTGTTAAAGTTTTTGAAAAAAATATTTACGGCGGTCAAACAGCTATAATTGATAAACTTGAAAATTATCCCGGTTTCGAAAGTATAAATGGTGTTGATTTTGCAAATTTGGTTTATAATCAAACTGAAAAATTAGGTGCTGAGTTTATATTTAGTAAGGTAGTTAAGCTTGATTTGATAGGGAATGAAAAGTATATTTATACTGAAGATGGAGAAAAATTTGTTTGTAAAGCGGTTTTAATATCAAACGGGCTTAAAAGAAGACGTTTAGGTTGCAAAGGTGAAGCGGAATTTTCGGGCAAAGGAGTTTCTTACTGTGCTACTTGCGACGGAGCTTTTTTTAAATCAAAAAATGTATTGATTGTCGGTGGCGGTAATACAGCTTTAGAAGATGCACTTTATCTTTCGAATATTTGTTCAAAGGTTACTATGATTGTTAGAAAAGATTGTTTTAGAGGAGAAAGTGTTTTAGTCGATGAAGTTAAAAATAATTCAAAAATAGAAATAAAATTTTCTTCTCAATTAGAAGAAATTAAAGGGGAAAAATTTGTAACTTCAGCAATTATAAAAAATAAAGACAGAGATTTAAGTGAAATTCCTGTCGAAGGTGTTTTTATAGCTATAGGATATGAGCCTGACAAATCTCTTTATGAAAATCAGATTTTGATGGATGAACAAGGATATTTTATAGCAGATGAAACATGTGAGACAAATTTACCCGGAGTCTATGTTGCCGGTGACTGCAGAAAAAAACCTTTAAGACAAATAATAACCGCAGCTTCAGACGGAGCAGTTGCAGGGAATAAAGCAGCAGAATATATTTTAAGATTTTCTGTTAAAAAGTGAAAACTGAAAATAAAATTATTTGGTATCAAAGCAATTATTTTATAGCTTTTTGTTTTCTTTCTGTTGTTTTTATTCCTCTGGGTATCTTTTTAGTTTGGAGATTTAAAAATTGGGAAATATGGTTAAAAACATTACTTACAGGCTTATTTGCAGTCTTGTTCGTGACTTCTCCGTTTATTGTTTTTAATATGGTTAAATCTTTTTACAACGGTAAAAAAGAAGAGCCTATTTCAATAACTTCAGATGTTTCTAAAAAAAGCAGTACAAATAAAAATTTCAATGCTAAAGATAAAGTTAAAAAAGAAAAATCAAGTAAAAAGTCCGAGAAAAAGGATAACTCTAAGGAAAAAGTAGTTTACATAACAAAATCAGGTAAAAAATATCATAGTAAAAATTCCTGCGGAAGAGGAAAATTTACTGCTATTGGTTTGAATGAAGCTTTAAGCAAGGGATACTCGCCTTGCAAAAAATGTTTTAAGTAAATTTAAATTTTATTGGTTGGAAGGTTGTAATTTTAAATGATGAATATACCCGAAGTGTTTGGAAGTATGGTATTTAGCGATGAGGTTATGAAAAAAAGACTTCCTCCTAATGTTTATGAAAGTTTAAGAAAGTCTATAGATCAAAATTCTTCGGTTGACAAACAAACAGGAGAAATTGTTGCGCAAGTTATGAAAGATTGGGCTCTTGAAAAAGGAGCAACCCATTTTACTCATTGGTTTCAACCATTAACAGAAATCACTGCTGAAAAACACAACAGCTTTTTGGATTTTGCTTCTGATGGAACTGCTGAAATGAGCTTTTCTGTTAAAGAACTTATAAAAGGTGAATCAGATGCTTCTTCTTTTCCTTCTGGAGGATTAAGAGCAACATTTGAAGCAAGGGGATATACTTCGTGGGATCCTACTTCACATGCATTTGTGAAAAATGCTTCACTTTATATACCGACATTTTTTTGCTCATATAGTGGAGAGGTTTTAGATGAAAAAACTCCTCTTCTTAAATCTATTTATGCTCTCAATAAACAGTCTCTCAGAATTTTGCGTATTTTGGGAAATGACAAAATAAGTAAAGTCGTTCCGACTATGGGAGCAGAACAAGAATATTTCCTAATAGACAGAGATATTTATAAAAAACGTAAAGATATTATTTTTTGCGGAAGAACTCTTTTCGGAGCACCTCCTGTTAAAGCACAAGATCTTTCGGATCATTATTTCGGAGCTTTAAAGCCGAGAGTAATGTATTTTATGCAGGATTTAGATAAAGAACTTTGGAAGTTGGGTGTTCCTTCAAAGACAAAACATAATGAAGTTGCACCTTCTCAACATGAAGTTGCACAAATTCATGCTTATTCTAATCTTGCGACCGATCAAAATCATATTATAATGGAAACTCTTAAGGTTACTGCTCAAAGGCATAATTTAGTTTGCCTCCTGCATGAAAAACCTTTCGCAGGTATAAACGGAAGTGGAAAACATAACAATTGGTCACTCTCGGCAAATACCGGGGTAAATCTTCTTGAGCCCGGAAATTCCCCTCAAGACAATGTACAGTTCTTGATTTTCCTTTGTGCTATGATTAAAGCTGTAGATGAATATGCTGATTTACTTAGGATATCTATTTCTTCATACGGAAATGATTTAAGACTTGGTGGTCAAGAAGCTCCTCCGCCGATAGTTTCAATATATTTAGGCGATGAAATAATGTCGATTTTGGAGTCAATAGAAAAAGGTGAAATTTATACCAGAAAAAAACGCAGTAATTTCGAAATAGGTCTTAACGTTTTACCTTCTTTTCCATGTGACACTTCCGACAGAAACAGGACTTCACCTTTTGCTTTTACAGGAAATAAATTTGAATTTCGTATGGTCGGATCAAGTCAATCTATTGCTTCACCTAATATGATTCTAAATACTATAGCTGCTCAAGCATTAAAAGAATTTGCCGATGAACTTGAAAACTTCCCAAATCCCGTTGATCATTTAAATGCTCTTTTGGTAAAAACTATAAAAGAACACAAAAAAATAATATTCAACGGAAACAGTTATTCTGAAAAGTGGATAGAAGAAGCTAAAAAACGCGGACTTTATAATTTTGAGAATTCAGTTGATGCTCTTAAACATTCTTTAGATGAAAAAAATGTAAAGCTTTTTGAAAATCATGGTGTTCTTTCAAGAAGAGAACTTAGTTCCAGATATAAAATTCATTTAGAAAATTATTGTAAAATAGCAAGTATAGAATCCAAAACGTTAATAAAAATGGTAAAAAATGAAATTTTACCTTCGGTAAGTAAGTATACTAAAGAAATAAGTGAAACAGTTATAATGAAGTCTCAGCTTTCTTGTGACGCACTTCCGGAAAGGGAAACTTTAGAAATTCTTTCTGACCTTTCGGTAAAGTTACATAATGATATAAAAACTTTATCTTCTTTTACTGATGAAGCACATGGTACCGAAGATTCTCTTGAAAGGGCCTATAAGTTCAAGGATAATGTTATTGAATCTATGAAAAAAGTAAGAGATTCAATAGATAAATTGGAAGAAAATATGCCAAAGGAATATTGGCCTTATCCATCATACGAAGATATACTTTTTAGTGTATAAAAATATTATAATAAAATTTGGGAGTTGATTTTTTAATATGGGTAAACAAATAATTTTAACTGAAGAAGGACTAAAAAATCTTGAAAATGAACTTGAAAGCTTGAAAACTGTTAAGAGAAAAGAAGTTGCTGAAAAAATAAAAGTAGCTCTTTCATTTGGAGACCTTTCTGAAAATAGTGAATATGATGAAGCTAAAAATGAACAAGCAATTATTGAAGCAAGAATTCTTGAAATAGAATCAATGTTAAAAGATGTCAGAGTAATAGATGAACATCAACTTGGAACAGAAAGTGTGTATGTCGGATCTAAAGTTAAGGTTAAAGATATGGAATATAACGAAATACTTGAATATAAAATAGTTGGTCCAAGTGAGGCAAATCCGAGAGAAGGAAAAATTTCGGATGAATCTCCTGTCGGAGCTGCTCTTCTTGATCATAAAAAAGGTGACATAGTTAGAGTTGAAACTCCGGGAGGAATATGCCCTTACGAAATTATTGAAATTTCTAAATAGTAAAGGATTTGATTAAATGAACGATAATTTAAATAATGTAAATTCAGAAGAAAATCAAACTGAGTCCGAAAGTGAAATATTTAACATAAGAAAAAGTAAATTTGAAACTTTAAAAGAACATGGCAAAAATCCTTTTAATGTCACTTCTTTCAACCGAGACACTTTTTCTAAAGATATTTTGGAAAATTTTGAGCAATTTGAAGGTAAAACCGTTTGTATAGCAGGAAGAATTATGAGCCATAGAGATATGGGTAAAGCTTCTTTTATGGATGTTTCCGACAGTAGCGGTAAAATTCAAGTTTACTTTAATATAAATGGTCTTGGAGAAGAAAAATACAAAGAAATAATTTCTTTCTGGGATATTGGAGATATAGTAGGAATTAAAGGATATGTATTTAAAACCAGAAGAGGTGAAGTTTCTGTTCATGTAGAAGAAATTACTTTGCTTTCAAAATCATTTTTACCTCTTCCTGAAAAATTTCATGGACTTAAAAATACAGATACTCGTTACCGTCAAAGATATCTTGATTTGATTTCTTCCCCTGAAGTTAAAGAAACATTTATTAATAGAAGTAAAATAGTAAGAGCAATTAGGAATTTACTTGACTCAAAAGGATTTATAGAAGTTGAAACACCTGTACTTAATGTTATAGCCGGTGGGGCAGCGGCAAAGCCTTTTATTACGCATCATAATGCGCTTGATATGGACCTTTATTTAAGAATTGCTCCTGAGCTTTACCTTAAACGCCTTATAGTCGGAGGCATAGATAAGGTTTATGAACTTGGCAGACTTTTTAGAAATGAAGGTATTTCCACAAGACATAATCCTGAGTTTACAACAGTTGAACTTTATGAGGCCTATGCGGACTATAATGACATGATGAATCTTACAGAAGATATTATCAGAAATTGTGCTAAATCTATAGGAAAAAGTGAATCTATAGAATATCAAGGTCAGAAAATTGATATTTTTAGTCCTTTTGAAAGAATAACTATGATTGATGCTGTTAAAAAGTATACAGGAGAAGATTTTTCAAGTTTTGCGTGCAATACAGAAAAAGCAAGAGAAGCCGCAAAACGTTTGGAAGTAGAAATAAATGAAAATGACGTTTGGGGAGATATTTTAAATAAAGTTTTTGAAGAAAAAGTGGAAGAGCATTTAATTCAACCTACATTTATTTATGATTACCCCGTTGAAGTTTCTCCTCTTACAAAAAGAAAAGAAAGTTCACCTTATTTAGTAGAACGTTTTGAACTTTTCATAACAGGAAGAGAGCTTGCAAATGCTTATTCCGAGCTCAATGATCCGATTGATCAAAAAGAAAGATTTAAACATCAAATGGAACTTCGTGAAAGGGGAGACGAAGAGGCTAATTTAATAGATAATGATTTTATTACTTGCCTTGAGTATGGTATGGCTCCGACAGGAGGTCTCGGTTTAGGAATAGATCGCTTAACTATGCTTTTAACTGATAGTGCTTCTATAAGAGATGTTATTTTGTTCCCTACAATGAAGTCACTGGACAAATAAAATTCAGTGTTAGTGTAATTTTTTAAGTTTTTTGCCAGAAGATTTACTAAAAGTAATTTGTTTTGAATAGCAATATAGTAAAATCTAACTTTCGGAAGTAATAAAACATTTTCCGAGAGTTATTTTTATGCTTATTTATAATTGTAAATTTAAAATCCGCACATTCGCAAATCGGTCTGATTTATGCTACAATCCGATTACAATAAAATTAGGAGTGAATGTGCAGTATAAGCAGCAAGGCGATTACCTTATCCCTTGCATAAGAACTAAGAAACGGAAAGAAATACATTTAGGTGTGTTGGCAAACCGTCACAGACAGTATCCAAAACAGAGCCATAAGGTGCTGTATTACAATCTTTTGATGAGTGAAAAGCTTTATGATTATCTTGCAGATATCGAGAAGCAAGCGGAAAATATGTTTCTACGGCTGGTAGATGAACTTGCCGAAAAGGAAGGTATCACTGAAGCACTTAAGGCAGATAATGCTATGGAGTGAGTGCAGAAAATGAATAATATCCGCAGTTGTGCAATGGGAATTGTGAATGCTGAGGTGATTTATAACTGAGTTAAATGAATAATACAGAGTGAGGGCAAGTAGGGAGTTAGACCTCCTACTTGTCCTTTTACTGCTTCAAGACTTGAAACATTGGACTGTAAAATTTTGAAGCAAGTTGAATTACGATATAATTAATGGTATAATATGATATAATAGTTTTAGCTATATTTATAAGATTTTTGAAGGTAAAAAATAGCTATTTCTTTTAATGTATAAGTTAAGCTAAGAAATAAAAGAGTGCATTTAGTTAAAGTTTGCAATCATTTTGGTTGCACATTGGATGATATTGTGAAAATTTTACCTGAAGATAGCAAACGTAAGAGTGAGTGATTAGATATATGGAAGAAATTAAAAGAACAGTTATTGAAGAAAAAATAGATATTTTAGAGGATAATAGTGCTGATATCTATCCTATTATCCTACGCATTTTACTAAAAGATAAAACCACTCGAAAAAATATTCTTTGGTGCACAAAGGATTATGAATCATATGGCCCAGAATATGATGAACGTGCTGAGATTAAGGCTAAACTTATTACAGGACGATATTTTAATGTTATTCAACCTCGTGCTGCAAAATCAAAGAAAGTTCAAGAACGGAGAATAAGAAAAAGAGCTGAAGTATTCACTCCATCGTGGATTTGTAATGAACAAAACAATCGAGTGGATGAAACTTGGTTTGGCAGAGCAAATGTTTTTAATATTCTACAAGGAACAACTTGGATAACAAATAAAGAAAAAATTCTGTTTGAAAACGGTAAAAAAACTTGGAAAGCATATGTTGACGCTAAACGCTTGGAAATAACATGTGGTGAAGCTCCTTATCTTGTCAGCAGATATGATACAACCACCGGTAAGTTAATTCCTGTAAACGACCGTATTGGACTATTTGATAGGAAAATGCGTGTTGTAAATGAAAACTGTGAAGAAGCAGAAAGTTGGATTAATCATTCACTGCGAGCGCTTAAAAGTGTATATGGTTATGAATTTCAAGGCGACAGCATACTAATCGCAAGAGAAAATCTTCTGTATGATTATATAGATTATTATGAAGCAAAATTCAATGAAAAACCCTCTATCAATTTGTTGAAAGAAGTGGCCAACATAATAGCTTGGAACATATGGCAAATGGACGGCCTTAAATGTGTGGTACCATATTCTTGCCGAAAAATCAAAGAAAATTATCATCAAATTAATTTGTTTAAAGGCACAGAAGATGAAACAAGTGTTAATTGTCCCGGATGTGAAAAGAATAATATATATAGGCACAATGGCACCTATTGCAGAATATTCGATTGGACAAACTATAAAAAGAGCATACCATTCATTGATGTATTGAAAGAAGGTGCAAATCGTGGAAAGATTTGATAACACTTATAGCTGTAAACTTATATACGTGTTCAGTATGCCTTACGAAACACACAAAGGATTACTGAAAGTTGGTGACGCAACGATTAAAACCAGCACTAAACCTGAAGATTTAGTGCCAAATTGTCGTGAGTTAAATCAAGCCGCAAAGAAAAGAATCGATAGTTACACAAAGACAGTAAGTGTTACCTATCGATTGGAATGTACAGAACTTGCCATAAGAACAGAATCCGGCTATGTATTTCCGTTTAGAGATAACGATATCCACGATGTTCTTATGAACTCAGGTATACATAAAGTTCAACCCAACGGTAAGACCGGTGATGAATGGTTTTTGACTGATTTGGCGACAGTAAAAGCCGCTATAAAAGCATATAAATCCGGAAAAAACACAATATCATAAAATGAAATACTAACGGAAAAACCTCAACAGCCTATTGATTTTAGAGAAGAACAAATAGATGCTGTTAACAAAACGATTAAAACATTCAAAAAAGATGATGAAATGCTGTGGTATGCCAAAATGCGTTTTGGTAAAACATTGACAGCACTTGAAGTTATTCGCCGCAGTCAGTATCGCAGAGTAATTATTGTTACCCATCGTCCTGTTGTTGACGATGGTTGGAGCGATGATTTTAAAAAAGTTTTCTTTCCTGGAAATTCTGAACACGATTACTATTATGAGCATAAAACTAAAGATTCTGCCTACATATTTGATGAAAAGACGGATTCTGAGAATGACCTCAAAATCCGTAATCATGATAAAAATGAAGATTATTTTATTTACTTCGCTTCCATGCAGGATTTAAGAGGTTCTAAAATTGTTGGTGGCAAATTCAATAAGAACAATGCTGTATTTGACATTGACTGGGATTTAATCGTTATTGATGAAGCTCACGAAGACACTCAAACAGAGCTTGGTGATAATGTAGTTAAAGCACTCAAAAAAGAGCACACTAAGGTTCTTGCACTCTCAGGTACACCGTTCAATCTTATTGATAAGTTTGGAGAAGATAATGTTTACACTTGGGACTATGTAATGGAGCAAAAGAAAAAATCAGAATGGGATTTAGTTCATTACGGTGACCATAATCCTTATGCTGATTTACCTAAAATGCATATTTTTACTTATGATTTAGGCGAAAAGCTCAAGAAATATGTATCTGATGAATATGGCAAAAAGGCTTTTAATTTCAGAGAGTTTTTCAGCGTATGGTACAAAGGACCAAATGGTAATCGTACACTTCCTGAAAATGCTACAGAGGGCAAATTTGTTCACGAAAATGACGTGAATTCATTTCTTGATTTAATGGTGAAAGACGATATTGATAGTGGATATCCTTATTCTACTCAGGAATATCGTGATATGTTCCGTCATACCTTGTGGGTGATTCCGGGTGTTAAAGAAGCAAAAGCATTAAGTGAACTTCTCAGAAAGCATCCGGTATTTAGGCATTTTGGTATCGCTAATGTTGCCGGAGAAGGCGATAAATACGAAGAGGAGTACTCAAAGGATGCACTTGAACTTGTTCGTAAAACTATTGAAAATAATGATTATTCTATAACTTTGTCTTGCGGTAAGTTAACTACCGGTATTACGGTAAAAGAATGGACTGCTGTTCTTATGCTTTCGGGTTCATATTCCACTGCGGCGGCACAATATATGCAGACAATATTCAGAGTACAGTCAGCCGGAGCAATTGATGGTAAGCAGAAAACAGACTGCTATGTATTTGACTTCGCACCTGACAGAACACTTAAAGTTTTAACCGAAACAGTGCATTTATCTCGTAAGCCGGGTAAAAGTCAGCAAAAACGCAGGGAAGCTATGAGCGAATTCCTCAACTATTGCCCAGTCATTGCTATTTCAGGTTCTAAGACAAGAACTTACAGTGTTGAGTCTATGATGGAACAAATCAAGCAGATTTATGCTGAACGTGCCGTAAATAGCGGATTTGAGGATGAATCTCTGTACAACGATGAACTTCTCAAGCTTAACGAAATCGACGCATCTAAGTTCAATGAGCTTAAAGATATTATCGGAGCATCTAAGGCTTCAAAGAAAAAGAAAGACGTTATTGTAAACGGACAAGGATTGACAGATGAACAGATTGAACATTTAGATGACCCCAAACCGGCTACACCGCCAACTCCTTCAACACCTGAAGAGTTAGAAGAACGCAAGAAAAAGAAACAAGCTAAAGAAGCGAGAAAGAAGGCTATTGATATTTTGCGTGGTGTATCAATCCGTATGCCGCTTATGATTTATGGCGCTGATGTTCCGATTGATGAAGATATCGATATTGACAGTTTTGTTGATATTGTCGACGATGAATCTTGGAAAGAATTTATGCCGACAGGTGTTACAAAAGAGATATTCTCCGAATTTACTAAATACTATGACAGAGATGTATTTATTGCGGCAGGTAAGCGTATCAGAAGACTTGCGGCATCTGCCGACAGAGAAACCCCTACACGACGAGTTATTCAGATAGCGGAGATTTTCCGCCACTTCAAAAATCCAGACAAAGAAACAGTTCTTACTCCTTGGAGAGTTGTAAATATGCATATGTCTGAAACTCTTGGCGGTTGGTGCTTCTATAACGAAAAATTTGAAGAGGATACTCAGGAGAAAAAGTACCGCCTTGAAGAACCTCGCTTTGTTGACAGAGGCGAAGTTACTAAGACAGTATTTGCTGAAAAAGCAAAGATACTTGAAATTAACTCTAAGACAGGTTTGTATACTTTGTATGTTGCTTACAGCTTTTATAAGCAGTGTATTGAGGGAATGAACGATGACGACTGGACTCCTGAGGAGTGCCAGATTTTCTGGAACAAGGTTATCAGAGATAATGTCTATGTTATTTGTAAAACACCTATGGCAAAATCTATCACCACAAGAACCCTTTGCGGTTACAGTGATGTTAAGTGCAATGCTCATTATTTTGATGACCTTGTAAATATGCTTAAGAATAAACCTGAGCAATTCAAAAAACGTGTACTGAAAGGCTACTACTGGAAAAAGGATGTGAATGAAATGAAGTTCGATGCGGTTGTTGGTAATCCACCTTATCAGGAGGGAACAGGAAGTACAAGTCGTCAAGCAACATCTATATATAATCTTTTTGTAGAAGAAGCAAAAATGCTTAATCCGCATTTTATTTCAATGATCATGCCTTCTAGATGGTTTGCTGGCGGTATGAAAACGTTGGATAAGTTTCGTGATGAAATGATTCATGATAAACGAATTGTATCTATTAAAGATTTTATTAATGCAAAAGACTGTTTTCCAACCAGTAGTATAAGCGGTGGGGTATGCTTCTTTTTATTTGATGAAATGTATTCGGGTAATTGTACTTTTACCAATGTATTTAATGGTATTGAAAGCACAAAAATTCGTCCGTTAGATGAATTTGACACACTCATTCGTTATAATGATGCTGTTGATATAGTTCATAAATTACATTCTCATAATTTTATACCTTTTGATAATATAATAAGTCCACTTATGCCATTTGGATTGCCTACAAATTATCGAGGTAGGTCTAATCCATCACCAAAAGATAGTTTGAATTTATACGCAAGTAATGGAGTAACATATATTTCTTCAGATGAGATAATCAAAGGATCAGAGTATGTAGGAAAATATAAAGTTTTAATGAGCAAAATGAGTGCAGAACATGCTGGAGAGCCAGATAAAAATGGTATGTTTAGTGTTTTTACAAAAACAATGAAAGTCTTAGAACCTAATGAGGTATGTACTCATTCGTATTTTTTGATTGGCTGTTTTGATACGAAATCAGAAGCGGATGCGGTCCTTAAGTATCTTAAAACAAGATTCGTTCGCTTTTTAGTAATGATTACACTTACGGCTGTTAATCTGTCTAAATTGGTATTTTTTAATGTTCCGATGCAAAATTTTTCAGATGATTCAGATATTGATTGGAGTAGAAACGTTACAGATATAGAAAATCAGTTATATGAAAAATATGAACTTGCTGATAATGAAATAGAATTTATAAATTCTATGATTAAGCCAATAGACGGCACTTCATATTATGAATCAATGCTGAAAATGAGTTATTAAGATATTGTTTCTGCATTGCTCAAAAAATATGGTTCTGCAAAACATAACTACTTTAATGATACTGCTTGCAAAACAAAAAATCCTAAAGTAATACGCACGGCAGAGGGCTTATATTGCCACCACATTTACGAGGACAAGGCAATCATGCTCAGCAATGATAAATTTGCGGTTAACAATCCTTTTGAGTATCAAAAAGCGGACAGGCTTGTTTACTGCAATTTGCTTGAACATTTACTGCTTCATGTAAAAATTGCTGAAAATCCAACCCCGGATGCTAACGAGAACGAACTACCTGGCATCGGCGGAGCAATAAACTTTATATGTAAGGATTTAAACGATATTTATTCTGGCAAAGAATTTGCTGATGAGTGGCGAAAGAACGTTGCCGATAAGGTTAAGAACAGCTTTGATGATTACATTGCTATCTTGCGTTATATTTGGAAGGTAGTTGAAAAAATTCGCTCTATAAGGCTATCATAACTAAAGAGATGCTCTGCGTAGACTGGAATGGAAAGGTTGTCAAATAGGTTATGAATGCACTTTAGGATGGTGAGTAAGGGAGTGTGAGAATATGGACAAAATAGATATTCTTTTATTGATTATAATGATTATATGATTTATTATAGGGCGGGAGATGCTGAATAAATGAAAGCGAAAAAATGGCTAACAATAATTATATTTATTATCTTAGCATTATCTTTGGTAGTATCTGTTAAAATTGAAAAGAGTAGCGATAGTATATCTTATGATATCGCAATGGCAATTTTTGGTGGTATAATTCTTTCTTTTGTGATGTCGTTAACTGAATATTATGTTGAAAAGCGAAAAGCAATGGAAGAATTTTGAAATCAAGCTACTCATGTTTTAAGCAATCTCAGAAAAATTAAATATCTTGATGTAGATGCTTCTGTCGATTTAATCCTTGCAGTTTTCGAAGAGGAAGGTTCAAACTACTGGAATCTCTGAAGATAAATCTAAAAAAGATAAAGCCAAAAACGACTTCATTTCGTGGTATGGAGAGCACAAACCGCTATCTTTTGATGAGAACACTGATGTTGACAAAGAATTAGAAGAATTATTTAACTCAAGATTAGAATAGTATAAAAAGTTTTTTAAAGAATGCATAAAAAGCTATCGTGAGACTTCTTTGGTGGACTTGTGAGCATTGGACAATGACTATGGTAATTTAGATTTTATTTTTATTAACAAGACTTTTCGCAAGAATATTTATGAATCTATATATGATAGGTTAAGAATAAGGGTAGTTTGCCATTATGTGCAACAAAAGTTTCTGATTTAAATAATGATTTTTTTATAGTAAAAGAAAAAACTGTTCATGGATTCACTAATATGCTGATATACCAAAATGTATTTGATGAGATAGAAGCAGAGTTAGAAAAATTTAGGTGCAAAACATATGGAATCAAACATAAAGAATTGAAAAAAGTGCCAATATCCGGGAGTATGAAATACTTCGGTAAAGACAAAGAATAAGACAGTTCAGATGGTGAGTAAGCCTTTAATGCCTCAGCCGACAAATTATATTTACACAGCAATAAACATGCCTTAAATCAAACAAAACCGCCCAAATCAACCTCTAATGTAACAGTTCGGGGCGAGATGGGCGGTTCTTTTCATATCCAAAATAAAATTTATAAGACCACTTACTTGTGATACAGAAAATGTTCCACAGGTAGGTGGTCTTTTTATTTTTTACAGTTTTTTCTGAGACAGGGGGTACAAAACGGCTCTGCCAGTTCAAACAAGTGAATGGATAATTATTTTTTACAAGGGAATATGTGAACTTGTTGTGAATTTTTCTTTGAAACAACTTGTTTTGGGTGTGCATTTAAGCTCACTTTATCCAAATGAGTAGAGGGATAAAAATAGTTTTTTTGAAAAACATCCCCCAAAATGTTTTTACTGTTTCAAATAAATGAGGTAGTTCTTTAAATTTCTTCAATCTGTACCTTGAAAATTAAATACCCGTTACCGAGTGAGTGATACTGCACCAAGACTATGAATACATCGGCTGAAAGTGGGTAGAAATTAACGTACACATGGAAGAACGGAAAAAAACTTAATGAAAATACAAATGAGACTATAAATGGAAAAATTAAAAGTTATTGATTCGGAAAAGTTGCTTAATATGCCGTTTCCAAAACAGTTCTTCGTGGTTGAAGGACTTATACTGCAAGGGTCTTTAGCGGGCAGAGTAAAATCTGAAAGAGTTGGCTTATGCTGTATATGGGACTTCAAATTTCACATGGCTTACCTGTTATGGGATTTAAGACAACAAAGTGTGATGTTCTTTATCTTTGTTTAGAAGATACTTACTCAAGACTTCGTGACCGAGTGTATAAGCTGATTGATACAGGTTGGCCTAATCTGTACTTAACTATTATGGCCGGTGGCTTCGTAACGGGAATTGAATAACAGATAGAAGATTTCCTTTCAGACTATTACGAAACAAGGTTTGTTATCATAGATACCTTGCAAAAAATTCTCAACAATAATAAACCGGCAAGTAAACAGGGTGCTTACGGCGAAGATTATGATGATATTTCATCAATCAAAGCGATTGTAGACAAACACAACATTGCGATTATGCTTGTGCATCATGTTAGAAAACTTAAAGATACCGAGGACCCGTCCAATGAAATATCAGGTTCAACAGTAATTGCCGGTGCAGCAGATACTGCTTTTGTTTTCAAGAAACAAAACTTTGCTGGAAACACAGCGACACTTTATGGACGAGGCAGAGATATTGAGTTTCAGGAGTTGATGACACTCAAACAGGAAAATTTAATTTGGAAACGAAAAACCATACTTCCGAGCGAAAAAGCCTTTGCTGTTTGAAGCAATGAAACATTAGAGCAAGACTACTTCCCGACAAGTTGTCGGAAAGAGCGAAAGTGCCGATATGGTTTCAGAAAATGAAAGTGCAGACAACTTGCTTTATCAAACTTACAGAGCTAATCCCACAACTTCTTGAAATGGTGGATGAAAAGAAAATCACATTTAATATTGGAGTGGAGTTGTCATATTTACGAAAGGATGAGCAAAAAGATTTGTTTGATACCATTGAAAGCGAAGATTGTACCCCGTCGCTTTCGCAAGCACAGCGAATGAAAAAGCTTAGCCAATCGGGTGAACTTAGTATGGATGTTATCTTTGACATTATTACCGAAGAAAAGGCAAATCAAAAAGAGAAATTGCAATTCAAAGTTGATGATATTTGCAACTTTTTTTCAAAGTATTTTACACCAAAGGATATGCAGAATACAATTTTGAAGTTACTTTTTGACTATCACAATAAGCTGGAACGACAGCATAAAAATCGAGATGAAAGATGAGGTGAATTTAGATGAAAATTAAGAGCTCAGATATTCCGGTACAGAAAAGATAGTGTATTACTATTGAGGAATCACACTTACCGGAGAAAACAGGCTTCGTGATTATATCAAGCAGAATGAGCACACCGAATATTTGATTTGGAAAGGTTCAACTGTTCGTATCAAAAGGCCACAGTTTGAGAAATTTTTAGAAAAGGTCAGCTACCTTTAAGAACAAGTAAGAAACCGTAAGCTTGAAAACGAACACGCAGTATGGTATCATGTATAGACTGTATTTCGTGTTCGCTAATAAAGGAGTGAATAATGAGTAAAGGCACGCAAAGAACAGATATACCGATTTATCAGAGGTATTCTATAACCGTTGATAGACGACAGCCTATTTTATGATAGGAAAAAATCGACTGAGAGAGCTTGTAAAAAGTGACAGATATGCCGATTATCTTTTATAGATAGGTTCAACCGTCAGAATCAAACGAGAATAGTTTAAAAAGTTTTTCGACAATGAAGCCCAAATTTAAAGGAGGTACGAAATGGCGAAAGACAGACGGAATAACAAAAATTGAAACCTCTGGAAAGGTGAATATCAGCGAAAAGATGGTATGTATGAATATCACTATATTAATTCAAAAGGTGTCGTCAGAACAAAATTTAAATCAGGAGTTTGGATATAAAGTAATGAGTAAAGCATATGAATTTTTAAAAGAGTGTGACTGCTTTTATGTATTAACTATTAACGGAAACTTTCCTGCCGGAAGACCTTTTGGGGCTGTGATAGAACATAACGGAAAGTTATTTATTTCCACAAGTGATAAAAATAAAGTACATAAACAATTAAGAAATAATGGAAATATTCAAATTATTGCTAAAAAAGAATTATCAAGGGAATGAATAAGAATAACCGGCAGAGCTATTGAATGTAATGATATTAAAATGAAGCAAAAAATGCTAGATGAATGTCCCGTTCTTTTGAAACATTTTTTATCGGAAACAGATAAATCTTATCTACTATTTCAAATAAATATTTTTAATACAGAATTTAATTAATAAAAATGAAGATCTACCAATTTTACAGGTAGATCTTTAATCTTACGTGTAACACTACTGCTTTGTAAATGATTGATTTTTTACTCAACTGTTACTGATTTTGCAAGATTCTTAGGTTTATCTATATCGCATCCTCTTAATTTTGCCACGTGGTATGAAAAAAGTTGAAGTGGCACAATTGTAAGTGATGAAAGTAAAATTGAAATTTCATCAGGTACTGAAATTATATCATCCGAGACTTCGGAAAGTTTTGATTTACTTGAATCTGTTGATATTGAAAGAATTTTTGCTCCTCTTGATTTTACTTCCCTTATATTACTTATCATTTTGTCTTGCAAATTTTGTTGAGATGAAACCGCTATAACTAAAGTTTTATCATCAACAAGAGAAATTGTACCATGTTTTAATTCTCCGGCTGCATATGATTCTGAATGAATATAAGATATTTCTTTTAATTTAAGAGATCCTTCCATACATACAGCATAATCTAAATTTCTACCTATAAAGAAGATATTCTCATAACCGAAGTATTTTTTTGCTAAAGAAGAAATTTCTTCGTTTTTATTTAAAACTACTGATATTTTACCCGGTATTTCTTTTATACTTTTAATAATTTCTTGGCAGCTGTCATCGCTTATCTTTCCAAGAATTTTTCCAAGATAAAGAGTTAATAAATATAAAACTACCAGTTGACAACTATATGCTTTTGTTGTTGCAACAGCTATTTCAGGTCCTGCACAAGTATAAATAACATCATCCGATTCACTTGCAATGGTACTTCCAACTACATTTACAACTGATAAAATCCTTGCGCCGCGAGATTTTGCTTCTCTGAGAGCTGCTATACTATCCGCAGTTTCACCGGATTGACTTATGATTATAACCAAAGTATTTTCATCTATTATAGGATTACGATATCTGAATTCTGAAGCTATATCAACTTCAATTGGTTTTCTTAAAATATTTTCCATAAAATATTTGGCCACACATCCAACATGGTAAGCAGATCCGCATGCAACTATAAATATTTTGTTTAATTTATTTAGATAATCTGAAGAAAAATTTACATTAAGATTTAAATCAAAACCGTTTAAACGTGGAGACAAAGTATCATTTATGACTTTTGGCTGTTCCATAATTTCTTTTATCATAAAATGTTCGTAACCATTTTTTTCGGCACAATCTATATCCCAGTCCACTACTGTTATTTCTTTTTCTTTTTTATTCATATTAAAATCATATATATCAAAATCATTTGCATTTATTACTGCGATTTGATTATCTGACAATCTGCAAATTTTACGTGTTCTTGAAAGCACAGCAGTAGCATCCGAGGCTATGTAATTTTCACCTTCACCTATACCTATTATTAATGGGCTGGCTTTTTTTATAGCAATTAGTGTTTCGGGTATATCTTTGCAAATTATTCCAAAGGAGAAAGACCCCTTTATTATTTCTACAAATTTTTTGAGTGCTGAAAAAATATCTCCTTCATATAAACTGCTTAAAAGTTGGACTGCTACTTCGGTGTCTGTTTCGGAAACAAATTTAAATCCTTTTTTTAAAAGATTTTCTTTTATTTCCATATAATTTTCTATTATCCCATTATGTACAAGTGCAAATTTTCCGCACGAAGAAATATGAGGGTGAGCATTTATATCGGAAGGTACCCCGTGGGTTGCCCATCTTGTATGACCTATTCCTAAATCGGAAGAAAAATCAGGAGATTTTTCTATTACTTTTTCTATTTCTTTCAATCTTCCTTGTTTTTTTATAATTTTTATTTCTTCTTCTGTATTTATTGCTATACCCGAAGAGTCATATCCTCTGTATTCAAGCTTTTCAAGTCCTTGCAATAAAAACGGTACAGCATTTTGTTTGCCTATATATCCTACTATTCCACACATGATAGTTCCTCCTAAAATTTAAAAGAATTTTTAAAATTCGCAAGGTTTATTATATTGATTTAAACTGCGTTTTTCAAGTAATATTATATTTTTATGTTTTTAATTTTATTTAAATGTAGTTGATTTTATCAGAAAAAGACTCTGAAGTAATAAATTTTACATTTTTGAATTTTTCTGAAAGCATTATCTTTAGTGGATTTATTATAACATTTTCCGTTTTGAAATGTCCTGCGTCTACTACAGTTATCCCTAAATGATTTGCAAGAAGAATTTCGCTGTGTTTAATTTCTCCTGTTACAAATGCATCTACACCTTTTTTATATGCTTCTGCTACAAGATTTCCTCCGCTCCCGGAGCATACACCTACTTTTTTTATTTTTGTTTTTATATTTGTATACCTAACACCTTTGCAGTTAAGCTTTTCTTTAACGAAAATTGCAAATTCATTTGAATCCATATCCTTTTTTAATTCTCCCACAAAACCCAGTGGACTTTCTTTTTCCATACAAAGAGGAGATAAATTTGAGATACCTAAAGAAGAAGCTAAATGAAAATTTACTCCAAATTTGGCCATGTCAAGATTAGTATGAGCGCAAATAGCATTTATTTCATTTTTTATCATTTTAGAAGCTATATTTTTGAAACTTATATTTTTTATAGGCTTAAATATTATAGGGTGATGACTTATTATTAAATTTGCTCCTAAATCGTGAGCTTCATCACATACTTCTGAAGTTATATCAAGTGAAATAACAGCCGATTTTACTTCGTGGTCCGAGTCGCCGATAAGAATTCCGCAATTGTCAAAGTCCATAGCTGATTTAAACGGGGCAATAGAATCTAAAAAATCGTAAATATCTTTGACTTTTGTCATATATAAAATTCTCCTTTAGGTGTATAAATTTTCTATTTCTTTTATTATATTTTGGTACTTTTCTGCATCTTGGGTTAAACCTTTTATAAGTGCTCCTCTTTTGCGATTTTCTATATCTCTAAGTTGTTTTTTTATGTAGATTTTACTTTCTTCTGATTCTTTATTTAAAAAACCTATGTATTCCTGAGTGGGGGAGAGACTATAAGATTTAGAAGTATAAATAGATTTTATAACCGTGTAAACTTTTCCCATGCAGACAACTGCTTCTTCTTTTTCTGTTTCGTAACCTTTAGAGGCTAAATATATTCTTAAATCTCTTTCTTTATTCATTGGTTGTAAAATATATTTTTTATTTATTTTATTTTTCCAGGTGCAATTTTCGAGTATATCAAGAATCAGATTTCCACCCATTCCGGCTATTATTATTTCATCGGCATCATTTTCGCTTATTTTTTGTAGTCCGTTTGATAAACAAGTTGAGATTTTTTTCTCAAGATTATATTTTTTTATATTTGAAACAGCATTTTCAAGTGGACCTACTCTAACATCGCATGCGATAGCACTTATAATTTTATTTTGTGATGTAAGATATATTGGAAGATATGCGTGGTCTGTTCCGACGTCTACAATTTTACAATTTTCGTCAACCATCTCGGAGCATTTTTTTAATCTGGAGCTTATGTTCATATTTTTCACCCGGTAAAATTTTATTTTTTAAGAGAAAGAAAGCTACGTTTAAAACCGTAGCTTTCTTAAGTGAATCCGCCTGAATTATTCGGCTGATTGTTCTTTCATTTTTGCAAAGCATTCACTGCAGTAAACAGGACGATCTTCGCGTGGTCTGAAAGGAACTTTAGCTTCTCCGCCGCAAGATGCACATTCAGCAACGAAAATTTCGCGTTCTTGACCTTGTCTGGATGCATTTTTACGTGCATCACGGCAAGATTTGCATCTTTGTGGTTCGTTTGTGAAACCTTTTTCAGCATAGAATTCTTGTTCACCTTGTGTAAACACGAATTCGTTTCCGCATTCTTTGCAGACTAAAGTTTTGTCTTCATACATGAGACATACCTCACTTTAAAATATTATTTTGCCCCAGGACGGACTCGCACCGACACCTCTGATTTTATAAACAACGCTCTACTATACTAAGCTACTTGGGCACGTGTTCTTTACTATGCTTGATTATACAGGGTTACAAAAATTAAGTCAACAATTTTTATGTTAATTTGGTTAATAGTTATAAGTGACTATTATGTTTTTATACAATTTGCTTGTACATATTCATAATATATTTCTCTAATAATTCAATTTTTACTATAAATTATATAGTGTTTAATTCATATTTTTATTATCAAATCCTTCCTGTAATAGTTATATTAATTGTTCCCGGATTAACAGAAATTATACCTGTAATGGAATCTTGAATAAAATTAGCTGCCGGTATTGAAATTGATGTTTCAGAATTTTCGCAGGGAAATTTTAAAGTACCGCTTACATAAGAGTAATTGTTATTTGGAATAATTTTTGAATCTAAATAGACATTCAAGTTTTCTGCTACAGGTGAAAAAGTATCGTTTAGAACAACATTAGTTGCAGTTATATTGCCATAGTTATAAAGAGAAAAAGTATATGTTATAATATCGCCTGAAGTTACAGGATTCGGACACATGTTTTTTATTATTTTTATATCTGCTTCTTCTTTTACTTTTATTGTGTTCGAAGCTAAAATAGGGGAACTCATGCAAGTAGAAGTAACAGTAGCGGTTGTTTTTATTTCAGACCCTGTAGCTAAAGGAGAAAATTCATTTGTAGATACTTTATATAATATAATTATATTTGATTTTGCCGGAATACTTGAAACTTCAAATACTATTTTACCCTTAGATATTCTTGGAGTGATATTTGAATTAAAAATTCCACCTATATAAAGGAAAGCGGTATCTACGAATTCAAGAGGAGTAAATTCAGAATCCAGAAGTCCTTGACCTAAAGAATATGTACCTAAATCATCTTCGATAACAAGATTTTTAATTTCTTCCTGATTATTATTGTTTATAGATATAATAAATGGTATCTCTGTATTTTGAAAATAAATATTTCCAAGCGAAGATTTAGAAACAGTTATTGAATCCTGAAGTGTTGTGAAAGCAATATTAGAAGACACAAATCCTTTTTTTGATCCGTACTCAAAGCTCAAAGATGCAGTATTGTATATTTCATTTGACATTTTTATACCTCCGATTGAAAAGTTAGAAAACTTACATTATGTTTTCAGTATATTCTGTATTTTGATGTTTTGATAAATGAAAGTATATATGTAATTATTTGTTACTAAAATGTAACTATTTGATTTCAGAGATTTACACAAATTTATAAATGTGTAAAATCGTTTATTGAAATAAAATTTACAATTATTTTCTAAATTGAAAACATTTTTTATAATATTTTTACAGTGGTATGTTTAAAATGTTCGTTATTTTAAATAAAAAAATATTTTTACGTTTCTTGACAATAGCCAACGTGTTTAATATCATAAGGGAAATGGAATTTTTTCAACAAAACTTTGATTAATTTTCGGATTTAAAACGAGTTTTAAGTTTAAATGAAAGAATAACTTAAAATGCTATGAATTGGAGGATATAAAGTGAATTATAATAAAAAAAATCCCGCAAGAAAAGCAGCTTCCGTAGTAATGATGGGAACATTGTGTGCGGTTTCTATTTTTTCGGTAAAAACATTTGCAAGAGATGTTTATGTGAACGTTGATAACAGCACTATTCATTCGGTTACTTTAGACAGCAATGTAGACAGTATACTCGGAAATGTCGGAGTAAAAGTTTCTGATAATGATATTGTTGAAAAAATTGACAATCCTGACGGATCATTGAAGCTTAATGTTAAAAGAGCCTTTGATGTAAATGTTTGGGACGGAGATAGAATTCATACCTTGAAAATTGTCGAAGGAAAGGTTTCAGATGTTCTTAAGTCTCTCGGAGTAAATTTGAGCGAGAATGATATCGTAAATCTTCCGCTTGATTTTGAGCTTACCAAAGAAACAAAAATATCTGTAACTCCAAGAGTTAAAATCACAGTTTTTGCAGACGGCGAAGAAAAAGAATATATTGTTCCAAAACATTCAGTCAAAGACACTTTGGATTACCTTAAGATAAATCTTTCAAATGAAGATGAGGTTGACCAAAATGCTTCATTAAGAGTCTACGATGGAATGAAAATACATGTTAGTAGGATAAAAAAAGAAGAAGTTACTATTATAGAAGATATTCCAAGAAATACAGTTGTAAAAACCAGTACACTTCTTTCTGAAGGATCTTCCGAAGTTACTTGTGAAGGAAAAGACGGCAAAAAAGAATTAAGAATAAAGCAAACATTAAAAGACGGAAATGTTATAAATTCTGAGGTTTTGGAAAGTAAAATAATTGAAAATCCTGAAGATAAAGTAGTGGTTAAAGGAACTGGAAAAGTTAAGCCAAAAAATGAAGAGAACAAAAAAACCAGTGCGGAATCAAACGGAAAAGCTTCAAGTGTATTTTTCGGATATGCAACTGCATATACAGCTGCTCCTGGATCAAAAACTTCAACAGGAGTACATCCGTCTTCAGAAAGTACTGTAGCTGTAAATCCTAAAGTTATACCCTATGGCTCAAGGATATTAGTCGAAGCACAGGACGGGTCTTATCGTAAAGAACTTATAGCGCAGGATACCGGTGGAGCACTCAAAAAAGGTTCTGCAATAGTTGATATTTATATGTCTTCTAAAGATTCCTGCAGAAAATTCGGAAGAAAATCAGTTAAAGTTTCAATTATTAAATAGTAAATAATACCACGCTTACAATGCGTGGTTTTTTTGTATTAAAAAATCCACTAAAAACTAGTGGATTTAAAAATTTTAACCTATAGTAAGGAAACTAATCTTCATTTATTTTAGATTTTATATTATGTGTAAATTCTTCGGCTCCTTGAAGCATTCTTCTTGCATTTCTTTGCATGCATTTGTCATGGTCAAAGAAATACATACCTACCATACCGGCAATAGTTCCGAGCACTGCTCCAGCAAGAAGAAGTCTTAAAACTCCGCAGATCTTACCGCAAAAGCATTCGCTTGAATGGTTTTCATGATTGCAGCACATGTTTGATCTCTCCTTTCAAAAATTAAAATATTATTTTCAGATAAGCAAATTAGGCTTATCTGCTATGTATTATTCCCATAAATACTAGGATTAATAGGAGATTTTTAATTATAAAAAAATTACCATGATTTGCTTTTTGTTCACATATAAAAAATTTTTTTATATTATAGCTTTATAAAACAAAATGCGGGTGTATGAAAATGCCAAGCAACAATAAACGTGTCAATAAAAAAAAATTTAGAATTGTTATTCTACTTCTTTTTATTTTTATTTCTGTACTTTTTTTTCTTCATTTCAGATTTAGACCTGTTATAAAATCAGCTTCGCTTTCCAGAGCTAAAGTACTTTCAAATGATGCAATAAATGAAGCTATTTTAGAGGAACTTTCGGAAAATAAAGACCAATATGATGAAATTATAAAAATGGAAAAACTTGAAAATGGGGAATTAACAGTTCTTTTTTCCGATATGCAAAAAGTAAATAGATTAAAATCAAGAGTTGCATTAATAGTACAAAACAAATTTTCTGAGTTCAAAGAAAAAAACATAAAAATACCGCTCGGAACACTTTCAGGCTTCGAAGTGCTGAGCGGTCTAGGACCAGGAATACCAATGAAAATTTCTATTACAGGTAATGTTTCAACTGAATTTAAAAGTTCATTTAAGGATGCGGGAATAAACCAAACTATCTACCAAATTTATCTTTATATTCATACAAAAATAGCCGTTATGGTTCCGGGATGCATTGCTTCTGAAGACTATGATACAAATGCTTTAATATCTGAAATAGTAATACTGGGAGGCGTACCTAAAGTGTATTCAACGAATGGGATTTCAGGTTTAAATACATCAAAAGAAACAATAAATTAATAATTTCTAATTATTTAAAAATTACTTTAATATCACCGTTAGAAATTTCATATGCAAGACCTGAATCATTAAAAAATAATGGGTAGAAAGATTTAGAAATGGTAATTTCTTTTAAGTTTTCACAACCTTCGAAAACTTTTTCACCTAAGTATTCGCAAGCTGGAATAGAAATCTTTTCGAGATTTTTACAGTTTTTAAAAGTACCGGTTGCTATGGATTTGCAGTCTGGAAAACTTAATTCTTTTAGAGATTCACATTCTTCAAATAAATAATCGACTGTGGATTCCAATTTAGGTGCATTGAAACTTTTTAGATTTTCATATTTTTGAAATGTCATTGATGATATATGTTTTAAATTTGGAACGTCAATAGTTTCCAAATTTGATTTTTCAAACACAGGTTTTTCTATTTTTTCTAGTTTAGGAGCATTAAAATCTTTTAAATTTTTGCAACCTTCAAAAACCTTTTCGTCTAAATATTCGCAAGCTGGGATATAAAGTTTTTCAAGATTTTTGCAATTTAAGAAAGTACCTTTTCCGATAGTTTTGCAGTTTGGAAGGTTTACTTCTTTTAAGCCTTGGCATTGTTCAAATGAATAATCACCAACAGATTCCAATTTTGGAGTATTAATATTTTCCATACTCTTGCAATTTTTAAATGCACACCACTGCACAGATTTACAGTTTGGAAGATCTAATTTTTTTAAAGCTTCACAGTTTTCAAATGCACGTTTTCCTATAAACTTTGCATTAGTTATGTTAATGTCTTCTAAATTTTTACAGAATATAAAAGTACCTTCATTAATAGATTTGCAATTTGGAAGATTTATTTCTTTTAAAGCTTCACAATTTTCTATTGAGTATTTACCGGTCGATTCTAACTTTGGAGCATTAATGTTTGATAAGCTTGTACAATTTTTAAACGTCCAGTTTCCAAGTGATTTGCATTGGGGAATATTAATTTCTTTTAAATCTTTGCACTCTTTGAATGCACTGGTACCAATAGATTTTACTTTATTTATATTAACATTTTTTAATTTTTTGCAATTTTGAAAAACTCCTCCTATATAGAATTTACAATTTCTGTAAATATTATGCCACACATCTACATCGTATAAATAAGATTGTTTCTTTTTTAATCCCGGTATGTTTTCTAGATTCGGAGCATTAAAAGTTTGTAAATCTTCGCAATTTTCAAAAGCGCCAAGGTTTACATGTTTAAGGTTTTGAGCATTCAAGGTTTCCAATTTACTAAGCGAAAATGCTTCGACACCTATAGATTCGAGCTGAGGCAAATTTACTTCTTTTACTTTACTAAAGCTCTGATAATAGTTGTCTGTTGTATCAAAGTAGACTTTTAAATAACTTTTTTCATGGTCTGAAATGGCATAACCAATTGCACCAAGTGGGAATAAAATAGGAAAAATAACAAGTTTGGATACCTTCATAATCCAACTTGCTATACGGTTTTTTAAAGTTGCATCTAATCCCCTAAAAGCTGCTGCATCGCCTATCTGAGTAACAGTGTAACCATCTATCTTTTCAGGGATATAATCATGGTCTCCTATTTTTGTGAGCGTTATAGTTTTATTCTTTTTATCTAGAATTTCATATTTAAATTTCTTCTGCGGAAAAGCTGAAGATTTATTTGCATACCCAAAAACTTGAAAAATCATGGTTGCACTCAACAGCACAGAAAATATTTTCTTAATTTTCATTACAATACCTCCTAGATTTATATGATTTATGCACTGTTTATTATATTATCTATTAAAATACAAGTCAAATATAGTTTGGATATCATGGTAAAATAAAAATAATTTTATTTAGAACATTTTTTGCATTTTCAAAATAAAATAATAGTAATTCTTAGTCATAAAAAAGGTTGGTGCTAAGATTGAAAACTAAGAAAAGATTTTTATATAGATATTTTATTTTATTTTTAGTTATAGCATTTTCTTTGACTTCCTGTAACACAAAAAAAGAAAAAAATAAAACAGTGAAACTTAATGAAGTGACACGTTCTATTTTCTATGCTCCTCAATATGTTGCTTTAGAGCTTGGCTTTTTTTCTGACTACGGGATCAATGTTAAACTGCAATCTTCTGAAGGGTCCGACAAAACCATGACGGCTTTGCTTTCAGGAGGAGCAGATGTAGGTCTTTTAGGGACATCCTCGATATTGAGTGTAAAGAGTCAAGGAAAACAAGACTGTCCGGTTATGTTTTGCCAGTTAACTCAAAAAGATGGTAGTTTTTTGGTTGGAAGAGAAGAAAATTTTTGTTGGGAAAATTTGAAAAATCGTGAAGTAATAGCAGGACGTTTGGGAGGCGTACCTGAAATGGTCTTTGAGCATATACTTAGAAGTAAAAATTTGTACGGTAAAGTAAATCTTATTAATAATATAAAATTTGATCTTATGGGAATTGCATTTAGCAGAGGAATAGGGGACTATGTATGTCTTTTTGAACCAATGGCATCAATTTTGCAAAAAGAAAAATCATTTTACATTTTGAAATTTTTGGGTAATGAATGTGAAAAAATTTCATATACTGGTTACTGCGCTTCGAAAGAATATATCGAAGAAAACCCGGAGATTATACAATCTTTTACAAATGCTATATATAAAGCACAGATTTGGATTGAAAATCATAATTCCTCTGAAACGGCAAAACTCGTACTGCCGTATTTTGTTGATTGTTCTGAGGAGATCCTTGAAAAATGTATAGAAAGATATAAATTTTCTGATGTATGGAATAAATCTCCACTAATAGAAAGAGTACAGTTTGAGTTACTGGAAGATATAATGTCAGATGCCGGCGAACTGAAAAATAAAATTAGCTTTGAAGATGTTATAGACAATAAATTTGCAAATGATTCTTTAAAATTTGGAAAATAGCTTATGTTTATCAACAAGTAAGTCGAAGCAAGAATGTAAGGAGGTATGAAAATTTTTATGAAATACAAAAATAAAATTTTAGAAATGAAAAATATAGTTATGAGGTACCACACTGTAAATGGAGAAACTCTCGCTGTAAACGATTTTAATCTTGATATTTTCGAAGGCGAATTTTTAAGTATTGTTGGACCTAGCGGCTGTGGAAAGAGTACAGTTTTGTCTTTGATATCGGGTCTTATGCTGCCTTCAGAAGGAAAAATAGTTTTTGATCAAAATAAATCGCCGAGTCAAGTAGTGGGATATATGCTTCAAAAGGATTACCTTTTAAGCTGGCGAACAATAAAGCAAAATATTTTGCTTGGTCTTGAAATCAAAAAAAATTTAAATGAAAAGTCAAAAAATTATGCTCTGTCTCTTTTAGAAAGATATAATTTAGAAAAATTCAGAGATTATTATCCGAATCAACTTTCGGGAGGAATGAGACAAAAGGTTGCTCTTATAAGAACTTTGGTGGTAAAACCGGATTTACTCCTTCTGGATGAACCTTTTTCTGCTCTTGACTATCAGACAAGATTAAATCTTTCTCAGGAAGTCAGAAACATAATTAAAAGTGAGAAAAAAACAGCTGTATTGGTTACTCATGATATTTCTGAAGCAGCTTCTCTTTCGGATAGAGTAGCTGTACTTTCGGCAAGGCCGAGTAAAATTAAGAAAATCATTGAAATAGATGAGGATTTTAGAAATTTACCTGCAGATAAAAAAAGAAGAAGTGAAAAATTTTATGATTATTTTGACGTTATTTGGAGTGAATTAAATGAAAAAAGAAATTAAAGAAAATGTATCTTTAGAACAAAAAGATTACTTACATAAACTAAAAATTGAAAATTTAAAAATAAAATCTTTACAAATCGGGATCTTAATTTTAGGGTTAATATTATGGGAAATTTTTGCAAGACTTAAAATAATAGACAGTTTTATAATGAGTTGTCCTTCTAGATTTTTTTCGGTGTTTTTCGATTTATATAATAGTGGTCAATTGTGGAATAATATTTTTATTACTTCAATGGAAACTTTAATAGGCTTTATTATCGGTACTTTACTTGGAATAATTATTGCAAGCCTTATATGGTGGTCGCCATTTGTTTTGAAAGTTTCAGATCCTTATCTTGTTGTGTTAAATGCACTTCCTAAAGTTGCTCTCGGACCGATAATAATAGTGTGGATAGGAGCCGGAATGGAATCGATAATTTTAATGGCCGTTTTGGTTTCGGTTGTTATTTCAATAATGAATATTTTGCAAGGATTCGAAAATATAAGCAAAGACGAAATTTTGCTCATGAGATCTTTTGGAGCGAGTAAATATCAAATTTTTACCAAACTTGTTTTTCCTGCAAGTATTCCTGTTATAATGTCTACTTTAAAAATAAACGTGGGTATGTCACTTATAGGAGTGATAACAGGTGAGTTTTTAGTTTCTTCGAGCGGTATAGGATATTTGATAGTCTATGGGGGTCAAGTATTTAAAATGGATCTGGTAATAGCAGGAATAATTATGCTTTCTATTATGGCTTCTGTAATGTATTTTGGAGTGTCCGCACTTGAAAAAATAAATTTAAACAAAAATAAGGGTGATTAAAAATTGAATATTGTTAATAGTAAAAATGCCAAAATATACATTAAATTTATATAATTTTCATAAAATTTATTGACATGGTGTATATAAATATGTACAATACGATTGTTATATATTTTATTATGACAAATTTTTACTATGAGGTGATTTTATGAATATTCAAAAACTTTGTTCAAAATTGAGAAGACTTAGTGGTGAGAGGGCTCAAGATCGTTTGGAGAACTTAGTTGAAATAGCTGTTGAAGCAGATAAAAGGATAAATGAAGAAAATAAAGTTTATGAGCATGTTTCCAGATATTATAAATTAATTACAAAAAACGCATTTTCGAAATTAAAAAGTAAGGATAAAGAACGTTGCGAGAAGGCGGCTAAAAAGTTACGTGATTCCGGATGTGACGAAAAATATAAACAATGGGAAAATCAGGTAAAAGCATATAAGGATGCTCAATTATTGACATATCTTGTTCGTTTTCCTGCAGAAAAGTTTCTTGAAACTTTGAAAGATTTTTCACAAAAATATGATCCTGACCTTAATTATATCGACGTAGATAACGGAGAAATTGAGGGTGATAAAATCCCAAGCGGATATAAGGAAAAATGTATTAAAGAATGTAATAGGGAAATTTGTGAAGTATTTGGTGTTTCATCAATAGCTGAATTAAAAATGATTAGATAATTTGTATATATAGGATATTTAACAACATTCTATGGAAGTCGAGTATTTAAAATGAATCTGGTAATAGCGGGAGTGGTTATGATTCTTATTGTGGCTTCCGTAATGTGTTTTGTGATATCTGCACTTGGAAAATAAATTTAAATAAAAATGATTGAAAATTGAATACTGTTAATAGTAAAGATATTAAAATATACATTAAATTTATATAATTTTTATTATGAGGTGATTTTATGAATTGGGAAGCAATAGATACTAAACTGAAGGAACTTAGTAGTAATGAGGTTTTAAAGTTGACGGACTTAAACAACGCAATTGACGAAATGGATAAAAGAATGAGTGAAGAAGCTGAAATTTATGGGGAAGTTGCTGAATATTTTGACAAAATCACAAGCGATGCACTTGAGAGGGTGAAGAGTAAAAAAAGTAAAGGACATTACGAAAAGATGCTAAGAAATTTAGCGGGATATAGTGAAAAATATAACCACCAATGGAAAAGCCAGGCAGATGCATATAAAGGATACATTAAAAAAATTAGGTCTGTTCGTGGTTCGGCAGAAGAGCTTATTAAAACGTTGGAAGAATTTTCAAAAAAGTATGGAGAATGCAAAACTTTTATAGTTGAAAAAAAATACGGAAAAATTGAGGATGATAAAATGCCAAGTAAATATGAAGAAAAATGCATGAAAGAATGTGATAAGGAACTTTGTGAAGCATTTGATGTTTCATCAATAGCTGAATTAAAAAAGTTATTAAAATAATGATTTTCGTATATAGAATGTTTGATAATTTATACAGGAGTGATTATGATTCTTATAATGGCTTCTGTAATTTATTTTGTCATATCCGCACTTGAAAAAATAAATTTAAACAAAAATAAGGGCAATTAAAAATTGAATATTGTTAATAGTAAAAATGCTAAAATATACATTAAATTTATATAAATTTCATAAAATTTATTGACATAGTGTATATAAATATGTACAATACGATTGTTATATATTTTATGACAAATTTTTACTATGGGGTGATTTTATGAATATTAAAAAACTTTATTTAAGATTGTTGAATCTTAGTGAAAATACGGATTATATAAGTCAGTTGGTGAGACTACCCAGTGTAATTAATGAAGCAAAGAAAAGGGCAAGTAGCGAAGAACTCGTTTATAAGGAAGTTGCTGAATATTATGACAAAGTCAAAAGCAAAGCATTTGAGAAGTTAAAGGATAAGGATAAAAAACGTTGCGAGGAGGCGAAAGTATATTTAGAGAGATATGACAATAGATATGAACAATGGAAAAAACAGGCAGAAGCATATGTAAAAGTTGGACGGGCGATGGAGTCTACTAAGTGTACGTCGAAATATGTGACAAGGTTCATTAGGCTTTTGGAAAATTTTGAAATGAACTTTGACACTAAGCAACGCATTGATGAAAAGTACGGAAGAATTAATTTTGAGGAGATTCCAAGCGGATATAAGTTAAAATGTATTAAAGAATGTGATGAGGAAATTTGTGAAGCATTTGGTGTTTCATCAATAGCTGAATTAAAAAATATTTAAGTAATTTGTGTATACAGGATATTTGACAGTCTATGGAGGTCAAGTATTTAAAATGGGTCTAGGAATATCAGGAGTAATTATGACTCTTATGGCTTCCGTAATGTATTTTGTGATATCCGCACTTAAAAAAATAAAGATGATTAAAAATTGAATACTGTTAATAGTGAAGATATTAAAGCATGCATTAAATTTATATAATTTTTATTATGAGGTGATTTTATGAGTTGGGAAACAATAGATAAGGAACTTAAGACACTTATTAGTAATGGTGATGGGAAGACACTGCGAGGTTGGTTGACAAACTTCATCAACACAGCTAATGAAGCAAATAAAAGGATGGATGCAGAAGCTGAAATTTATGGGGTAGTTGCTGCATATTTTAAAAGAATCACAAGCAATGCATTGGCGAAGTTGAAAAGTAAGGATAAAGAACGTTACGAGAAGGTGAAAGCATATTTAGAGAAGGCTAACTATGAAAAAAAATATGAACAATGGGAAAGACAGATAGAATTATATAGAAAAAACAAAATATCGATAGATAAGATTCGTGAGGATGCAGAGTCAATGCTTAAAGAAGTGGAAGATTTTTCTACAAGATATGGAAAATGCGATACTTTTATAGTCGATAAAAATGCAAGAAGAATTGAGTATGAAGATTTAGAATCAGAATTAGGTAAATATGAGTCAAAATGTTGTCTAAGATGTGATGATGAAATTCGTAGAGCATTTAAGTTTAAATCAATGAAGGAATATGAAAATGCAATGAAATAATTTATGGATATACAAAATTAAGAGAGCTAATCTATTTTTAAACGAAATAGGTTAGCTCTGTGTTTTTTGCAATAATTTTATCCTCCTTTAGTTGAATCTTGCTTTTGGTACCATTCAAATGCTTGAAGAATATCTTCTTCTTTAAAATCAGGCCATAAATTTTCACATGAATAAATATCCGAGTATACTGATTGAACAGGTAAAAAACCTGAAAGCCTTTTCATTTCACCCCAACGTATTATTAAGTTTATCATCGAAATTTGATTTGAGTTTAGACCACTAATTACATTATTTTTATCGGTTTTAGAATTTATTATATTTGAAATATCCCAATTCCAACCGTAATTTATAAGAAAATTTACTTTAATTTCTCCGCTTTTCAAAGGATCTCTTTTTGTGTATTTTATAAGTTCTTTAGGAAACATTTCTGAATTTTCGTTTCCTACAACTAAAATGTCAGCATCTTCATTTGAAATTATTTTAACTGATTCAACGCAAGCATCCGAAAATGCAATCCTTTGAGATTTTTCTCGTTTACAATTATCGGTGGTAAATCCATAAAAAGTTATTTCTTTTACTCCTAATTTTTTAGCTAGTCTAAATGTTTTTACTCCTGGCTCTATGCCGTATTTATATCCTTCAAATTTTTCTTTATTGTGTTTTACAGCCCACCTACGATTTCCGTCAGGGATGATTCCTAAATGATGAGGTATTTTCATAGTGATTCTCCTTATTTTTAAATTGGTAAATTATATACTAACGATAGTTAGAAGTAATCACTGTCGAAAATTAAGTAATATTTTGCCTTTTGAAAATCAACTATGTTTTTTCAAGTTATTTATTTTAATTTTTTCTAAACTTTTCTCTTTAGCAACATAAATAGTTGAATCCGAGCACATATATATTTTTTTAGCTGTAAACTCTAAATCAATATATCCTTCAAAATGTCCATCTAAATCATATACTATAATCTTGTCATTTTCTGAAAGTCCGGTGATTCTGTTTTTGAAATGAGACACACTTTTTAAATTTTCGGTTGTAAATATTGGATTTCCTACATTTCCCAAGGTATCTATTAAAATGATTTCGTCATTTTTGCCTTTTCCGAGCGATGGAGAAATACAAAGAAAAACACCATACTCTTCACTAAAGCTGTAAAGTTTCATGTATTTGGATTCATAATTAAAATTTTTTATGTTTCCTGTTACAGGATTTATAACAGAAGTATATTTATCTCCGATAGCTAAAATATTTCCATTTGAAAAATATTTGACACTGCTTACAATGTTGTTTTCAAGTTTGAAAGTGTTTTTTGGCTTCTCGGATTTAAAATCTAAAATATAAATCATAGAATTTATATTTCCGTTTTCAATATCGACACCCGAAATTAAGCAATTTGTACTTGATGAGTTTAATGTAATATCGCAAGCATGATATTCCGAAAAAGAATAATTGTATTTTTCTTCTCCGTTTGAATTATAAATAACTGCTTTCGAAAGGTATCCACTATCCGGCTCGATTAAAATTCCATAGGTACCGTTTGAAGATATGTCAGCCGAAATTATATTTCTGTCAATTTCTTTTTCTAAAATGGTTTTTGCTGCACTTTCAATTCTGAATTTATTTCCTCCGATATCATATACAATCGATCTTATTCCTTTTGATTTGCATTTTGGATTATTTAAGTTATGATATTCAGTACGAATTATTTTGCCTTTTTTATTTAAAACATTTACTGAAGTATTACTTATTACTATCGGATTTTCCGCAGCAAATTCTAAACATTCAAATCCCTCTGTTTTAACGGGAAACTCATTAGTTAAAGAAAAAGATTTTATTTTTCCTTCTAAATATAAAAAAATATTTTCCGGGTATAATTTAACTCTGTTTGTCCATAAAAAAAGAAACAAAAAACTTGAAAGCAATAATATAATTATTTTTTTTGTTTCAGATTTTTCTTTGTGATTAGAATTTAAAAATTTAGTAGGGTATAAAAAAATTTTTTTAATGTTCATGTGTTTTCACGCTCTTTAAAATTTATACTTTCATCGTAAAAAACTTTATTTAAATAAAGCCCTTGAGGTGGTGCTGTAGTACCGGCATATTTCCGATTTTTAAGATTTATTATTTCGGGTATATCTTTCGGATTTATTTTTCCCTGAGAAACTTTTAACAGTGTACCGATTATAATCCTTACCATATTGTATAAAAATCCGTCAGCACTTACTGTAACGGTTACAATATTTTCTTTTCTTTCAATTTTTAGATTTTTTATAGTTCTTGTCATGTTTATTGCTTCTCGTTTTTTATCTACTGTAGAAAAAGATGTAAAATCATGAGTACCTATAAAAAATTTAGCAGCTTCATTTAAAGTATCAATCTTTAAATCGTACCAGTAATGTAGTGCATATTTTTGCAAAAAAGGATTTTTTATTCTGCAGTTCCATATTTTATAAATATATTCTTTTCCGGTGCAAGAGTATCTGGCATTGAAATTATCTGAAACTGAAATTGCATTTTTTACGCAAATATCATCAGGTAAAACTCTATTCATTGCGTAAACTAAGTTCTCCGCTTTTATTTTATTTGAAGTTTTAAAATTAACACAGTACATATTTGCATGCACAAATGAATCAGTTCGGCTGCAACCTTTTAAGTCCACTTTTTCTTTTAAAACTTTTTCAAGATTTTTCTGAAATACTTCCTGAACACTTCTGGCATTTTTTTGTATTTGCCATCCATGGTAGCCGCTACCGTCATAAGAAATATCAAGAAGCAAATTTCTTCTTTCTTGTTCTATATTTTTTTCAAAGCTTGAGTACATACTATAACTCCTAAAGTTAATATTCCTAAAATAAAAAGTGCTATATAATCTTCTTTTTTAAATTTAGAATTTTTAAAGCAAGTGCGTTTTCTTCCGCTTTCATAACATCGCGACTCCAAAGCAACTGCTAAATCATCTGCTTTTTTTATTGATGAAACAAATAAAGGTATTAAAACGGAAAATATAGATTTTAAATTTTTTGAAAAACTTTTATTTTTAAAATTTGCTCCTCGACGTTTTTGTGCCGAAATTATTTTTGAAACTTCTTCAAAAACAGTTGGGAAAAACCTCAGTGTTATAGTTATAGTCAAAGAAATATCTCTTGAACTTAATCCTATATAATCAATGGGTTTTAAAATTTTTTCCATCGAATACGAAAGTTCGTTAGGAGAGGTTGTAAACATTATCCATGAGCTCGTAAAAATAAGTGATAAAATTTTGATTAAAGAAATAGCGGTACTTAATAAAATTTTTTCTGAAATTCTTCCGGCTAAAATAGTATTCAAAGTAGCTGCAGCTATAGGAAACGAAAGAATAAAAATATTGGACTTGAAAAATCTAAGTATTGAAGCCCCTGTTAATTTTATAAGAAAAAATCCCAACGTTAAAATAAAGCTTAAAACAAATATGCTTTTACTAAAAAATATTAAAATAGTAAATACAAATGAAATAATTATTTTAGTTCGAGCATCAAGTCTATGAAGAAATGTATTTCCTGGGATGTATTTTCCTATAGTTATGTTTTTTAACAATTTAAAATCTCCGTATCTCTTAAAATCTTTTTCAGCTCTTCTTTTGCTTTTTTAACTGTAAATATATTTTTTGCCACTTTATAACCTCGCTTTCTGATGATTTCCATTATCTCAAAAGCTTGAGTGTTTTCAAGTCCTAAACTTTCAAAGTTTACTTCCGAGTAATTTTCAGAATTTCCGTAATAAAGAGATTTTCCGTTTTCCAAAGTAAGAATTTTATCCGAAATTTCAAATACCTCTTCCATAACATGAGAAATGAATACTACACTGTTTTTTTCTGAAATGCAATAATTTTTTAAAGATTGAAGTAAAGAGTCTTTTCCTTCCAAATCTAATCCTGCAGTTGGTTCATCTAAAATTAAAACTTCAGGCTCCATAACCAAAATCCCGGCAATGGCACACTTCCTTTTTTCTCCTCCAGAAAGAGCATAAGGGGAAGATTTAAGAGTTTTTTTATTTAGGCCAACAAAAGAAATTGCTTTATCAACCAGATAATTTAAGTTTTTTCCACTATACCCTTTATTTATTGCTCCAAATGCAATATCTTCAAAAACGGTTTTTTCGAACAATTGATTTTCCGGGCACTGAAAAACCAAACCGATTTTCGAGAATATATCTTTTTTATTTTTAAAATCTTTATTGATGTCTTTTCCATTTAAAAAAATTTTTCCTTTGTCGGGGATTATTAAACCGCTTAAAAGTCCTGCAAGAGTGGATTTTCCTGAGCCTGTTTTTCCAATGATACCGAGAATTTCTCCGCCTTCGAGACTAAAACTAATATCACTAATAGCACTTTTTTCGGATTTCCTATTATAGCTGTAAAATAAATTTTCTGCAATTAACATTTCGTCTTTTTTCGCTCCAAAATTTTAATTATTTCTTCCGCACAATCATTAGATGTAAAAGATTTCATAGAAACATCATAACCCAAATTTTTAAGAAAAAGCAAAATTTCAGCTGATTGCATTGGTTTTATGTATTTAGTAAATGATTTATTTGAAAAAAATTCAGGTGAATTTTTTTCTTCGGTTAAAATTCCTTTTTCAAGCACTAAAATTTTATTTGCAGCTAAAACTTCTTCCATAAAATGAGTAATTAAAATAATAGTAGTCCTATATTTTTTATTTATTTTTTTTATTAAATTTAAAATGTTTTTTCTTCCCTGGGGATCAATCATCGATGTCGGCTCATCAAAAATTATTACTTTCGGATTCATAGAAATTGTACTTGCTATGTTAAGACATTGTTTTTGCCCTCCGGAAAGTTCAGAAATTGATTTTTTTTCGAATCCGCTTAAACCTACGGTTTCAAGCGATTTTTTTATTTTAAGTTTCATTTTTTCCTGCGGAACACATAAGTTTTCGAGTCCAAAAGCTATTTCTTCTTCAACCGTTCCCGAAATTATTTGATTGTCAGGATTTTGAAAAACCATTCCAACAGTACTTTTTATTTCATATGAACAACTTTCATTGAGTGTGTTCATAGAATCAACTGTTACACTTCCTAAAGTTGGTTTTAAAACTCCGTTTAAAAGTTTTGCAAGTGTTGATTTTCCTGAGCCGTTCCTTCCTACAACTGCAATGAACTCGCCTTGTTTTATATTTAAATTTATGTCGTTTAATATAAAAGTTTCTGAATTTTTTGTATGGTAACTCACATGATTTAAACTTATAATATTTTCCATTTAAAGTACCTTCTGATTTTAATTGTAATCCGATACCCACATAGATGTTATACCTGCGGGAATAATTAATCCGGAAGAAGAAACTTTAATTCCTATTTCATCTGAGTTTACTACTCCTCCGCGTCTTTTTGCTATTACTTCCGAAATAAGATAAGAAATAGCAGAAGGAGAAAAACCTGTAGAATAAGAGTTTATTATCAAGAATTTTGCATCTTTCGACAAAATTGATTCACATAAATTTAAAAAATCATAAAGCTTATCTTCAAGCTTCCAAATTTCTCCCTTTGGTCCACGTCCATAGGAGGGAGGATCCATTATTATTCCGTCATATTTATTATTCCGCCGTATTTCTCTTTCAACAAACTTTTCACAGTCATCTACTATCCATCTGATAGGAGCATTTTCAAGCCCGGATATAACTGCATTGTTTCTTGCCCACGAGACCATACCTTTTGAAGCATCTACGTGGCACACTCTTGCACCGGCTTTTGCACATGCAAGAGTTGCTCCGCCGGTATAAGCAAATAAATTTAGTATATTAAGACTATTACCATTTATTGTCTCTCGGAGAAAATCCCAGTTTACCGCTTGCTCAGGAAAAACTCCGGTATGTTTGAAATTCATAAGCTTTAAATTTAATTTTAAGTCTTTATAATTAACATTCCAATTTTCATTTATATTTTTTATTATTTCCCATTTTCCTCCTCCACTGTTTGAACGGTGATAAATAGCATCGGGATTTTTCCATCTGTTATCTTTTTTTTCGGATTTCCATATAACTTGAGGATCTGGTCTTATAAGAATTTTATCTTTCCATCTTTCGAGTCTTTGACCGTCTGAAGTGTCTATTAACTCATAATCTTCCCACGAAGAAGTAAATCGCATTTTTAATAGCTCCTTTTAATTTTTGAATTCTTTTGAAATTATATCGAAAGTTTCATTTATTATTTTGTCTATATCACTTTCGTTTTCATGTTCGACCATTATTCTTATTTTAGGTTCTGTTCCTGATTCTCTTACAACTATTCTACCTTTTTCTTTCAGATTTTTTTCTAATTTTTCAAGATAATCATTTATTTTTTTATTTTTTTTCAAAAGCCCTTTTTGAGAATAATCAATATCTACTTGAGAAGATTTTTGCGGATATTTTTTTACAAAATTTCTAAGCTCCGAAGCTTTCATATTGCTTTCACTGAGTATTTCAAGGAGCTTAAGAGCAGTTAATTGACCGTCACCTGTTGTTGAATGTTCAAGAAGTATCACGTGCCCTGATTGTTCACCGCCTAAAACATATCCGCTTTCAAGCATTTTTTCAAGCACATATCTGTCTCCTACTTTAGTTTCAAAAAAATTTATTTCATTTTCATGGCAAAATTTTTTAAGTCCCATATTGGACATTATTGTTCCAACTAAAGCATTGTTTTTAAGTTCATTTTTATCTTTTAAATATTTTGCGCATATTCCAAGTATTATATCTCCGTCTATTACTTTACCGAGTTCGTCCATTGCAAGACATCTGTCGGCATCACCATCAAATGCAACTGCAAAATCATATTTACCGTCAGTAACTTTTTTAGAAAGGTTTTCGACATGCGTTGAACCGCAGTTTTCGTTGATATTTATTCCGTCGGGAGAGTTAAATATAAAGTCTGCTTTTATATTGGGAAAACTACTAAATATTTCTTTTGCTGTAAAAGAAGATGATCCATTTGAACAGTCAACAAGTAATTTTATATTTTTCTTACTTGAAATATTTGAAGCATTTAAAAGGTATTTTACATAGTCATTTTTACATTCATTTTCAATATCGTTTATTTTACCTATACTTTTTGCTTCCGGTAAAAGATTATTTATTTCTCCTGAGATTAAAGATTCTATTTCATTTTCTTTTTCATCAGAAAGCTTAAAACCATTTTTGTCAAAAATTTTTATTCCGTTAAACTCAAAGGAATTGTGAGAAGCAGAAATCATTATTCCGGCATCTGCTTTATATTTTCTCACAAGATATGCAACCGCAGGGGTAGGCACTATTCCAAGAGAAATTGCATCTGATCCCATAGAACTTATTCCTGCCATAATGGCGGATTCTATCATGCATGAAGAAATCCTGGGGTCTTTCCCGATAAGTATTTTGGATTTTTTACCCAGTATATATGATATTGCCATACCTACTTTAAGTGCGAGTTCACAACTTAGATTTTTATTTGCTATTCCTCTTATTCCGTCTGTTCCAAAAAATTTACCCATAATAGAAATTTACCTCCGTAATTTAATTTATTTCATAACCCATATGTTTATATGCTGCCGGTGTAGCGCATCTCCCTCTGGGAGTTCGATTTAAAAGTCCTATTTGCATTAAAAACGGCTCACAAACATCTTCTATTGTTACCGCTTCTTCACCTGTTGCCGCAGCAAGTGTTTCAAGACCTATAGGGCCCCCACCGTAAAGCTTTATTATTGTATTTAAAATACGTCTGTCGCTGCTGTCAAGTCCCAATTCGTCGACTCCAAGTCTTTTCAAAGCCTTTTTTGCAACATTTTCATTAATTACTCCTTCATTTTCAACCAATGCAAAGTCTCTGACCCTTTTTAAAATGCGGTTTGCAATTCTTGGCGTTCCTCTTGAACGAGAAGCAATTTCGAATATACCTTTTTCGTCATATGAAGTATTTAAAATAGAAGCACTTCTAGAAACTATTTTTGAAAGTTCATTGCTGCTGTAAAGCTCAAGTCTTAAAATCACTCCAAATCTGTCTCTAAGAGGAGCACTTAGCTGACCTGCACGGGTTGTTGCGCCTATTAAAGTAAATTTAGGAAGTTGTAGATGGTAAGAACTCGCCATTTGACCTTTTCCGGTCACTATATCTATTGCAAAATCTTCCATTGCAGGGTATAAAATTTCTTCAACTTGTCTTGAAAGTCTATGAATTTCATCAATAAATAAAACATCACCCTCAGAAAGATTTGTAAGGAGGGAAGCAAGGTCTCCGGGACGTTCTATTGCAGGCCCTGAAGTTATTTTTATATTTACGTTCAATTCATTTGCGATAATCATGGAAAGAGTTGTTTTTCCGAGTCCTGGAGGGCCATAAAGAAGAACATGATCAAGAGGCTCATTTCTCTTTTTTGCTGCTTCTATAAATATTTTCAGATTTTCTTTTACTTCCTCTTGACCAATATATTCATCTAACTTTTTTGGTCTTAAGGTTATGTCTTCTTCAGGAATAACTTCTTTTGTATTTAAAATATTATCTTTTTCGGGCATTTATTTTATCCTCCTTTACTCATATACTTTAAAGTAGACTGTATCATTTCTTCTATTGAAAGGTTTTCACTTAAATTCGAAAGATAGGGTAAAACCTCTTGTTTTAAGTACCCGAGAATCATTAATGCATTTAATGCTTCGTTTTTCTTTCCTATACTTGAAGAAATATCACAGGAGATAGTCTCGTTCATTGAAGATACTTTGTTCATTGAAAATTTATCTTTAAGCTCTAAAATTATCCTTTTAGCGGTCTTCGGACCTATACCAGGTGCATTTGTTAGAGATTTGCTATCTGAATCTGAAATTATAAAAGAAAGTTTTTCCGCAGAAAATTGAGACAAAATCCCTAAGGCCGCTTTAGGACCTACTCCTGAAACAGAAGTTAAAAGCTTAAAGCTTTCGAGTTCTGAAATATTTGAAAAACCAAAGAGTTCGATAGCATCTTGCCGTACACTTAAATGAGTATATACTGTTATTTCTTTCAAAAGTTTTTCACTGAAAAAAGATTTCGTTACTAATGAACAAACACACTTGTAACCTACACCTGCACAATTAACAACTATAAAGTTGTCTTGTACTAATTCAAGTATTCCTTTTAAACTGTATATCAAATTGATTTCACACTCCTGCTTTTCAATATAAAATTATTTACGTAGTGTTTTCCGATTGATTGCACGTGGCATATCGCTGCAGCAAGTGCATCTGCTGTATCATCGGGCTTTGGAATTTCTTTTAGTCTGAGCAATCTTTGAACCATAAGCATTATTTGTGGCTTTAGGGCTCTTCCATAACCTGTTAAAGCACTTTTTATTTGAAGTGGGGTGTATTCATAAACAGGCAGATTATTTTTCTTTGCTGCCAAAAGAATAACTCCTCTTGCTTGAGCAACATCTATAGCTGTTTTGTGATTGTTTTGAAAATATAATTTTTCGATAGACATTGCAGCAGGTTTATAGGTTTTTATAATTTCATTTATTTCATCGTATATTAGTTCGAGTCTTAATAAAAATTCTTGATTTGAGTCTGTTGTAACGGCACCGTAATTTTTAGCACTAAAAATACCGTTTTTGAATTCCACAAGACCGTATCCTACAATTGCGTATCCGGGATCTATTCCGAGTATCAACATAAAAGTTCACCTCTTGATGTTAATTATATCATTACTTTAAACGTAGTAAAACCCATAGTGTCAAAATATATTCATGGTGCGTAGTATACATAGAGGGGAGTTGATAAAAATGAAGACAAATAATAAACCGGATTGCAGCTGCAAATGCGGTTGTGGAGGAGCAGGAATTATTTTAGGAATAATTTTTGGTGTTATTACAGCAATTCTTTTTTCGTCAGGACTTACACCCCTAATTTTAAACGGAATTTGGGTTGCGTTCGGCATCGGAGCTGCTGCACTTGTTTACCTTATGGTTTTGGCAGTTATAAATTCTTGTAGCAGTAGCTGCTGCGTAGTGCTGGAAAGATGTTTGCTGAAGAACATAAAATGTTTGCTTGCAGGTACATTTGGCACAATATTAACCACTTTGGCACTAGTTGTTATCTCTCTTGAAATAACTTCTATAATAGTGACTATAATAGTTGGATTAGCAGCATTTTTTCTTATATTCTTAATTGCTTCGCTTATTTCTTTTCTTAAATGTCTTATTTGTAAATCTTTATAGTAAAATATATGACAAATGATTAAATATTACCGGTAGCTTAGCTTGAAAATTGATTTCGGTAGCTGCCGGATTTGTTTTTATGTGATTTCATGTTACAACTTATGTGATTTTTATTCAGTTTTAGGCGAAAAATTTATTTCTAATTATAAAATAATACAGACTTTAATCTCAATGCAATCAACTTCTTGACTTTTTTGTTTAGAAATTTATATAATATATTTCAGTGATTTAACATCACTTGAGTGAAAATAATTAGTAGAGGAATGAAAATATGATAAATTTAATTGATAATATATTTGAAAACAATAGGGAAAACAGTAGTTGTGTCGCTGATATGTATGATAAAAAACTGTATTATAAACAAATATCAATTATAAAAGAGTTGTTAAGGAAAATTGGTATACCTGTAAATTTAATAGGTCATGAATATATTGTAGAAGCTTTGATTTGTATGATTAATTCAAAGAAAATTTTATTTTTAAAAGAAGCTTATGCAATGGTATCTAAAATAAAAAATACATCTGAGTTAAATGTTGAAGCATCTATTAGAAATGCAATAAGAAAAACATTAAAGAAAAATGAATCTAAAGTAAAAGAAATCTTAAATATTTCAGACAAAGTTAAAATTAGTAATTCTGTATTTCTAAATATAATCAAAGAGTTTGTTTTTAAGGAAATGATTAAAAACGATTAATTTTATATTATTTCAATGATTGCTTATACCATAATTTGTAAAGATAAATAAAAATAGCTAACAAACATAAATATTTAACATTGTTTATGTTTAAATTCATAATATTTAATAAATATACTTGACTTTAAATATTTATCGACATAAAATTTTCACTATAAGTTTCTGAACTTTATTTCCAATAAATATTCAAAGGAGTGTTTAATTATGTCAATTTATCAAAAACCGGAAGATACAAGAATAGAATTCAGTGAAGAAGAGAAAAGACAAAATGAAGTCCGGTATAATATAGTGCGTATTTCTCGAAATATTGAAAATCTTACTACAAAGCTTGCAGAAAAGTGTGTTGATTTTATGCATTCTTCAGAATACGAGCATTTAAATTCTAAAGAACAAAATAATGTGTCAAAGTATTACAGCTCTGCAATGTATATTAGTACAGTGGTTTCATTAGTAAATTTATCTTCAAAACAACCTTATGATAAGTATGGCTATAAAGAATTTATGGATATAATATTTAAAAATTTTCATATTATTGATGGACTTGATAGAATATTTCCAACTGATTGTGATGAAAAGCCTGATATGGAACAAGAATGGTGTAATTTTTTTAAAAATTATCCGTTAGATATAAAATCTTTGGAAAACGATGAAAGTATTAAAGCTTTTAAATCAAATCATGTTAAGTTTTTTTCTGCTCATGAATACGCGGGATGTCCTAAAGGTAAGGTATTTGCTTATATTTTAATGAAAATAATTGATGTATTAAATGACTCGTATTTTTCACTAATAAGGAATTTTTAATTATAAAATTAAAAAGTTTAAGTTCATATATTTCTGAAAATAAATAATATAAAAAGTATTAATATTAAATTTTAATAATAAACACAAGCGAATATATAACGTTTGTGTTTATATTTATGAAATTTATAAATTTACTTGATTTTAATATAAGGTTGCACTATAATTAACATGCCGTTTACTATTTAAATGGTTAAAATATTTAAATAAAAAGAGGTGATATAACATGGCAATGTATAGTGCACAAAACAATCAAGATAATATACAGTTGGAAATTGCTGCTGCATATGAAAATGAACTTAAAGAATCTTTTTTAATCTATAAAAAGTTTTTAGATTTGTTTAAAGAAAACTATGATCCCGTATATATAGACATAGCGAAAAAAATCGGTTATCTTTCGGAGACTAAGGAAACTATGAGAAAATGTGATCAACTGATTTATTTGATAAATAGTATATTAATTGAAAATCACAGTATATTTTCTAATGTGCCTGTCGATACAATTCCTTTTTATTATGAAAGTATTGAAGGTATTTTTTCAGATGTGTTTCATAATCTTTCCAAACAACAACCTCCAAGTGGAGAAATAGCCTGGCATTATAAAAGGGGGCTCAATTATATAAGTAAAAATTTTGGTGATAATATTTCGGAATTAACTGAAAAGAATATGTTAACAGAAATTTTACTTATTAAGCGATTGACTTCTATAGCAGATACGATAGATACGTTATATAACGTTTTTAAAAGTTATGGTTTTATTCGAAAATAATATTTAAATAGGAGTATGATTCGATATGGCAATGTACAATGTTCCGGATAATCAAGATAATATGGCTGAAAGTGAGTTTAAAAAAGTTCTTTTAGAATATGAAGAATCTTTAAATTTGTTTAAAAAGTACTATAAACTCGTATATAGGGATGGGTCTAGGTCAATGGGTCAAATTTCGGTTCCAATTGAAACTTTTATAAAGTGTGAACTTCTAATAGAATCAATAAATGATATTTTAAAAGGAAAACAAAAAACATTTTTTAAGGTATATTCCGAAAGATTATCCGATTACTATATTAGTGTTTCATCGATTATTCGAAATGCAATGAATATAATTCTTAACACCCCCAATGGAGTAATTCAACAAATTCCTAGACCATTGAATTCTACAAATGATACTTCCGGTTGTGAAGCTTTAGAATCACCTGAAAGGAAATTATCAATTAGCAGTTCAACTATAAAAAAACTAAATTGCATTTCTGTAACAATAGATATAGTGTATGAAATTTTTAAAAATTATTGTTTTATTTAGAAATAGTATTTTATAAGTATAATGATTTAATATTGCAATGTTTTGGTGCAAATGTCCTCTCTATGATATACTACTAAGGCAATTTTTATTATTTATAATATATAAGTTTTAGTCGGATGAGGATATATATTATTGTGTCCGTATATTTAAAATTTGTTTTGAAATACTGAAAGTACTTTTTCAAAAAATAATATTTAATTCAAATCAACTTTATGATTTTTATAAATTATACGGTAACATCCGTGATATTAATGACAGGAGTATAGGTAAATAATATGGCAATGTATATTCAAAAAATTCAAGATTCAAGTTCAGGATTAGAACAACAATCAAATAAGCAATTAAATGAAAAACCAAGTGTACAATCGAGTGAAAAATTAAATGATTGCTCAAGTAAGTCTGAAAGTAAACAATCTAGTGAAAAATCAGAAGATTGTGTAGATAAATCAAAAAAACCAGTTGATGAATTTAAGGTACAGATTGAAGAGTTCAAAGAGTATTTACTTCCAATTCAAAAGTTTATTATTAAGAATAAAAAAAAGTACTTTTTAAATGAGACTGTTTATGAAGTAACTGCCAACCAAATACAAGAGGTTCTAGAAGGAATAGAAAATGTTTTAGAAAATTTGAATAATGCATCTTTTGTTCCGATGGGATCTTATTCTTACACATCATTTAAAGAATGCATTAGCATAGCTATGGAACATTTTCGTTGTAGAATCAATACAGAAATACCTCAAGTAGATACTTTTGTAAGTGAAATAAAAAATCTTAGTTCTGATAAAGCATTGTATGATGGTAAAGTGAGTGAGCATATAAATTTTATAAACGAAATAATACATGAATATGAATTTTTGAAAAAATTTTCAAATATAGCTCAAGAAATACCTCAAATTTATAATTTATTTCAAATGTTTAAAGTTATTCCTGATAGTGATGATAATGATTTAGATTTTAGAAAAAAGAAGGATTCAATAATATGGGAATGTATTTGCAAGCAAAGTCGCATACACAAAATTCAAAAGTAAGTTTTGAGTTTGAAAAATTACTCATAGATTTCAAAAAATTTTTAGATGATATTCAAGATATTGGTAGAATAAATAGAAATTTCATAAATGAGGACAGAATAATAAGAGATACTGAAGTAAATGTTTTAGTCAAAGTAGTTAGAATTTCGAGTATAGTAAACAGTATTTTAAGATCAAACGGAAATTTAGGCGGTGTTTTAAATTGCTATTTGCTTCAAGAATTTGAGAAGCTCATTAGTAAAGAAATTAATGATTGTTTAGAGGAAGATAGAATAATTTCCAGTAAAGAAAATGTTAAATACGAGATAAAAAAATTTATGTTAATGGATACTAATTCACATGAATATAGAATGTTCATGGGAAAAACAATTAATGATTATATAGTTTGGAAGAAATTTGTGAAGATTAGTGAAAAAATATCTAACATATATGCAATGTTTCAAACTTTAGGTAATAACCTTAAATAATAAATTTAAATAACAGGAGTGTTTTAATATTATGGCAATATTTCAGCAACCAAATCAAGAAAAAGACAGTTATATCGAGATAGTAGAAACAGTAGAAGATCCAATAAAAGAAGAACTTTTATTGTCAGCACTTAAAGCTTATGATTTTATGTCAAAATTTTGTTGTGATATTTGTAAGAATTTTGAGAAAAGAGCTCAAAAAATTCTTTCAGGAGGGAAGGCTTCACTGCCTACTATTACGCGCCTAAAAATGGATGCAAAAGCAGTGAACACATTCATAGATAGATTAGAATTATTTTATAATTGTATAAAAACAAGTGTTTCCGGCAGTACAACAGCCGAATGTAAAAAATTTATGGTTTTTAATATCAAAGTAATAAATATTATAAAGGATTTTCTTGGAGAAGATTTGGATAAAAGTCAACAAAAAAGTAATAGTAAAAAATTTAATAGAAACCATAAGAAAAAAACAATAGCAGAACTTGATATGGATTCAAAAATATGCCTTATTATTAGTTTATCGGAACAGGTTAGAATATTTTTGGAGGAAAATTAAGAATGGGATTTTATATAAGTGTGAATGATCAAAATAACTTTAACCAAATCACTAATTTAGTTGGAGATAAATCTTTTAAAATTAATTGTACTGAAGCGGATTTGAAATTAATCGAAGATGTAGTAATTGATAGATTTTTATACGTACTTTTTAATAATTGTAAATTTGTTTTGAGTACCGGAATAAAAATTGAAAAAATCAGAAAATTAAGAAAGGAATTATGGTCTATTTTTGATCGTACACAACTAGCTTTAGATAATGTGAGAGAAATGATTAAATCTATAAGAACTAATCCAAATAGTTACTTTAGTGATAAATATAATTGTTATTATTATTCAATAGTAATAAGAAAAGCTTTACATATACATAATAAACTTAATATAAAAAATTCTTTTATTAGTAAAGCAGTTACAAATCTTAGATATGGAGATTATTTTGAAGTTTTAGATGATGAATATTTAGAATCATTTTTGAGTGCATTTAATTATGATTTTTTTGAGTTCCTTATGGAAGTTTGTTTTTTTTGCCGTTTTAGGGAAAATATGAAATAAAATATTAAAAAAGAATAATAATCTATGCAAATAAGTATAGTATATCCCGCTTGTGAACATTAATATGCAAATACGGTTGATAATATGGAAATTCGTAAAATATTTAATTTAATGGAAGATAATAAAGGATTGATGTAAATGGCATGTTTTTGCCCTAAACAACAAGATGAACTGGTAAGAAAAACTTTAACTAGTGAAGAGTATAGTAAAAAAGTTATGGACTTTTTTGACGGAAATGAGTGCACAGAAAAAGATATTTATTCTGCAATATCTCAGTATTATAAATTGGAACAAATTCAAAATAATATTTTAATACCAATGTTTAAATTTTGTTCTGAAGTAGTGAATGGATGTTGTAAAAATAATATTAATACATATGAAACATTATTAACTAAGCAGTACATATGTAAATTTAAAAAAATTAGCGAAGATTTAGAAAGTCGTATAGAATTTTTAGAATTAATAAAATTAATTTTGATAGATAATCCACTGGATTTTGTTAAGTGCAATCAGGAGTATTTGAAAGATGATGTTTACAATAATTTTTTCTATGTTTCTAAAGAAAAAATTAGCAGATTTGCTGGAAATTTTAGTCCGGAAAAATTATGTTTTTATATAAAAAGCAATATATATCCTACCTATATATCGGCATATGAGTTTATTAACTCTTTATTTTTATCTTTGCACCCAGTATTAGAAATTAACTTTAGTAATTTGGTTTATATTACAAGACCAAAAAACTATACTGCTTATAATGTTTTAAGACGTGATGACATAGATATGGCTTGCAATAATATGGAAAAAATTAAAAGTGAGATTATAGTTCCTATTTATAAATTTTGCAATAGATTAATAAACTCTAAGTTTTATTTGAATATAAATCCCTCATATGTTGAAAAGTTTGATTTATTAATTAAATCTTTATCAAATCCGATTTGCTGCGTTATAAATAATATTAAAGAACGTATCTACAAACAAGAATACACAAAAAAATTTTTATGCGAAAGTAAACTATTGGCATATAACGATATTTTTCTTATTATCTTTGAACCTGATCATGTTTCACGGAATAAAAAATTAATTAAAGATTTAAAAGATTATCAAGATTATTTATTTGATAAATTAAGGTTACAGGGTGTAGAATATACAAAAGAATTATATGAGAATATAGACGAGATTATTAGTAGTGTAAGGGAATATTTATCGATATTTTATTAAGTGCAATTGTTTTTAGATAAAATTTAATAATGAAAATTTTGTTGATATTTTTATACAAAAAACATTTTATTTTTAAAAAATATATAAAATCTAAAAATTAATTTTTTAGAAGTATAGCTTAAACGAACTACTAAATTTAAAAGATGTTTACTTGGTTTATATAAAATTTGTAAAAATATTGTGGTAAAAAGGGGTGCTGTAAACTTACAGCTTATGGAGAATAATTCTGTCAACTATGCTTAAGTTTTAGTTTATGAAATTTTTCTGTGCTGTCATAGCAAACAGACTATTTGGTTATGCGAATGGTAATTTTATCGTTAGAGACACCATAAGACCTAAATTACGAAGATGGCAGAGCTTCAAATGTATGTAAACATTTATTTTGAATTTTGTTCACATATTTTGACATATAGTCGTAATCAGGTGTTCCGCCGATAATGATGAAAAAACTTGCAGAGCAAATTTATTTCCAAATATTTAAAAACACAAGGTGAGAGATTGCCAAAAATAAATTTAAACAAACAAGCGAAAGAAATTTTGCGAATTGCCGAAAAACATGGCATTGAACAAAGTTTCTTTTTTTTTACAATTTTTAAAAAATAATGAGTTCAAATTCTGACTATAACTGAACAACTGACAGCATCAATAAAACGGTTGTAACTTTAATTAAAATAATTACAACTTTAAGGGACTGACAAAGTGATGATAAACCGGACCCACTAAATATTTCTTCGATGTTTTAAAATTTGGGAAAATAGAAAACATATTGAAGCTTTTGATTATTCTGAGAGGTCTTAAAGCCGGGAAAAGTATTTTTGAATGTTCATATGGATATCAATGGCTTTTATATATTTCTACCCTCTGTGTAGTATATAGGGTAATCCCAATAAGGAAGATATGAAACCATGATTTTGGAAGTCGGAATAAAAAACGAAAGTTATCAAGTGGATTTTGACCTCAATTATTTCACAACCTGCACTGGCGAAAAGCTTGAAAGTAATCTGAGACGATACTCTAAAGAAATAATAGAGGCTTTTTATTATAGACGAAGTAAAGGCTTACCGAATTGGTTTGTGCTTGATAATAACCGAACTATAGTTTTAAAAATTAGAAGCAGCCGAAAAGAAAAATGGGGTCGCCCTTTAGTTTTACAAGCAATAGAAGATATTTTGTATTCATATATTATTGGACTAACTCTAAAAAATGTATGGTGGAATCCGTCACAAGGCTTCAAACACAACTTTTGCAACTGACAAACGGAAAAGTAAATATCATGGCAAGTCCTGATACTTTTAAATCAACATATCAAATTAT